>NZ_CAJPVI010000058.1 GCF_905397435.1 Cupriavidus numazuensis
AACAATCGGATCAAGGTGATCAAGCGTATGGCCTATGGCTTCCGCGATGACCATTACTTCTTCCTCAAGATCCGAGCAGCCTTCCCCGGAAATCGGCGATGAACCTTTTTTCGGTGGGTAACAGCGGTGTCGGTTTCCGTTTGCTCGACGAAGGCCACCAGCCTGTCGAGATTGCCTTCCCAAAGCTGGCGATAGGTCTCCAGCCAGCCATGCGCATCGCGCAATGCGCCGGGGCGCAGATGGCAGATGCGCCAGCGTGCGTTGATTTCCCGCTCGATCAGTCCGGCATCGGCCAGCACACGCAGATGCCGGGAGATGGCCGGGGCGGAGATATCGAACGGGCGCGCCAGTTCGCTGACCGGGGCGTCGCTCTCCGACAACCGCGCAAGAATCGCGCGGCGCGTCGGGTCGGCCAGGGCGGCGAAGATGGTGGAGAGCGGGTCGTCTGGGTTTGGCATGAGATCATTTAACGCATTGGTTAAATGAAGATCAAGGGCTGTTACATCTGGGTTTGGGCGTGGCGACAGTGGAACGCCACGACACTTCCTGTACGATGGCGGCTCGCCCCACAGTTCCGGGCCGTCTGCCGCCCGGCCCGCCATCCGCAGTGTTGTTCCCCGGGGGAAGTGCCATGCCGCATTCGGACTGGACCCACGAAGCGATCCACAGGATCGAGGCCGATTTCAACCGGTCTTCCGATACCCACCTGATTCCACTGGATCTGCCGGGTTATCCGGATATCCGCTTCTACTTCAAGGACGAATCGAGCCACCCGACAGGCAGCCTCAAGCACCGGCTGGCGCGTTCGCTGTTCCTTTACGCGTTGTGCAACGGATGGCTGCACGCGGGCAGCACGGTAGTGGAGGCCTCCAGCGGCTCGACCGCGATTTCGGAGGCGTATTTCGCACGCCTGCTCGGGCTGCCGTTCGTGGCCGTGATCCCCGCGGGCACGTCGCGGGCGAAGGTGGAGGCGATCGAGTTCTACGGCGGGCGCTGCCATCTCGTTGCCAATCCGTCGGAGATCTACACCGAGTCGCACCGCATCGCGCGCGAATCGGGCGGGCACTTCATGGACCAGTTCACCTACGCCGAACGCGCGACAGACTGGCGGGCCAACAACAATATCGCGGAGTCGATCTTCAAGCAGATGGCACAGGAAGCGCATCCCGTGCCCGCGTGGATCGTGGCCAGCGGCGGCACGGGCGGCACCGTTGCGACGCTGGGCCGCTACGTGGCGTACCGGCGGCACCAGACGCGCATCCTGTGTACCGATCCGGAGAACTCGGTGTTCTTCGATTATTTTGGGGGTTGCCTGGCGGGCCAGCCCGATCCGACTCTGACGCTCGACACAGGGTCCCGCATTGAAGGCATTGGCCGCCCGCGCGTGGAGCGGTCCTTCATCCCGACGTGCATCGACGCGATGCTCAAGGTGCCCGATGCGCTCTCGTTCGCGGCCATGCGCTATCTGGCGCAACGCTTCGGGCGGCGCGTGGGCGGATCGACCGGTACCAACTTTGTCGGCGTGCTGTACCTCGCGCAACGCATGCGCGCGGCGGGGCAGGCCGGCGCGATCGTCACGCTGCTCTGCGACAGCGGCGAGCGGTACGCGACGACGTATTACGACGATGACTGGTACCAGGAACAGCGCATTGCCGTGGACGTCGCGGATGCGCTGATCGGGCGTGCGGTCAAGGGCGAGCCGGTGTTGACTCCCGACGCGGTGGCCGGGCTGGCAATGGCCGGTTCCGGCGTTCCCGGCGGCGCCGGACAATGATCGCGCGCGTTTCTGTCACAATCGCGGCTTTCCTGCGCTGGCTGTTGGTGGCCCGCCCGAACAAGCAAGACATGACCCTACTGAAACGCAAATCGATCGAGGCCGTCGCCTCGCGCCGCCCCGCGCGGGGCACCCGTACTCGCGGCGAACGCCCGGTCAAGGAAGAAAAGCGCATGACGCCGCGCTTTGCCCCCGTCACGTTTTCCGAAATGGACGGCGTGCGTTACCTGCACTTCGGCACCGAATGGGTACAGGGCGCGATGCGCCTGCGCAAGCCTGACGCCATTGAACTCGAATACGCGCAGCAGATGATGGCCTGGCTGCTGTTCCTGTCGCCGTCGGCACCGGACTTTCACGTTGCGCAGCTCGGGCTCGGCGCCGCGGCGCTGACCAAGTTCAGCCACCGGCATTTCGCGCGGGCCCGCGTGACCGCGGTGGAGCTGAATCCGGCGGTGATCATTGCCGGCCGCAGCATGTTCGGCCTGCGCGAGGACGACGCGCGCCTCAGCGTGCGCGAGCAGGATGCTTGGGATTTTGTGATGGACGCCACCAGCACGGAGTCGATCGATGCGTTGCAGGTGGACCTGTACGACGCCACGGCGCGTGGCCCGGTGCTCGACACCACCGCCTTCTACCGTGCCTGCCGTCGTACCCTGAAGTCGCCGGGCGTGATGACCATCAACCTGTTCGGCGACCACGACAGCTTCCCGAAGAATATCGAGCGCATCTGCGATGCCTTCGACAATCGCGTGCTGGTGTTCCCCGAGGTGCATGACGGCAACGTCATCGCGCTCGCCTTCAACGGCCCGGCTATCGACGTGTCGTGGGAAACGCTGGAAGCGCGCGCCGAAGTGGTGGAGACAAACACCAAGCTGCCCGCGCGTGACTGGGTGAAGAAGCTGCGTGCCGCCAATGCGCGGCAGGAAGAAAAGCTGGTGATCTGAACCCGTCCGGTACGCCGCCCGGAGCAAGGCTCCGGGCTCGCGGCCGTTACTGCTTGTGGAAGAACTGCGCCAGCGACCACTCGTCGGTGCGCGCCTCGTACTTCAGGCCGGTCTTCATCGCCCACATGGCGAGCTGGCTGTGCGACGGGATGACCGCGTGGTCGTCGAGCGCGAACTTTGCGGCGGCCTTGGCGTTGTCCTCGCGCGCCTTGTCGCTGCTCACGGTGGTCAGCGATTTCTCGATCAGCTTGTCCAGTTGAGGGTTGCTGTACTTGCCCCAGTTCCAAGTGCCGTAGCCAGTCTTGGCGTCAGGCGTGCCGGTGATCGAGCGCAGCGCCACGTCGGCCGCAGCAGAGCCCCATCCCAGCATCTCGAACGAGAAGTCGCCCTGGCGCGCGCGAGTGAAATACGCGGCCACGGGCATGGTTTCCACCTTGGTCTGAATGCCCACGCGCGTGAGCATGCTGGCGGTGGCCTGCGCCACGGCGGCATCGTTCAGGTAGCGGTTGTTGGTCGCGTGCAGCGTCAGCCCGAAGCCGTTCGGATAGCCAGCGGCAGCCAGCAGTTTCTTCGCGCCTTCCGGATCGTAGGCGTCGGGTTTGGTCCCAGGGTGCCCGAAGATCTGCGGCGACACCAGTGAAGAGGCCGGCACCGCCAGGCCTTCCATGATGCGGCTGACGATCGCGTCGCGGTTGAGCGCCTTGGAGATGGCCGCGCGCACGCGCGCATCCTTGAACGGGTTCTTGCCGAGCGGCTTGCCGGCCTTGTCGGTGACGTAGGGCGAGTTGTCGCGCGACTGATCCATCTGCCAGAAGATCGTGCGCCATGACACGGTCTGTTCGATGCGGAATTTCGGATTCTGCTTGAGCTTGGCCACATCGGCGGCGGGCACGCTTTCGATCACATCGACATCGCCGGCGAGCAGGGCGGAGGTGCGGGCGCCGTTGTCCGTGATGATGCGGAAGATCGCGCGGTCCCATTCGGGCTTCGGTCCCCAGTAGTCGGGATTGCGCGCCATCACGATCTCCTGGCCACGCGCGAAGCGTACGAACTTGAACGGACCGGTGCCGATCATGGCCTTGCCCGAATCGAAATCGGCCTGTGTCAGCGTGGCGGCGATCTTCTTCGGCATGATCGGCACGCTGTTCAGGTCATTGGCCAGGTTGGCATAGTTGGCCACATTCATGGTCAGCCGCACCGTGAGCGCGTCGGGCGTGTCGATGCGCGCGATCGGCTTGGTATAGCTCGTGAACGAGCCGGGGCTGTTGGTCAGCTTCTCGGGCCGCTCGAGCGATGCCTTGACGTCGGCGCTCGTGAACGGCGAGCCGTCGTGCCACTTGACGTTCGGCCGCAGCTTGATTTCCCACGTGGTCGGGTTGACGGGCTTCCACGACAGGGCAAGGCCCGGGATATAGCGCGCGTTCTTGTCCATGAACACGAGCGACTCGAAGATATGCAGCGCGATGGCGTTGTTCGGCCCGGCATTGTTCCAGTGCGGGTCCATGGAGGTGACATCGGCCGCCAGGCCGATGCGCAGGTCTTCGGCGTATGCGCTGCCAACCGGCGACAACGCGAACAAGGCGCCGCACAGCAGTGCGGCGCGGGCGGCTCCGGAAACGATGGAAGGGCGGCGGGAATTCATGGCGCTAGGCTCCTCATGCTGGCCCGGGCGGCCGCGGGCGAGGAGGGCGCGCGGCCATGGGCGGTTCTCAGGCAGTTGTCAGGCAATTTGCCCGCATTGTGCCGGCAAAACGACATCCATGCAGGCTTTCCGGTCAGATGCGGGTGACTGGCGCCGGTAAAATGGCGGCCATGTTTGCCAATTCCCCCACCATTGTCTCGGCGCAGTCCGACATCCACGAACATCTCGCGGCGCGTGTGACGCGCCATCTTGCCGAGCCGTTCCGCAAGCCGATCGGCGATGTGAGCCGGCGTGCGCTGGACGAGGCACTGGCGCGCTGGCGGCAGGCCGGCGACGTGCCGCTGATCCTCGACGCGGGCTGCGGCGTGGGTGAAAGCACGCTGCGCCTGGCCACGGCCTTCCCGGACCATTTCGTGATTGGCGTGGATCAGTCGGAAAAGCGCCTTGGCGCCGGCAAGGACTGGTGGGGCGATGCGCCCATGCCCGGCAACTTCTGCTGGGCGCGGGCCGATCTGGTCGATGTGTGGCGCCTGCTGGAGGAGTATGGCGTGCCGGTGGCGCGGCACTATGTGCTGTATCCCAATCCCTGGCCAAAAATCGGCCATCTTGGGCGGCGTTGGCAAGGGCATGCGGTCTTTCCCGCGCTGGCGGCCTGTGGCGATTATCTCGAGTGCCGCAGCAACTGGAAGATCTACGTCGACGAGTTCGTGACGGCGCTGGGCATGCTGGGCCGGCCGTCGGCGACCGAGGCATGGCAGCCTGAAACTGCCATGACGCCGTTCGAGCGCAAGTATGCGGCTTCAGGGCACGGCCTCTGGCGCTGCGTGGCCCAGCGGTAAGCGGAAAGCACAACGGCCCGCAGTGCGGGCCGTTGCATGGGTGCTGAAGCGGCGCCGTGGCGCCGTTCCGCCTCAGTGTGTCAGTGGAATAGCGGCTGCTGTGTCGGCGCGTCTTCGGGCAGCTCGGCGTGGACGATCTCGCCGTTGCGGTCCGCGTAGAGCGGCGTGCCGCAGTCTTCGCAGTACTCGGGATCGAACAACGCGGCGTGGCGGAAGATGTCCTCGACGCCGGCGTTGCGCAGTTCCTCGCAGATCTGCTCGAGCGGGTTGCCCTTTTCGTCGGCATCGACTTCGCCGGCTTCGCGGCCATAGACGGGCCAGACGATGCCGTAGATCACATCCTTCTCGCCGCGCATGGTGAAGCCGACGCGATACTCTTCCACCACTTCCTCGCCGAACGCCGCGACCACTGCCGCCAGCTGGCCGGCGGGAACGTCCAGCGTGCCGCTCAGATAGTTGACGGCCGCGCGCACGGTCAGCGGGCGGATGCTCTTGTCGGACTCGCGGCAGGACAGGAAGAACGCATCCGGCAGCAGCAGCTCGAACTCGCAACCCGGCAACAGCAGCGCCACGGTGGCCTGCACCTGGCTGCGCCACTGCTCGAGGCAGGTCGAGCGCTCGGCGTGGTGTTCCTTGGCATCTTCCTGCCAGCGGAACAATGCCTGTTCGTGCGGCGCGACGACCACGGCCAGCAGGTAGCGAGGATCGGCGAGGATCGGCGCGGTCTCAGGCAGGTCGCGCAGGTCCACCTTCGGCACGGTACCGCTCAGGGCGGCAGCCGCGAGCTTGTGGGTCAGCGCAAAGGTGTCGCTGTGCGTGCGCGGCAGCTGGTCGATGCTGTACAGGTACGGCGACAGCGCGACCTTGGTGCCGGTGGCCAGCACATGCGCCTGCAGGTGCACAGCCAGGGTCTGCGCGAGATCCGGTTTCAGCGAACCCGACGGAATCGCGTAACGCGTATGCGCGAGGATGGGGGCAGCCACCAGCAGGGCGTCATAGCGCACGCCGTCGACTTCCACCATGGCCGATTCAGCCAGCGTCTCGGCCTGTTCGGCCAGCACGTCCGAGGCGTCCGCATTGTGCTTGAACAGGTGTTCGAGCGCCGCGTCCAGCGCGGTCTGGCTGCCGTTCTTCAGCAGCCGGCCCAGGCGCTGCGAGAGTCGCCGTTCCCAGTATGCGTCCTCCATGCGGCTGCCCGATGCGTCAAGTGCGAGCGCATCGGCCACCAGTCGCTCGGCATCGGGCGAAAGACGGGGGGAAGCCTTGGGGCGAAAACCTGCCATAGAGAGAAATTATCCGTTTTTGCGTAAAACGGTATTCTACTCGCTGCGTTGACAGGAATGATGCCAGCCCGACACGGCCGGCATTTCCTGCAAACGCTTACTTTTGCGCGGGCGCGGCCGGGGCGTGGGTTTCGGTGCCGTGCTGCTCGCCGCCCATCGACACATCGCCGCCGCCCTTGCTGAGCAGATAGAAGGCGGCGCCGGCGACGACAACGAATGCGATGATGATCTTGACCATGGTGTCTCCTGTCATGAGGGGTGGGGCGCGATGGCCGGACCGCCGTTCCCCGGGGCGCTGAGCGCCATTCTTGTGATGGACAGTGTGGCAGCACTGGCTTGCGTGGAACTTACATGCAAGCGATGGCGAAATGTGATTGGTGCGTCACGTTTCCGCAATGAAAACCGCCCGCCATACCCGGCGTAGGCCGGGCTTGGCGGGCGGCGTTGTACTGCTTCAGCCGGTTCAGGCGGCGAGCAGCTGGCGCAGCACGAACGGCAGGATGCCGCCGTGGTTGTAGTAGTCGACCTCGATCGGCGTATCGATGCGCAGCAGCACCGGCACGCGCTGCACGTCACCGTTGACACGGTTGATCACCAGCACCAAATCCTGCTGCGGCTTCAGGTCCCCTTCGATCCCCTCGATGTCGAAGGTCTCGTTGCCCGTGATGCCCAGCGTCTGTGCGCTGTCGGTGCCCTTGAACTGCAGTGGCAGCACGCCCATGCCGACCAGGTTGGAGCGGTGGATGCGTTCGAAGCTGCGCGCGATCACGGCCTTCACGCCCAGCAGCTGCGTACCCTTGGCCGCCCAGTCGCGCGACGAGCCGGTGCCGTACTCTTCGCCGCCGAACACCATCGTCGGCGTGCCTTCGGCGATGTACTTCATGGCGGCGTCGTAGATCGACATTTCGTCGCCGGTCGGCTGGTGGATCGTCAGGCCGCCTTCGACGCGCGATCCATCGGCCTTGGGCGGGATCATCAGGTTCTTGATGCGCACGTTGGCGAACGTGCCGCGCATCATGACCTCATGGTTGCCGCGGCGCGAACCGTAGCTGTTGAAGTCGGCCTTGAGCACGCCATGCGACAGCAGGTACTTGCCGGCAGGGGAGGTGTCCTTGATCGAGCCGGCCGGGGAGATGTGGTCGGTCGTCACGGAATCGCCAAAGACGCCGAGCGCGCGTGCGCCGCGCACGCTCGCGGTGGCGCCGGACGGCTCCATGCTGAAGTCCTGGAAAAACGGCGGCTCGGCGATGTAGGTCGACGCAGGCCAGTCGTAGACCTGGCCCTTGGTGCCCTTGATCGCGCCCCACAGCTTGCTCGGCTTCTTGACCTGCTCGTAGTTGCCCTTGAACGTCTTGGCGTCCATCGCGAACTTCATCAGCGCGTGGATTTCCTCGGAGCTCGGCCAGATATCGCCGAGCCAGATGTCCTTGCCGCCCTTGCCCTTGCCGACCGGCTCGGTCATCAGGTCGCGCGTGACATTGCCTGCGATGGCGTAGGCCACCACCAGCGGCGGCGAAGCCAGGAAGTTGGCGCGGATATTCGGATGGATGCGCGCCTCGAAATTGCGGTTGCCCGACAGCACGGCGGCCGCGACCAGGTCGTTCGTGACGATGGCCTCGTTCAGTTCCGGTGTCAGGTCGCCCGCATTGCCGATGCAAGTGGTGCAGCCGTAGGCGGTCACGCCGAAGCCCAGCTTTTCCAGGTACGGCAGCAGGCCGGCGGCTTTCAGGTACTCGGTCACCACGCGGCTTCCGGGCGCCAGCGACGTCTTGATGTGCGGCGCCACCGTCAGCCCGGCTTCCACGGCCTTCTTGGCCAGCAAGCCGGCGCCAAGCAGCACGCTCGGGTTGGACGTGTTGGTGCAGGACGTGATGGCGGCGATCAGCACGTCGCCGTTCTTGACGTCGATGCCGTCGGCGGTCTTGTAGGTGCGATCGAGTTCGGCCGCCTCCTTGTTGAAGCCGTTCTCGGCCACGGGCTTGCTGAACAGCGAGCTGAACGTGCTCTTGACGTTGCCGATCTCGATGCGGTCCTGCGGACGCTTCGGGCCAGCCAGCGACGGCGCCACGGTGCCGAGATCCAGCTTGACCACATTGCTGTAGTCGATCTCGCCGGACTTCGGGATGCCGAACATGTTCTGCGCGCGGAAATAGCCTTCGAACGCGGCGATTTCCTCTTCAGTGCGTCCGGTGCCCTTGAAGTAATCGATGGTCTTCTCGTCCACGGGGAAGAAACCCATGGTGGCGCCGTACTCGGGCGCCATGTTGCCGATCGTGGCGCGGTCCGGCAGCGCCAGGCTGGCCGTGCCTTCGCCGAAGAATTCGACGAATTTGCCGACGACCTTTTCCTTGCGCAGCATCTCGGTGATGGTCAGCACGAGGTCGGTCGCGGTCACGCCTTCGCGCAGGCGGCCGGTCAGCTCCACGCCGACCACGTCCGGCGTCAGGAAGTACACCGGCTGGCCCAGCATGCCGGCTTCCGCTTCAATGCCGCCAACGCCCCAGCCCACCACGCCGATGCCATTGATCATGGTGGTGTGGCTGTCGGTGCCGACCAGGGTGTCGGGGTAGTACACGCCGTCCTTCTTGTGGACGCCGCGCGCCAGATATTCGAGATTGACCTGGTGCACGATGCCGAAGCCCGGCTGCACCACGCCAAAGGTGTCAAACGCCTGCATGCCCCACTTCATGAACTGGTAGCGCTCGTTGTTGCGCTGGAATTCCAGTTGCATGTTCAGGTCGAGCGCCTTCTTCTCGCGGAAGTGGTCGACCTGGACCGAGTGGTCGACGACCAGATCCACCGGCACCAGCGGCTCGATCTGCTTGGGATTCTTGCCCATCTTCTCGGCCACGTTGCGCATGGCGGCCAGGTCGGCGAGCAGCGGCACGCCGGTGAAGTCCTGCAGCACGACGCGCGCCACCACGAACGGGATCTCGTCGACGCGGTCCGCGTTCGGCTTCCAGTTGGCGAGCTGACGGACATGTTCCTCGGTGACCTTCTTGCCGTCGCAATTGCGCAGCACCGACTCCAGCACCACGCGGATCGATACCGGCAGGCGTTCGATCGGCACGTTCAGCTCCTCGCCCAGTTGGGGCAGGGAATAGAACTGGCCGTTGCCTGAAGAGCCGATCTTGAATTCTTTTAGCGTCTTATTGAGATTGTGGGGCATTGCCATACTCCAATCGAGGAACCTAGCGAGGAATGATGCAGTGGCGTTGACTCGGACCTGACCCCTGGGTGCGCTGCCACGGCGAGCACCGCGGTCCGATGTCGGCCGCGCACCGATACTCTAACTGCGGCGCTCGCGGGTCGCCAGCGCCGGGCCGGCGAACGCCGTGTTCGCGCCATGACCGCCATGCCGGCAACCATTCCCCGCCAGCATGGCAAGCCGGGCCCGGCCCCGAACGAGCTGGACCGGGGAACTGCCGGATTTACTGCTTCGGTGCCGCCGACTGCTGCGTGGCATCGGATTGCGGTTGCTGCGGCGGCGCGGCCAGCAGCGGCGAGGTCACCGGCGCACGCAAGCCGCCGGCTTGCGTCGGCGCAGCGGCGCCGGCTTGCATCTCGGCGCTCTGGCATTCGTCGGCCAGGCGCTGGCCCAGGTTCTTGTTGAACAGCATGGCCTTGCTCGGGATCACCACCAGGTCCAGGCCGGAGCGGGCGTCGAAGTAGCGGTCGGCGCCGGTCACGGTGGACTGGCGCGGCAGCTTGTAGTCGCGGCCTTGCCAGTGCACGGTCAGCACTTCATCGCGCAGCATGTTGCCGGAGATGTACAGCACGTTGCCGAGTTCGCACTGCCACTTTTCGCCAGTCGGCGTGGAGGCGGTCTCGGCCGGGGCTGCCTTGCTGCTCTTCTTGGCGGGCGCCTTCTTGGTGGTCGTCTTCTTGGCCGGTTCCTGGGCCATCACGGTGCTGGCGGTACCAAAGGTGAACGCGCCGATGCACGCAGCGAGGATGAGCTTTTTCATGGGAATAACCTTTCAGGGTTTGTGTCTTTATGGTCTGGCAAGCCCCAAAGACTCCGGGGCCTGGGCAAGATTCCGCCGCTATTCTCTACGATTTGCGGAGCAGCACAAGCAGCCTGTCCTTTCGTTACATAATCCGGACGGTATTGCGTGAATGTGGCGGAGGCGCGCTTCACATGCCGCGCCTCAGGTGCCGGGGCCTCACATGCCAACTACTTGCGCTTGCCGATCGGTACAAACTTCAGATCTTCGGGGCCCGTGTAGTTGGCGCTCGGACGAATGATCTTGTTGTCGATGCGTTGTTCGATGATATGCGCAGCCCAGCCGGAGGTGCGCGCGATCACGAACAGCGGCGTGAACATCGCGGTCGGCACGCCCATCATGTGATAGCTCACGGCGCTGAACCAGTCCAGGTTCGGGAACATCTTCTTGATGTCCCACATCACCGTTTCCAGACGCTCGGCGATGTCGAACATCTTCATCGAGCCTGCGTCCTTCGACAGGTTGCGTGCGGTTTCCTTGATGACCTGGTTGCGCGGGTCGGCAATGGTGTACACCGGGTGGCCGAAGCCGATCACGACTTCCTTGTTCTCGACGCGGCGGGTGATGTCGGCTTGGGCTTCGTCCGGGCTGTCGTAGCGCTTCTGGATCTCGAAGGCCACTTCATTGGCGCCACCGTGCTTCGGGCCGCGCAGTGCGCCGATCGCGCCGCAGATGGCCGAGTACATGTCCGAGCCCGTGCCGGCGATCACGCGGCCGGCGAAGGTCGATGCATTGAACTCGTGCTCCGCGTACAGGATCATCGAGGTGTGCATCGCGCGTTCCCACAGCTTTGACGGCTTTTCGCCATGCAGCAGGTGCAGGAAGTGGGCACCGATCGAGTCGTCGTCGGTTTCCACTTCGATGCGGCGGCCGTTGTGGCTGTAGTGGTACCAATACAGCAGCATCGAGCCGAGGCTGGCCATCAGGCGGTCGGCAATGTCACGCGCGCCCGGGGCGTTGTGATCTTCCTTTTCGGGCAGCACGGTGCCCAGCACCGACACGCCGGTGCGCATCACGTCCATTGGGTGGGCCGAGGCAGGCACCCATTCCAGCGCGGCCTTGACGTTGGCGGGCAGGCCGCGCAGCGACTTCAGCTTGGTCTTGTACGCAGCCAGCTCGGCCTTGTTCGGCAGCTTGCCGTGGACCAGCAGGTGGGCGATTTCCTCGAACTCGCATGCATCGGCCACGTCCAGGATGTCATAGCCGCGGTAGTGCAGATCGTTGCCGGTACGGCCGACGGTACACAGCGCGGTATTGCCGGCGGTCACGCCCGACAGGGCAACGGACTTCTTGGGCTTCGGCCCCGCCGATTGCGGAGCGTCTGCCGGGGTGGTGTGATTGGCTGCGGACATCCTGTTCTCCTTTGGAATCGGTGTATGCCGGATGCTTGTTGTGCGCGTGCAGGGCGGGCCGCGGACTAGTCGAAGAACAACTCGGCCACGTTCTTCGGCAGCGGCGTGCCGGTGGCGTGAGCGCGTTGCAGCAGCGACCAGTAGTAACGGTAGCTGGCACGGTCATGCAGTTGGCCGTCGTGACGGATCGGGGCCCAGTTGTTTTCGTGGGCGGCCAGCAGAATCTGGCTGGCCGCGCCGATTTCCTCGATGCCGGGTCGGAACGCGGCGACGATCGGCTCGATCTGTCCCGGGTGGATGCTCCACTTGCGCAGGTATCCGAACTCGCTGCGCGCGCGGTGCGCATCATCGCCCGCGCGCTGGGGCACCTGCACGTCAGTGCTGACGTTATGCGAAGGCACCTTGCCGTGGCGGTGGCACGCTGCCGAGATCTCCAGCATCGCGCGGCGGACCAGTGGATGTTCGAACTGCTGCGGCGAGCGCATGGCCTCGCCCGGAATGGCGCCATGGTGGGCCGAGACGAAGTCCATCAGCCCAAAGCTCAGGCATTCCACCTGCACCAGCGAAGCGATGTCGAATGCTTGCTCGAGCGCCGCGTGCGTCTCGATCAGCACATGAATCGGGATGTGACGGGCAATGCCTGCCGCGCGGGCTGCCTGGTTGACGTGGTCGGTCACGCGGGCGACTTCGACGACGTCGGTGACCTTGGGTACGACGACGTAGGCCAGTCGAGTTCCTGCGGCGCGCACCAGCACGTCGACATCCTGCTTCCAGCACGGATGGGCGGGGTCATGGATGCGTACGCCCACGCGATTGTAGGCATTGAGCGGGCCATTGATCAGGCTTGCACATAGTTCGGCGTGCTCGCGCTCCAGGCCGACGGCGGCACCGTCCTCGCAATCGAACGTGATGTCGAAAACGGGGCCAAGCTCTTGCTGCAGGGCGAGCGACTTGAGCATCAGCTTTTCGCTGCCCGCGTAGTGGTCGCACACCGGCAACTGGATGGGGATGGCTTCGCCCTGGAACAAGACCTCGGAGGGATGCACTTGGATTTCAGTGGGAATGGGTTGCGGGATGGGCCGGAAACAGATCGAGGGTAGGGGCCCAATACAAAAAACCGGAGCCCGCGCCGATTCGTGAATCGTTGCGGAGCTCCGGTTTCCTATGCGGACAGGATCCGAGGATCAGCCGAGCAGGTGCTGCACGCCGGCCTTCTCTTCTTCCAGTTCGTTCAGGGTGATGTTGATCTTTTCACGACTGTAGTCGTCGATCTCCAGGCCCTGGACGATTTCGTACTTGCCGTTGGCGCAGGTCACGGGGTAGCCGAACATGGTGTCGGCCGGGATGCCGTACTCGCCGTTCGACGGGATGCCCATGGTGACGACCTTGCCGTTGGTGCCCAGCACCCAGTCATGCACGTGGTCGATGGCGGCGTTGGCAGCCGAGGCAGCCGACGACAGGCCGCGCGCTTCGATGATGGCGGCGCCGCGCTTGCCGACGGTCGGCAGGAACACGTCGTTGTTCCACACCGGGTCGTTGATCATGTCCTTGACGCTCTTGCCGTCGACAGTCGCGTAGCGGTAGTCGGCGTACATGGTCGGGCTGTGGTTGCCCCACACGAACATCTTCTCGATCGAGGCCACCGGCTTGCCGGTCTTGGCGGCGATCTGCGACAGGGCACGGTTGTGGTCCAGGCGCAGCATGGCGGTGAAGTTTTCGCGCGGCAGGCTCGGTGCCGACTTCATGGCGATGTAGGCGTTGGTGTTGGCCGGGTTGCCGACCACCAGCACCTTGACGTTGCGGCTGGCGACTTCGTCCAGTGCCTTGCCCTGCACCGTGAAGATCTGGGCGTTGGCTTCGAGCAGGTCCTTGCGTTCCATGCCCTTGCTGCGCGGACGGGCGCCCACCAGCAGGGCAACGTCGGCGTCCTTGAACGCAACCTTCGGATCATCGGTGATGACCACACCGGCGAGCAGCGGGAAGGCGCAGTCTTCCAGTTCCATCACCACGCCCTTGACGGCCGCCTGGGCCTGGGGCAGGTCGAGCAGTTGGAGGATGACCGGCTGGTCTTTGCCCAGCATATCGCCGTTGGCGATGCGGAACAGCAGGGAATAGCCGATCTGGCCAGCGGCGCCGGTCACTGCGACGCGCATTGGGGCTTTAGCCATGAGTAAATCTCCAAACGAAAAGATGGGGGAAACCGGTGGGTGGCGTGCCGCGTAGGGGGAGGCTCGTCACACGTGCTGGTTGTCGCCACAGCGGGGAGCGGCACTCTGCCGGAACCACGTGGCAAAGCCACTGGGGGAGCCGGTGAGGGTAGCCACAACGGGTCATGGTGAAGCAACGAAGCGTAAGTCTACTGCGAAGCGGGGCGCATTAGCCAGATTGAGCGGCTGTCATGTCTGCGTCACGCGCGCCGCTGGCGTGGACCAGCGCGAGTGTAGGCCGGGCCTCCCATGATGTCAATTCATATGTCTTATATAAGACATAAGACGTTTAACGTCAGGCTGGACGGGGTTCGCCGTTTTGTGGTGAAATCCGGCTATGTCCTCCCTGCCTACGTCCCTGACCGGCGCTTCCCTACCCGGAGCGCAGGATTCTGCCGCCGCCACTTCGGGCGCCGGGGCGCAGCCGTCGCCTTCCTCATCGTCTTCCCAGCAGCCGCCTTCCACCGCTGTCCATGCCGTGCCATCGCCGACTTTCAGTCCGCTTTACCAGCAGATCAAGGCCCTGATCACGCGCAGCCTGCAATCGGGCGAGTGGAAACCGGGTGACATGATACCCAGCGAAATGGAGCTGGCATCGCGCTATAAGGTCAGCCAGGGCACGGTGCGCAAGGCCATCGATGAGCTGGCGGCCGAAAACCTTGTGGCGCGCCGGCAAGGCAAGGGCACCTTCGTTACCACCCACCACGAAGACGTGGTCAAGTTCCGCTTCCTGCGGCTGGTGCCGGACGAAGGCGAACCGCATTATGGCGCGAGCCACGTGCTCGAATGCAAGCGGCTGCGCGCGCCGGCCGAAATCGCCCGGCTGCTCGATATCCGCACCGGCGACAGCGTCGTGCAGATCCGCCGAGTGCTGACGTTTTCGGGCGAGTCGACCGTGCTGGACGAGATCTGGCTGCTCGGCGCCAACTTCAAGGGGCTCACGGCAGAGAAGCTGACCGAGTGGAAGGGCCCCATGTACGCATTGTTCGAGGCCGAATTCGGTACCCGCATGATTCGGGCCTCTGAGAAGATTCGCGCGGTGGCTGCCGACGAGACGGCAGCCACCTTGCTTTCCGTCCCGGTCGGGTCGCCGCTGCTGTCGGTCGAGCGTGTGTCGTACACGTATGGTGACCGTCCGGTCGAAGTGCGGCGCGGCCTGTATGTGACCACGCGCCACTATTACCAGAACGACCTGAGCTGAGTGCCGCCGGGATTATTGCGGTAATTGTCATGATCGCGGTGGCTGTTGCGTGGCAGAGGTGGATTTGGCGCATCGCGACTTGTCGTGTGCGATTGTCGCGCGCCGGCGGTCCGGGCCTGATAGCTGAAAATTATTGGTGCGGCGCGCAACAAAGGCGCTAAAATCTCATGGATTTGCCCCAATGCATTCCTTTGCATGCAGGGCAATGGCAGTTTCGTTTTTTGTTTACCGCAAAATGGGGTCTCGCATGGCTGAAGCCGTCAACAAAGCCAGGCCGGAATTCCGGAATATCGGTATCTCGCAGATCGCGAAATACCGATTGCCCTGGGCCGGCAAGGTATCCATCCTGCATCGCGTAAGCGGTGCCATGATGTTCCTTCTTCTTCCCTTTGTTCTGTACCTGTTTGAGCAGAGCATTACCTCCGAACTGAGCTTCGCAAAGTTCTCGGCACTGTTGTCCGGTGGCTTCGTCAAGCTGGTTGTGCTGGCCCTGATCTGGGGTTATCTGCATCACTTCTGCGCTGGTATCCGCTTCTTGCTGCTCGACGTGCACGTTGGCGTCACCAAGCCCGCTTCGGCTAAGTCTGCCATCGGCGTGCTGGTTGTCAGCCTGCTGCTTACCCTGATTTTCGGCCTGAAGCTGTACGGCCTGTTCTGAGGAGAATCAAGGTGGCAAACAATAATATCGGTCCCAAGCGTCTTGTCGTCGGTGCCCACTACGGCCTGAAAGACTGGCTCGCGCAACGCGTCACGGCCGTGATCATGGTGGTCTTCACCGTGATCCTGGCTATTGCCTTCCTGCTGTCGAACGGCGCTTCGTACGAAGCGTGGGCAGGGCTCTTCTCCAATCAATGGATGAAGATCATCACGTTCCTGACCATCCTGTCGCTGCTGTATCACGCCTGGATCGGCGTACGCGACATCTGGATGGACTATGTGAAGCCGATGGCCGTGCGCCTCGTGCTGCAAGTTCTTACGATTCTGTGGCTCGTCGGTTGCGCGGGCTACGCTGCTCAGATTCTCTGGAGGGTGTAATAAATGGTCGCAGTCAAGACTGGATTGCCGCGTCGCCGCTTTGACGTGGTCATCGTCGGTGCTGGCGGCGCCGGGATGCGCGCATCCCTCCAGCTCGCGGAAGCCGGCCTGAACGTGGCCGTGCTGTCCAAGGTGTTCCCGACCCGCTCGCACACCGTGGCGGCGCAGGGCGGCATCGGTGCTTCGCTCGGCAACATGAGCGAAGACAACTGGCACTATCACTTCTACGACACCATCAAGGGCTCCGACTGGCTGGGCGACCAGGACGCCATCGAGTTCATGTGCCGTGAAGCCCCGAAGGTCGTGTACGAGCTCGAACACTTCGGCATGCCGTTCGACCGCAACCCGGACGGCACGATCTACCAGCGTCCGTTCGGCGGCCACACGGCCAACTACGGTGAAAAGCCGGTGCAGCGCGCCTGCGCCGCGGCTGACCGTACCGGCCACGCACTGCTGCACACGCTGTACCAGCGCAATGTGCGCGCCAAGACCCACTTCTTCGTCGAATGGATGGCGCTGGACCTGATCCGCGACCAGGACGGCGACGTGCTGGGCGTGACCGCGCTGGAAATGGAAACCGGCGAGGTCTACATCCTGGAAGCCAAGACCACGCTGTTCGCCACGGGCGGCGCCGGCCGTATCTACGCCGCGTCGACCAACGCCTTCATCAACACCGGTGACGGCCTGGGCATGGCCGCACGCGCTGGCGTGCCGCTGGAAGACATGGAGTTCTGGCAGTTCCACCCGACCGGCGTGGCCGGCGCGGGCGTGCTGATCACCGAAGGCGTGCGCGGCGAAGGCGGTATCCTGCGTAACAAGGATGGCGAGCGCTTCATGGAGCGCTATGCCCCGACGCTGAAGGATCTGGCGCCGCGTGACTTCGTGTCGCGCTCGATGGACCAGGAAATCAAGGAAGGCCGTGGTTGCGGCCCGAACGGCGACTACGTGCTGCTCGACCTGACCCACGTCGGTGCCGAGACCATCATGAAGCGCCTGCCGTCGATCCGCGAAATCGGCATGAAGTTCGCCAACGTCGACGCGATCAAGGAACCGATCCCCGTCGTCCCGACCATCCACTACCAGATGGGCGGTATTCCGACGAACTTCCACGGCCAGGTCGTGGTGCCGAAGAACGGCAACCCGAACGAAGTGCTCAACGGTTTCTACGCGATCGGCGAATGCTCGTGCGTGTCGGTCCACGGCGCGAACCGCCTGGGCACCAACTCGCTGCTGGACCTGGTGGTGTTCGGCCGTGCCGCCGGCAACCACATCATCGCCCAGAACCTGAAGCAGAAGGAACACAAGCCGCTGCCGGCCGATGCCGCTGACCTCGCGCTGTCGCGCCTGGCCAAGCTGCAGGCCACGTCGTCGGGCGAGTACACGCAGGACGTCGCCAACGACATCCGCAAGAACATGCAGTCGCATGCCGGCGTGTTCCGTACGCAGAAGCTGATGGACGAAGGCGTGGAGCGCATCCTGGAAGTGTCGGAGCGCGCCAACAACATCCACCTGAAGGACAAGTCCAAGGTCTTCAACACCGCACTGGTGGAAGCCCTGGAAGTGGCCAACCTGGTGGAAGTGGCCAAGGCAACGATGATTTCGGCTGCCGCTCGCAAGGAATCGCGCGGTGCGCACGCACACAGCGATTTCCCGAACCGCGACGACCAGAACTGGCTCAAGCACACGCTGTTCTACAGCGAAGGCAACCGCCTCGACTACAAGCCGGTGAAGATGGAGCCGCTGACGGTGGAAAGCGTTCCGCCGAAGGCCCGTACTTTCTGAGCACCGCATCGTAGAGAACACAGGACCCACAGAAATGAAGCGTATTTTCGAAGTCTACCGCTACGATCCGGACAAGGACGCGGCACCGCGCATGCAGACCTACGAGGTCGAGCTCGACGGTCACGAGCGCATGCTGCTGGACGCGCTGGTCAAGCTGAAGAAGCTGGACGAGACCATCTCGTTCCGCCGTTCGTGCCGTGAAGGCGTGTGCGGTTCGGACGCGATGAACATCAACGGCAAGAACGGCCTGGCGTGCCTGACCAATATGCGCGAGCTGCCGGACCGTATCGTGCTGCGTCCGCTGCCCGGCCTGCCGGTTGTGCGCGACCTGATCGTCGACATGACGAACTTCTTCAAGCAGTACAACTCGATCAAGCCGTTCCTGATCAACGACGAGCCGCCGCCCGAGAAAGAGCGTCTGCAGTCGCCGGAAGAGCGCGACGAGCTCGACGGCCTGTACGAGTGCATTCTGTGCGCGAGTTGCTCGACGTCGTGCCCGTCGTTCTGGTGGAACCCGGACAAGTTCGTCGGCCCGGCCGGCCTGCTGCAGGCTTACCGCTTCATCGCGGACAGCCGCGACCAGGCCACCAGCGAGCGTCTGGACAACCTGAACGACCCGTACCGCCTGTTCCGTTGCCACAGCATCATGAACTGCGTGGACGTGTGCCCGAAGGGTCTGAACCCGACCAAGGCCATCGGCAAGATCAAGGAGCTGATGGTCCGCCGCGCGGTCTGACCACGCGGGGTTTGCAGTAAAGAGCAGTAGTTGTTGTAAGCGGCGCGTCAGCCTGAGCGGCTATATCAGGCGGGCGCGCCGAAAAGCAGGAAGCCATGACCGAGAGTCTCTCCACCACCTTCTCCCATCAGGCCGATCCGCACAAGCGTGCGCGCCTGCGCTGGCGTGCGCGCCGCGGCCTCCTGGAGAACGACATCATCGTCGAGCGATTTTTCAACCGTTACGAGGAGAGCCTGTCCGATGAGGATGTGGCTTCGCTGAGCGAGCTGTTCGAGCTCAGCGACAACGAGTTGATGGACCTGCTCCTTGCCCGCAAGGAGCTCGATGGTGAACTCGACACGCCCCCGATGCAGCGCATCATTGGCCTGCTGCGTTCGGTCTGAGTATTTGGTCAATATTATTATTCACAGCATTTGAAGGATCCGACATGACGCCGTCCGATGTGAAAGCCACGCTATCGTTCTCCGATGGTTCCCCCAGCGTTGAGCTGCCGATCTACAAGGGCACCGTAGGCCCCGACGTGATCGACATTCGCAAGCTGTACGGCCAGACCGGCAAGTTCACCTACGACCCCGGTTTCATGTCGACGGCTTCGTGCAATTCGAAGATCACCTACATCGACGGCGACAAGGGCGAGCTGCTGTACCGCGGCTACCCGATCGAGCAACTGGCGCAGAAGTGCGACCACCTCGAAACCTGCTACCTGCTGCTGAAGGGCGAGCTGCCCAACGCCAAGCAGAAGGAAGAATTCACCGGCCACGTGATGAACCACACCATGGTTCACGAGCAGCTGCAATTCTTCATGCGCGGTTTCCGCCGCGATGCGCACCCGATGGCCGTGCTGACGGGCCTGGTGGGTGCCATGAGCGCGTTCTACCACGACGCGATGGACATCGATGATCCGCATCAGCGCGAGATCTCGGCCATCCGCCTGATCGCCAAGATGCCGACCATGGTCGCCATGGCGTACAAGTACAACATCGGCCAGCCGTACATCTATCCGCAGAACGACCTGTCCTACTCGGGCAACTTCCTGCGCATGCTGTTCGGCACGCCGTGCGCCCCGTACACCGTCAACCCGGTGCTGGAGCGCGCGCTGGACCGCATCTTCATCCTGCACGCCGACCACGAGCAGAACGCGTCGACCTCGACCGTCCGCCTGGCCGGTTCGTCGGGCACGAACCCGTTCGCAGCGATCGCCGCCGGCGTGGCCTGCCTGTGGGGTCCGGCCCACGGCGGCGCCAACGAAGCCGCGCTGAAGATGCTGGAAGAGATCGGCAGCGTCGACAACATCGGCGAGTTCATCAAGCAGGTCAAGGACAAGAACTCGGGCGTGCGTCTGATGGGCTTTGGCCACCGCGTGTACAAGAACTACGATCCGCGCGCCAAGCTGATGCGCGAAACCTGCCATGAAGTGCTGAACGAACTGGGCCTGCACAACGACCCGCTGTTCAAGCTCGCCATGGAGCTGGAAAAGATCGCGCTGGAAGACGAGTACTTCGTCAGCCGCAAGCTGTACCCGAACGTCGACTTCTACTCGGGCATCGTCCAGCGCGCGCTGGGTATCCCGACGTCGCTGTTCACCTGCATCTTCGCGCTGGCTCGTACTCCGGGCTGGATCTCGCAGTGGGAAGAGATGATCACCGATCCGGAATACAAGATCGGCCGTCCGCGCCAGCTGTTTAACGGCGCCGCCTCGCGCGACGTGCCGGACATCGCCAAGCGCTAAGCGCTGGCATGGCTCTGGCTGCGCCTGCAGCAATCACAAACGCCCCGGCCCGCCGGGGCGTTTGTCTTTCTGGCGCCATGCGTCTTGTGCGCTGCAGTAATCGTGGTGGCAGGAAGTTGCACACTGAGTGGTCAGAAGCGCAATTTGTGGAGAATTGTGTCGCGATCGGCTAACCGGGTTCCGCATTTATTGTGCGATTTTCGCATCTGATAGGGAATTTGACCCTATAATGCGGGCTGCTCTGCCGATGGCAGCCGGGCCACCCTTCCGGCAAGCCATGCGGCAAGCGGGGCAGGCGACAGCGCTTGCGCAATAGAGAACGCATCAAACGTTGTCTTTCCGAACCATGCTCCCCTGATTCATCCGGGGGCTGACACATGCCGGGCCCCGCATTCGCTGTCTTCTTGCCGGACCCGTCTTCCGCGTCTCGGGCCTTGTTTCTCTGTCGTCCGCGGGGTGTCGTTCGATTGCGCAGGTCATGCCGTCTCTTGCCCGTATGACCACAATACCAATCGAGGAGCTCCTGATGACGCTTTCCCGCCTTACGTCCATTTCGCTGGCCGCCGTGCTGGCCACCCTTGGCGCTGCCGCCAACGCCGAAACCGTGAAGATCGCTATTGCCGGCCCGATGAGCGGCGCCGTGGCGCAGTATGGCGACATGGTCAAGGCCGGTGCGCTGACCGCCGTCGAGCAGATCAATGCTGCAGGCGGTGCCGGCGGCAACAAGCTCGAAGTGGTGCTGATGGACGACGCCTGCGAGCCGAAGCAGGCCGTGGCCGTGGCCAACAAGATCGTCAGCCAGGGCATCAAGTATGTGATTGGCCACGTGTGCTCGGGCTCGACCATCCCGGCTTCGGACATCTACGAGAACGAAGGCATCGTGATGGTCACGCCGTCGGCCACCGCACCGCAGCTGACCGAAGCGAAGAAGCGCAAGTTCATCTTCCGCACCATCGGCCGCGACGACCAGCAGGGTCCGGCTGCCGCCCAGTACATCATCAGCAAGGTCAAGCCGAAGAAGGTCGCCGTGCTGCACGACAAGCAGTCGTACGGCCAGGGCATTGCCACCTCGGTGAAGAAGGACCTGGAAGCCGCCAAGATCCCCGTGGCGCTGTTTGAAGGCATCAACGCCGGCGATTCGGATTACTCGGCCGTCATCACCAAGCTGAAGTCGCAGGGCGTGGACTTCGTCTACTTCGGCGGTTACCACCCGGAAATGGGCCTGCTGATGCGCCAGGCGCGCGAGCAGGGCGTTAAGGCCACGTTCATGGGTCCCGAGGGCGTGGGCAACAAGGACGTGACCGCGATTGCGGGCCCGGCCTCGGAAGGCATGCTGGTGACGCTGCCGGCCGACTTCTCGGCGGACCCGGCCAACGCCGGCCTGGTGAAGGCGTTCGCCGACAAGAAGCGTGACGCCAACGGTCCGTTCCAGATGCCGTCGTACGCCGCCGTCAAGATCATTGGCGACGCCATCGCCGGCGCCAAGAGCACCGATCCGACCAAGGTCGCGGCGTACATGCACAAGAACGCCTTCCAGACCCCGATCGGCAAGGTCGAGTACGACGACAAGGGCGACCTGAAGTCCTTCAAGTTCGTGGTCTACACCTGGCACAAGGACGCCAGCAAGACCGCCGCCAACTAATCCCGGCATTTCCTTCGTCCATCCCGCGCCTCCACAAGGGGCTGCGGGATGGTCCGCTATCGGGCTTCGGCGCGGGCTTCCATCCGGGCTTCGACTTCCTGAGGCTTCCCCCATGAACGAATTTCTTCCACAGTTCACCCAGCAGCTGGTCAATGGCCTGACGCTGGGTGCGATCTATGCGTTGATCGCCATCGGCTACACGATGGTCTACGGCATCATCGGCATGATCAACTTCGCCCACGGCGAGATCTACATGATCGGCGCCTACGTGGGTCTGGTCACGTTGACCGCCATCGGCGTGCAGGCCGGCTACCCGTTGCCGCTGGTACTCGGTGCGGCGCTGCTGGTGTCCGTGGTGATCACCGGCTGCTATGGCTTCGCGGTCGAGCGCGTGGCGTATCGCCCCTTGCGCGGCGGGCCGCGATTGGTGCCGCTGATCTCGGCCATCGGCATGTCGATCTTCCTGCAGAACTACGTGCAGATCGGGCAGGGCGCGCGCGACGTGTCCGTGCCGATCCTGATCTCGGGTGCCATCGAATTCCAGATGGGCGGCGATTTCACCGTCACCGTGCCGTACTCCCGCTTGCTGATCGTCGGCGTGACGCTGGTGCTGATGATTGCGCTGACGCTGTTCATCGGCCATTCGCGCATGGGCCGCGCGTGCCGCGCCTGCGCTGAGGACATGCGCATGGCCAACCTGCTGGGCATCGACACGAACCGCGTGATCTCGTTCACGTTCGTGCTCGGCGCGATGCTGGCCGCAGTCGGCGGCGTGCTGATCGGGCTGACCATCGGCAAGCTCAATCCGTTTATCGGCTTTATCGCCGGCATCAAGGCGTTCACCGCCGCGGTGCTGGGCGGCATCGGCAGCATCCCGGGCGCGATGCTCGGCGGCGTGCTGCTGGGCCTGGTCGAAACTTTCGCCTCCGGCTACATGCCGGCCGAATACAAGGACGTGGTGGCCTTCAGCCTGCTGGTGCTGGTGCTGCTGTTCCGCCCGACCGGCCTGCTCGGCAAGCCGGACGTGGAAAAGGTCTGAGGGGGAACGCGACATGACAAACCGGACTTCTGCAATGCCCGCCGGGCAGTCCCTGAAGAATGCCGTGGTGGCTGCCGTGATGACGGCCATCCTGACCATTCCCGTACTTGGCCTGCAGCTCAAGCTGGATGGCTACAAGGTCGTGCTGGAGCCGCACTGGCGGCCGGTGTGGATTGCCGTGGCGGCGGTCTTCCTGTTCCAGCTGTTCAAGCCGCTGCTGTCGCGTGCCGGCAGTGCCGTGCGCATGCCGGCCATGCCGCAGCTCGGCGTGGGCCAGCAGCGCGCGGCGGTGTGGGTACTGCTCGCCGTGGGGCTGGTGTGGCCGTTCTTCGGCTCGCGCGGCGCGGTGGACGTGGCCACGCTGGCGCTGATCTACGTGATCCTTGGCCTTGGCCTGAACATCGTGGTCGGCTTCGCGGGGCTGCTGGACCTCGGCTACGTGGGCTTCTACGCGGTGGGTGGCTACACCTACGCGATGCTGAACCAGTACTTCGGGCTCAGCTTCTGGGAGTGCCTGCCGATCGCGGCAGGGATGTCGGCCACCTTCGGCTTCCTGCTCGGCTTCCCGGTGCTGCGCCTGCGCGGTGACTACCTGGCCATCGTGACCCTGGGCTTCGGCGAAATCATCCGCCTGCTTGCGCGCAACCTGACCGAGTACACGGGCGGCCCGGACGGGATCTCAAGCATTCCCAAGCCGACCGTGTTCGGCTTCGAGATGGCGCGCAGCGCCACCGTAGAAGGCGCTCGCACGTTCCATGAGCTGATCGGCCTGGACTACAAGGGCGAGCACATGGTGATCTTCCTGTACCTGATCGCGCTGCTGCTGGTGGGCTTCACGCTGTTCGTCACCAGCCGCCTGATCCGCATGCCGATGGGCCGTGCGTGGGAAGCGCTGCGCGAGGACGAGATCGCATGCCGTTCGCTGGGCATGAACCCGACGCGCATCAAGCTGTCGGCGTTCACGCTGGGCGCAGCGTTCGCCGGCATCGGCGGCGCGTTCTTCGCGGCGCGCCAGGGGCTGGTCAATCCGGAATCGTTCACCTTCATCGAATCGGCGCTGGTGCTGGCCGTGGTCGTGCTGGGCGGCATGGGCTCGCAGCTTGGGGTGATCCTTGCGGCGATCCTGCTGACCGTGCTGCCCGAAGTGGCGCGCGGTTTCGCCGAATACCGCATGCTGATTTTCGGCCTGGTGATGGTGCTGATGATGATGTGGCGTCCGCAGGGCCTGCTGCCCGCGAGCCGTCCGCACGTGGAGCTTCCCCGATGAGTACGGCGATGAATGCAAATGCGGAATTGCTGAAAGTTTCCGGCCTGCAGATGCGCTTCGGCGGCCTGTTGGCGGTCGACGGCATCCAGTTCGATGTCAGGCGCGACGAGGTCTTCGCGATCATCGGCCCGAACGGCGCCGGCAAGACCACGGTGTTCAACTGCGTGGGCGGCTTCTACAAGCCGACGGCGGGAGAGGTCACGCTCGACGGCCATGCCATCGCCGGCCTGCCGAGCCATATGGTGGCGCGCAAGGGCCTGGTGCGCACGTTCCAGAACATCCGCCTGTTCAAGAACCTGACCGTGGTGGAGAACCTCCTGGTGGCGCAACACCTGCAGGTGCAGGCGGGCATCCTGCGCGGACTGTTCGCGACGCCGGCCTATCGCCGCGCCGAGCGCGAAGCGCTGGAGCGCGCTGCCCAGTGGCTTGAGCGCATGGGCCTGACCAAGGTCGCCAATCGCGAGGCGGGCACGCTGTCATATGGCCACCAGCGCCGACTCGAGATCGCGCGCTGCATGATCACGAAGCCGCGCCTGCTGATGCTGGACGAACCGGCCGCTGGTCTGAACCCGCAGGAGAAGATCGAACTGTCGCAGCTCATCGACCAGCTTCGCAAGGAGTACGGCATTTCCGTGCTGCTGATCGAGCACGACATGAGCCTGGTGATGGGCGTGTCCGACCGCATCCTGGTGATGGAGCACGGCAAGCCGATCGTGATCGGCAAGCCCGAGGAAGTGCGCAATGACCCGCGCGTGATCAAGGCCTACCTGGGAGAGGACTGATGCTGAAGCTGGAACAGGTCCATACCCACTACGGCGCCGTCGAGGCGCTGTCGGGCGTATCGATCGAAGTCAACAAGGGGGAGATCGTCACCCTGATCGGCAGCAACGGCGCCGGCAAGACGACGCTGATGATGACCGTGTGCGGATCGCCGCGTGCGTCGAGCGGCCGCGTGCTGTTCGAGGGGCAGGACATCACGAACCGCTCGACGCACGAGATCATGCGCTTGGGCATGGCGATCTCACCGGAAGGGCGGCGCGTGTTTCCGAGCCTGACGGTGCTGGAAAACCTGAAGATGGGCGCGTTCTTCGCGAAGCGCGAAGACATCGAAGCGGGCATCGAGCATGTGTTCAAGCTGTTCCCGCGGCTGAACCAACGCTCGGCTCAGCGCGCAGGCACCATGTCGGGCGGTGAGCAGCAGATGCTGGCGATCGGCCGCGCGCTGATGAGCCGTCCGCGCCTGCTGCTGCTGGACGAGCCCACGCTTGGTCTGGCGCCGCTGATCATCGCCCAGATCTTCGACATCATCCGCACCATCCGTGAAGAAGGCGTCACTGTGTTCCTGGTCGAGCAGAACGCCAACAAGGCGCTGCAGGTGGCCGACCGCGGCTACGTGCTGGAAACCGGCAAGGTGGTGCTGGCCGATACCGGCGCCAACCTACTGGCTAACGACCGGATCAAGGCCGCCTACCTGGGCGGTTGATCCCGCGCCCCTCGTTCCCGGTTCGGGCGCGAGGGGCGGCATGCTTTCGCCATCCGCGAAAGCCCCCTTTCGCCAATCGCGGCGCAGCGCAACGCTGTGCCGGGGCCGGCCAGCGCCGGACCCGTGGCATAATCGCTTGAGAAGTCAAGCATTGCAAAAAGCGCTCGCTTCCGACGGCTTCCGGCGTCATCATCGCGGTTGTCGTCACCGTGTCCTGCCCCGGCAACGAGGCGGCAGGACCACACAAAGATCCCTGCAAACTACCTGCGCGGTACCGTGCGCCATTCCGCCGGAATGGCATGCTGGCCGCCCCCTGCATCATGGCCAAGACGCTCTACGACAAACTCTGGGATGACCACACCGTCCACGTCGAGGAAGACGGCACCACGCTGCTCTACATCGACCGTCATCTGCTGCATGAAGTGACCAGCCCGCAGGCGTTCGAAGGCCTGAAGATGGCGGAGCGTCCGGTATGGCGCATCAGCGCCAACCTGGCCGTGTCGGACCACAACGTGCCGACGACCGACCGCACCCAGGGGATTGCCGACCCGGTGTCGAAGCTGCAGGTCGATACGCTGGACGCGAACTGCGACAGCTTCGGCATCACGCAGTTCAAGATGAACGATCACCGCCAGGGCATCGTGCACGTGATCGGGCCGGAGCAGGGCGCCACGCTGCCGGGCATGACGGTGGTGTGCGGCGACTCGCATACCTCGACGCACGGTGCGTTCGGCGCACTCGCGCACGGCATCGGCACCTCGGAAGTCGAGCACGTGCTGGCCACGCAGACGCTGCTGGGCAAGAAGGCCAAGAACATGCTGGTCAAGGTCGAAGGCAAGCTGCCGCGCGGCTGCACCGCCAAGGACATCGTGCTGGCCATCATCGGCAAGATCGGCACGGCCGGCGGCACCGGCTACACGATCGAGTTCGCCGGCTCGGCCATTCGCGACCTGACCATGGAAGGCCGCATGACGGTCTGCAACATGGCCATCGAAGCCGGCGCGCGCGCGGGCCTCGTGGCTGTGGACAATGTCACGCTGGAATACGTCAAGGGTCGCCCTTACGCTCCGCAGGGCGTGGAGTGGGACCAGGCGGTGGGTTACTGGAGCACGCTGCATTCGGACGCCGGCGCCAAGTTCGACCAGGTGATCGAGCTGCGTGCCGAGGACATCCGCCCGCAGGTGACCTGGGGCACTTCGCCCGAGATGGTCGTCAGCATCGAAGACCGCGTGCCGGATCCCGAGAAGGAAAAGGACGCGACCAAGCGCAACGCCATGGAGCGCGCGCTCGAGTACATGAACCTGCAGCCGAACGTGCCGATGGAAAGCATCAACGTCGACAAGGTGTTCATCGGTTCCTGTACCAACAGCCGCATCGAAGACATGCGCGCCGCCGCGTGGGTGGTGCAGAAGCTGGGCCGCAAGGTGGCTTCGAACGTGAAGCTCGCGATGGTCGTGCCGGGCTCGGGCCTGGTCAAGGAACAGGCCGAGCGTGAAGGGCTCGACAAGGTGTTCAAGGCCGCTGGCTTCGAATGGCGCGAGCCGGGTTGCTCGATGTGCCTGGCGATGAATGCCGACCGCCTGGAGCCGGGCGAGCGTTGCGCGTCCACGTCGAACCGCAACTTCGAAGGGCGGCAGGGCGCGGGTGGCCGCACCCATCTGGTGAGCCCGGCGATGGCCGCCGCGGCCGCCATCGAAGGCCACTTCGTCGACATCCGCAAGCTCGGCTGAGCGGAGCGCGGCAGATGAGGACCCTGATCGCTCTGCTGGCATGCCTGGGCATGCTGCAACTGGCCGGCTGCAACACCATGGCCGGTCTGGGCAAGGACACGCAGGCCGCCGGCAGCTCGCTCGAGCGCGCGGCCAAGAAGTAAGGAAAGAGACATGGACAAGTTCACTGTACACAGCGGCCTCGTGGCGCCGCTGGACCGCGAGAACGTCGATACCGACGCCATCATCCCGAAGCAGTTCCTGAAGTCGATCAAGCGCACCGGCTTCGGCCCGAACCTGTTCGACGAGTGGCGCTACAAGGACGTCGGCGAGCCCGGTATGGACAACAGCAAGCGTCCGCTGAATCCGGACTTCGTGCTGAACCAGCCGCGCTACCAGGGCGCGTCGATCCTGCTGGCGCGCCGCAACTTCGGCTGCGGCAGCTCGCGCGAACATGCGCCTTGGGCGCTCTCGCAATTCGGCTTCCGCGCCGTGATCGCGCCGAGCTTCGCCGACATCTTCTTCAACAACTGCTACAAGAACGGCCTGCTGCCGGTGGTGTTGAGCGAGCAGCAAGTCGACCACCTGTTCAACGAGACCAATGCGTTCAACGGCTACAAGCTGACCATCGACCTGGACAAGCAGGTCGTGCTCACGCCGTCGGGCCAGGGCTACGAGTTCGACATCGCCCCGTTCCGCAAGTACTGCATGCTGAACGGCTTTGACGATATCGGCCTGACCCTGCGCCATGCCGACAAGATCAAGGGCTATGAAGCCGAGCGCGTGGCCAAGATGCCGTGGCTGAACAACCGCCTGGTTGGCTGAACGCCCCGGGGCGGATATCAAACAAGGGAAAACACAGCATGAAGATCGCAGTCCTGCCAGGTGACGGCATCGGTCCGGAAATCGTTGCCGAGGCCGTCAAGGTCCTGAACGCGCTCGACGAGAAGTTCGAGATGGAAACTGCCCCGGTGGGTGGTGCCGGTTACGAGGCCGAAGGCCATCCGCTGCCGGAGAACACGCTGAAGCTGGCCAAGGAAGCCGACGCCATCCTGTTCGGCGCCGTGGGCGACTGGAAGTACGACAGCCTGGAGCGCGCGCTGCGCCCGGAGCAGGCCATCCTGGGCCTGCGCAAGCACCTGCAGCTGTTCGCCAACTTCCGTCCGGCGATCTGCTATCCGGAACTGACTGGCGCATCGAGCCTGAAGCCGGAACTGGTCGC
The DNA here is from genome assembly GCF_905397435.1 of Cupriavidus numazuensis. Taxonomy (GTDB): domain Bacteria; phylum Pseudomonadota; class Gammaproteobacteria; order Burkholderiales; family Burkholderiaceae; genus Cupriavidus; species Cupriavidus numazuensis. The sequence goes on from NZ_CAJPVI010000058.1 coordinate 28,894, forward strand.
GGGCCTGGACATCCTGATCGTGCGCGAACTGAACGGCGACATTTACTTCGGCCAGCCGCGCGGCGTGCGCGAGGCGCCGGACGGCCTGTTCAAGGGCGCCCGCGAAGGCTTCGACACCATGCGCTACAGCGAGCCCGAAATCCGCCGCATCGCGCACGTGGCGTTCCAGGCCGCGGCCAAGCGCGGCAAGAAGCTGTGCAGCGTCGACAAGGCCAACGTGCTCGAGACCTTCCAGTTCTGGAAGGACATCGTGATCGACGTCAGCAAGGAATACCCGGACGTCGAGCTGTCGCACATGTATGTCGACAACGCTGCGATGCAACTGGTCAAGGCGCCCAAGAGCTTCGATGTGATCGTTACCGGCAATATGTTCGGCGACATCCTGTCGGACGAGGCCGCCATGCTGACCGGCTCGATCGGCATGCTGCCGTCGGCCTCGCTCGATGCGAACAACAAGGGCCTGTACGAGCCGTCGCACGGTTCTGCACCGGACATCGCGGGCAAGGGCGTTGCCAATCCGCTGGCGACCATCCTGTCGGCGGCGATGATGCTGCGCTACTCGCTGAACAAGGCCGAGCAGGCCGACCGCATCGAGAACGCCGTCAAGAAGGTGCTGGCACAGGGCTACCGCACGGGCGACATCCTGACGCCGGGCTGCAAGCAGGTCGGCACGCGCGAAATGGGCGAGGCCGTACTGGCCGCTCTGTAAGTCACAATCCGGAAAAGGCGCTGCGCTGCAGCGCCTTTTCTTTTATTTGTCCCCGATTTTCCACGCTGCGGCACCGCCGCAAAATCGTGTAGACTCTGCGAATGGCCCGATTTTCCCAGTCCACCCTGACTGCTGTTGCTGCCCTGACCGTTACCCGCGGCCCGGTCGGCACGATTTCGCTCGGCCAGACCGCAACGACGATTAAAACGATTATTAAAACCGCGATCGCCTAGATCCGTTCGTCGTGCCTGCCCGTCTTCCCCGCGCAGCCACGCCGGGCGAGGAAAATGGCGGGGAAGTAAAAATCACATCCGAGGTAAATCATGATTGTAGGTCTCGTCGGTTGGCGGGGAATGGTCGGCAGCGTCCTGATGCAGCGCATGCAGGAAGAGCGTGATTTCGACCATATCGAGCCCGTCTTCTTCAGCACGTCCAATGCCGGCGGCAAGGCGCCCGCCATGGCCAAGAACGAAACCACGCTCAAGGATGCCAACGACATCGACGCGCTGAAGAAGTGCGACGTGGTGCTGACCGCCCAGGGCGGCGACTATACCAACGAAGTCTTCCCGAAGCTGCGCGCAGCGGGCTGGAAGGGCTACTGGATCGACGCGGCTTCGTCGCTGCGTATGAAGGACGATGCCATCATCGTGCTGGATCCGGTGAACCAGGGTGTGATCAAGGATGCCCTGTCTAAGGGCGTGAAGAATTTCATCGGCGGCAACTGCACGGTCAGCTGCATGCTGATCGGCCTCGGCGGCCTGTTCCAGGCCGATCTGGTCGAGTGGATGACTTCGATGACCTACCAGGCCGCCTCGGGCGGCGGCGCGCAGCACATGCGCGAGCTGCTCACGCAGTTCGGCACGCTGAATGCGTCGGTGAAGCCGCTGCTGGATAACCCGGCATCGGCGATCCTGGAAATCGACCGCCAGATCCTGGCGACGCAGCATGGCCTGTCCGCCGAAGAAACCAAGCAGTTCGGCGTGCCGCTGGCCGGCAACCTGATTCCGTGGATCGACAAGGACCTGGGCAACGGCCAGTCGAAGGAAGAATGGAAGGGCGGCGCCGAGACCAACAAGATCCTGGGGCGCGGCGAAGGCTTCCTGGGCGCTACCGGTGCGACCCCGATCGCCGTGGACGGCTTGTGCGTGCGCATTGGCGCCATGCGTTGCCATTCGCAGGCGCTGACCATCAAGCTGCGCAAGGACGTGCCGCTGGACGAGATCGAAGGCATGCTCGCAGCGGCCAACCCGTGGGCCAAGGTGGTGCCGAACACGCGTGAAGCCAGCATGACGGACCTGACCCCGGCTGCCGTGACGGGCACGCTGACCATTCCGGTCGGCCGCCTGCGCAAGATGCAGATGGGTGGCGAGTACCTGTCGGCCTTCACGGTGGGCGACCAGCTGCTGTGGGGTGCGGCCGAGCCGCTGCGCCGTATGCTGCGCATTCTGATCGAGTCCTGATCCCCGGGACCGACGTTGCGGATGCCTGGATGCTTTCGTTGCAGCCAGGCAACAGAAACTACGGCTTTGTCCGTGACGCCGCGCCCGTGCGCGGCGTTGTTGCATCTGGCCGCCTATTTTTTCGGGCGATGCGTCACAATACGCCGGCATGCGCCCGCTTGCCGGCCCTCCGTCGGCACGCTTGCGCAATCCGGCGAGAGGCACACTAGAATGCCCGCTGGCCGGAGTGAATGCTTTGGGGTCGGGTTTCTATCGCTACTAAAACATAACGGAGCATAAGGTGAGTGTGAGCCAACATCGCCGGAAGAATGCGCCAACCGTCCGTCAGCGCTGGTCAACGCTGGCCGTCACGGCTCTCGGCCTGCTGCTTGCGCAGCCGGCTGCGTATGCCGCGGGGTTCGGGCAATTGCGGGTACAGTCGAATCTGGGGCAGCCGTTACAGGCAGAGATCGACATCAGCGGGGTGACTGCCGAAGAGGCAGCGGGATTGAACGTCAAGCTGGCCTCGCCGGCGGCGTATGCAAGCGCGGGGCTGACGTATCTGCCGGCCGTGAGCAGCTTGCGGCTCGATATCGAGCGCCGTCCCAATGGCAGCTACGTGGCCAAGGTCCGGTCCAGCCAGCCGATCAGCGAGCCCTTCGTCGACATCCTGATCGACATGAGCTGGTCCAGCGGCAAGGTGTCGCGGGCCTATACCTTCCTGCTTGACCCCGCCGGGGCCAAGCCTTCCAACCAGACTTTCTCGCCGGCAACGGTCGTGCAGGCCGCCACGCCGGATGCGTCGCCGGCTGCCGCACCGACGCCGGTGCCATTGCAGGAGCCCGCGCCGGCAGTCGCCCAGGGTACGCAGCCTGGTGCCCAGGCGCCGGCCGCCAGGCCCGCGCGGCAGCCCGCCAGCCGCCGTACCCAAGCATCGCAAGCGGCCAGCGACGGCCAGGCATCGGCAAGCGGCGCGTACACGGTCAAGCGCGGGGACACCCTGTCGTCGATCGCCAGCGATGCGCTGCTCGATCAGGAGGGCGTATCGCTCGATCAGATGCTGGTCGCGCTGTACCGCAATAATCCGAATGCCTTCATCGGCGGCAATATCAACCGCCTGAAATCCGGCACGGTGCTGCAGGTGCCTTCGCGCCAGCAGGCGCAGTCGGTCACGCCCAAGGCGGCCCGCCGCGAGGTGGTGGCCCGTACGCAGGGCTTTGACGCGTACCGCAGCCGGCTGGCTGGTGCCGCCGCGGCGAAGTCGGTCGAGGCGGACAGCGGTCGCCAGCAGTCGGGCAATGTCACGGCGCGCGTGCAGGACCAGGCCGTTCCGGCCGCTGGTCCGCAGAACGAACTCAAGCTGAGCAAGGGCGAGCGCACGGGCCAGGCCAATGCCACCGCGCAGGCCGAGGAAAACGTCGCGCGCGACCGGCAGCTGAAGGAAGCCGAATCGCGGCTGGCCCAGTTGCAGAAGAACGTCGGCGACATGCAAAAGCTGCTCGAGCTGAAGAACAGCGAGATCGCCAAGCTGTCCCAGGCCAACCAGACCGCTGCGGCTGACAAGGGCAAGGCGGAAAAGACTGCGCCGGCGGAAGCCAAGGCGCCGACCGTGGTCGCGGCCGAACCGCCGAAGACTGATGCGCCGGCACAGGCCGCACCGGCCGCACCGACGGCGCAGGTTGACGCCGCAAGTGCCGCACCGGCCCTGGCTGCAGCAGCGGCAACCGCTGCGGTAGCTGGTAGTCCGGCTACGCCAGCTGCCTCGGCACCGGCTGCCGATGCCAGCGCCGCACAGGTTGCAGCGCCCGCACCCAAGCGTCCGCCGGTCGTGGTTCAGGCCGAGCCGACGCCGGAGCCGTCGTTCCTCGACGGTCTGCTGGCCAATCCGATGCTGCTGCCCGGAGGTGGCCTGCTGGTCGCGCTGCTCGGCGGCTATGCGATCTACCGCCGCCGCCAGCAGCAGAAATCGGCGGATGGCGGCGCCTTCGGTGACTCCATCCTGTCGCAGGAAAGCACCGTGATGGCCGGCGCCAACTCACTGTTCGGCGCAGCCGGCGGGCAGAGCGTGGATACCTCGCAGCACAGCGTGTTCGGTGCGGATTTCCGCATCGGCAACAACATGCCGGAAGCCAGCGAGGTCGACCCGATCGCCGAGGCGGAGGTCTATATCGCCTACGGGCGCGATGTGCAGGCGGAAGAGATCCTGCGCGAAGCGCTCGAGAAGGACCCGGAGCAGCAGCCGATCCGGCTCAAGCTCCTGGAGATTTACAGTAATCGTCAGGATGTGGAAGGTTTCCGCGTGATTGCAGAAGAAATGTTCGCCCAGACCGGCGGGCAAGGGGCGGAATGGCTCAAGGCCGCGGAAATGGGGCGCGCACTCGATGTGGGCAATGCGTTGTACCTGACGGTGTCGCCCGATACGAGCAGCGGGCCGGAAACCTCCACGCCGGCGTCCGACCAGTGGCGCACGCAGGATCCGTCGCACGATCCGGCCGTGGCGCCGCGCGAACCTTCGCTGGGTGATCTGGCACTCCCGCTGGATGCCTTCCCGGCACCGGCGGCTGGTGATCCGATCATTGCGCCGGAGTCGGCCGCGCTGGCCTTCAGCGACACCGCCATGCGCGCGGACGCGCCGCTCGAGCCTGCTGCGAAGTTCGACGGTGATCTGGACCTGACGCTGCCGGCCGACGGCGACGACACCCTTGCGGACGTGCCCCGGCTGGATACGCCGACCCGCTCTCGCGCGATGGCATTCGACATGTCGGGCCTCTCGCTCGACCTGAATGCCGGCGCCGCCGCCGAGTCCCGAGACGAAGCCGATGCGACCACGCAGCTGCCTTCGCCGACCATGATCCGTGACGGCAAGCTGCCTGAGCCGATCGATCTGGCCGGCCTGGGCGACACCGGCGCCGACACCACGCCGGGCGTTTCGCCGAGCACGCTGTCCACGGACGGCATGGACGGTGGGCGCGACATGCAGATCAAGCTGGACCTGGCCCGCGCCTACATCGAGATTGGTGACAAGGAAGGGGCGCGCGAGCTGCTGCAGGAAGTCGTGGAGCAGTCGCAGGACGACCTGCAGGCGGAGGCACGTTCGCTGCTGCTCGAGGTGGCCTGAGTTATCATCGACGATCCGGGCAGGCGGCAGTCATGCCGCGGCCCGAAGTGATGCGCCGGAAGCGTCCCTTCCGGCGCATTTGTTTTTTGTCGGCCATCGCAGGCCAGTTTTCCGCTCCATGAACCGCATCGCCATCGGCCTCCACTACGACGGTGCCGCCTTTTCGGGCTGGCAGTCGCAGCCGCATCGCAACACCGTGCAGGACCACCTCGAAGACGCCATCGAGCGCTTCGCGGGCGTGCGCCTGTTGACGACCGTGGCCGGGCGTACCGACGCCGGCGTCCATGCGCTGGGGCAGGTGATCCACCTCGATACGACGCTGGAGCGCACGACGTTTTCATGGGTGCGTGGCATCAATGCGTTCCTGCCGCCGTCGATTGCGCTGCAATGGGCGCGGCCTGTCGACGAGAGCTTTCACGCGCGTTTCCTGGCGTTTGAGCGAATGTACTATTACGCGCTCTACACCGGCCCGCACCGCGTGCCGCTCGCACACGGCCGGGCGGGATACCTGATGTTGCCGCCGGGGCAGAAGCTTGACGTGGATGCCATGCAGGCCGCATCGCGCTGCCTGCTTGGCGAGCAGGATTTCTCGTCGTTCCGCGCGGCCGAATGCCAGGCCAAGTCACCGGTCAAGACCATGTATGACGTGACGTTGAAAGCGGATGGCAACTGGGTCTTCCTGCGCTTCCGCGCCAGCGCCTTCCTGCATCACATGGTGCGCAACCTGATGGGTTGCCTGGTGGCGGTAGGGCGCGGACGCTATCCGCCGGAATGGCTGGCCGAAGTGCTCGCCGCCCGTGATCGCAAGCTCGCAGCGCCCACCTTCATGCCCGACGGTCTCTACCTCGCGGACGTGAAGTATCCTGAGGCTTACCAGATTCCCGCGGCGGACCCTTCCGCCAGCCTGTTCCACGGAGTATTCCGCCATGACGCTGCCTGAGCGCGCCGATGCCGCGGCGCCGGCCCGCACTCGCATCAAGATCTGCGGCCTCACGCGCGAGGAAGATGTGCGCGCCGCCGTTGACGCCGGTGCCGATGCAATCGGGCTGGTGTTCTATCCGCCCAGCCCGCGCTATGTGGACTTGGCCCGCGCCGCAGAGCTTGCGGAAGCCGCCGGGCCGTTCGTCTCCGTGGTCGGGCTGTTCGTCAATGCCGAGATGGAAGACGTGGCCCACGTCGCCGAGCGTGTGCCGCTTACGATGCTCCAGTTCCACGGCGACGAGACGGCGCAGTACTGTACCCAGACCGCGCAGCGCTGCCGGCTGCCTTTTCTGCGCGCGGCGCGTGTGCGGCCGGGTCTCGATTTGGTAGAATTCGCCGATCAATACCGCGATGCCGCTGGCTTGCTGCTCGACGCTTTCGTCGAAGGCTATGGCGGCGGCGGCCACGTCTTCGACTGGACCCTGATTCCCCCGGCATGGCTTGCTTCCAACCATCCGTCTCCCGGCACCCCGAACGCAAACGGCGCTCCTCGCATCGTTTTGAGTGGTGGGTTGAACGCGCAAAACGTCGCTGGCGCGATTGAACGCGTGCGGCCCTACGCTGTGGATGTCAGCAGCGGAGTCGAGGCCGCCAAGGGCGTGAAGGACCACGCCCGCATCGCCGCGTTCGTGCGCGCAGTCCGCAGTGCCGAGGCAGGATGAGCAGGGCCGAAAGATCAGCCCTCTACCATGCCCCCGGCGGCCCGCCGGCCTCGCCACCCGCATCGCAGTCAAAATTTGCGGCCTCGCCCGTGAGGCAAGGCCGCTGACCTGAAGAGCCCAGACATGTACGACCTGCCCGATTCCCGTGGCCATTTCGGCCCCTATGGCGGCACCTTCGTCTCCGAGACGCTGGTTCACGCGCTCGATGAGCTGCGCGAGGCCTATGCCCATTCCCAGCAAGACGCCGAGTTCGACGCCGAATTCCGCCGCGAGCTGAAGCACTTCGTCGGCCGTCCGTCACCGATCTACCACGCGCAGCGCTGGAGCGAACTGCTCGGCGGCGCGCAGATCTACCTCAAGCGCGAGGACCTGAACCACACCGGCGCCCACAAGATCAACAACGTGATCGGCCAGGCGCTGCTGGCCAAGCGCATGGGCAAGAAGCGCGTGATCGCCGAGACCGGCGCCGGCCAGCACGGCGTGGCTACGGCCACCATTGCTGCACGTTTCGGCATGGAGTGCGTGGTCTACATGGGCTCCGAGGACGTCAAGCGCCAGGCCGCGAACGTCTATCGCATGAAGCTGCTGGGCGCCACCGTGGTGCCGGTGGAAAGCGGCTCGCGCACGCTCAAGGACGCGCTCAACGAAGCGATGCGCGACTGGGTGACCAACGTCGAGACCACGTTCTACATCATCGGCACCGTGGCCGGCCCACACCCGTACCCGATGATGGTGCGCGATTTCCAGTGCGTGATCGGCGAGGAAGCCAAGGTGCAGATGCCGGAGATGACCGGTCGCCAGCCCGATGCCGTGATCGCTTGCGTGGGCGGCGGCTCGAATGCGATGGGCATTTTCTATCCATATATCGAGCACAAGGACGTGCAGCTGATCGGCGTGGAAGCCGCCGGCGATGGGTTGGACACGGGCCGTCATGCGGCGGCACTGATCGGCGGTACGCCGGGCGTGCTGCATGGCAACCGCACCTACCTGCTGCAGGACGAGAACGGCCAGATCATCGAGACGCATTCGGTGTCGGCCGGCCTGGACTATCCGGGCGTCGGCCCCGAGCATGCGTGGCTCAAGGACATCGGCCGCGCGCAGTACGTGCCGATCACCGATGAAGAGGCGCTCAAGGCCTTCCATGACTGCTGTCGCATCGAGGGCATCATCCCGGCGCTGGAGTCGAGCCATGCCATTGCCTACGCCTGCAAGCTCGCGCCGACGCTGTCCAAGGACAAGCTGCTGCTGGTGAACCTGTCTGGCCGAGGCGATAAGGACATGCACACCGTCGCCGAACGCTCGGGGCTCAAGCTCTGATGCGCGCGCTGCCACCTTCCATACCGTCGGAGCTGGCCCTGGGCGGGGCTTCGGACCTGCCCGGCGCGCCGGACGCGCCTGCGCTGCAGCTGTTCCAGGAAGACATGTTCGAAGGCATTGCACGCCTGCCGGACGGTTCGGTCGACCTCGTCGTCGCCGATCCGCCCTACGGGTTGGGCAAGGACTACGGCAATGATTCCGACCTGCTTTCGGGCGATGCCTACCTCGAGTGGTCCGAGCGCTGGATGGATGCCGTTTGCCCGAAACTGGCGCCCAAGGGCACGCTGTACCTGTTCTGCACCTGGCAGTATTCGCCCGAGCTGTTCGTGATGCTCAAGCGACGCCTGACGATGATCAACGAGATCATCTGGGATCGCCGCGTGCCGAGCATGGGTGGCACTACACGCAAGTACTCGTCGGTGCACGACAACATCGGCTTCTTCGCCAAGGCGCGCGATTACTACTTCGACCTGGACCCGGTGCGTATTCCATACGACCCGGAGACCAAGAAGGCGCGCAGCCGCCCGCGTTTCGAGGGCAAGAAGTGGCTCGAGATGGGCTACAACCCGAAGGACTTGTGGAGCATCTCGCGCATTCACCGCCAGGATCCCGAGCGCGCCAACCACCCGACGCAGAAGCCGCTCGAGATCGTCGAGCGCATGGTGCTGTCGAGTTGCCCGCCGGGCGGCCTGGTGCTGGACCCGTTCGCGGGCAGCGGCACCACCGCGGTGGCGTGCCTGCGCCATGGCCGGCGCTTCGCGGGCTTCGAGATCAATCCTGAGTATGTCGAGGTGGCGCGCGGGCGTGTGGCCGCGGCCGCGCAACTGGCCAGGTCCGAGGCGGACCGCAACCCAACATCGGCGGCTGCGAATGACGAGGATTCGTCGGCGCAGCTGCCTCACCTGATTCCCTGATATGTCCCGCATCCAGAAGACATTCGCGGCACTCGCCGCGCAGAACAAGAAGGGCCTGATTCCGTTCATCACCGCAGGCGATCCGGAACCCGGTCTGACGGTGGACCTGATGCACGCGCTCGTCGCGGGCGGCGCCGATGTGATCGAGCTTGGCGTACCGTTTTCCGACCCGATGGCCGATGGTCCCGTGATCCAGCGCGCCTCCGAGCGTGCGCTCGCCAATGGCGTGTCGCTCACGCAGGTGCTGCAGTGGGTGCGCGAATTCCGCCAGACCAACGCGGACACGCCCGTTGTGCTGATGGGGTACGCCAACCCGATCGAGCGCATGGGTGAGGCCGCGTTCGCCAAAGCCGCTGGCGCTGCCGGCGTGGACGGCGTGCTGGTAGTCGACTATCCGCCGGAAGAGTGCGAGTCGTTTGCCGTGCTGATGCGCGACAACGGCATCGACCCTATCTTCCTGCTGGCGCCGACTTCCACTGACGCGCGCATCGAGGCCGTTGGCAAGGTGGCGAGCGGCTATGTCTACTACGTGTCGCTCAAGGGCGTGACCGGTTCTGCCACGCTGGATCTCGACAGCGTCGCGGCGCGCCTGCCGCTGATCAAGAAGCACGTGAACTTGCCAGTCGGCGTGGGCTTTGGCATTCGCGATGCCCAGACCGCACGCGCAATCGGCAGCGTGGCGGACGCCGTAGTGATCGGCAGCCGGCTGGTGCAACTGCTCGAAGATGCGCCGCGCGGTCAGGCGGTAGAATCGCTGCGCGCGTTCATCGCCGGGATTCGCGAGGCGCTGGACGCCTGAAGTGATGAATTGGCTGCTTGATGGCGGCCAAAAAGTGCCGAAGCATGCGCGCCATGCGCGTTCTGCTTCGGCCGAACCATGCCGGCATGGTAAATTCTCGGGTTGATTCCCTGCTGTTCCCCCGGTTTCGCCGGGCCAATGCGTAGCGCAAGTCGCGCATCGCGAACGGCAGTCATCCGAAAGGAGCTTTCATGAGCTGGTTGGATAAACTCCTGCCTCCCAAGATTCAACAGACCGACCCCCGGACCCGCAAGGGCATCCCGGAGGGTTTGTGGGTCAAGTGCCCGTCGTGCGAGTCCACCCTGTACCGGACCGACGTCGAGGCCAACCTGCACGTCTGCCCGAAATGCGACCACCACATGCGCATCAGCGCGCGCGCGCGCCTGGATGCGCTGCTCGACGCCGAAGGCCGCTATGAAATCGGCCAGGAAATCGTGCCGGTGGACGCGCTCAAGTTCAAGGACAGCAAGAAGTACCCCGACCGCATCAAGGCCGCCATGGAAGACACTGGCGAGACCGATGCGATGGTCGTGATGGGCGGTGCGATCCACACGATTCCGGTGGTGGCGAGCTGCTTCGAGTTCGAATTCATGGGCGGTTCGATGGGCTCCGTGGTCGGCGAGCGCTTCGTGCGCGGCGCCCAGGCGGCGCTCGAGCAAAAGGTGCCGTTCATCTGCTTTACCGCGACGGGCGGCGCGCGCATGCAGGAAAGCCTGCTGTCGCTGTTGCAGATGGCCAAGACCACGGCGATGCTGAACCAGCTTTCGGCATCCAAGCTGCCTTTCATCAGCGTGCTGACCGACCCGACCATGGGTGGCGTGTCCGCCAGCTTCGCGTTCCTCGGCGATGTCGTGATTGCCGAGCCGAAGGCGCTGATCGGCTTTGCCGGCCCGCGCGTGATCGAGCAGACCGTGCGCGAAAAGCTGCCGGAAGGCTTCCAGCGCGCCGAATTCCTGCTGCAGAAGGGCGCCGTCGACATGATCGTCGACCGCCGCAAGCTTCGCGCCGAGCTGGCGCAGTTGCTGGCGCTGCTGCAGAAGCAGCCGGCGGACGCGGTCGCGTAAGAGCGGCCGGATGGCACAGGCAAGGGCGCGGGCGGTTGACGCGCCTTTTGCTTTTCCTGGCGCCAATGCAATGCCAGCTCCGGCCTTGACATTCAGGCCGGCTGGCCAAATCTAGAAGCAAAGCATTTCCACCCCCCTTCATGCCTGTCTTCCACAACCTTCCCGAATGGCTTGCCCATCTCGAAACCGCCCATCCCGTGGGCATCGACATGGGCCTGACCCGTATCACGCGCGTCAAGGAAGCGCTGGGCCTGCGCATTGATGCCGTGGTGTTCACGGTCGGCGGCACCAACGGCAAGGGTTCGACCTGCGCCATGCTGGAGCGCATCCTGCTGGAAGCCGGCTACAAGGTGGGCTGCCATACGTCGCCGCACCTGGTGACGTTCAACGAGCGCGCGCGCCTCAATGGCGAGATGGCCACGGATGCGCAACTGCTGCCGCACTTCGAAGCCGTCGAGCGCGCCCGAACCAGCTTTGCCGACCCGATCAGCCTGACGTATTTCGAATTCACCACGCTGGCGATCATCCACATGTTTGCGGCTGCCGGCCTCGATGCGATGATCCTCGAAGTCGGCCTGGGCGGGCGCCTGGATGCCGTCAACGTGATCGATACGGACTGTGCTGTCATCACCAGCGTCGACATCGACCACACGCAGTACCTTGGCGACACGCGCGAGAAGATCGGCTTCGAGAAGGCCGGGATCTTCCGCCCGGGCGTGCCGGCGATCTGTGGCGACCCCGTGCCGCCCAAGTCGCTGGTCGACCATGCCGAGGCGATCGGCGCCGACCTGTGGCTGGTCGGGCGCGATTTCCGCCACCAGGCCGCCAAGGGCCAGGAGCGCCAGCAGTGGGACTGGAGCGGGCGCGAGCGCAAGCTCAACGGGCTTGGCTATCCGGCGCTTCGCGGCGCTAACCAACTGCTGAACGCTTCGGCCGCATTGGCAGCGTTGCAGGCAATGCGTTCGCAGTTGCCCGTGAGCGCGCAGGAAGTGCGCAACGGCCTGGCCTTCGTGGAACTGCCGGGACGCTTCCAGGTGCTGCCGGGACGCCCGGCGGTGATCCTGGACGTGGCGCATAACCCGCATGCGGCAGCCACGCTGGGCCAGAACCTGGAAAACATGGGCTTCTTCCGCTACACCTACGCGGTGTTCGGCGCCATGCAGGACAAGGATCTCGCGGGTGTGCTTCGCCAGGTGGCCGACAAGGTCGACCACTGGTGCCTGTGTGACCTGCCGACCGAGCGCGCTGCGACGGCCGCCGACTTGCTGCAGAAGCTGGAGGAGGGCGGTTTCCAGCCGGGGCCGGATGCCACGGCAGCCTGTTTTTCCAGTCCCGAAGCCGCTTACCGCGATGCCATCGAGAGAGCGACCGAGAATGATAGAATTCTGGTCTTCGGATCGTTCTATACCGTTGCCGGCGTGATGGCATACCGCGCCACGCAGGCAAACTAGCGCAGCGCCGCGCACAAGTGCGGCGCAAGTTCGCGGCAATCGAGCGACAAACCAGCGGCCGGCACGGATCGAATCCGACGGCCGCCGCACCGAACCAATCTATGGGCCTGCTTTCGCTGTTTTCTTCCCGCAAGGGCAACGACCCGGCACCCGAGCGTACGCGCCGTCAGCGTACCGACCCTGGTGCAGGCATCGCCTCGTCGCGTCGACTCGCGGAGGAATATGCCGACGACACGCTGGATCCCGAATTTCCCCAGAAGCAGCGCGCGCGCCGCCGCCTGATCGGCGCCGTGGTGCTGGTGGTGGCCGCCGTCATCGTGCTGCCCATCATTTTCGAAACCAAGCCGCGTCCGGTGTCCGACGATGTGTCGGTGAAAGTGACGGGCGGGCAGGGTGCGCAGAAGCCGAAGGTTGAAGCACGCAAGGCCGACCCGCTGCCGCCGGCACCGCAGTCCCAGCAGGCTCGCGGCGACACCGCGGAAGCGCTCGACGTTGGCGAAGAAGTGGTCAGCGCGCCGTCCAAGCCGGCCACCGCCGCTGACAAGCCCGCGGCACGTACCGATACCAAGCCCGCCGACAGCAAGACGGCGGATGCCAAGCCGCAAGGCAGCGGCAAGTACCTGATCCTGATCGGCGCCTTCTCTTCGGAAGAGAAGGCGAAGAACTGGCTGGCCAAGCTCAAGGCGAGCAAGGTGCCGGCGTATGTCGAACGGAAAGTCCTGGCTGACGGCGAGCGTATCTTGCTGCGCGCGGGCCCCTTCAACGACCGTGATGCCGCCGACGCTGCCGACAAGCGCGTACGGGCGACCGGGCTCGCGTCGAAGGTGGTGGAACAGTAAGCCTGCGTGGCCGCGCGATGCGGCCGCCTGCAACGATGCAGCCGACTTTCTTCGACTACGCAGTCGTCTTCATCCTGCTTGCTTCCGGCCTGATCGGCGTGCTGCGCGGACTGGTCCGCGAGGTGCTGTCGCTGATCGGCTGGGTGGTGGCGTTCTGGGTCGCCTACCGCTTCGGCGGCGTGGCCGCCGGCTGGATGCCGGAATCGCTGCCCGGCGGCGAGATCGCGCGCCACGCGCTCGGCTTCGTGACCTTGCTGATCGGCACGGTGATCGGTGCAGCGCTGGCGGGCACGGTGATCGGCCAGTTGCTGGAAAGCACGGGCTTGAAGCCGGCGGACCGCGGGCTCGGCCTGGTGTTCGGGCTGCTGCGCGGCGCGCTGATCGTGATGCTGCTGGTCACGCTGGCCGGATTGACGAAATTGCCGGAAGAGGAATTCTGGCGCGACGCGGTGAGCCGCCCCTATGTGATGCAAGCCATGGAATCGCTCAAGCCATGGCTGCCACCGGAGCTGGCGAAGTACGTCAAGACATGACACTGAGGCCCGGCACCCATGCCTGGCCGGTACGAAACGCAGGCCCTGTCCTCAGGACCGGGCTGCGCCCCTGAATCAAAGCCTTTCCTGGGAGCATGGCATGTGCGGTATCGTCGGCGCGGTCTCTACCTCGCCCGTCAACCAATTGATTTACGACAGCCTGCTGTTGTTGCAACACCGCGGACAGGATGCTGCCGGCATCGCCACCGCCAACGGCAGTACTTTCCACATGCACAAGGCCAACGGCCTCGTGCGCGACGTGTTCCGGACCCGCAATATGCGCGGCCTGCCGGGCACCGCCGGCATCGGTCAGGTGCGTTACCCGACCGCGGGCTCTGCCTCCAGCGAAGAAGAGGCACAGCCGTTCTACGTCAATGCGCCGTACGGCATCATCCTGGCGCACAACGGCAACCTGACCAACTGGCAGCAACTGCGCGAGGAAATGTTCCGCCGCGACCGCCGCCACATCAATACGCACTCGGATACCGAGGTGCTGCTCAATGTGCTCGCTGACGAACTGCAGCGCGCGAGCCAGGGCATGGCGCTGGATCCGGAAACGATCTTCAAGGCCGTTTCCGGTATGCACCGCCGCGTGAAGGGCTCGTACGCCATTGCCGCGCAGATCGCCGGCTACGGCATGCTGGCCGTGCGCGACCCGTTCGGCATCCGTCCGCTGTGCCTGGGCAGCGTCGACACGCCGACCGGCAAGGAATGGATGGTGGCATCGGAGTCGGTGGCGCTGGAAGGCATCGGCTATCGCATGGAGCGCGATGTGGCGCCGGGCGAGGCCATCTTCATCGACCTCGACGGCAAGCTGTACAGCAAGCATTGCGCGGACAACGCCGTGCTGACGCCGTGCATCTTCGAGTACGTCTACCTGGCCCGTCCGGATTCGTGCATCGATGGCGTGCCGGTCTATGACGCCCGCCTGCGCATGGGCGACTACCTGGCCGAAAAGATCCGCCAGGAAGTGTCGGCCGGCGATATCGACGTGGTCATGCCGATTCCCGATTCCAGCCGCCCGGCCGCCATGCAGGTGGCCAACCGGCTGGGCGTGGGCTATCGCGAAGGTTTCTTCAAGAACCGCTACGTGGGCCGCACCTTCATCATGCCGGGCCAGGCGGTGCGCAAGAAGTCGGTGCGCCAGAAGCTCAACGCGATGGCCGTCGAGTTCAAGGGCAAGAACGTGCTGATCGTCGATGACTCGATCGTGCGCGGCACCACGTCGTTCGAGATCGTGCAGATGGCGCGCGACGCCGGCGCCAACAAGGTGATCTTCGCCTCGGCCGCGCCGCCGGTGAAGTACCCGAACGTGTACGGCATCGACATGCCCACGCGCAGCGAGCTGGTGGCCCATGGCCGCACGCACGAAGAGATCGCGAAGATCATCGGCGCCGACAAGCTGGTGTACCAGGACGTCGAAGCGATGAAGCAGGCCGTGCGCGACATCAATCCGGCGCTGAAGGACTTCGACGCGTCGTGTTTCGATGGCCGCTACATCACCGGTGACATCGACGAGGCCTATCTGACCCGGCTGGAAACGGCACGCAGCCAGGCCGACCGCGAAGGCACCGGCGACATGGAGCGCTCGCAACTGCACCTGCAGCGTTCGGGCGGCAACGAGTAAGCCGCGCCGCGTCCGCGCGCGTTGACGAATGCGGGGCCCGGCCGTAACATGGCGGGGCGTCGATTTGAGAGTCAGCTTGCGGACGCGGGTCCTGCCCGAAACAGCTAAAGAGATAGCCGTCAGAAGGGAAATTCCGGCACCGCCGCCGTGAAATCCCCAGGTATCCGCAGAATACGCAAGCCCGTCGATCCGACTCTCCGATCGCACGGGCTTTTTTCATGGCCGGCCGCTTGCCGCCGGCTTGTCGAGACCACTGCATTCGCGCGGGTACGACCGCGCCACCAGCATGAACGAACCGCTCAATCCTGAATCGCTTGGCATCGATACCCTTGGCGTGCGCGCCGGCACGTTGCGCAGCGAATACATGGAGCATTCCGAGGCGATGTACCTGACCTCGAGCTTTTGCTTCCACAGCGCCGCCGAAGCCGCCGAGCGCTTCGCCAACTCGGAAGAGGGCTTCACCTACTCGCGCTTCACCAATCCGACCGTGTCGATGTTCCAGTCGCGGCTGGCGGCGCTGGAAGGCGCCGAGTCGTGCATGGCGACCGCATCGGGCATGAGCGCGATCCTGTCGGTGGTGATGTCGCTGATGCAGGCGGGCGACCACCTGGTGAGCTCGCGTGCGATCTTTGGTTCGACCATGACGCTATTCGGGAACATCTTCTCGAAGTTCGGTGTCGAGACCACCTTCGTCGATCCGGGCGATCTGAACGCGTGGCGCGCGGCAGTGCGACCGACCACGAAGCTGTTCTTCCTGGAGACCCCGTCCAATCCGCTGACCGAAGTGGCGGACATCGCCGCTGTGGCCGACATCGCGCACAACGCGGGCGCACAGCTCATCGTCGACAACTGCTTCTGTTCACCAGCGCTGCAGCAGCCGATCAAGTTCGGCGCCGACATCGTGGTGCATTCGGCCACGAAGCATATCGACGGGCAGGGCCGCGTGCTCGGCGGTGCCGTCCTCGGTACGCACGATTTCATCATGGGCAAGGTGTTCCCGTTCGTGCGTACCGCGGGCCCGACGCTGTCGGCTTTCAACGCGTGGGTGCTGCTCAAGGGCATGGAGACGCTGGCCATCCGCATGGAGCGGCATTCTGCCAATGCGCTGGCGCTGGCCGAGTTCCTGGAATCGCATCCGGCGGTGGCGCGCGTGTTCCATCCCGCGCTGAAGTCGCATCCGCAGCATGAGATCGCCATGCGTCAGCAGAGCGGTGGTGGCGCGATCGTGTCGTTCGAACTCAAGGGTGCTACGCCTGAGCAGCAGCGTGCGAATGCATGGCGCGTGATCGACAACACGCGGCTGTGCTCGATCACTGGCAATCTCGGTGATACGCGGACGACGATCACGCATCCGTACACCACCACGCACGCGCGTGTAAGTCCGGAGGCCAAGGCGGCTGCGGGTGTCGGTGAAGGCCTGATTCGCCTGGCGGTGGGGCTTGAGACGGTGGCCGACCTGAAGGCCGATCTGCTGCGCGGGCTCGGCGAGTAAGACGAAAGGCCGCGGAAGGATAGTGCCGGCTCAGGGCGTCTGGGCTGGCGCTGCGTTATCGCTGCCGGCCACGGCCTTGACGCCGGCCTTGGTCACGTCGTAAGTGGTCTCGACCGCGGTCGATGCAACACTGACGGCCGCGGAACCCACCGTTGTCACGGTGGAAACGGCAGCGCTGCCTACCGCGATGGTCGCCCCAACGACGCTGCATCCTGACAGCAAGGCGCCTGCCACGATCGCCACTAGCCGTGCGGTGGCAGCGTGGTAAGAGGGGCGGGGAAAACCGGAAAACGAAAACGGCATGCAAGGCTGCCCGGTGGGCATGTAAGAGGGCGCCGGGACGTCGGGCCCCGGCAACCGGCCGCCTGCGTAGCTCAGCGCAGCAAGCGGCGCCGCAACAGTACCAGCGAAAGCACTAGCGCGACAATGCCGTAAGCCATCAGCACGGCAATATGCAACGCGGCATTGTCGATCGGACGCCCGAGCATCAGCGGACGGATCAGCGCAACCGCATGCGCGAGCGGCAGGGCATTGGTCGCCGCCCGTGCGCCTTCGGGCAACTGTTCGAGCGGGAAGAACACGCCCGAGAGCAGCAGCATCGGCGTCATCACCAGCGTCTGGTAGAACATGAAGAAGTCGTAGCCGGGGGCCAGCGCGGTCACGATCATCGCGAGGCTGGCGAACGTGATGCCGGCCAGCACGATTACCGGCAGCGCCAGCAGCGCGCCCGGCATGTGCGCATAGCCGAGTGCGCCAGCGACGAGCATGATCGCCAGCCCCGACAGCACGGCTTTGCTGGCGGCCCAGAGGATCTCCCCGAGTACTACGTCGCCAAGCGTCAGCGGTGCATGCATGATCGCTTCCCACGTGCGCTGCACGTGCATGCGCGAGAACGCCGAGTACATCGATTCGAAGCTGGCCGACATCATCACGCTCGATGCCGTGGTGCCGGCGGCCAGAAAGGCGATGTACGACACGCCATGCACCTGGCCGACCAGCAGGCCGAGCCCGAGGCCGAGGCCGAACAGGTAGATCATCGGATCGGCCAGGTTGCCGATCATCGACGGGATGGCCAGCTTCTTCCACACCATGTAGTTGCGGTACCAGACCATCATCCAGTTGCGCAGGTTGCGCGGCAGCAGCGGCTGCGGATAGTGCTGTGCCGATGCGGCGCTGTCGTCGCGGGTGCGGGTTTGCGCCCCCGCGGCGGTTGCCGTGTCCGGGCGCGGATCCTGTTCGCTCATGTCAGTCCCTCATCTCGCGGCCGGTCAGCTTGAGGAACACGTCCTCGAGGTTGGCCGGACGGTGCAGGTAGCGTACGCCGCTCTGCCCGTGCAAGGCGGCCAGCAGCGGGGCGGGCTCGCGCACGTAGCAGAAGAGCGTCTCGCCGCTCATTTCGGTGCGTTCGGCGAGCGGTGTCAGGCTGCCGCGCAGCGTGTCGAGTTCATCGCCATAGACCTCGACCACATCGCAGCCGATCTGGCTGTCGATCAGGTCGTGCGGTTTGCCTTCGGCAATCTTGCGGCCGCCATCGATCACGCACAGGTAGTTGCACAGGCGCTCGGCCTCTTCCATGAAGTGCGTGGTCAGCAGGATGGTCTTGCCGCTGGCCATCAGCGACTTCAGCCGCTCCCAGATCAGGTGGCGGGCCTGCGGATCGAGCCCGGTCGTGGGCTCGTCCATGATCAGCAGGTCCGGGTCGTTGATCAGCGCACGCGCCACCGTCAGGCGCCGGCGCATGCCGCCGGACAGGTCGCGCACCTGGGCGTTGGCGCGGTTCTCGAGCCGGGCGAATTCCAGCAGGGCGGGTACGCGGCGTTCGATCACGGCCGAGGACAGGCCAAAGTATCGGCCGAAGATGCGCAGGTTCTCGATGACGGAGAAATCCGGATCGAGATTGTCGAACTGCGGCACCACGCCGACGCGCATGCGTGCCTGCGGCGCGCGCTCGGGAATGGGCTCGCCGCACAGCGTCAGCGAGCCGCCTGCCGGCGTGGTTAGCCCCAGCAGAAGCCGCAGCGTGGTGGTCTTGCCGGCGCCATTGGGGCCGAGCAGGCCGAAGCACTGGCCGCGGTGCACCTGCAGATCCAGGTCGTTGACGACGACCGTGTCGCCGTATTGCTTGCGCACCTTGCGCAACTCGAGGATGGCAGTCAAGGCAGGAACCGGTAGGCGCGCCGGCAGGGCGCAATATCCGCCATTATGCCGGTCATCGCCGCGCATGACCTGTGATGCACTGCATCATGGCGCCCCGGCCGCGCGGACCTGAACGCGGGCATAAAAAAACCGCCAGCATGCTGGCGGTTTTTTCTGAGCGCGAAACCGAATCAGTAGAGCTTCTTCGGCAGCATTTGCATGCGCAGACGCTTGCGCAGGCGCGCTTCGGCAGCCTTCTTCTTGCGCTTGCGCTCGGTCGTCGGCTTTTCGTAGGCCGTGCGGCTCTTCAGTTCGACGATCAGGCCGGTCTGCAGAATCGCGCGACGGAAGCGACGCATTGCAACTTCAACCGGCTCACCGGGTTTCAAGACGATCTTAGTCAATTCAGTCCTTTAGGGGAGTGCCGCACATGCGGCTGGTTCAAACGAGGGGGAAACTGCGGCCGCCGGAGCAGCTGGTATTGCACGAGGAGCGATTTGCCCTGGTGCACCCCCGCGAACCTGAAAGATGTGGACCTGTGAGTCCGTGCAACCAGTGTCAGGGGCTGATAGCGCCGGGTTCCTTGAACAGCGGGAGCCTGGCAGTACCGGTTTCCGTAAAAAGCTATACGCCCGTAACTATGGCACGTATACGACGCAAATGTCAAGAATGTGCCGCGATTCGGCCGCTGCGGCGAGCAATCCAGCACCAGGAAGTGCCGGGCACGGCGCGTAGCGGAATGCGGCAGCAACCTTCGCATTGCAGGGCGTGAATTTACACGAAGTTGATGCGCCGGTGGCGGATCTTGATGCCGCCTGAACGGCACATTGCTTACGCTCGAAGCATAGGGCGACGGCATGGGCAAGCTGTCGGGCCCGACTCCAAGGAGTACGAACATGTGGGTCTACAAACTCGGGCTCGCAGCGCTGGCGCTGCTCGCGCTCATCCTGCTTTTCGTGTGCCAGTACAGGCTGACCAGTTCGCTGTGGCGTCGCGAGCAGGACGCCGCGCACGATCGCGATATCGGCCGCTTCTGAACATCGTGCGCCTATGCGGGCCGCGATCCATTTTTATACGTTCTTTATCTCCCCTCCGTCTCTTTCTACCCCGTTTTTAGCGGCCGATCCATAAGCTTCCCGGTGTCAGTCACTCTTGGATTGGATTGTCATGGACGGGGTCTTCCTGATCGCCTTGATCGTATTCGCCGCCGCCAGCGCGGCACTGCTGCGGCTCTGCGATGCACTGGGCAGCCAAGCACCAGATGCCGGCACACAGCACGGCGGTGTTCACAACCACGCAGTGCCGGGCAAGCACAGCGCTGCCGACAGGGGGCTGTGATGGACTGGGCTGACCTGCTGAGCGGCGCGCTCGCCGCGCTGATTTTCATCTACCTCCTGATTGCGCTCTTCCGCCCGGAGAAATTCTGATGTCGACCGAATTCCTGGGCCTGCTGGCCCTGTATCTGGCGATCCTGTTCGCCGCAGGTCCGTTCCTCGGCCGCTATATGCGGCGGGCAATGGAAGATGGCAGCTACAAGCTGACCGCTTGGGGGCGTCCATTCGAGCGCGTGATCTACAGGCTCGCCGGCGTGCGCGCCGATGCCGAGATGGGATGGAAGCGATACACGGTCGCCGTGCTGGCGTTCAACCTGCTTGGCGTGATCGTGGTCTATGCCCTGCAGCGGCTGCAGGCCTATCTGCCGCTCAACTCGCAGGGCTTTGGCGCGGTGACGCCGGACTCGGCCTTCAACACCGCCATCAGCTTCGTTTCCAACACGAACTGGCAAGGCTATGCGGGCGAATCGACGATGAGCTACCTGACGCAGATGCTGGCGCTCACCGTGCAGAACTTCTTCTCGGCGGCCACCGGGATTGCCGTGGTGTTCGCGCTGATCCGCGGCTTCGCGCGGCAGAGCAGCGCGACCATCGGCAACTTCTGGGTCGACATGGTACGCAGCACGCTGTACGTGCTGGTGCCGATCTCGACGGTGATCGCGCTGGCGCTGGTCAGCCAGGGTGTGATCCAGAACTTCGACAGCTACAAGGAAGTCAGCCTGGTGACGCCGGTCGAGTACAGCCAGCCCAAGGTCGATGCGGCCGGACAACCGGTGCTGGACGCGCAAGGCAAGCCGGTCACCGAAGACCTGAAGACGGACAAGCAGACGCTGGCGATGGGCCCCGTGGCCTCGCAGGAAGCGATCAAGATGCTCGGCACCAACGGTGGCGGCTTCTTCAACGCCAACTCGGCGCATCCGTACGAGAACCCGACCGCGCTCACCAACCTGATCGAGATGCTGGCCATCTTCCTGATCCCGGCAGCGCTGTGCTTCACGTTCGGCGAGATGGTGAAGGACCGGCGCCAGGGCGTGGCGGTGCTCGCGTCGATGACGGTGATCTTCATTGCCATGGCCTGCGTGACGTCGATATCTGAGCTGCAGGCGAATGCTGCGCTATCCGGCCTCCCGATCGACCACGCCGTATCGGCACTGCAAGCCGGCGGCAACATGGAAGGCAAGGAAACGCGCTTCGGCATGGCGGCGTCGGCACTCTTCGCCACCATCACCACGGCGGCCTCGTGCGGTGCGGTCAACGCCATGCACGACTCGTTCACCGCGATCGGCGGGCTGGTGCCGATGCTGCTGATGCAGCTTGGCGAAGTCGTATTCGGCGGCGTCGGCTCCGGCCTGTACGGCATGCTCGTGTACGCGGTGCTGGCCGTGTTCATCGCCGGCCTGATGATCGGCCGTACACCAGAGTACCTGGGCAAGAAGATCGAAGCCTACGAGATGAAGATGACTGCGGTCGCCATCCTCGTTACGCCGCTACTGGTGCTGGTCGGCACGTCAATCGCGGTGATGACCGAAGCGGGCAGGGCTGGCGTGTTCAACCCGGGCACGCACGGCTTCTCCGAGATTCTCTATGCACTGTCCTCGGCGGCCAACAACAACGGCAGTGCCTTCGCAGGCCTGTCCGCCAACACGCCGTTCTACAACACCCTGCTGGCCGCGGCGATGTGGTTCGGCCGCTTCTGGATCATCATCCCGGTCCTCGCGCTGGCCGGCTCGCTCGCAGCGAAGAAGCGCCTGCCGGTCACGGGCGGCACCATGCCCACGCACGGCGCGTTGTTCGTGGTGCTGCTGGTCGGCTCGGTGCTGCTGGTCGGTGCGCTGACCTATGTCCCGGCCCTGGCACTGGGACCCGTCGCCGAGCAGCTGCAGGGCGCGGTGACGGCGATTACCAAGTAAGCGTATTGCGGAGAAACGCATGCAACAAGAATCCATGGCGACGCAGGACAAGACCGGCGGCGCCGCATCCAGAACCAGTGCATCGGCGGCCAAGGCCGCCCAGCCATCGGGCGTCGCTAACCGTCCGCACGGCCAGCATCCGCATCGCCCGCCGCGTCGTGGCATGTTCGCTGCCGAACTAGTCAAGCCGGCGCTGCTTGCCGCGGTGAAGAAGCTGTCGCCGCGCGATCAGGTGCGCAACCCAGTGATGTTCGTGGTGTATGTCGGCAGCATCCTGACCACGATCCTGTTCCTCAAGGCGCTGGCTTCGCCGGTGGCGGGCGGCGAAAGCGCTGGCTTCATCCTGGCCGTCTCGGTCTGGTTGTGGTTCACGGTGCTGTTCGCCAACTTTGCCGAAGCGCTGGCAGAAGGGCGCAGCAAGCAGCAGGCGGAATCCCTGCGTGGTCTGAAGACGACCGCGATGGCGCACGTGCTTGTGGACGGCAAGCGTGGCGGTGCGATGGAAACGCGCGCGGCTACAACCTTGCGGCGCGGCGACATCGTGCATGTCCAGGCCGGCGACATGATCCCCGGCGACGGTGAAGTGATCGAGGGCGTGGCTTCGGTGGACGAAAGCGCCATCACCGGCGAATCGGCGCCCGTGATCCGCGAATCCGGCGGCGACTTCTCGTCGGTGACCGGCGGCACGCGCGTGCTGTCGGACTGGATCGTGGTGCGCATCACCACCAACCCGGGCGAAAGCTTTATCGACCGCATGATCAGCATGGTCGAGGGCGCCAAGCGGCAGAAGACGCCGAACGAACTCGCGCTGACCATCCTGCTGGTGGGCCTGACCATCGTGCTGCTGCTGGCGACTGCCACGCTGCTGCCGTTCTCGCTCTACAGCGTGCTGGTCACCAAGGCCGGCATGCCGGTGACGATCACCGTGCTGGTCGCGCTGCTCGTGTGCCTGATCCCGACTACGATCGGCGGCCTGCTGTCAGCCATCGGCGTGGCCGGCATGAGCCGCATGATGGAGGCCAACGTCATCGCCACGTCGGGCCGCGCCGTGGAAGCGGCAGGTGATGTGGACGTGCTGCTGCTCGACAAGACCGGCACGATCACGCATGGCAACCGCCAGGCCGCGCGCTTTGTGCCGGCACCGGGCATCTCGGCGCAGCAGCTTGCGCAGGCAGCATGGCTGTCGTCGCTCGCCGACGAAACGCCCGAAGGCCGCAGCATCGTGACGCTGGCGCGCCAGCAGCAAGGAGTTGCCGCGCCGGACATGGCGGTGCTCCGCCCGGTGTTCGTGCCGTTCACGGCGCAGACGCGCATGAGCGGCGTGGATCTGCGCAATGACGACAGCGAACGCATCGTGCGCAAGGGCGCTGCCGACGCGGTGCGCCGCTTCGTGACCGAACGCGCGGGCAAGTTCCCGGATGCCGTGATGCAGGCCGTCGACGACGTTGCCCGCGCCGGCAGCACGCCGCTGGTGGTGGCCGAGGAATCCGATGGCAATGTGCGCGTGCTCGGCGTGGTGGAACTCAAGGACATCGTCAAGACCGGTATCCGCGAGCGCTTTGCCGAACTGCGCAAGATGGGCATCAAGACCGTGATGATCACCGGCGACAACCGGCTCACCGCGGCAACCATCGCGGCCGAAGCCGGCGTTGACGACTTCCTCGCGGAGGCCACGCCTGAAGCGAAGCTCAAGCTGATCCGCCAGTACCAGGGCGAAGGCCGCCTTGTGGCGATGACCGGCGACGGCACCAACGACGCGCCGGCGCTGGCGCAGGCCGACGTCGCCGTGGCGATGAACAGCGGCACGCAGGCGGCGAAGGAGGCCGGCAACATGGTCGACCTCGACAGCAACCCGACCAAGCTCATCGAGATCGTCGAGATCGGCAAGCAGATGCTGATGACGCGCGGGTCGCTGACCACGTTCAGCGTGGCCAACGACATCGCCAAGTACTTCGCCATCATTCCGGCTGCCTTTGCCACGACCTATCCGCAGCTCAACCTGCTGAACGTGATGGGGCTGAGCACGCCGGCGTCCGCGATCATGTCGGCGGTGATCTTCAATGCGCTGATCATCGTCGCGCTGATCCCGCTGGCGCTCAAGGGCGTGGCTTACCGGCCGCTCGGCGCGGCCGTGCTGCTGCGTCGCAATCTGCTGATCTACGGCCTTGGCGGCATTCTGGTGCCGTTTGTAGGAATCAAGCTGATCGACATGGCGCTGGCCCTGCTGGGCTGGGTCTGACCGTACTCCTGCATTGAGAGGAACTCATGAATATGCAAGCGCAATCCACGCAATCCGTGCCGGCGGCACCGCTGCAAGGCGGACTGTTGCGGCCCGTGGCGGTGGTCTTCGTCGTGCTGTCGCTGGTGACGGGGCTGTTGTACCCCGGCGTGATCACGGCGGTTTCGAAAGCTGTGTTTCCGGATCAGGCAGCCGGCTCGCTGATCGTCAGGGACGGCAAGGCCGTGGGCTCGTCGCTGATAGGCCAGCCGTTCTCGGACCCGAAGTACTTCTGGGGGCGCCTGTCGGCTACCACGCCGATGCCGTACAACGGCGCGGCATCGGTCGGCTCGAACCTGGGACCGAGCAACCCGGCGTTGACCGATGCGGCGCGTGCGCGCATCGACGCGTTGCGTGCGGCGGATCCGGACAACAAGTCAGCAGTGCCGGTGGATCTGGTCACCGCCTCCGGCAGCGGACTCGATCCGCACATCAGCATCGCCGCAGCGGACTACCAGGCGCCGCGCGTGGCGCGGCTGCGTAGCCTGCCGCTCGGAAAGGTCCAGGAACTGATCAAGGCGAATACCGAATCGCCCCGGCTGGCGGTGCTGGGTGAGCCTGGTGTCAATGTGCTCAAACTGAACCTGGCGCTGGATGCGGCGTCGGGCAAATAGGCACGCGGTGCGCGTGGCACAATCTGACTGCGCCTGCCCCCGCGTCGGGAGGCGCAGCTGACCATGCCCGAATTGCGATCTCCCGTCGAACGTCCGGACCCGGACACCCTGCTGCAACGCATGCAGGAGGAGGGCGCGCGCGCTGCACGCGGCAAGCTGCGCGTCTATTTCGGTGCCTCGGCCGGCGTGGGCAAGACCTTTGCCATGCTTGCCGCGGCGCGTTCGCTGCGAGAGCAAGGCGTGGACGTGGTCATCGGCGTGGTCGAGACGCACGGCCGCGCCGAGACCGAGGCACTGGTCGATGGCATCGAGCGCCTGCCGATGAAGGACGTGCCATACCGCGACCGCGTGCTCAAGGAGTTCGATCTCGACGGTGCGCTGGCGCGTCGTCCGGCGCTGGTGCTGGTCGACGAACTGGCCCATTCGAACGCGCAAGGCAGCCGCCACCCGAAGCGTTGGCAGGATATCCAGGAACTGCAGTCGTCTGGCATCGACGTGTGGACGACCGTCAACGTGCAGCACCTGGACAGCCTCAACGAGGCCGTTGGTGGCATCACCGGCATTCGCGTCTGGGAAACCGTGCCGGACGCTGTGTTCGATGGCGCCGACGAAGTGATCCTGGTGGACCTGCCCGCCGACGAGTTGCTGAGGCGCTTGCGTGAGGGCAAGGTGTACCTGCCGGAGCAGGCCCGCCATGCGGTGCGCAACTTCTTCCGCAAGGGCAACCTGATTGCCCTGCGTGAACTGGCATTGCGACGCACCGCGGACCGTGTCGATGACGATGTGCGTGCCTATCGCCGCGCCGAATCGATCCAGTCGGTGTGGCGCACGCGCGAGGCGGTGCTCGCCTGTATCGGCACCGGCAGCGATGCCGAGCAGGTCATCAGGAGCGCGCGCCGGCTGGCCGGCCAGCTCGATTGCGACTGCCATGTGATCACGGTAGCGGCGCCACGACTGGCGTCTGTGCCCGATGCCGAGCGCGTGCGGCTGGAGTCGGCGATGCGGCTGGCCGAGGAACTCGGCGCGCGCACCGAGACGCTGGCCGGCAGCGACATGGTGCAGGCGGTGGCCGGCTATGTCCGGCGGCACAACCTGACCAAGGTCGTGCTTGGCCGCACGCCCACGCGATGGCGGCGCGAAGATGACTCGCTGCTGATGCAGGGACGTTCGCTGCTGGCCTGGGTACTGTCGCCATTCCTGGGTGCGCGGGCATGGCTGTTCGGCCGCAAGAGCTTTGCCGATGCGCTGTCGGCCGCGTGCCCGGAGATCGACGTGATACGCGTCGCGGCCGATACCACGCGCGTAGACGTCAGGCCCGCCAGCGCACCGATCCCGGCCGAGGAAAGCGAGGCCGCGCACGCGCAGGAGCGCCGCGTGCGCATGCAGTCCTACCTGTGGGCCATTGCATGGTGCGCCGGCGCGACGGCGGTGTCGACGCTGGCACGGCCGTGGTTCGACCTTGTCAACATCGCCATGCTGTTCCTGGTGGCGGTGGTTGGCGTGGCGCTGCGCCATGGCCGCGCGGCGGCGGCGCTGGCGTCTGTCATTGCCGTGGGCGCATTTGACTTCTTCTTCGTGCCACCGCGGATGTCGTTTGGCGTGAGCGACGTGCAGTATCTGCTGACCTTCCTGGTGCTGCTGTCGGTGGGCCTGGTGATCGGTCAGCTCACGGCCGGACTGCGCGAACAGGCCGAAGTCGCCGTGCAGCGCGAGACCGATGCGCGCACGCTGTACGAGCTCGCGCGCGAACTGTCGTCGGCCCTGATGAACGAGCAGATCGTCTCGATCGGCAGCCGCTTCCTGCGCGCGGCTTTCGATGCGCGCTCGGCATTCTTCCTTGTTGGGCCGGACGGCCGGCTGCTGCCGCCCGCGGTGGATGCGCAGGGGCCGGCCGACTCGCAGAGCGACGCGATCGACCGCGTGCTCGCGCAGTGGGTGTTCGACCATGGCCAGCCGGCCGGCACAGGCACCCATACGCTGCCGGCCGGCACCGTGCTGTACCTGCCGCTCAAGGCGCCGATGCAGACGCGTGGCGTGCTGGCCGTCGAGCCGCAGGCGTGGCGCGCCTTTGCGCAGCCGGCACTGCGGCGTCAGGTCGATGTATTCGCGACGCTGATTGCCATCACCATCGAACGGCTGCACTACGTGGACGTCGCGCAGCAGGCGTTGCTGTCGATGGAATCGGAGCGCCTGCGCAGTTCGCTGCTGGCCGCGGTGTCGCATGACCTGCGCACGCCGCTGACGAGCCTGATCGGCATGGCCGAAACGTTGCAGCGCGGCGATCCGCCGCTCCCTCCGCGCGTGGCCGACACGGTCGCGGCGATGCGTGACCAGGCCAGGCGCATGAGCACGATGGTCGTCAACCTGCTTGACATGGCGCGGCTGCAAGGGCGGGACGTGCGCATGCAGAAGGAGTGGCAGTCGTTCGAAGAGCTGGTTGGCGCGGCGCTGGGCGCATTGCGCGATGCGCTAGTCGGACATCGTGTCGCGGTGGCGGATCTGCACAAGACGCCGCTGGTGGAGTGCGATGCCGTGCTGATGGATCGCGTGCTGTGCAACCTGCTGGAGAACGCAGCCAAGTACACGCCTGCCGGAACCGAAATCCGCATCCGCGCGGAGGTCGTGGACGACGAAGTGCGCCTCGTGGTGGAAGACGACGGCCCCGGTGTGCCGGCCGGCAGCGAACGGCAGATTTTCGAGAAATTCACGCGCGGTGAACGTGAATCGGTGACAACGGGCGTGGGCCTTGGCCTTGCCGTCTGCGACGCGATCGTGCAGGCGCATGGCGGACGGATCTGGGTCGAGCCCGTGCGCGATGCTGCCACGGCAGGGGCTGGCATCGGTGCGCGGTTTATAGTGGCCTTGCCGCGCGGCAATCCGCCGGTGATCGAGCCCGAAGCCGCGGACATTCCCGCATAAATCCGCGCGGACACACATAGATGGAGTGCAACAGATGCCTTTCGAGTTTTCGCCCACGGTGCTGCTGGTCGAGGACGAACCTCATATCCGTCGTTTCGTGCGTGCGGCCCTGCAGGCCGAGGGCTGCACGGTGCACGAGGCCGATTCGCTCAAGCGCGGGCTGATCGAGGCCGGCACGCGCCAGCCCGACCTGGTGATCCTCGATCTTGGCCTGCCCGACGGCGATGGCATCGACCTGATCCGCGAAGTGCGCACCTGGACCGAAGTGCCGGTGCTGGTGCTGTCGGCGCGCAGTGCGGAGGAGGACAAGATCGGTGCGCTCGATGCCGGTGCCGACGACTACCTGACCAAGCCATTCGGCGTTGGCGAGCTGGTGGCGCGCCTGCGCGTGCTGCTGCGACGGCATGCGCGATTGAATCCACACGGGTCCGCGCAGATCGCCTTTGGCGAGGTTCAGGTGGACCTTGCCAACCGCATGGTCACGCGTGCCGGAGAACCCGTGCACCTGACGCCGATCGAGTACCGCCTGCTATCGGTGCTGATCGCACATCGCGGCAAGGTGATGACGCACCGCGAGCTGCTGCGCGAGGTCTGGGGGCCATCGCATTCCGAGAGCAGCCAGTACCTGCGTGTCTATATGGGCCATCTGCGCCACAAGCTGGAAGCGGATCCTGCGCAGCCAGTGCATCTGCTCACTGAAGTCGGGGTGGGATATCGGTTTGCGGGGTAGGGGTGGTGTAGTGATTTTTTATGGTTCTTCGCTGAAATGCGGGTGGGGGTTATCGTTTTTGGCGTGCGCTGCTGTTTCGCCGGCGTAGCCGGCGAGTCACTTTTGTCCGAGCGACAAAAGTAACCAAAAACGCGTTTTGGGGTACGGTTCACCCACATAGGTAACAGAACAGTTCAAGCACATAGGTAACAGTTTTCTACCCTGCATGGGCGACTGCCACCGGGAGACGCCCATGCCCTGGAGTGAGCTC
>NZ_CAJPVI010000059.1 GCF_905397435.1 Cupriavidus numazuensis
AAATCAACTCATCGTGACCGCGCCCTCTACAATCTGAACCGCGTAACATCCCCTCGCGCGCAACGGTCACGTTGCGCCGGAATCGTCGGTCACGTTCACCGGAATACGCAGCTTTTCAATAACTTCGCTTGAATTAAGGAAATTCTAGCGATTTTCGCGGGTGATGGGAATTTGCCGGGTGCGCACCGAAAACCCATCTCTATCCCATCTCAGGCCGGTGATTTCTCTGGCGGGCGAGACGGCGGCGTGCCAGTAGCAACCCGAGCTGGAAAGAACCCATGAAATCGACGAGTGACTTTCGGGGTGACCGAAGCGTGTGCGATTTCAGGCGTCGACGACCGTGACTCGTCCGAAAAGTGTGCGACTCGTCTGCAAGACTGTCCGAGAATTGTATGTTTCTGGCACACCTAGTCCGCCGTGACAACTCGAGACGTCTGCGTGCGCCCGTCGCAACCCGACTTGGAGGGCATTCATGAAATCGACCCACCTTTGTCTCGCCTGTGGTAACGCGTTTGTGCCGTTGCCGCATGTTCCCCACCAGCGTTACTGCTCCGAGAAAGCCTGCCAGCGCGCCCGTCGACGTGACTGGCAAAACCGCCGACTTCGTACCGACACCGATTATCGCGACAACCAAGCGAGGGCCCAGGCGAAGTGGCGCATAACTCACCCCAATTATTGGCGCGAGTATCGAGCTGCTCATCCGGCATATCGAGAGCGCAACCGCAGCATGCAGCGGATGCGCAATGCAAGGCGGACTTTCAAACCGATTGCAAACATGGATGTCATAGGGCGCCATCGGACGTTGGGTTCTGGCTTCTATGTACTGTGTCATGCGGACGAGGCCAGCATTGCAAAAATGAACGCGTGGACCGTCCATATCGCCGTCCTGTCGGCACCTGCAGCGCCCCCCATATGATTGCAAAGAGATGACGTGATTCACCTTGGCGTCGTGCCTGCTACCCTTGCCTCACCAAGTTCGCTTTCAAACGCCACCACCTGATGTGAAGCCGTGGTGCGCGCATTTGAAGCTCCCTTGCGTTCGGTGCCATCCGCGGTCTATGTCTGAGTTGCGGAGTGAAAAATGTCATCCAATAACGCGGTTGCTGCAGTCGTTGCCGGCTCGTTGGCCGGACGGGCAGCGGAGTATTTCCGCATGTCGACCGAACATCAGCAGTATTCGACCGAGAATCAGCGCGACAAAATTCGAGAGTACGCATCCCGTCGCGGATTCGAAATCGTCCGCACGTACGCTGATGAGGGTAAGAGTGGCCTTCGAATCGACGGTCGCAAGGCACTTCAAAATCTCATCTCAGATGTGGTCAGTGGCAATGTTGATTTCAGCGTAATCCTCGTCTATGACGTGAGTCGATGGGGGCGATTCCAGGATGCCGACGAGAGCGCTTACTACGAGTACATTTGCCGCCGTGCCGGCATCCAAGTTGCGTACTGCGCAGAGCAGTTCGAGAACGATGGCTCGCCTGTCTCGACCATCGTGAAAGGGGTAAAACGTGCAATGGCTGGCGAGTACAGCCGAGAGTTGTCCGCGAAGGTATTCGCCGGCCAGTGCCGTTTGATTGAGATGGGCTTCCGACAAGGAGGTCCAGCCGGCTACGGGCTACGCCGCGTATTGGTCGATGAGCACGGCCTTATGAAGGCAGAACTATGCCGCGGCGAACATAAAAGCCTGCAGACAGACCGGGTAATCCTCATGCCGGGACCAGAAAGCGAAGTGCGAATCGTCAATCTAATCTACAGCTGGTTTATCGACGAGTCACTCGACGAGTATGAAATCGCAGCTCGCTTGAATGGTATGCATGTACGGACTGACCTTGACCGAGAGTGGACGCGAGCCACGGTACGAGAGGTATTTACCAACGAGAAATACATCGGCAACAACGTATACAACCGGGTCTCATTCAAGCTGAAGAAGATGCGTGTGTCCAACACGCCGGACATGTGGATTCGAAAGGAGGGCGCATTTCAGGGAATTGTACCGAGCGAAACTTTCTACACGGCTCAGGGCATCATGAGGGCCAGAGCTCGTCGCTACTCGAATGAGGAGCTAATTGAGCGACTGCGCAACCTGTACCGTAGTCGCGGATTTCTTTCCGGTGTAGTGATTGATGAAACAGATGGCATGCCTTCTACGTCAGTCTACGTGTACCGGTTCGGCAGCCTAATTCGTGCATACCAGACAGTCGGTTTTACCCCTGGACGAGACTATCAATACATTGAAACCAACCGCTTCCTGCGGAAACTGCATCCAGAAATCGTCGCGCAGACAGAGAGGAAAATCGCGGATTTGGGCGGCACGGTGATACGCGACCCGGCTACCGACCTGCTGACGGTCAATGACGAGTTCACGGCGTGCATCGTGCTCGCGCGCTGCCAGGCGCATGGCAATGGCCGGAATCATTGGAAGGTCCGCTTCGATACGAGCCTGCTTCCGGATATTACTGTTGCGGTGCGGCTCGACCAAATGAATGCCTCGGAGCTGGACTACTATCTATTGCCACGTCTGGATTTTTTGCAACCTCGTATTCACCTCGCTGACCAAAATCCAATCGAGTTTGAGAGTTATCGCTTCGATACGCTGGACTACCTCTATGGCATGGCCGAGCGTGCACGTCTCAGGAGAGTAGCGTGAACTCGCGGCAGCAGCTCGGTGAAATCCGGATGGTCCCCGTCTCTCAGATAGAAGTCATCAATCCGCGAGAACGCAATGGTCGAGTTTTCAAGGAAATCGTCGACAACATCAAGACCATCGGCCTCAAGAAACCTATTGTTGTCACCCCGCGAGCGACCGCCGGTGGCATAGAGAAATACCTCCTCGTGTGCGGCGAGGGGCGATTGAAGGCATTCCGCTCGCTCGGGGAAGCGACCATCCCCGCACTCGTTGTAAGTGTGAGCGACGAGGACGCGTTCGTAATGAGTTTGGCGGAAAACATCGCGCGCAGACAGTGTCGCCCACTTGAGCGGCTTGCTGGCATTCGTCAATTGCAGGAGCAGGGATATACGCCGAAGGTCATTGCAGAAAAGACCGGTCTTACGCCTTCTTACGTTCAAGGCATTCTCACCCTGCTGCGCCAAGGAGAAGAACGGCTAGTTGTTGCGGTGGAGAAAGGTCTTGTCCCCCTGAATGCGGCGCTTACGATTGTTGGCGCCGGCGACGACGACGCCGAAATACAAGCAGCACTCCAAGAGGCCTATGAGTCGGGCAAATTGCGGGGCAAGCAACTGATGAACGCCCGCCGAGTCATCGAGCGCCGAAAAGCGCTCGGGCGAAGCACAGCCCACAACATGACGAGCAAGTCTGCCGCCGTCACGACATCGAGTCTCGTACGGACGTATGAGCACGAGGTAGAACGTCAGAAATCCATGGTGAGAAAGGCCGAGTTCACGCAACAACGGCTGCTATTTGTGGTGGGCGCGTTGAGGCAACTGTTTGCCGATGAGAACTTCATCAACCTGCTTCGAGCGGAGGGACTGGCCAGCCTGCCGAAGTATCTTGCCGAACGTGTTTGGCCAATCGGGAGTGCCACATGACTGGCGTGACTCTTGGGTTCATCCCCGAGCCGTTGTCGGTGCTGGTCACCAACATCTTGCCATCGCGCAGGATACCGGCACCCGTGGTGGAATCGCGAAAATTTAAGCAGATAAGAACCTCCATTGAGGAGGTGGGCCTCATCGAACCGCTCTCTGTAACGCCTGCGGACCAATCTTCCGGCCAACATGTCCTGCTAGACGGGCATCTCCGCTTACTTGCCATCCAGGACTTGGGGTACGAGCGGGCTGCCTGCCTCGTCGCAACTGATGACGAGAGCTACACGTATAACAACCGCGTAAATCGCCTCTCTACAATTCAAGAGCACTACATGATACGGCGTGTAATTGAAAGAGGCGTGTCACCCGAACGATTGGCGAAAGCTCTTTCCGTAGACGTGTCCCAGATTATAAAAAAGATGTCGCTGCTCGATGGCATTTGCCCGGAAGCGGCTGAGCTTCTGGGAGACCGGCAATTCTCGGCGGAGCTTGTTCGCGCTATTCGCAAAATGAAGCCGACGCGGCAGGTCGAATGCGTTGAACTGATGGTGGCCGCGAACAACGTGTCAGTCTCCTACGCTGAGGCTTTATTGGTGGCTACGCCTGCCGCGTTTCTCGTGGAGGGAAAGAAGCCACGCAAACTGACGGGCGTCAACCCGGAGCAGATGGCGAAAATGGAGCGGGAAATGAGCAATCTGCAGGGGCAGTACAAGCTCGTGGAACAGACTTACGGTCAAGACGTACTAAATCTGGTACTTGCGAAAGGATACCTCGCCAAGCTCCTCGAAAACGAATCTGCTCGGCAATACGTTGCGCAGCGCCATCCGGATTTGATGGTGGAGTTCGAGTCCATCGTCGCGACCATTTCTCTCGACCAGCAGCAATGCGGCGCGGTCCTCTAGCCGATGGTGCCGGCTGTGGCATATGTTCATCTGCCTCTCTGGCTGAGCTGATTAGGTGAGCACGAGCGACGCAAGGCATCCTGGAATTCAGACTACGAGTGTGGGAGCCACGGTGAACGCAACCACCGGATTCCGGAGCTGGTGACACGGTCAGGCTCTCTGAGCCGCTGCCAGAACGACTCGAGATGATGTCTTCAGAAGGCGACCGATTACCGCTGAAAGGTCTTCGGGCGTAAGATGGCTTGTACCAATCCACCCCCCGCTCACCAATCCTGAGAAGTCGCTGTTCGACATATGGCGAGGTATTGAGTCGTATTTCACGATTTGCCCGGACCGTGGTCCTTGAGTTTGCTTTAGTTCAAGCAACGTAGCGACGTCAGCTCGGCGCAACAGACGACCATCACACAGCTCACCATCTTGCCGCTGCAGTGGCAGGCGTTTGCAGAACTTTACATAGAACGGGGCCGTACAAAGCCTGCTTTGATGCATCTGCACTTCAGGCACTTGATACCCATTGGCTCTCGAAATCCGCATCTGCTCGAAGGCAATCTCGGCCTGCCGCATGCTTTCCATTTGGTCGTAGAACTTGTGGTCGGCGCGATACGTCCATTCAGAGTTTTTGTTGTCACAACACTTGTACTGAATCATGACCAGCGATGCCAGGTCAGCCAAGTAGATGAGCAAGTCAACACCTAAGGCAGTCTCAAGTGGTCCTTTGTCGAGCGTTTGCACATGGAGCTTGCGTGAACCTTCTCCTATTGAAAGGTCTCCGGTTACCGCGAAGTCCGGCAACACGAGACTGGCAAATGCATTCCGGTCATAGTCGACGAGTTCGCGCTCTTGGGTCGGCGCAACCCCTTCGAGGTACGAGATAAATGAGTCTTCTTTTGCGCTCTCGTCTACCAGTTTAGCCCTCCTAAACACGTCACGACGAGTGTTCCCAAGTTTCGCACAATCCAGCGCCAAGCCAATGGCGTCTCGCTGCAAAGCAAGTGTCTGCAGGTTGCTCGAAGTTTCAATCCGTTCGGGCTGGCAAACCTTTTGCCACAGGACCTCAAGCTCGCTTGCGATGGATGGCCGCAATCCCGATACCGTTCTACGCACCTCCTCCCAGGCAACGGGCGGCATCCTCCTTGCGACTCCGCCAACGCTCCTCACAAGCGACTTCTTCGTTCCGGGTGACACCCTGCTCTCAAGCTGCGTCACCGAAATCGGCTCGAAAAACACAAAGTCCGAAAACCGGTAGTTCCGCGCCCCGGTGTTTTGGGGCCCCGCCTTGTAGGAAGCCATTGCAGCGGCGGAGATTTGCTTGCCCTCACCATCGAAGCACACCAAGAAGAATTCTCGTGTCTTGGCCGAGTTGTCCAAGCGCGAGAGCTCCAGGGAAAAGGGCTCGCGTGCCCGAGCCCGGTCTTCGAATAAGCGCGAACGCTCCGGCTCGAAAGAAATGAGGAAGCCTCCTTTGCCTGTTGCCATGACGTTTCCTATCGCGCGCAGTTGGTGCAGCAGTTTTGGAATTCTGAGAATGATAAGGCACTTTTTTCCGCTGAGCTGCACGGTGTATTGCAACGGAAGCAGTGCAGCGCGGACTGCGGCATGCGACAGCGGGAAGCAGGGGAGAACTCCGCAGCAACTGACTGACCCAAAAGGCACAGCCTCGTTGTCGGAGGCGCTGCTTTGCCAAGCGGAGCAGGCACGGTTACCAGTCGTCGCTGGTATGACCACCGTTTGAGGGATGAGGCCAGGTGGGGCGGGCAGCTAAGCCGGCGGCCCGGCCTAGAAGTTTGCGCTTTGGTTCAGGTCGACGAGAAAACGCGGCGCTGGAGCAAGAGGCGCACGGAGATGCAATCTAACTGTAATGTGTAGCCGCACATCCGGCACCTCTTAGTTTCTGGAACAGTCCTGTGACTGCCCTCATGCCTGGCTTGAGCTCCCATGGCCCTCATTCGCGTTTCCATTCGCCGGCTGATTTTCTGGCAAGTTGTCTTGCCAAGCCGCGTAAGTGATGGTCGTCCCCTTGAGTCGCCAGGTGTCGCGACCATTATCGGTGCGCCCCAAAACAGTGGCAGACGCTGCGCTAGGGCTGGAGAAATTCACATCCCGTATGAAGACCAGGTGCGAGCCGTCGGGCGATAACTGCAGGGAACCCTCGCTGCGCAAACCTTCGCGTAGCTGCTGGTATGAATGCGGTTGCCCGGACCAATCCAGCTTCGCCTGCGACTGGGCAAGGACAATGAAGGCACTACCACTCTTTCGCGCCAAAGCATTGAGGCAGTGCTTAGCGCTTTCCAGCTCGAAGTCGACGCCCTCGCCGTTCGCCGACAGTTCAGACAACATCTCATTCGCGAGGTCGGCCTTACTTTTGCGGTCTTCCAGGCGCCAGTGATTCTCGAATGAATCCATCACAAACGTCTGCCGCTGCTGCATGACATTGGCGGTCCAGTCCGAATGCTGGAGTACCTGTGTCGTAAGGGCGAAACTGCTGACTCCGCCCTTCGAGAAGTACGTGGTCTTCTTCCACGAGAAGTCGCGATTACTCGCCGAGCTGTTCTTCTTGCGGCTCAGTAGAACAAGATTGCCCAAGCGGTGCACCCAACTTTGATAGACCTTCGTATCTGGAACCCACGTTACCCATTGGCTGTTCGGAGCGGCTTGCTGCGGCATCACATGCTCGACCGAGACAACGTCATGCTCGTAGATTGCGCTCCCGTCAGACAGGAGACGGTCCAGGCGCAAGAGCAGTAACGCAACGGCCCGTGCAGAATGCGTGTCGTATAGCGGCCCATTTAGCATTGAGTACGTGTCATACTGCTCACCCGGCGAAAGTTGTAACGCTGACATCCCGTCAAAGAGGTTGAGTCCGTTTTCGACGGCTCCCGTCAGCGCGGAAAAGCGTTCTACTCGACCATTCACGCCGACCTTCCGCGCCAGCATCGAATACGCGAGGCGCTCGAGGTCACGAAAGAACGCCAACATCAGGCCAGGCTGCTCGCGATGCCGTACATAAAATGATAATGCTGGCGGAACCCAGTCCTTGAACTCCAGCCTATTGAGCCAGCGCAGATGTTCGTTCACCTGCTCCGCGTGCATCTGGCTAGCGTAATCTGAACCGCTTAGCGCAGCAAAAGCGTCTGCCATCGGCAGTAGGATTTTATCGACAAACACTTGCGGTTGCGCGACTGGAGCGACGTGCTCCTTGAACTCCTTGAGCAGCGTCCCGTGAGGCTTGGCTTTGCGATACACCATACGGATATGGCCGAACAGGTCGCCGAACTCGTCGCGCCCCAAATCCTCTTCCGCGTCTTCCCAGTTTTTTGTGTACGCCTCGCGCAACCCCGACTCTACGCCCCCAATGATTTCTGCCTTCAGAATGTCTGTAGCGCTCAAATCCAGGCCGCGGCTATTGAGAACCCCGAAAATGCGATAGGCAGAATCAAGGTCGGGGGTCGCGACCACGACGAGGTAGCAGCGCGTGATAATGAACTGGACGAGTCGAACCAACTCGGACTGTTCCAGTTCAGCAAGTCCGGTCATAAAGACGTTGGCATTTGCTCGAAGACGCTCCTGCGCACTCGGCAGTATCGAATTGAGCTGAATAAGCTTGGCTAAGCCATCCTCGTGCTGGACGTACTGGCGGAAAAAATCTCTGTCTCGCTCTCGCAGTGAAAGTCGATAGCTGGCTGCCGTGGCGGATACGACATCACCATGCTCGTAGATGCGCTTTGTGATACCTGCCTGCACTGCGCCATCATTTATCGTGGTCCTGATGGCTGAAAGCAGAAGCGTTAGCGTAGTCAAACGCTGTTGACCATCGACCACCGTCGCATCAGGCGAAGCCTCGTTCTTGATGAGAACAATGCTGCCAAGGAAATACGGTACGGCATCTCCAAGCTGTTCGGGCGCCGTCTCTAGTGCGGTCAGCAGGTCGTCAAGAAGTTCCTGAGCCTGGTCATTACCCCATGAATAAGGCCGCTGGTAGCCCGGTATGGTGAACACGTATTCATCGCTGAAAATCTTCGCCAGCGTCTGTTCTTTTGCGGTGAGGGTGTTGGACACGTGGATTTCCTGGCCGATTGGGAGTTGCTATGCGCCCCAAATATACTGGCTTTCACGGTCGCCGGCACTTTCATGCGCCACCCCGAGTCACGTGATACGCCCCTACGAAGATGTGCCTGAACTTCCGTGCCTCGGGGATAACGCCATGACTCGGCCGAACAGACCTCCTTCTTGTTGGGACAAACCAATCTCCCGCTCCCCGCATCGAGCCAGGGGCATCGCCCTGGCTGCCTGCGGTCGGAGGGTCAGCGACCGGCCGCAATCTGGCCGAGCTCCGCCAAAACGGTGTTCTTAAATGTCTCAAACACAATCCAATTCTTGAACTCCGGGTTCCAATACCCACGTCCTCGGCAAATTGGCTCGACCAGTTTCCGAACAGGCTCGCAGATTTGGTGGAACACTGCGATGTTGTTTCTGGGCAATTCGCGCACGTGAACCGACACACCCAGAATAGAAAAAGTCCATACTCCGTTTCGTTCAAACATGATGACCTCCTGTGTTGGAAACGAGGCCAGCCTAGCCAGCACGGGTAATCAAAAACAGTTGCCAACGGTGGAAGAAACTGTGCAAGACGGAAATATTCTTCTTAAAATCAATAACATAGACAGCGGCCAGCCCCAGATACTCCAGGCTAACGAGAACGAAAGGCTGGCCGCACTCGACGCGTTCTTGGGCTTTCTCAAACTGCAGGGGAAGGAGACGAAGGCGCTGAGAGTCGCGCGCGGACTTGCTGAACACACTCGAAAGAGGTTGAACGAAGGCAAAGCCCTAGTTGTTTACAATTCCGTCAACGTTGCGGAGATGGCGGAACAACCTGTGACGCCAGAGCGGGCCACCGCCTGGCTCGCCAAAATCTGGAGCAATCTTGAGGAGCGCCTTGAAGAGCGTGAAACCGGCATCCAGGACTTCGCCCGCCAGGCAGGGCTATCGATTTATGCATGGCCCAGGAAGACTTCCGGCGCAGGTGGCGCTGGAAATAACTCCACCTACGCCATCGAGTTCCTGAAGCTTCCTTCAGCCAACGCGCATTCCCCGGAGATTGCGCCCGGCGGCGTCGCCTACGTGCAAGACCTGACCTTGAAGCCGGCCTTTTGGCTGAAGCCACTCATCCGGACTGGCTTTGCCCTCAAGGGATGGAGGCGCGTCGCCTTCCTCGTGTATGGCTTTGGCGGGCTCGCGGTCATCGGAGCGCTATTCGTTCTGCTGTGGCTAGCTCTGACGACACAGTCGGCGAGAATACCAAGCGGTGACATTGCTACCCTAATATTGTTCGCCGCGGTGGTCGGATGGCTGGGTTTCGCATTTCTTAGCCCATTCTGGAGGCTGATTGACTTGCGCATTATCATGGCACCCGACCTGCTGTTGTCGTTACGTGAGCGTGGCGTTCAACTCGAAGCAGCAAAAGAGCCTGCGGGCGACGGGCAGCACGTCCGAGTCATACGATTGGTGCGGTACTCAGCCCGCTGCCCCAAATGCGGAGAGGCTGTCCATCTCTACAATGGTCGGAGAGAGTTTCCAGGACGCCTGGTGGGGAAGTGCGACGAGCATCCTGCCGAACATGTTTACTCGTTCGACAGGTTTACAAAGACAGGCAGCCCACTACGATAGGGTCCAACCCGGACTGCTCTGCGCGAGTCCGGCCATCCGCTTGTCAACCTGGACCTCTTGGGTCGCTATTTGCTGGCTCCCAAGCGGGGACACTCCAGCCCATGCCTGTGCGATGATAGGTCCTTCATTCTTGCGGACTCCTTCATGGAAAACGACCACGCAGTGCTGCTGAATTCGGTTCTCGTTCGGCTCGGCCGCAATATCCTGCTATTCCAGCGGATTGAATCAGCATTGAAGTTCATGCTGCCATTTATGCACCCGAAAGGGAGTGCTAGCGGTGACGAGGCCTTCGCCAGGTTTCGGGACAAGGCCAAGGGCCAAACGTTAGGGAAGCTGGTGGAAAATCTCCAGGAGTCCATAAATGCGGACACGGACGCTGTAGCGCAGTATCTCGAGCGCATGGTAGAGCAGCGCAATCAACTCGTTCACCATTTCCACGAAATGCCCGGCGTCTCGCTGTTGACCGAGGCCGGTTGCCGTGCAGCGATACAAGTTCTTGACGACCAGCATCACGAAGCGCAACCGCTCCAGGACTTGGTCCATCTACTAGGTGTCAGCCTGGGAGCGTCGCTGGCCGCAAAGTTCAAGGACGACCCTGAATGGGTGGCCGTCTACACGGCACTAAAGCAGGAACTCCCTGCCCATGTCGAGTATGTGGACCTGTCTGACCCGAGCGAGACGACTTGGCCCACCACTCGCATAGTTCGGGCTCTCCAGGAGGCCGAATCTCGGACCGAGCCCGTGAACGGCCTGACGTCGTTAGCCCGTGCCGGGGCCTTCCTCCGCTCGCTCGACCCTGACCTTAATCCGCAGGCGTACGGTGTCAGCAAGCTCAAGCGTGTCCTCGTACTGTCAGAGGCCTTTGACATCGTCGAACACTGCCCGCATGAAACGTCGGAACCCATCACTCTCTATCGTAGCAAGCCCGCCAACGGGCCCTGAGTGAATTCAATACCTGCACGAGATAGCGATAACTAAGCGTATTCATTTGGCTAGAAGCGAATTCGCGCAGGCGAGGGGGTAAGCGTCGCCAATATCCTGCACGCTCAACGAACACAAATCTCGGACGACTTAGCTTCAGTCGTTGAGGTCGGCGTCTGTATCCACATCTGGCATGCTGACCAAGGCCTATTTTAGCGAGCGCCAATACGGCTTCCTCAGCTTCGCACGGCAAATTTCGAGCTCTCGCGACAATGCGTCAATTTCTGACTGCATGCCGGCTGCCCGCTTGAGGAGTTGACCAACTCGATACCAATATTCGTAACCCAAGTCACCGTCCGCTAACGCAAGCTCGTGCAATTTGCGAAGTGCAATGTCCAGGTCAATTTGATTCTCCGAAGACATCATCGTGCTCCTTTTTCGGGCGCGGCAGCCTCATCCCTGTGATGCACGTAGGTGACGGCGCTCACTTCCCAGTTTAGGTCCGCTTCCCATCATCTGCTGGGCTCATCGACCGTCCAAATCAGCTTATCTCGAGCGAAGCATTGCCCCATTCAGGGAAGACTTCTTCGATTTGCGTTTCATGCTCACCTGTGATGCATATACTCATATGCAGGGACGTACATGCTATCCGCCGCGCGCAAAGCCGCCGGGTGGTGAGGGCCGCCCCGTCACGGATGACGGGCTTCGGTGATGTCGTTGTTGCCGCTCGCGCTGACGGGGTACCAACCACCAGGGCGTGAGGGAAATCGAGCACTGGGGGGTTGCCTTGAGAAGCTCGGCGCGCTGGCGAAGATAGAGGCGCGAGGCAAAAAGTCTGTCGGGCGAGGCCGGCTCCATACCGTAGAAGGAGGGGTGGCGGCTGAGTGAAGGCGCATCCCAGGCAGCTGCCAGGGAGGGCTAGGCTCAGCCTCACCACCCGTAGCAAGGCGGTGCAGGTGTACACCTTCTTTTTGGCTGAGCCCTTTGGGCGAGTAGGAGGCATGTGAAACCTCTCTCGGTTAAGCCTATGTTTGTGGAAAGAGCGGTATTGGCACTCTCCGGATGAAGCCGCACGTTCGAGCATCGCAGGCTGGCAACCTGTCAACTCTCTACATCGTGAGCACATGGTCGTGTCATGCCTACGAGATAGAATGCGTGGACATTCATCAACGGCGAGCTCGCTTACATTCATGCTGTCCGTGGCCGTCGCCCATCATCACGTGAATGATTGAAGAGTTAGCCTGCGAGAGGTGCCGTAGCTCCGCACGGAAGCCATATAGTCGATGCAGTGCTACGGCAATCGCACATGAGCGTGAGTACCCGCCTTCACAGTGCACAACCACCGATGTGATTTCGTGCGGCAGACCCTCGACGAATGTGCGAACCGCTTGGGCTTGGTCCTTGGTGAATGCGTGGATGAGTTTTTCTTGCGCCCTCGCCGAGAGGTTTGGATTCAGGAAATCGACATCCGCAAAGCTCAAACGCAGAACATGAGCAAAGCTACCGATGTTTGCCTGAGGGCGTTCGGGCGCTGTGATTGAGATAAGCGCCACAGCCGGTAGTTGAGGTAGCTTTTCCGCATCCGCTCGCGATAGCGCAAAAACTTGACGCGTCCCGTCTGCGGGAGACTTGTACAGTTTCCCAATGATGTCCTGCAGTCGCCGCGTCATTTCATTCCTCGCAAGAACCCTTCGCTGCAGCAAACGTACTATGTCTGGTCATCGCCCACCTCCCTCGCCTTTCGCTTGGTTTGTCAGCAACTCACGCGTCCGCTTCATCGTCCAGGCTATTTCGGCAGACGAAAGGTCCCAGCGGCCAGTACTGACCTTGTTGGCAACGCTCTTTTCGACTCGAGTAAGTACATCGTCCAATGGACAGACGTGCTCAGACATTTTGCGCGCGGCGTAGCCTGCAAGCTGTTGAGCAAGGTCCTCACATGCGTCGTAACGTTCCCACAGTTCATCCTCAGTGAGGCCCGCGTAGTACCGTCCATCAATCCTGCGCAGGACGAGCTTGGGTTGCGCACCTGAGACGACGCCATGGCCTGGCTCTCTCGGGAAATCATCGGGAATCACACGGTTAGTCATCAATTTCTCCCAAGAGTTTGCATGTCGGTCGCGCTCTT
Source organism: Cupriavidus numazuensis (assembly GCF_905397435.1). Lineage (GTDB taxonomy): Bacteria > Pseudomonadota > Gammaproteobacteria > Burkholderiales > Burkholderiaceae > Cupriavidus > Cupriavidus numazuensis. Next base: position 13,156 of record NZ_CAJPVI010000059.1, read on the forward strand.
CCTGCGTGTGCCTCTCAGCCCCACGTCCAACAAAGGCCTCCGCGCGCATCAGTTCTACCCGCCCAATTGCACCGGCGCTGCGGATACAAACAGGTCCTGTCCAGCCCTCGCACCGAGAACGGCGAGCCGGCCCAGCTCTGCGATGCGAATCAGCCCCCCGCGAACGGCTCCCCCAGGAAGCTGCTGCGCGCCGACCAGCTCGATGCCGGACAGCAACTTCGACAACGCCGATGACTTGGTACCCATGCCTCTCGCCAGGTCTGCAAGGGGCACGAAGGTTTCCCGAAATGCCAACAACTGGTGAGGCAACACCACCCGACACGGCTGACCGCGCAGCACAATGGACTCGGAGGCCAGTAGACCCTGCTCTATCCAGTGGGCAATGCTCTCCCACTTCCAGCCGGTGAACCTGGACAACTGTTGAATCGACATACCTGCTTCGAGTAGCGGCGTGCCGAAGTACGAGGCCACGTCGGCGCGGCGGAACACCGTGTCGCCAAGCCGACGGCCACGAGCGATAGCCTTCACCTTGCCTTCGGAAATGGCCTGCATCGCTGACTGGATGGCCTGCCTGTCACCCATGCGCCGGCTGGTCAGCCCTGTCCACGTGAGTTTCTCATCGTCCGTGCCGGCGGCAGGTTCCGCCGCTTCTCTGACGCGCTCATACAGTTCCAGTACAGAGCGGCGCTCGACCAGACCTCCCTTCAGAATGTCCTGTCGCCAGTTCACGTCGGACCGAATCACGCCGGCGGACATCATGTGCTCCAGCACCGAAGTCGGCACACCAGCCAGTTCGCAGGCTTGCGCGCTGTTCATCCATTCACCGCGCTGCCCTTGGATGCGCATGACCTCGGCGCGAGGGATTTCATAGACTTGCCCGCGGGTACCTACGCGACGCGTGCGGGAATCGCACTCCTCGGTATGGATGGCCGTGTGCATACGGGAAACACTGACGCCGATAGCTTTCGCAGCGTCCGACGCGCGCACATACTCGGTCGCCTCCTCTGCCATCGCCTTCGCCGAATCCAGCCCGAGCGCCCCATCGAATCGCACAGCCGCGACTTCGATAATAACTTTGAGAAATGGCTCCAGTGCGGTGCCTTGGCAGAGTTTCCGCAGACCGATGTACCAGGGACCGAGCAAGGTGTTCAGTGTTCGTGCCTCGGGCTTGCCCGCGCCAATACGTCTCTCGACATGGGACCGAAAGCCCTCTGGCCAGTCCGCCAGCAGCGTCTCAAGTGGCGCAAGCAAATCGATAGCTTCAGCAATGGATTTTGGCAATGCTGCGCTTCGACGGGGAGATGGAACCCCTGGGTCAGCGAACAAACAGAGGGTGCGGACGACCTGGCCCAACGTAACGATGTCCACTCCACCAAAGGCTGGTTGGATGTTCCCCGAGTGCTTGCCCCTACTGGCAATGAGTGTCGACAGCCAGTGCTGGGCGCTCGTCGAAGCAATGCGAGGAAGCATGTGGAGGTCATGCCCGCACTCGCATCTATCAATGTGGTAGCGATATGGCGACAGTAACTCGCCGCAATCATTGCATCTGTCGACAAGTCTGATGCGGTGATGGGGACATGCGGTGACATAGGTGTGCTCCCAGTAGTGGCGTAAGTACCCTAGTTCAGCTAGACAGACAGGACAGGCGGCGTCGGCCTGGGCTCGATGCAACCGCCCCCAACTTCGGCAGGTCGTTTCCTGCTGGCTCGCAAAGCGCGCCCACTCGCTCTCAAGACCGAGCTGGCCCGCTACAAAATCCGCGTGACCAAGCAACGCACTGCGACTGCGCTGTACACCCGCTAGCCCCGCTAATTCACGCCAGTTGGACAGGAGGTTATCGGCGGCGAGCCGGCGGTAATAGCCCAGCCCGGATTCGTCATCCTGCGGGGCATACGTCAGGACCAGGCTCATGCAATACCTCCGGCTTGCTCATGGATGACAGGAACCGCGAGGTCGTTGTCGTTCATCACCTGCACAAAAGCTTGGTGGAGGGCTGCTGGTGCGACTTCTGCCTGCATGGAGTCCGGATTCCCGAACGCCGGAAAGTGAGGGGAGCCGGCGGCCTCGATGGCATCCGCCGCTGCCTGGCAGTCCGCGAGAGTGACGGTACGCGGTGCCTCATACGCGAGCTGACTCGCCAGCTCCTGCATGAATCGGCTCAGTACGCCAATCAGACCGCCTGTCAGGAGATAGCATTGGTAGGTGAGCGCTGCTGCCGTTAGGTCTATCGGATAGCCGGATTCGCGAAAGAGATTGGCGTAGGTCGCCACGCAGATATGAAACGCCTTCATGTTTTCTGGAATACGGGAGTCGTAAGGCAAAAGATAGCGGGCAGCTGACGACCGCAGGCGCAATTGCTCATTGCTGTCGAACAACCGCTGGAGACGTGGCACGCCGAAGAGAAATACCGTCAGGTTGTTCGAATCCGCCAGCGCCTTGAACCAGTCGCCAGCCGAACGCGGCGGCACGCGCGCGCCCGGTTCAACAAGGTGGCTAGCTTCTTCAAAAAGCACTGCGCGCGTACCGGCAAGATTCAGCTGGTCCAGCATGCGATTGTCCATAACACCCTTCGTGATATTGCGTTGCACTGGCAAGCCAAGTGCGGCAAGCACGCTCGAGGGCAGCAGCAGTGGTGATACGGGCGTAGGTACTGGCACGACGAGGATTGGCACATGGCGACGCCCGTTAATCCTCGTTTCCGGAAAGGTGCGCTTGAGCGCATTGATAAGCATCGACTTACCCACGCGCGACGGCCCCATCACGCGCTCAATACGGCTTGCGGCGCCGTCCAAGGCGTCCTCGATGCGCTGTCTGAGCGGGTTGAACTGCTGCAGGAACAGCAGATGAGGAAGTTCGCAGCTTTCAATCGCTTTGCGTAGTTGCTTTGCGGGCGTCATATCAGTTCATCACCATTGGCACGGTCCAGGACGGGGAGCAAGGCCGCATCGCCGAATATCGAGCCAACGGGCTGCGCAGCAGCAGATGCTTCTTCTGAGACTTTTTTGGACCTGCACGCTGGTGGCGGAGGTAGTGGACCCGGTTGCCTGGATGCGCGCGTGACAGCTCGTGTCTCCCTCTCCCGACGTGCGGTTTCGCGGTTTCGCTCATGCTTGCTCGGCTTCTTGCGTTTGGGAGCAAGAGAGTCCGCGACGACTTGCTCATGCATGTCCTGGTCGAATTTCTCTGCCTGGGGGGCTCGTTTGATGGTGGACTTCTGGTTCTTGAACCGCTCCTTCGCCTCGCTGAACGACCACGCTGGCGTCTCGGGTCTCAGGTGCTCGTGCGGCAGCGTAACGAGTGGGAAGTCATCGCCCTCGTAGACGTAGACATGTCGGAAATCATCTGGGTTGAACAGCACACGCAGTTGTCTCTGTTCGCCGTATTTTTTTATCAGCGCCTCAATCTCGTCGCTCTTGTAGTGCAGTCCGTCTACGGTGATGCCAGTCTTTCGGCTCACGCTGCGGTCCGTGTGCTCGTAAAGCGCTGCCAGCCATTCTGACCGTGATGGCGGAAGGGAAATCGCGAAGCATGACGCCTCGAAATGCTGCCAGCGTTCGGCTGGGGTATTTCCCTTCAGTGAATCCGTGAGCACGACGTCCCACTGCAGACGCTCAAGCGGAGTGTGAATCCACTTTTCGTAGTACCAGCGCACAATCCAAACCTCGAGCTCCTCCAGTGTCGGGAGCTTGTCGCCTAGCGCAATCGGGTCGCGCTGCCCGTCTTTACCGTCCATCCGCGTGCAACCCGCTAGCCCCTCCATCGCTTCCTTGATGGAACGATTAGAACGTTCGATGAAGGGCTTTTCCTGTCCCGCCCTGGCCCGACAATGCTTGACGTCAACACCGAGCCGCTCCAGGTTCTGGATGCGTCCACCTTTGGCTTCGGCACCGTTATCGAAGATAAGCTGCCCAGGCGTTCCGCACACGTTCATGGCATGGTCGATACCCAGTTCCTCGAAGCGCTTCTTCTTGAGAGGGGCCATGTACAACTCTGCGCATGCGAGCGAATCGGTATCGGTGGGAGCTCCGACAACCAGGCGCCAGCCAAGCGGATAGCTCGTGCAGCAGTCAATGGCGTGCACAAGCCAAACCTGACTGGTTATGCCGTTCGGTGTCTGAACGACGAATGGCAGATGCAAAGCGTCCTGTTCGACGCGCTCAAATGGCGTCTCGACGCGAATGCGCTTCTTCGCGAGTGACTTCCCGGCGACGACATCTGCCGGAAGCATCCGCTCCAGTTCGGGGTCGGCGCTGACAATCCGCAAGATGGCGTTCTTCACATACTTGACGCTTATCGGCCGGCAGTTTGTTGGTGGAACGGCGCCACTCACCTGGCGATTGACTTCCTTGGTGACCCTTCTCAGCGTCCAGCGGGAGTGCGGCACCAAGTAATGCAGCTCGGCGACAATGGCAATCGTGTTGTCGACTTCGTACGGATACCGCGGCAGGTAGTTGCCTTTGTTTTTGTTCCCACGAAGAACCGGCAGGCCGGCCATGTCAGATTTTCGATAGCGGTACATCGTCGACTGTGGGGGGAATGGCCGCGACTCCGGTGTGGCCTTCTCCTGGTGCTCTTTCGCTGCACGTATATACGCCTCCCGAAAGCTGACGCCTTGCCGCTTCTGAATTTCCTGAATGCGCCTCATGACCGTATGGATAAAGCGATTGCGCTCGTGCAGTTCCTGGTCGTCAGGTTGCGCGGCATGGCTGAAGCGAGGTTTGCCCTCGCGAAGCACAGTCAGCTTGCCGGCATGAATGTCGGCCAAGATGTTTGCTATCTCGATGTACCGGTCCTCGCGCTTCTCGGCATCGAAAACCTTAATGCATCCGCCGCGCGGATGGGGGTCAAGGACCTCGAGGTACGCGTCGTGATTCTTAGGCGGAGCAAGCCTGTCGTGGAGGCGCAGAGTTCGGGTCATTTCTCCACCCCTTCGAGTAGACAGAGATGGCTCAGGTCCCCATGTGCCAGGGACAGCTCCAGCGTGCCGCATATGGGGTGACGAGCAAGGTCGCCCGCTAGCACACCGCTGACCAGCAGGACCGGCATCAGACCGGGCAGAAGCGCAAGGTCCGAGCACAACGTGCGCACTGTGATAGGACCTGCTTCACAGCGGCGCGTGACGCGTTCGGCGAGCTCGTCCGTCAGGTAGGTGCGGACCTGATGGGTCGCTTGCTTGAGCGCCCGCGCATTCATCCGGATGGGATGCGCTGTGTTCGCCGGAAGGACCAGGGTGCGCAGGGGATAGCCGTTGGCATCCAGAATTGGCCGGGCGCGCGCGACTTTTTCCCAATAGACGTCGTCTCCCTCTGAGCTCTCAGCTTTGACCTCGACGGCGTGACGTAGCCCATCGAGCCAATCGATTCTGAAGTCGACTGTGTAGAACTTCGGGCCCTGGACATCGCGATGCTTGTGCCAGGCTGCGCGCATAGCGTCTTTCGTGAACAGCAAGCGCTGGTCAATCAGGTCGACGCAAAACGGCTGCGGCTGGAACGCCCTGATGCGTGGGTCAATCGCCAGCAGATGCGCAACGAAGCGTTCAGCATCGGACTCGACGTTGAGGTGACCGCTTGCCTTCTCGATGTATGTGCCGAGCTTTGCCTTGCCATACGTCGACGCCGTATGACGGATGCCGGTGTTGGCGGCATCCAGGCGGCCGCGACGGCCGTAGGAGGCGGGCGTGCGGCTCACGACGCCCCCCACTCACCAGTGCACGGCAGCAAAGCCCCCTGGCTATGGGTGGCCGCAACGGGCACGAGAGTTCTTACGAAGGTGGTCCAGTGCGGGAAATCTGTCGTTCGGTTCCGGTTCAGCATCATGCAGTCAATCGAGCTATCAACTACGTAGCTTACGGAAGCATTTTCTGAAAAAATAGTGTCGATTTCGCAGGCGTTACACGCGAAATAGAAAACAATCGTTGATTCCAGAGACCTTTTTCGACTGAGAATTTTTTTCGCGTTACGCGCGTGTAACGCCAGCGTTACACGTCGTCGTAGCGGCGCGGCGCGGCGCAGCAAGACCAAGCGGTGGCAATCGAGACGATATGTGTCGAACTGGGAAATGGCATCGCATGCCGGCGAGTCTGCAAAGCGAGGCGGACCTGGCATACGGCGATGGCAAACAGGGGAAAGCTCAGTGCTCAGACCAAGTTGCAGCTGGCCGCCGCCGGCACCCTGATGGCAACCAGGGCTCGCGCCTATCGCCGGACGGCAGGCGCAGCTCACGTTCCGCCGACCTCCAGCCCGCCGCGCCCTAGAGAAAATAGCCTGGTTCATCACCCGCTCCCGTGTCGTACCCTCTCACAAATAGGGCTTGACCGCTCGGGCGGGTCACAACTGCCTAAACAGGTTCATTCTCGAAACAGCACGTCGGCATTGCACCGACGCCGAACTACCGTAGTCAACGCGGGGGGAGTTTTCAAGCTAGATGAGACAACGCCTTGGATTTTCCAGCCGCACTGGTCGGCTTCCATCCGGCGCCCTACACCTCGTTTGCTTGTCCCTGAGCGAAAGGTCGCAGTGTTTCTTCCGACGACAAGCCGATTCTTAAGGAGCGATAATTCCATTTGAAAAACATTCGTAGCATGCTACGATTGCAATCAACAAGCGGAGGTTGATTAGTATGAGCTACAGCAACCCGGGATTCGAGTCCACACGTTACCGTCGCACCTCTATGTCTCGTCATGCGGACAAGCGTGCGCAGCAGCGTGGCATCGACAAAGTCGTGCTGCCTTTGCTGTTGGGATACGGCCAACGCGAGTTCGATGGCAAGGGCGGAGTCAGTTGCTTGATGACAGCCACATCGCTCAACACCCTCAGCCGCGTGGTCGGCCGCACGAAGCAGGTCGAGGCGCTGGCTGGGGTCTACGTTGTGGTTAGCACCGAGGACCATACCGTCATTACGATGGGTCACCGCCACAACTAAGAAAAGAATCAGAACGCAATGGCACGAACCGAATCGCCCGCCACACGGGCCTACTTGCAACTGGTCGACCTTGCGCGACTTGACGGGGCTAGCGAAGCTCAGTTGTTCGCACTGACCTGGCTGGCCGCCGCTCGAATGGTCGCCATGCGGCAAGTCCGTGGCATTTCCAGAGTTGACCAACTCACCGAGCTGCAAGCGTGGAAGGAACTGCAAAAGGCGGGATTTCCCGTGGAAGCGTATGACCTCATTGCGGCCCAACGGTCCGCGGCGGTCGCTCATGATGTCGGTCGGCGCGCAACCGCCGCAGCCATTGTCTCCGAGTTGGAAGCGGAACTCGGGCAGCACCGTTGGGATGTCCTGCCATGCGTTACCGAGTCGGCTGGTCGGCGCGGCGAGGCTGAAGGTTTCGTGGTGTCCGAGTTGGCTTCGCTGCTGATGGACATGGTCGGCGCACCGCCAGACAGTGAGGTCTGGATTCCGTTCGACCTAAAAGGACAGTTGACCGTCGAAGCCCTGCGCCGCGGACTGCGTGTGTATGCAGCGTCGCCATTGGCGTCTTGGCCTTTGGTCCGTCAGCTCCTGTTGACGATTGAGACGGGCCAGCTTCACCCACCAGCCGTTCGAACCGAGGTTGAACGTGACCTTGCTGGGCGTCCGGTCGGGCGGGCGGACTATGCACTAGTGATGCCGCCCTTCGGCCTGCACGTTAAGGACAGCCGCATGTCGATGTGGGACATCACTGAAACCCGCGCTTATGAACAGTTTGCCCGGAGCGAGTCCTGGGCCCTCTTTGAGTTCGCAAACCGCATCAACATGCGGGCTGTATTTGTAACGCCACAAGGGGTTTTGTTTGCCAAAGGGCAGGAGCAACGTCTGCGCGAATACCTGCTGAACCGGAGTAATGAAAGCACTACGGTGCAGGCTGTTATCACGCTGCCACCGGGTGTGTTTGGCGCCACAGCCATCGCTGGTGTCATTACCGTGATGGACGTTGCCGGTGAGCCCAACGCTATCTATATGGCCGACCTGGGCAGTGGTCGCCGCTCGCTTCAAGAGGCTGGAGACATTGTCTCCGCAGGCCACGAGGTGGCGCTTGGACGGGCGCAGGCAGACAGAGCCAGACTCGTAACCCACGATGAAATTGAAGCGAAGGAGTTCAGTTTCGCCCCCTCGCGCTACCTGCGGCGCGTTGCAGACCTAGGCCAGGATGCCGTCAAGCTTGGCGACATTTGTGCAGCCGTGAGGCCGCCCGTTGCCTCCAAGGAGGCCACGCCCTTCGAAGTTGCGGAGGTGGGATTACCGGACCTGCACCAGTGGCACCCAATCAACCACAACATCGAAAAGACCGTCTACCTGAAATCGGTGCCAAAAGATGCAACGCTGGTGCAGCCGGGGGACATCGTGATGTCTATCAAGGGCTCAGTCGGGCGAATTGCCCTGATGGGCGCGGCTGCACGGCACAGGCCAACCGTCGTGTCTCAAAGTTGCCTTGTGCTGCGCCTGGACCCGAAATGGCACGACAAGAACTTGTCGCCGGAAGTCCTTGTTATGTACCTGCGTTCCCCGCATGGCCAGGCACAGCTTGACGGTCTGCAGGTCGGTGCGGGTGTGCAGCACATTAGCCCCGGGACGCTTATGAGTGCGGTCATGGTGCCAGTGCCATCCGCACAGACCTATATGGAAATCAGGCAAGACTACGACCGGCTTTGCCACCTTGAAAACCAAGTCGCCAGCCTCGACGGAGAAATGGACGACATCTCGCAGCGACGCTGGCCAGACACATTCCCATAAGCCGTTGCTCCGTTTTGCACGGCTCCAAATACACCGCATGAACAACCGAACAACCACATGGCTCAATTGACTCTCGACACGCTGGAAAGCTGGCTATGGGAATCCGCAAACATCCTGCGCGGCTCCATCGACTCCTCCGACTTCAAGAATTACATCTTCGGTCTCTTGTTCCTCAAACGTTTCAACGACGTTTTTGAAGAACGCGTCGGCCAATTGATGGCCGACGAAAGCTTGAGCCAGAAAGAGGCCGATGCTGAAGTTTGCGAAGACCAGGGCGCATTCCCCCCAACAGCGCGCTGGAACTGGCTCATTACCCGCACGGAGAACATTGGCGAAGCGCTGGACAAGGCCTTCCATGACATCGAAGCCGGCGTGAAAGGCACCGACCTGCAGCACGTGCTCACCGCCACCCAGTACGGCGACAAGCGCGTGCTGTCTGACCATACGCTGCAACGCCTGCTGCGCCACTTCAACCAGTACAAGTTAGGCAATGCCGACTTGTACAAGGCCGACATGCTGGGCGACGCCTACGAATACCTCATCAAACAGTTTGCGGATGACGCCGGCAAAAAGGGCGGCGAGTTCTACACACCCAAGGGCGTGGTGCAACTGGTGGTGGGCCTGCTTGACCCGCGGCCAGGCATGAGTGTGTATGACCCTACGTGCGGCAGCGGAGGCATGCTAGTAGAAAGCGCCCACCACATCGCCGAGCTGCCGGGCGGCACACTCATGGGAAAGCCCAATGTGCTGCTCTACGGCCAAGAAAAGAACCTGGGCACCTGGGCCATCGCCAAGCTCAACCTGTACCTGCACAACATGCGAGCCGAGATTGAGCGCGGCGACACGCTTGTCGAGCCCAAGCACCTGGACGGCGACTACCTGAAGACTTTCGACCGGGTGATTGCCAATCCGCCGTTCTCGGCCAAGGCGTGGTGGGCACCGCTGGAACTGGCTGCCGAAGCAGAGCAAGAGGGTGAAAAGAAGCCCAAGGCGCCCAACTACAAACTGGTCAGTGACCCGTATGGCCGCTTTGGCTACGGCATTCCGCCGCGCGGCTATGCTGATTTGGCATTTGCTCAGCACATGCTCGCCAGCGTGAAGGCCGACGGCAGAATGGGCGTTATCCTGCCACATGGCGTACTGTTCCGCGGTGGAGAGGAAGGCCGAATTCGTGAGGGCTTTCTGTTTGGCACCGACGCTGCCAGCGGCAATCAGCCGGGTGACCTAATTGAAGCCATCATCGGCCTGCCTTCGGCGCTGTTCTACAACACCGGCATTCCGGCCTGCGTGTTGGTGCTGAACAAGAACAAGCCGGCAGCGCTCAAGGGTAAGGTCATCATCATCGACGCCAGCCGAGACTACCTCGAAGGCAAGGCCCAGAACACGTTGCGACAGGAAGACATCACACGCATCGTGGCCGCACACAAGGCCGCGTTTGGCCGCCAAACCGAGGTGGAGAACTACTGCCGTGTGGTGACTTTGGATGAAATCCACAAGAACGACGGCAATCTCAATATTGCTCGCTACATCGAGAACGGTGAGGCGGCAAAGACGGTCAACGTGTCTGCAACGTTAGCGCAGCTTGCAGCGCTGGCGGACGAAGAAGCGCAGATTGACGCGCGGCTAAATGGCTACTTGGTCGAGTTGGGGCTGCGGGAGGCTGGAGCATGATGAAGGCCGAAATGCTGGATTGCCAGAATGCGCCCACGAGTCAGCTTCCCCGAGATTGGCGCCTTTCGAAACTGTCCGACGTTGCCGACATCAATCCTGGTCGCACAAAGCCCAAGTCAGGGGACGATGAAGTGTCGTTTTTGGCCATGGGAGATGTGTCCGAAGACGGGCGGGTAATTGGTAGGCAGAGACGCAGCTATCAGGACGTGGCAAAGGGGTTCACCTCATTTGTTGAAAATGATGTCTTGGTAGCCAAGATTACGCCATGTTTCGAGAATGGAAAGGGTGCACTCGCGACGAATCTGCTTAGCGGAATTGGTTTCGGCAGTACCGAGTTTCATGTTATCCGTGCAAAGGAGGGGCATGCCTTGCCGTCCTTCTTGCATTTGCACACGCGCGATGAGTCGTTTCGAAGAAACGGTGAGCGAAATATGGTCGGCTCCGCTGGGCAAAAGCGAGTCCCCACGGATTTTCTGCGCGAATATGAGATTGCACTGCCCCCCATTCGAGAACAACAAAAAATCGCCGCTATCCTTGCCTCGGTGGACGACAAGCTGGACGTGATTGCCCGCCAAATTGAGGCTACCCAGACCCTTAAGCACGGGTTGATGCAGACGTTGTTCAGTCGAGGTGTGGGTACTCAAGATGCCGATGGGCAATGGGTGCCGCATGCTGAGTTCAAGGATAGTGAGCTGGGTGCGATTCCTGTGAGATGGGAAGTAAAGCCACTCGGAGCCATGTCGCAAGAGAGCAGAGTAAGGAACGCTGGCAGTCTCGACGATGCGCTACTGTGCGGAGTCCTGAAAGAACAAGGCCTGGTTCCAATGAGAGAGCGGGTTAAAGGAGCAACAACCGAGCGATGCCGAATCGTCGAATCGAATGCATTCGCCTATAACCCGATGCGTATCAACATTGGGTCTATTGCTCGCAATCCTCGTAACCACTCCGTCATGGTAAGCCCAGATTATGTTGTTTTTGCGACCAAAGCTGGGGAGCTAATGTACTCCTACCTCGACCACTTCAGGCGCTCAGATGAGTGGCAGCGATTCGTAGGTCGCTCAGGGGACGGTGGTGTGCGAATTCGAATCTATTACGACGACTTGGCTCAGTTGCGCATGAGGGTTCCCCCGCTCAAAGAGCAGGCAAGGATTGTTGACGTCCTTGATTGCGTAACGAAAAAAATAGACAACCTCACCACCAAGCATCGGGAATTTCAGATTCTCAGGCGCGGCCTGATGAGAAAACTCCTGACCGGAGAATGGCGCGTCAAGCTAGAAGACATCGAGTCGCTGGCAGCCTGAGCACACAGCACCGTAAAAGAATAAGGAATGCAGACATGGGCAACGCAGAAAAGACTGGCGTCGAAACTCCAGCCATCGACTGGCTTGTCAAATTGGGTTACACCCACCTGCCAGCCAGCCAAGTCGTGGTCGAACACCGCCACCTTGCCCCGCTGCTGGAAAACATCCTCAAGCCCCGGCTGCTGGCGCTGAACCCATGGCTAGCAACTGCGCCTGGCGGCGTAGACGCCGCCCTCGTCGAATTGCACAAACGAGTCAACGACGAGCTGCTACCCGCTAACAAGGCATTCTGGGAGCAGGTGGTGCACCGTTCGGACATCCAGGTCAAGGATGCCAATGGCAAGCCGTGCAGCGTGCGATTCTTTGACGCCGGCACGGCAGCCAAAAACGACTTCCACGTAGTCGACCAGTACGTGGGCCGCAATGCCGACGACGATGTGTTCCGCCCGGACCTGCTGCTGTTCGTCAACGGCTTGCCCATGGCCATCATCGAGTGCAAGGCCAACCACCATCGGCTAGACGAAGCACTCGGGCAGCTGGACGGCTACCGGGCTGCCTTCCCAGCCCAGTTTGTCTTCAATCAGGTCAGTGTCGGGTTGAATGGCCGCCAAGGAGTGTACGGCGCCATCTTTACGCCCCCGGCTTTCTACACCCACTACCGGCTGCAAGACTTCGAGCATGCCGAGGTGGCGGCTTTGCTGGGGGGTGAGCCGAGCGAGCAAGACCAGTTGCTGTGGGCGTTGTTCGAGCCGGCGCGCTTTCTTGAACTCATCACTCATTACGTGCTGTTCGAAACTCGCGACGGTAAGACATCTAAGAAGCTGCCGCGCTACCAGCAGTGGCGAGCCGTACGCAAAACGGTGCAGCGCCTGACCGCGCCCAAGCCACTTGGCGGCGTGGTCTGGCACACGCAGGGGAGCGGAAAATCACTCACCATGGCCCTGCTGGCTCGCTTGCTGCGTACCGAAAGCACGGGCCTGGACAACCCGACGGTGCTGGTGCTGACCGACCGGCGCGACCTCGACAAGCAAATTTTCGACACTTTCCACGCAGTGGGCATCAAGGCCATCCAGGCCGTGTCTGTCGATGGCCTGGTCAAGATGCTGTCGAACGACTATGGCAGCGTGTTCACGAGCACGGTGCAGAAGTTCCAGGAGAAGGACGAAGCGGATGACGAGGCGGACGCATCGGCGGAACCCTCGCCGGATGACGACGAAACCCTTCTAGCGACCCGCCACCGGCGTGTACGAGAAGGCAAGAACTTCTTCATGGTTGAAGAGCGCAATGTCAACTTTGGCCAGTACGATGCAGATGGAGTTCCGCTTTCGCCCAAATGGGAAGAACTAGGCCGCGAGAGGGTGAACTTCCGCGTGCTGAGTACCAAGCCAAATTTCTATGTACTGGTGGATGAAGCCCATCGCAGCCAGTACGACTTTCTGGCCGCCTTTATGCGGGCCAGTCTGCCAAGCGCCAAGTTCATTGCTTTTACCGGCACGCCGCTGCTGAACGACGACAAACACACTCTGGCCGAATTTGGCGGAGGTGAGTATATCGACGAGTACCGGCTGCACGAGGCCGTGGCCGACGGGGCCACGTTGCCCATCAAGTACCAGGACGCCTGGGTCGCACTGGCCCCCGATGGCAACCTCGACCAGGCGTTTAAAGACCAGTTCATCAACGAGTCAGAGGCGCGGCGGCATGCCTTGAAGAAGGAACTGCTCACACGCTGGCGACAAGCCGGTGACCGCATGGAAAAGGTGGCTCACCATCTGGTCGAGCACTTTCTGACCAACGTACAGGCCAAGGGCCTGAAGGGCATACTGGTGTGCGACGGGCGTGAGATGGCCGTGCGTTACAAAGACCTGCTCGATGCCATCATGAAGGAGCGCAACAAACAGGGGCTTCCCACTTTCGAGAGCAGGGTGGTGGTATCGCTGGCCAACATCACGGCTTCTCGCACCGGTGCATCTGAGAAGGAAGCAGCCGCCGAGAAGGGTGTCGGCGCCGATACGGTACGCACCATCGAGGAGCGCGTGCGCGATGAAATCAAGGCAGGCAAGGTGCCGGTCGCGATGCCGCCTGAGCAGATTGCAAACTTCGTCAGCAAGCTGTTTGCGCTGCCCTATGGCGATGAAGCCAAGGGCAAGGATGGCAAGGTGCACGCCAACAACGTCGGGCTCATCATTGTGTCCGACATGCTGCTCACTGGCTGGGATGCTCCGATTGTCGGCACCATGTATCTGGACAAGCCGCTTAAAGAACACACCCTGCTGCAAGCCATCGCACGCGTGAACCGAACTATGGCCGGCAAGAACGCGGGCTACATCGTGGACTACCACGGCGTGGTGGAGCACCTGGACCACGCCCTCAAAATCTACGGCGGCGAGGTCAAGCCTACCCAGGTATGGGAGGGCTTGGAAAGCGAGCTGCCCAAACTGCAAGCGACGCTGGAACGGATTCTCAAGCTCCTGCCTCGCAAGCATGACCCGGTCAGTCAACGTGAGGATTACAAGACCGATGCTGAAGCCTTCCTCGACCCAGCAACCCGGCTGGATAGGGTGGAAGATTTTCTGGAACTGGTCAAACAGTTCAACCGCAGCATCGACATCGTCCTGCCCGACGTGCGCGGGGTGTCATTCAAGCAGTATTTCACGCTGTTTGCTGAAATCCGCCTGATGCTGCGGGACAAACTGCCCGGCACGGCATATCGTGAGCGCATTACCAAGCTCGAATCGGTGCTCCTGCAGCAGTTGCTGGATGAATACATCAACGCCAGCCCAGCCAAAAGCCTGCTCGGCAAAGAGGTGTCTATTCTCGATGCCTCAGACATGGACCGGCTCAAGAAACTCGCTAGCCCTGGCAGCCGGGCGCTGGTGATGAAGAACCAGCTAAAACATACCATCGAGACGGGGCGCGACAAGGACCCTGCGTTCTTCGACAAGCTGGCGGAGGAGTTGGAAAAGCTGCTTGAAGAAGAAAAGGCCGGCCGCATTACCCAGGTCAAGTTTCTGGAGCAGTTGGACCTGTTCGGTCAGCGCGTCAAGGAGAAAGACAATACTGGCTTTTCCAGCCCGGCCCATTCCGCCGCCTTCCACTACCTAGAATCGCATCTGTCGAGTGACGTAGCCCGGGGCGTGACGACCAAGCTGTTCGAGGATGCCGAACTCAGCCACACCATGGCGTCTGGCAACTGGAAGGCCATGCCGGACCTGCACCCCGACATCAAGAAGCGCATCAGTAGCCTGCTAGTCCCGCTGGCGGGCTGGCAGCGTGCTGTGGCGCGGGACCACGCCGGGAACCTGCTGACCATCTTGCTGAAGAACTAAGCCATGCCGCAGTTGCAGTACGGAGAGACGACCATTGAGTGGCAGTTCCAGCCGGATGCAGAGCTGAAACGCCACTATGTGACGGTCGAACGTGGCCATCCGGTGTTGTTGCGCGGGCCGTGGGTGGAGGTGCCAGAGCAGGAGACGCTGGTGCGGCGGCGTGCCCGCTGGATACGCGAGAAGCTGGCGCTGGTCAACAAACCGCAGGCCGAAGACGCCATCGTGACCGGTAGCCGGCTCAAGTATTGCGGGCGCAGCTACTTCACGGAGGTCCGGCACGTGCCTGCTCTGACGACGCCGCGGCTGGCTTTTACCGCGTCACGCTTTGTGGTGGAGTGTCCGTGGGGGAGCGCTACCACGCCCGAAGCCGTGGCGCCGCTGTTGGAAGCCTTTTACCGCGAGCGCGCAGAAGAGAAACTGCTGCGACGCGTCCGCCATTGGGAACGCGAAACAGGGCTAAAAGCTGCAGGGGCCTGCATCCGGCATTTTCAAAGCCGATGGGCAAGTTGCGATGCGGCGAACGTCCTGCAGTTCCACCCCAGGGTGATGGAACTGGCCGGCAGTGTGCAGGACTATGTCATAGTCCACGAGCTCTGCCACACCGTCGAGAAGAACCACACTAGGGCCTTCTGGAGCTTAGTCACTCAGGCCATGCCTGGCTGGCGACGAGAACACGAGGCGCTGGAGCGAGCAGCACTCGGGGATGCAATCTAGATGTAGGGCGAACGCGAAGCTTACTCCGTCGGTTACCGAAGCTCTTGTAGCGCTCGAACCAACGCTATTGCAGCCGCCCTGCGCCTTTCGGAACGACCAAAAAGCTCAGCAAACTGCCGGACGACATTCAACCAGCTCCGATACGGCTTCTTCGGCGAGATTGGCGGAATATTGGCCGCCATCAAGAAATCGAAACGAGACCTTGGCCCTGCGGAACAGGCCAACGTAACGGAAGAGCTTGGCGATGCGCTCTGATAGCCGCAGAGAATTTGGAGAAATTCGAATCGCGATGGCCCAGAGAAGGCACCGCCTCTCAGCCGTTGTTCGATGACACATACGCGCTACCAGCAAGTAGGAGGTGATTGGAGGCACGGACCTGGACAGGGGAATGGATTGGGTTCGCCTACCACGGAGAGCGACTTGAGGGCGAGGTGGTTAGCCGGTTAGTTCAATGCACAACCAGGGTAATGAAACTGTCTAGGCGTAGTGGGGTATTCCCGGCGGCTACAGTGATTCGGATTTTGCGGGCGTTGACTGGGATTCGAGAGCGAGCAGTGTCAGGATAGAGGCAGTCGACCCGGTGCTCTGCCTGACACACCATGCAAGCATTCGAATATGCGGGCCTGCTCTGTGCACATGGTTGCAACTATGCATCAGGCTAGTCTAACCACTTAGTTTTGACATTTCTTCTAGAGAATTACCCAACAACTGGGCTCGTTCCCCTTCCAATCGTTGAATTTCGACTGTTTTTTCGTTGATGGCTTGCAGAGTTCTTTCCGCTAGCTCACAGGCGCGGCCAGAGAGGCTTGGCACGGCAAGACCGCCGAGGTCGGCTAATCGGATGTTACGCACCGTACTGCCAGTCACAATTGAACGCAGGCGTTCTATCCCCGTCGGGCTCTTGAGGTAAAGGTAAAGCGCCTTCGTTTCGTCCGCGCTCTTTGCACGTAGCACCAAGCAGGAGTTTGGCAGAAGTATCAGCCCGTTCGTGGGCTGCTCGACTAGCCCCACCGCGCCGACCGTGCCCTTTACGACAATAACGATGTCTCCAGCCTCAAGGTCAGTGGTGGTTTCATGCGCCTTACCGTACTCGCTTCCATCATCCGTACCGCCCGTTGTTTCGACATAGCGGATGTATGGGAACGCACGGATGATACTGTCGGTCGTCACCGCGGCGCGTGGTCTGCGCGCTCCTTTGGGCAACGCGGTCGGACGAACTATGTGCACGATATCGCGCAGCGTCGCTCGACTTCCAGCGTTGTGAGCATCAGCCCAGGTGCCTCCAAGCAGCATCCGGGGCAAAAGAGAGCCAATCTCCAGTAGTTGTCTGAACGTCAATAGGCGACCGTTGCCGGGGCCATCAGTACGTCTATCAATTACTTGTGCCGCGAGTGCGCAGCTAGACTCGACCTCCACCCGCCGTCCCCGACCGCGGGTGGCTGGGGACGCGCGCTCGGGCAAGCTCATAACGAATACGGATTCTTCTGCAGCGGGATTCCGAGTTGGGCGAAGTACCAACACGGAATACTGGTGCGTCGCAAGTGGCGTCGTACCGTTAGGAAGCTCAAGCACCGCCTCGACGAGTCCCGAGGATAGAAGGTCCCGTCGGAATTCGGCAGCCTTCCCAGTTCGATAGAGCATCGAACTCGGAACGAGCACTATAAGTCGTGCGACGGTCACTCCGTACCGGTCAATGATGGCGCTTAGGTCTTCACTCGCTGCATACGGCAGCTGTTTGGCATGCACACCGCCGGAAATACCCGGTATGAGCGGAAGGGCGGCAATTAAAACGCCGTTATCACGTTCCGTTGTCGATGGACTTGTACATGGCGGTGACTCATCCATTCGTGCGCCAGCGCCTTGATTCGATTGCGCTCCGGTCCCATAGACATCCCGCTCGACGGCAGTCCAGGCAGGCATGTTCGTAAGTGCGGCACACAGCTTCGGAACCTCCAAGTCGGAACAGTACTGTTCCACGCATACGCCTAAGTCAACCAACCTCGACGCCACAAGGCAAAGCGGGTCCTGCAGAATGATGGCAGACGAATGCCCTCCTTCAATGACGAGGTCAGCCAAAAGCTGTGCGATGTCCGGGGTAAGCATCGCTTCCCCGCGCCGCCTAGCCGTGTCAGAAAGCGAGACCCAATCAAGAACCTCCACAAGATGGGCCTTCGTGGCTTCGAGTGCGGAGCCCACACATGCCTCAGACAAGGACAATTGACTCGACTGTGGTGAGCCCCCGCCGTGTATTTCGGCCAGCAGGGAAAGCGCCGCGCGATATGCGTCCGGCACGCCACGATTGCTTAAGGTTGAGACTAGCTCTCGAAAGGGGCTGGTGTTGTCCATTACTTCCGCTCCCCTTCTTTTTCGGCACTGCGCCACTCTGCTGGCGGCAGGCTGCCGACCGTCAGATGAATGTCTAGCTTCATCGGCGGCAGACTCACTGGGTGCAACGTAAGCACTGTTGCTACAACTGCCAAAATGGGCCGCCGAGAGTGTTGGTGAATCCTGCGTTCGTTTTCTGAAAGCCGATTGTCCATGTCCTTCCCTAAAGGTGGTGCGCACGCAAATCATGACATGAAATTTGCGCTTTGCGCAACACAGCTCAAGTGCTTTATCCCATCGAATCCAAGCAATTCCGTTGACAGGGCGTCGAGAAGTGAACGTCCTGTGCTCGATATAGCGCCTCGGGAAGTGCGTTGGGGCGGGCGAGTGCCGGCATTGACTTGCCGGGCTCGCGCGGCAACGAGGGATAAGGCGACAACCAGTGGCTGAGTTCGAGTCTCGCCAGGGGCCTAGTAGCCCTCTAGAGCCCGAGACTAAGAAATTGTCATCTGCCGAAGCGGCGATGACAGACGCGCAACTTTCCATGTTGCGCTGCAGCCTACCCGCAGCCCCATCCAGAAGAAGAGCAGTCTCATGGCCCACTACTGCCTCTCACCTCTTAGGACTCGGCGCGTGTGCAGGCAGCTACGAAGGCAAGCCCATCCCGAAACGGCAGCCAGCCGACCATCCGCATGGCTCAGGTCGACTCATTGCACATGGCTGTTGCATGCTATAAGGCGAACGGTCTGCGCTGACGCTCGGTCGCGCCCCACGTCCCATGACGTTGGCATCTTAGAGAAAAACTTGATGACGACAGCTTTGCGCATGACCTCGTCGCGGGTGCCTGGCAACAGCGATGCTCGGGACTGTAGCCGGCGGAAGTCTGGTTTTCAAACGACGACGCCAGGCGAGGTGCTCACTCTTGTTTATCTCGATGTGAAAATGTTTGACGTTGGATTCGACCCAAATGCATTCGGGCGGTGATACAACGAGCACGACAGTGTGAGGCGCTATCGATAGCGCGCACACGCAATATATGCAAACAACCCGGCCTCTGGTGAATCGCTAGATTAATTTTCCATTTCGAGTATTACGTCAGAAGTGCCGCCTCAATCGCTTCGTATTCGCTTTTCGACCGAAGAACAATAAGGCGCTCCAAATCTGACTCTTGGCATTTAAGTATCGAGAGCTTCTCGGTGACACTGCCGGTGGTCAATGCAATGTTGCCGCGCGCTTTCTCATATCCACTTGTAATGTCTGCACGCGTTGCGACTGGAACTATCAGGAATCGCCGGTATCGGAGTGCGGCGCGGCTTGCATGCAGGCTACCGCCGCCTCTGTCAGACTGCGCCATCACCACGGCCTTCGAAAGAGCCGCTTGAATTCTATCTCTTTCCACAAACTGGCCAGAGAATGCGGGTGTCCCGTAGCCATACTCTGATACTAAAAGGCCGCCCTTCGCCACAATGGCGTCAGCAAGAGCAGCATTCGATTTCGGATAGACCGAGTCCAGTCCGTGAGCCATAGCAGCCACCGTCGAGCCATCGTGGTTCAGAGCCTCTTTGTGGGCAACCGAATCAAGACCGAGCGCAAGCCCACTAACTATTTGCCATCCGGCGCTCCCAAAGTACTGAGTGATTCGCCGAGCGGTTTCAATTCCATGCTTCGATGGCTCTCGTGTGCCGATGACCGCAATAGCCTTCTTGGAGAATCGCGCCGGGTCCCCTGCGACATATAGGAGCGCAGGTCTGTCTTCCGTTGTGGCTAGAAGTCGCGGATAGTCCGAGTCCGACGGACTCAAGATGGTATGGCCACGTTCTGACGCTTGCCGAAGGTCATCCTCCGCCGCCTTAACCGCCGTCTCATAGGTCAGGCTTGCAGGCTGCAGCAGCGCGAGTTCCGGGAAGGTTTCAGCCAACTCCTCTAGCTTAACCTGGAAAAATAGCGGTTCCCTGGTTAAAGCTTGGAGGGTCTTCCGGCCCACTCCCTTCACCTTGCTCGCAATCAGTACACGAATTGTGTAGTCAGATACAGCCACTATTGGATGTCTTCAGTGTAGTTGCAGGACGGTGTCTGATTGTATCCGGTGCAGCCCCAAAACCGGTTACCATTCTGTCTGTTGGTACGGCGCACCATGGGTCTGTTGCAGACTCCGCAGAATTTCGGATGCATGTCCTCTGTGTAGGGGCATCGCTCGTCTTCCTCGTCCGCAAAGTAGCCGGAGCAGCCCCAGAAATGACTGCCATCGGCCTGATTGCGCCGAAGTCGCATCGGTCGAGTGCATCGCGGGCAGTTCTTGTCATCCTGCTGAACGCTTACCGTTTTCGCAAAAGCCAACCCGGTCACCGAGGCGGCCCCGGCTTTTTCCAGCAGGTCGATTGAGCGTGCGATAGTTGACCCGGTCGTTACTACGTCGTCGATTACGAGAACATGCCGGCCGCGAATGCGCTCGGCCGCAACACCTGCGAGCTGGAGCGCCCGCTTGGCTTCTGCCGCCCGCTGGTCGGCTGAGAGAGTCTTCTGCTTCAGCGCATCGTCGACATACCGCAGCAGCGATGCATCGAAGCTCACCCCAGCAAACTCTGGCCCAGCAGCTTGCTGAACGCGGCGAAGGAAATTCTCCAAGCGCGGATGACCACCGGCCTTTCCCGGTACGACAGTGATTAGGTCAAAAGGATGCTCGTTGTGGAACAGATATTCAGGTGCTCGTCGGAGGACGTGCAACACAACGTCGACCCAATACGGCTGAAGCTCAAACTGCGGGATACTCTCTTTGCGCACGATGTCTTGTGAAAGCGCATGCGCCTCGTGGAGCGACGCCGTAGCCACTGCCTTCTGGCTGTAGTAGCGGCCGAGGCACAGAATCCGCAGTTGTTCGCCGACGGTTATCACATTGCCGGAGAGGTCGAGAGGCAGGAAAAAGGTCGCGCCACGGTGGAAATTAATAGACTGATGCTCTGCTGCGCGCTCCGCAAATAAGCGGAAGTCGCTTGGGTCATCAAAGTAGTCAATCAGGTCTCGCGACGACAAGGCTGCCGCTGGCGCCGTCGAGACGGTTTCGCGCGACGCCCAGGTTGGAACGATGGGCGTAACTCCAGCGTTGTACGCGGCGACAATGTCGATGTACTCGTCACCTACATAAAGAACGTGGGGGCCCGACTCCTCCCCAAGCTGCTCGAGCGCAAGCAAGATTCCATCAGGCGCCGGCTTTGGCTCCTTGCCTGCGCGCTTTACGTCTGAGTAAGTGACAACCACGTCAAAGTCGTTCCGCATCCCCAAATGGGCAAGAATGCGGTCGATGTAGCCTCGTCCCGCATTGGACACAATCCCGAGCAGGACACCTCGTTCCTTCAGCGCCCTAATAAGCTCCGGAACGGGTTGATACGGCGCAACCTGGGCCATCGTCTCCGGTGTGAGCAAATCGTATTCGACAGACTCTCGTATCTCCCGGACCGACCGCGTATTCACCAAGGTGCTATCGAAATCGAACAAAATAACGTTGGCCATCCTGGTCTCCACGCGTGGTGTAGTTCTCGAATTTCTGAATTGAACGGCACACCGTCTGCACGGCCTTATGTCAACAGCGTTGTCAACGCGGCTTGGCTTCCGACATTGGTGGTGCCGGGAAATGGACTGAATGCCCCGATGAAGTCCGACGCTTGCACTGGAGCGAATGGGTTAGCCTTCAGCTCAATTTGATAGGCACCAAGCTGGTTTCCAAACTTGCCCAATGCGATACCGGTAACCGACGCCGCTCCCGCCTTACGCAGGAAGGCTGCCGCCACACCGAAGGAAACGCCATACGTTGTGCAGTCATCGACCACCACCACGTTCTTCCCGCGAAGCTTACTAGCGTAGAATGGATTCAAGTGAATGGTCGTGACCTGCCCCGTTGGGTCCCGCCTATCTCCACTGAAGCTGCCACTAGACCGTTTGGCCGAAGGAGTATGTCGAATGAACAGAGGCTGACCGCGCTCCGCATTTCGAACTCGCGAAGCCGTCGTGCGCAGTCGATGGGTGAAGTCGCTAAGCGTCTCGTTGTCAGAGTTGTCGCTGCTGGATGATGGGTAGACGCCCCAGAGGAGGTCTGGGACGGCACCGACGCCCATAAACAACATAGACCGTGCAGTCACTGCGAGCAGCGCATTCAGGTGAACGCCTCCGTTTTTGACAGTCTGTTTGATTTTCCCTGCAAAAACCTGCTGGTCGATTCCCTTGCCCATCTGCGACAGGTCCGCCAGGACATGCACGCTGTAGCCCGGTGTGTTGCCTTGGTACCACCATTGCCCCTGCCATCCCGCAGTCAACCCGATGACTTGTGCAAGCTCAGTAGGATTCGCGGCTCGAATGCCCAAATCTGCAACGTACTTATTGTTTGACCACCCAGCGCCAATCACCACCGCATGACCGTTCTTCGCCATCTGGATGTCGTCCAGCTTCGAGGCTAGAACCAGCACGTCGTGATTCTGCAAATTGAAGCGCTTAGCATTGTGCGAGACCACCCCTCCATCTTGTCTCCCAGGGCTGCGAAGGAACTGAACTGCGGTGCCCGCAAACGCTTGCTTGAACCAAACCGGCTCTGTGTGGTTCGACAAAAGAGCGACCGGGTTTCCCGCCGCCGCGAAGTCAGCCAGCACTTTGACAATGGCCGGGTGGGCCCCCCCCGAGACCAAAACAGAGTCGGGAGATGTCAGGAGCATTTGCATTTAGAGGTCTCGCTCTATTGAGTGAACGCGCGGAGCCACGTCGAGTCGTTGCAGTCAACGACTCGGGACGCATCGCTAATTGCTGAGACGTCCATAAACATTGGCTATCAACGCAAAAGACCCATAAATTTCTCAACTTATGGGTCCCAGATTCTTAGGTTATGTGCCTATCTACAGACAAATTTTAAACATCAATATTCCGCGCCACCAACGCATTCGACTCAATAAAGTTCCTACGCGGTTCCACCTCATCACCCATGAGGGTGGTGAAAATCTGATCCGCCGCAATAGCATCCTCAATCTGCACCTTAAGCAGTCGCCGTTGGGTAACGTCGAGCGTCGTCTCAAACAGCTGCTCAGGGTTCATCTCACCAAGACCCTTATAGCGCTGACGGGACACGCCGCGTTCAGCTTCAGAGAGCAACCACTGCATCGCCCCATGGAAGTCATTGACAGTCTGATCCCTCAGCTTGTCCCCTTCCCCGCGCTGCACCTTGGTCCCCTCAGGCGTCAGCCCCTGGAACGTCTTGGCCGCATTGGACAGCGCCGCGTAATCCGCCCCGTGGACAAAGTCCGCGTCCAGGTGCGACAGCCGCACGTTGCCATGGTGACGACGCGCAATCATCAGGCGATGCTTGTCGGTCTTTTCGTCGAACTGGGCATACACATCCGCCGTGCCATCGTCGTTGACGGCAGCGCCGAGCAGCGTCTTGGCATGCATCTCCGCCAGCTTGGTCTTCAGCGCCACGGCCGATGCCTCGGCCGCCGGTGCGCTGTCCAGGTCCAGCGTCACGCCATCGGCAATCGCGCGCAGCGCATCCGTATCCACGATGCGTGACAGGCGGCCGATCACGCCTTCCGTGAGCTGGTACTGGCGCGCCAGCTCGGTCAGCGCGTCGCCGTTGATCTCCGTGCCATCCGGGCGCACCAGCACGGCCTTTTCCATGGCCAGCTTGAGCAGGTAGGCGTTGAGTTCTACGTCGTCCTTGATGTAGCGCTCTTCCTTGCCGTGCTTGATCTTGTAGAGCGGCGGCTGGGCGATGTACACGTAGCCGCGCTCGATGATGTCGGGCATCTGGCGGTAGAAGAACGTCAGCAGCAGCGTGCGGATGTGCGAGCCATCCACGTCCGCGTCGGTCATGATGATGATGCGGTGGTAGCGCAGCTTGTCCAGGTTGTAGTCGTCCTTGCCAATGCCGGTGCCCAGCGCGGTGATCAGCACGAGCACTTCCTGGCTGGAGAGCATCTTGTCGAAGCGCGCGCGCTCGACGTTCAGGATCTTGCCCTTGAGCGGCAGGATGGCCTGGAACTTACGGTCGCGGCCCTGCTTGGCGGAGCCGCCTGCGGAGTCACCCTCCACCAGGAAGAGTTCGGACTGGGCCGGGTCTTTTTCCTGGCAGTCGGCGAGCTTGCCGGGCAGGCCCATGCCGTCGAGCACGCCCTTGCGGCGGGTCATTTCGCGGGCCTTGCGGGCGGCTTCGCGCGCGCGGGCGGCGTCTACGATCTTGCCGCAGATGATCTTGGCGTCGCCGGGGGTTTCCAGCAGGAAATCGCCCAGGGCCTTGGCCACGAGTTCTTCCACCGGCAGGCGCACTTCGGACGAAACCAGCTTGTCCTTGGTCTGCGAGCTGAACTTGGGCTCGGGCACCTTGACGGAGAGCACGCAGGCCAGGCCTTCGCGCATGTCGTCGCCGGTGGTTTCCACCTTGGCCTTCTTGGCGATCTCGTTTTCTTCGATGTACTTGTTGATGACGCGGGTCATCGCGGCGCGCAGGCCGGTCAGGTGGGTGCCGCCATCCCGCTGCGGAATGTTGTTGGTGAAGCAGAGCACCTGCTCGTTGTAGCCATCGTTCCACTGCATGGCCACTTCCACGGCAATGCCGTCTTTCTCGGTATTGGCGTAGAAGATGTTCGGGTGCAGCGTGCTCTTGGCGCGGTTGATGTATTCAACAAAGCCCTTCACGCCGCCGGAGAAGGCAAAGTCTTCTTCCTTGCCGGTACGCTGGTCGACCAGCTTGATGTGGACGCCGTTGTTCAGGAACGAGAGCTCACGGATGCGCTTGGAGAGGATCTCGTAATGGAACTCGACGTGGGTAAAGATCTCTTCGTCGGCCAGGAAGTGAACTTCGGTGCCGCGCTTGTCGGTGTCGCCGATGATCTTCATCGGGGACACTTCGACCGGCTGGCCGTCCGGGCCGTTGACGGTCTCGATGATGCGGTTCTGCACGTCGCCCTTGGCGAATTCGATCAGGTGGACCTTGCCGTCACGGCGCACGGTCAGGCGCAGCCACTTGGACAGCGCGTTCACGCAGGACACGCCCACGCCGTGCAGGCCGCCGGACACCTTGTAGCTGTTCTGGTTGAACTTGCCGCCGGCGTGCAGCTCGGTCATGGCGATTTCCGCCGCGCTGCGCTTGGGTTCGTGCTTGTCGTCGAACTTGACCAGGGGCGGGATGCCGCGGCCGTTGTCGACGATGGAGATCGAGTTGTCGCTGTGGATGGTGACCGTGATCTCGGTGCAGTAGCCGGCCAGCGCTTCGTCGATGGAGTTGTCCAGCACCTCGAACACAAGGTGATGCAGGCCGGTGCCGTCGGAGGTATCGCCGATGTACATGCCCGGACGCTTGCGTACCGCCTCCAGGCCTTCCAGGATCTGGATCGAAGAAGCTCCGTAGGTGTTTTCCTGTTGCGGTGTCTGCTGTTCGGTCATGTCTTTCTACTCAACGGCTGATGCGAAAACCTGGCCGCGCCGGCACATTGGCAGGGCGTTTGGCTTCCGCATGGCGGGTTACTAAAAACGGCAAAAGGGGCGGATCGATTTCGATCCTGCCCCTGCTGCAAAGAGACGTCCCGTGATAGTGCGGGTGTCGTAGCGTGCCGTTTGCTGCTCCGGTATCTCTGTATCTGTAGTCCTGTTACCGGATCATCAGATGCGCATCGGCATGACGACGTACTTGAAGTTGTCGTCTTCCGGCACGGTAATCAGCGCACTCGAATTCGAGTCGCCGAGGCTGACCTGCACTTGCTCGCTCTTCAGGTTGGCGAGGACGTCGAGCAGGTAGGTCACGTTGAAGCCGATGTCGAGCGCGTCGCCCGAGTAATCGAGTTCCAGCTCTTCCTGCGCCTCTTCCTGATCGGCGTTGGTGGAGCTGATCTTCAGCATGTGGGTGTCCAGGATGCAGCGCACGCCCTTGAACTTGTCGGTCGTCAGGATGGCGGTACGTTGCAGCGCCTGCTGCAGGCGCACGCGGTCGATCGCAAAGGCGTTCTTGTAGCCCTTGGGAATGACGCGATTGAAGTCGGGGAACTTGCCTTCCACCAGCTTGGAGATCAGCTCGATATTGGCGAAGCTGAACTTGACCTGGTTGGCGGCGAGCTGCACCTGCACGGGATCGTCGTTGTCTTCGAGCAGGCGTTGCAGTTCGAGGATGGTCTTGCGCGGGATGATGACTTCCTGGCGCGAGCCCACACCGGTGGCTTCGTTTTCCAGTTCCACACCGCAGTAGGCCAAGCGGTGGCCGTCGGTGGCGACTGCCATGACCTTCTTGCCGTCGACGACGAGCAGCATGCCGTTGAGGTAGTAACGGATGTCTTGCTGCGCCATGGCGAAGTGGACCATCGCCAGCAGGTGCTTGAAGGTCTTCTGCGGCAGCGAGATGCTGGCGTTGAATTCGCTGGCTTCGGCAACGGTCGGGAATTCTTCGGCGGCCAGCGTCTGCAGTGCGAAGCGGCTCTTGCCGGACTGCACGGTCATGCGCTTGTCGTTGAGCGACAGGGCCACATCGCCGTCGGGCATGGCGCGCAGGATGTCGAGCAGCTTGCGTGCGGCCACGGTGGTGGCCACGCTGTCATTGCCCACGCCGCATTCGGCGTGCGTGGTGATCTGGATCTCGATGTCGGTCGAGAGGAAGGATACGTTCGAGCCGGACTTGCGAATCAGCAGGTTGGCCAGGATCGGGAGGGTGTGGCGGCGCTCCACGATGCCGCTCACGATTTGCAGCGGACGCAGCAGATTGTCTCGCGAGGTTTTGACCAATTGCATTGAATTTATCCTTCGTCGTTTGTCGTCGGCGACCGCAAACTCCAGGCAACTCCAATTTACTTAGAAATCAAGGAGTTAATGTGCCATTGTACCAAGGATAAGCCGCTGCGGTGAAGCGGGGCGAAACCGTCGGAAGTGGGGGTTGTGCACAAAAAGCCACGGCGCCCGCCAAGTACTTTCCGCATTTCATCCCGACTCACCGCAAAGCCTTATCTGTGGCTAACACTGCACACGGCTGCGGCTGGGCCGTTGTTGTTTAACAGGCGCCCCGGGGGCCTCCCAGTGACGCCGAACCTACAGTATGCCAGCCCTCTCGGGCCGGTTCTTCAAAATCCGCCCGCCCCGGTTTCCCGGCGCGGGATCCACCTCGGATCAACCCTTGAGCGTCTGTTCCAGCACGTGCAGTTCATGGTTGAGCTGAGCGTCCTTGCTACGCTCGTCGGCGATCTTGCGCACCGCGTGCAGCACGGTGGTGTGATCGCGCCCGCCGAAGAGTTCGCCGATCTCGGGCAGGCTCTTCTGCGTGAGTTCCTTCGCCAGGTACATCGCGATCTGGCGCGGCCTTGCAATGTTCGCAGGCCGCTTTTTCGAGTACATGTCAGCGACCTTGATGTTGTAGAAATCCGCGCAGGTCTTCTGGATGTTCTCGACCGAGATCTGGCGGTTCTGCACCGTCAGCAGGTCCTTCAGCGCTTCACGCGTGACTTCGATGGTGATGTCGCGGCCGTGGAAGTTGCTGAACGCCAGGATCTTGCGCAGCGCGCCTTCGAGCTCGCGCACGTTGGAACGCAGATGCTTGGCGACGAAGAACGCGACTTCCTCGGGCACGCTCACGTTTTCGGCGGCGGCCTTCTTCATCAGAATCGCCACGCGCATTTCCAGCTCGGGCGGCTCGATGGCCACGGTCAGGCCGGAGTCGAAACGCGAAATCAGGCGGTCGTCGATGCCGGTGATCTCCTTCGGGTACGTATCGCTGGTGATGATCACCTGCGCCCGGTTGGCGATCAGTGCTTCGAACGCGTAGAAGAATTCTTCCTGCGTGCGGTTCTTGCCCGAGAAGAATTGAATATCGTCGATCAGCAGCAGGTCGAGCGAGTGGTAATAGCGCTTGAACTCGTCGAACGCCTTGCGCTGGTAGGCCTTCACCACGTCGGACACATATTGTTCAGCGTGGATGTAGCGGATGCGCGCGCGCGGGTTCTCCATCAGCATGAAATTGCCGATGGCGTGGATCAAGTGAGTCTTACCAAGGCCCACGCCGCCATAGAGATATAGCGGGTTGTAGGACTTGCCCGGATTGTTGGCGACCTGGATGGCGGCAGCGCGCGCCAACTGGTTGGCCTTACCGGTGACGAAGTTGTCGAACGTCAGGATCGGGTTTAGGCGCGAACGCTCGTGCACGGTGTCGCTGGCCTGGCTCGGCTGGCCGGGCTGCGCACCGGGCCCGCCTGGGCCGGGGTGCTGCACCATCGGACCCGACTGCATGGGGGGTTGCTGCGGCTGCATGCGGTAGGAGCGGGCAGCAACTTCGGACGGATCCATCTGGACCACGTCGATCTCGCCCATATCGACGCCATGCTGCGCACCCGGCGCCGGCTGCTGGCGCATGCCGCCTTGCAGCGGATGGCCAGGGTAGGGTGCCTGCGCCGGAGGATAGCCAGCCTGGCCGTGGCCGGACTGGTACTCGCCATAGCCGGGCTGCATGCCCGGTTGGGCGAATTGCTGGCCCATGGGTTGGCCCATCGGCTGGCCGCCGCCATAGCCCTGCATACCCGTACCCAGTGCTGCGTGACCGTCGCCCGCGGCGCCCGGCATCATGCCCGGCTGACCGCCCATGCCGCCGGCCGGCGGCTGCGCGTAAGCCGCCGCACGGCCCGACGCAGCAGGATCCAGGACAAAGTGAACACTGACCTGCGCTTCCCAATATTCGCAGGCAAGGGCAGTAATACGCCCCGAAAACTGGCTCTTGACCCAATCCAGCTTGAACCGGTTCGGCGCAGCAATGCGCAGCGTGAGCGCTTCTTCGTCGAAACCGACGGGCGCCAACGGCTTGATCCAGGTTTTGAACTGTTGCGGCGTCAGTTCGCGCTCGAGCTGCGCGGCTGCCGCCTGCCAGAAGTCTTGCATTGTTTTTTGTTTAGTAAGCGCACCTCCAGGGTGCGCCACTGACTACTGTCGCGCCTCGCCAGCCCGGCCTTCCCCGTACCCATGTCTGCAACGCCGGCAGCGACTTACGTATACGTCCTGTATACGGTCCGCCGCGTCGACCTGCAAAAACTTGGGGGGAAGCCCGGGATGCGCCTGCGCCACGCAGCCCGTGTAGTGATTGGACCGGGATTGTACCCCCGGCCTCAAGTTATCCACAAAGGATAAGTCTGTGGACAACTTGTGCAAATTCAGTGGATTGGTGTGCACAACCCGAGCAGCGGCGCGGCTTTCCGGCATGCTGCAGCGCCGGAAAAACCAGCGGAAACAGGGACTTCGGCCAATCCGGCAGTCTGTCGCAGTGCATAAATCAGCACGCAAACTTGTTAACAGGCTGTTGTGGACAATGGCGCACGGCTGTTTACGTGCCGTTTACCGAGTGATGTGGCGATTGTGTCCTTGCCCACATTACGAAGCCTTGACACTGGCGGCGAAAATCGCTTAAATGGCGGGTTCTGCGATGCGGCAGGGGATCACACGTATGCGCATCGCCGGGTCTGGCCTGTCCGTGCCGCCCGCGTCTTGCAGGTATACCTGCAATCCAGGCGCTGGCCGGTTTCAGGGCCGGCACCAAGACAGAACCAGAATCGCCAACTTGTCGGTATACGCTTTGAGGCCTTGAGCGTTTCCGGCGCGCGGCAACCCCAATGCGAACCATACGCGGCGGCCACGGCACCCCGGCACCGGCCGGAGGCGGGCTAGCCCAGATCAACCAGAGAGTGCAACATGAAACGTACCTACCAACCTTCCGTTACCCGTCGCAAGCGTACCCACGGTTTCCGCGTCCGCATGAAGACCCGTGGCGGCCGTGCCGTCATCAACGCTCGTCGCGCCAAGGGCCGCAAGCGCCTGGCAATCTAAGGGCCGGGCGACCGGTCTGGACGGCGGCAACGCCGTCCATGCCAACCGCCTCGCCTTCTGGATGGCCGGTAGCTTGCCGCAGGGTGCAGTGTTCCCGCTAGCTTTGCCAAGCGTGTCTACCTTTGCCTATCCCAAAGCCGCGAGGCTGACAAAGACGGATGAATTTTCATCCGTTTTTGCTTTGCGGCCCCGACGACGCAGTACGCACTTCGTGCTCTACGTGCGCGCCAACGGCCGGCCCGAAGCCCGCCTTGGCGTGGTAGTGGGCAAGAAGTTCGCACCGCGCGCGGCCGAGCGCAACCTGGTCAAGCGCATGGCGCGCGAGCTGTTCCGCCAGCGGCAGGACCAGCTTGGCGGCCGCGATGTGCTGCTGCGGCTGCAGACCAAGTTTCCGCGTGCGGAATTTACCAGCCGCGCCGCGGTCCGAAGGGCGTGCCTGACGGAGATGACCAGCCTGCTGGAAGTCGCCGCCAAGCCGCTGCCGCCGCCTCCGCCGTCACCATCGGCCGCGCCTGAACAGCCCAAGGGCCTTCCGGCCTGACCGCTCCCAGCCATGAAGCGAATCCTGCTAGCCCTGCTGCGCATCTACAAGATCGCTCTGAGCCCGTACCTGGGCTCGCGGTGCCGCTTCTGGCCGACCTGTTCCGACTACGCCCGCGACGCCGTCATCCAGCATGGCGCCGCGCGCGGCAGCTGGATGGCTGCTCGCCGGCTGTGCCGTTGCCACCCTTTCACACAAGGCGGGTATGATCCCGTGCCGGGTGCGGAAGCGGAAACTGCACAAACGGGCAAGTTTGCCCATCCCGCGGCAGGCCATGGGCCTGTCACCGTCCGTCTCCCACGACCCTGATTTCCCCGACCACAGCGAGACATGGATATCAAACGCACCATCCTCTGGGTCATCTTCTCGATGGCCCTCGTGCTGCTCTATGACAACTGGCAGCGCGCCAACGGCCACGCGTCGATGTTCTTCCCGAGCGCGACGCAGCAGCAGGCCGCTTCGGCGCCCGCCGCCGGCGCCGCCCAGGGCGATGTGCCCAAGGCCAACGCGACCGCAGGCGCCGCCGCTCCGGCAGCCCCCGGTGGCGCGCCTCAGGCAGCAGCGCAGCCCACTGGCGAAAAGATCATCGTGACCACCGACGAGGTGCGCGCCGAGATCGATACCGCCGGCGGCATCCTGTCGCGCCTGGAGCTGCTCAACGAGCACGAGAAGGACGGCAAGCCGGTGGTGCTGTTCGAGCGCGACACCACGCGCACGTACATGGCCCGCTCCGGCCTGATCGGCGGCGACCTGCCTAACCACACCACCGTGTTCACGGCCACGCCCGGCCCGCGCACGCTGGACGGTGCCGACAAGCTCGAAGTCACGCTGACCGCCGACAAGAACGGCGTGAAGTTTGTGAAGACTTACGTGTTCCACAAGGGCAGCTACGTGGTCGACGCGCGCTTTGCCGTGACCAACGATGGCACTGCGCCGGTCTCGCCGACGCTGTACCTGGAACTGGCGCGTGACGGCAGCAAGGTCGAGCAGTCGCAGTTCTACAGCACCTTCACCGGCCCGGCCATCTACACGGACGCGGACAAGTACCACAAGATCACCTTCGAAGACATTGCCAAGGGCAAGGCCAGCACGCCGGCCGCCACCACCAGTGGCTGGGTCGCGATGGTCCAGCACTACTTTGCCTCGGCCTGGATTCCGCAAGCCGGCAAGGAGCACAGCTTCTACGTCCAGCAGATCGATCCGAACCTGTACCGCGTGGGCATCCAGCAGCCGCTGGGCCAGATCGCCCCGGGTGCCACGGTGACGACCGATGCGCGCCTGTTCGCGGGCCCGCAGGAAGAGCGCATGCTCGAGAAGATCACCCCGGGCCTGGAACTGGTGAAGGACTATGGCTGGCTGACCATCCTGGCCAAGCCGCTGTTCTGGCTGCTCGAGAAGCTGCATGGCTTCCTGAACAACTGGGGCTGGTCGATCATCTTGCTGACCGTGCTGATCAAGCTGGTGTTCTTCCCGCTGTCGGCGGCGAGCTACAAGTCCATGGGCAAGATGAAGGACCTGCAGCCGCGCATGACCGCGATCCGCGAACGCCACAAGGGCGATCCGCAGAAGATGAACACGGAGATGATGGCGCTGTACAAGACCGAGAAGGTCAACCCGCTCGGCGGCTGCCTGCCCATCGTGATCCAGATCCCGGTGTTCATCGCGCTGTACTGGGTGCTGCTGTCGTCGGTGGAAATGCGCGGCGCACCGTGGCTGGGCTGGATCCATGACCTGTCGGTGCCGGATCCGTTCTACATCCTGCCGATCGTGATGGCCGTGTCGATGTTCGTGCAGACCAAGCTGAACCCGACCCCGCCGGACCCCGTGCAGGCCAAGGTCATGATGATCATGCCGCTGGTGTTCTCGTTCATGTTCTTCTTCTTCCCGGCCGGCCTGGTGCTGTACTGGGTTGTGAACAACATCCTGTCGATCGCCCAGCAGTGGCAGATCAACCGCATGCTCGGCAAGGGCAAGGCGGCTGTGGCAGCGAAGAGCTGAGCGCAGGCGATGCACAAGCGTTAAGAGAAGCCCGGTGGAGACACCGGGCTTTTTTTGTATCGGCGCTCGCCGGTACGCAGTTTTCCCAAGGAGATATCGATGAGCTGGTCCGCCCGCCAATATGTGGCCTTTGAAGACGAACGCACACGCCCGGTCCGTGACCTAGTCGCCGCGATTCCCAATGAGATCGTGCGCACGGCGGTGGATATCGGTTGCGGGCCGGGTAATTCGACCGAGGTGCTGATGTCGCGATTTCCGGGTGCTTCGATCACCGGACTGGACAGCTCCGACGACATGGTCGATGCCGCGCGCAAGCGCCTGCCCGACGTGCAGTTCGATGTCGCGGATATCACGGCCTGGAACGACGCCGGCCCCTATGACGTAATCCTGGCCAACGCCGTGCTGCAGTGGGTGCCGGACCATGCCACGCTGTTTCCCGCGCTCGTGCAGAAGCTTTCGGAAGGCGGCACGCTGGCCGTGCAGATGCCCGACAACCTCGAAGAACCTGCGCACCGGCTGATGCGCGAAACTGCCGCGAACGGTCCGTGGGCCGCCAAGCTGGCCACTGCGAGCAACGCCCGCTCGGCGCGGGCTACGGCGCGCTGGTACTACGAACTGCTAAAGCCGCATTGCTCGCGTGTGGACGTGTGGCTGACCGTCTATCACCATCCGCTGGCCGGTGGCGCGAATGCCATCGTGGAATGGTTCAAGGGCAGTGGGCTGCGGCCGTTCATTCAGCCGCTGGATGATGCCGAGCGTACGGCCTATCTGGCGCGATATGAGGCGGAGATTGCCAAGGCGTATCCGGCGTTGCCGGATGGGTCGGTGCTGTTGCCATTCCCGCGGTTGTTTGTGGTGGCGACGCGCTGAGGGTTCAAGCTTGATTCAAGCGCCTGTTTGCTCCCCTCTCCCGCGAGCGGGAGAGGGGAGAAACCCCGGTGCGGCGTAGTCAGCCCGGCTTGTGGCAAACCGCCTCGATATTGTGTCCATCCGGATCCAGCACGAACGCACCGTAGTAATCCGGGTGGTAATGCGCACGAATGCCCGGCGCACCGTTGTCCCGTCCGCCCGCTGCCATCGCGGCCTTGTAGAAGGCATCCACCTCAGCCCGCGTATCCACGCGGAACGCCACATGCAGCGGCGGCTGGTTGGGCGTGCCGTTGCTGAGCCAGAATTCCGGCTTGCCCGGCGGGCCAAACCCGGCCACGTCTACCGAGCCGGTCACGCTGGCGGGAAACTCCATGATCAGTTTGATGCCGATGGCGCCTAGTGCCGCCGTATAGAAGGCCTTGCTGCGGCCGTAGTCGCTGACGTTGACGCCGGTGTGGTCAATCATGAGGTTTCCTCTTGGACAATGGCAATTCAGGCAAGGTCGATCACGCTCATGGTCGCATTGAGGCGGCTGACCAGCACGGCTTCGCCGTGCACGTCGGCAAAAACATCAGCCTCGACCACGATGATGGATCGGCCCGACTTCAGCACGTCGGCGCGGCAGCGCAGGCGTTCGCTGCGCACGGCGCGCAGCAGGTTGATCTTGAATTCGGCGGTAACCACGTGGCGGCCCGCTTCCAGGATGGTCGAGGCCGCAGCGCCCGCGGTGTGGTCCGCGATGGTCGCCTGCACCCCGGCGTGCACGACACCGCCCTGCTGCAGGTGGCGCGGAGCCACGGCAAGTTCGGATTCACACCAGCCGGGACCGCAGTCGACCAGCGTGATGCCCACGTCGGTGACAAAGGCGGCCTGACGAAAGCCGGCCTCGATGGTCTCACGCAATAGCAGCCGTTCCCGGTCAGTCGACATGGTGTCCCTCGCGCGGTAGGTGTGCGCGCATTGCAGCGCGAAGGGTTGGTCTTGTCAATCTTCCGTGCGGCGCATGCAGCGCGCTGCAGTGTTCCCACGTGCGGCATCGCCTACACTGGAACCTACGTCCCCGGCCGTCTCTCGAACTGGATGAGGCCTCCATGAATGCTGACCCCACTGCCAGGCTGCGCGGCAAGACGCGTCCGGCCGCGGCGTTCGCCGCGCTGGGCGAGGCTGGGCTGCAGCGCATCGAAGACAGCCTTGCCGCGCTGTTCGGGCGCGACGAGGCGGAAGACGTGCATGCCCTGCGCGTGGCCGTGCGCCACCTGCGCGCGGTGCTGTGGATATTTGGGCCGCTGTTGCCACGGGGCATCGCCGAGCGCTGGAAGGAAGACTTGCATGGACTGGCCGACGCAGCTGGCGAAGTCCGCGACTGGGACGTCTTCCTCGCCGAAACCATGCAGCCCGCGCTGGATCGCCAGCCCGGCGACGCGGTGCTGCATGCCGTGATCGACACAGCACGCGCACGCCGCCAGATCGCGCGCGAGACCATGCTGGCCCGCCTGGGCCAGTACCGCCACGACACACTGCCGACGCTGCACCGCGACCTGGCGCACCTGCCGGTACATACCGACGATGGCAGCGACACGCTTGGACCGTTTGCGCGCAGCCGCGTGCGCAAGGCCCGCAAGACGCTGCGCCAACGCAAGCGCAGGGCGCGCCAAGACGGTCTGCGAGCAGTGCACCGTCAGCGCATCGCCGGCAAGCGCCTGCGCTATGCGATCGAGGCGCTCGGGCCTGTATTGCCGGAGCAGAAAGCCAAACGCCTGCACCGCAAACTGGTGAAGGGGCAGGGCAAACTGGGCAGCGTGGTCGACGACAGCGTGGCGCGCCGGCTCATGGCGGAATGCCTGGATGTGCCTCCTGAGGAACAGGACAGCGCGCCCGCTGCTGCGTAAGCGGCCACCTCACGGTTGCATCGCTTTCCCGCACCATGCGCCGTGCCCGGCACGCCGCGGACCCCGATCACATCGATCTGAGACAATAGCGCCATGACTGCTCCCCTGCCTCCCATTGCCGCCATTGCCACCGCCCCCGGACGCGGCGGCATCGGCGTGGTGCGCGTGTCGGGCCCCGATGTGCGCCCGGTCATGCACGCCATCTGCGGCCAGGCGCTCAAGCCGCGCCATGCCACCTACCTGCCGTTCCTGGACGGTCACGGCAAGGTCATCGACCATGGCCTGGCGCTGTACTTCCCGGGGCCGAATTCCTACACCGGCGAAGAGGTGCTGGAACTGCAGGGGCACGGCGGGCCGGTGGTCATGCAGATGCTGCTGACACACTGCCTGCAGGCCGGCCACGAAATCGGCCTGCGCCTTGCCGAACCCGGCGAGTTCACGCGGCGTGCTTTCCTCAACGACAAGCTCGACCTGGCCCAGGCCGAGGCCGTGGCCGACCTGATCGAGGCCAGCACCGAAGCCGCGGCGCGCTCCGCAGCGCGATCGATGGAAGGCGAGTTCTCCAGCGCCATCCACACGCTGGTCGAAAAGGTGATCCACCTGCGCATGCTGGTGGAAGCCACGCTGGATTTCCCGGAAGAGGAGATCGATTTCCTCGAAGCCTCCGATGCGCGCGGCCAGCTCGCCACGATTCGCAATGACCTTGGCAAGGTGCTCGCGCAGGCCCGGCAGGGCGCGCTGTTGCGCGAAGGTCTGTCGGTCGTGCTCGCCGGCCAGCCCAATGTGGGCAAGTCGTCGCTGTTGAACGCACTGGCCGGGGCTGAGCTGGCCATCGTCACGCCGATCGCCGGTACCACGCGCGACCGCGTCAAGGAGACGATCCAGATCGAAGGCATCCCGCTTCATATCATCGACACGGCGGGGCTGCGCGATGAAGCCACGGACGAAGTCGAGCGCATCGGCATCGAACGCACGTGGGACGCCATCCGGCATGCCGACATCGTGCTGCATCTGGTCGACGCCACCGACTACCTGCGGCACGGCCTGTCCGAGATCGACGACGCCATCGACGACCGCCTGAGCGGCCAGTTGCCGCCGGGCGCGCCGATCGTGCGCGTGGTCAACAAGATCGACGTCGCACCGACGGTGGGGGGCATGATGTTCAGTGGAAACCGTCCGCACGTGGTGGCGGCCAACGGCCCCAACCCCACCGAAATCTGGATCTCCGCGCGCACCGGTTCGGGCATCGAGCTGTTGCGCAAGGAACTGCTGCGGTTGGTCGGCTGGCAGTCGGGCAATGAAGGCACCTTCCTGGCGCGCGAACGGCACCTGACCGCGCTGCGGCAGGCGCAATCACACCTCGATGTGGCGGACGAGCAGAGCAAACAGCAGGCGCAGGCGCTGGACCTGTTTGCGGAAGAGCTGCGGCTCGCGCAGGAGCATCTGAACAGCATCACCGGGGAGTTCACGAGTGATGATCTGTTGGGGACGATTTTTACGCGGTTTTGTATTGGGAAGTAGTGGCTACCGGCTACCGCCTCAAGGTATCGAGACAGTCGGTGCTAAACCGACGCCAGACCATTTCGTCGAAGTCAACAAAATGGTCCAGATTGGCTTGGCATGCCCAGCGGACAACGCCATCAGGCCTTCGGCGCCAGCGTGCGACGCACGTCATGGGCTCCGAAACCACGTTGATGTCGAGCACGATCATTCGTGAAGCTTCGGCGGTTGTGCGTACGTTCGGTCACGAGTCTGTTCGAGCGTCTCCACGTCGGCATTGGTCAGCCCCAGCCGATGCCCCAGTTGGGCCAGCGCATCACCCATCCTTACCCGCTCCGGCGGGTTCACGGCGCGCCCCAGAATATCGCACACCTCGGCCTCCGTGCTGCGGCAGTGCGCGGCCGCTAGTGCTCGCAAGGCGCGGTGGGTTTCGTCGGGCAGGTTGTGTATGGTAAGAGTCGCCATTGCAGTCATCACTCCAAGTTGCCCTCAATGAAAGCACACACACCTAATGCCGCATCACATCGGGAATCGACGCGCTAGATCAACGACCTCCACGCCAACTCCTCTGCCAGGTTTTCAGCACTCACAAACCGGTACCCGTGCAGCCCGGCATCAACCGCTCCCTGCACATTGGCCTCCGTGTCATCAATGAACAACGTCTGCGCGGCACTGCATCCAAGCTGCCCAATGCAACCCAGATAGGCCTGGGCAGCCGGCTTGGTCGCGCCAAACGCTGCAGAGGGATAAACGCTCTGTCCGAACAACTGCGCGACCGGCGGATTCAGGTAAGCGATATGGTCCGTGACCAGTCTGCAGTTGTTGGTCAGGATCGCGATCCGGTATTGGCCGGCCAGTCTGGCGGCCAGCGCCAGTGTTTCGGCATTAGGCGTGATGGATGCGCGGCGTGAGGCAAGCCAGTCGTCCCGGCTGACGCGGCAGCCCAGCAGTTGCCCGAGTTCCTGCAGGTACTCGTCATCGCTGATCTCGCCGGCATCGGCGCGCGCTTCCAGCCCCGATCCCCAGATAGCGTGCCGTACCTGTTCAGCCGACCGGCCAGTAGACGCGGCCAAGCGGTCGGCCCGCGCGGCGCGGTCATAGTGGGTCAGGACCCCTTCCATGTCGAACAGGACGAGCGCGATCGGTGCGGTCATGACATCTGTCCCGGTGGATGGCCAGAAGCCCTGATTGTGCATGGGCCGGGAGGCCGTTGGCGGAAAATCCTCGAGCCCCGGCTCACCTTTGGCGTGCGGGTACACTATCGGGCCGGCGAACTGCCCCTTTACGCGAGCACCAGCCGCCATTTCCGACACCCTCCACCGCATGCGCCTGACCCTCATCACCTTCGGCACCCAGGGCGATTGCCGTCCTATCGTCGCACTCGGTGCGGGGTTGCAGGCGGCCGGTCATGATGTGCTGCTGCTTGGCGAACAGTCAGCGGCGGCGCTGGCAGCCGAGCAGGGGCTGGCGTTCGAGGCGCTGGCCGGTGACATCCAGGCTACGCTGGCGCCCGGCGGCGCGCTGCACAAGCTGATGACCGAAGGCGGCAACGTCAGCGAGGCCACGCGCGCGTTCGCCCGCATTGCGGAGGACAACACCGCGCAGTGGATGGCGCAGCTCACGTCTGCCTCGCGCGAGCGCGATGCCATCGTCTTCTCGGGACTGGCCGCCTACGTCGGCATAGCCGTTGGCGATGCGCTCGGCAAGCCCGCCATCGCCGCCGCCATGTTCCCGCTGTCGCCAACGCGCGAGTTTCCATCGGCGTTCTTGCCACCGTGGCGCCTGCCGGGCTGGGCCAACCGGGCGACGCATCTGCTGATCAACCACGTGCTGTGGCGCATGTTCCGACCTGCCATCAACGCAGGCCGGCAGTCACAGTTCGGTCTGGCGCCGCGCAAGGCGATGTGGCAGGACTTCCCGTCGCTTTACGGCTTTTCCCCGCATCTGGTGCCGCGCCCGCGCGACTGGCATGCGGACTGGCTGGTCTGCGGCGCATGGACCCTGCCAGCGCAGGATGACTGGCAGGCACCTGCCGCATTGCAGGATTTCCTGGATGCGGGCGAGCCGCCGGTCTACGTCGGCTTCGGCAGCATGGCCGGCTTCGACCGCGACAAGGTCGTGCGCGCGCTGGTGCACGCCATGGACGGCCAACGTGCGCTGTTCTATCCGGGCTGGAGCGGCATTGACGTGGCGGCGCTGCCGCCGAACTTCCATGTGATCGGCGCCACGCCGCACGACTGGCTGCTGCCGCGTGTGAGCGCAGCCATTCACCATGGCGGTGCGGGCACCGTTCACGCGGTTGCCGCGGCCGGCGTGCCGTCGATCGTGCTGCCGTTCGCGGGGGACCAGTTCTTCTGGGCCGGCCGGCTGGCGGCGCTTGGCGTGGCACCGCGCTACGTCGCCGGGCATGACATCGACGCGGGCAAGCTCGCGGCGATGCTCGCCTTCACGCAACGGCCCGACGTGCGCGAGAAAGCCGCAGCACTCGGCGCCGCCATCCGTGCGGAACGCGGTGTCGGCCATGCCGTGACCGCCATCGAAACCTTTTGCCGACGGAGCACGGCATAGCGGCCGTCGCAAGGCGCCGCTCCACTATTCAGGCAGGAAATTCAGATGATGAACCGAACCCAACAAATCCTCATCGCCATTGTCGCCTTGGCAGTCCTTGGCATGCTCTGGTTTGCCGGCAATGACAAGGACCGCAGCCAGGAGGCTGCGACGGCCGATGCAGCACTGGCACCTGCGCCGGCTGCCAGCGACGTGCGCGGCGTGCCGCGCAACGGCACGCTCGACCCCGTGAGCATCGACCCTCAGCGCCCGGCCGACCAGCTGCCGCAATACCAGGCCGACGCCCTCCTCGACGACTACCGCAG
Source organism: Cupriavidus numazuensis (assembly GCF_905397435.1). Classification (GTDB taxonomy): domain Bacteria; phylum Pseudomonadota; class Gammaproteobacteria; order Burkholderiales; family Burkholderiaceae; genus Cupriavidus; species Cupriavidus numazuensis. The sequence continues at coordinate 52,690 of NZ_CAJPVI010000059.1, forward strand.
CAACCCTGGCGCGGCCGATGAGCGCTACCGCGGCAAGTACATCATCGTCGAAGGCGTGGCCAGCGGCGTGCGGCGCGGTGAGGCGGACAATGTGTTCGTCGATATCCGCACCAATGACCCGAACGCAGTCGTGCGCGCCCAACTGCTGCGCCGGCAGATCTGCGGGCCGGCCGGCCGCGTGTGCGAAGTGGAAGCGCGCGCCACCATGGTCCGCCGCGGGCAGAAGGTGGCCGTGGAATGCAACGGCGCGGGCCTGGCTGACGGCACGCCGCTGCTGAGCGATTGCCTGCTGCGCGGCGGCGCCAACTGAGACCTCACATGCAAACCGTCCTGTCCGTTCTCGCCATCCTTGTCCTGATCGCCACGGCGGTCGGGCTGGTTTCTCCCTCGCTCATCAGCCAGACCTTGCTGCAAGGCAAGCCTGTGGGGCGTCTGCAGATTGCCGTAATCGGCCTTTGCCTCGCCGCGTTGTTGCTGATCCTGGTCGGGCGCCTGGCGCAACCCGTCGCGGGCGCCTGAAACGCCGCACGGCGCAGACCGGGGCAGCAGCGCCAGTTTTGCGCCTCTGTTCCGGCTATTGGCGCGCGGTGCCAGCGCATACAGTGCGTGGATAAGTTCCCGATGCTCCGCCTGCCGCAAGCGGCAATGAGCACCGATGCCATCCAGGACACTCCATGAACAAAGCACTGCTGGCCGCCGCGCTGGGCCTGACGATTACCGGCTGCTCCACCTACCAGGCCGTGATGCCCGTGGACCGGCCCGAGCAGGCCGACCCGCTCGGCGCCTTCCAGGTCCCCGCCGGCAGCGCCGTCGCGGCCGGTCCGCGTGGCAACTACGGCGCCAACGGCGCGCTGCTGTGCGTGGTGGCGAACCCGGTAAGCGGCAATGAATATCTCGACGCATTCCGCGCGTCGCTGCAGGCGCGCAATTTCGAGGTGAAGCTGCTGCCGCCGTACGCGCCAGTAGTGTCGTGCCCGCTGGTGGCAACGTATTCGGCCAAGAGCGCGTGGTTCTGGATGTCGTACCTGAACAGCGTGGACATCATCGTGTACCAGAACGGCGCACGGGTGGGCAAGGCGGTCTACAACGCGAACCGCAGCGCGGGCGGGATCAACCTGAGCAACTTCGTCATGCCGGAGCGGAAGCTCGATGAGCTGGTGGAAAAGCTGTTCCCCGGCATGCTGCCTCCGCCGCCTCCGCCGGCCGGGACGCCCGTGGCGGCGCCGGCAACGGGCACCGCCGCCGCGTCCTGAACGCTCAGGCTTCGAGCTGCCCCAGGCGCACCACCGTCACGCCGGGACGAAGCTGCCGCAGCGACGGCATCACCAGCACGCAGTTGGCATACGGCGTCACCACGGGCTCGCCATCGCGCCAGCCGATCACGGTGCCGGCCTCCGCGAAGGTCTCCAATCCCGTGTAGGGACCGGCGAAGCGGAAGTCCATGCTGCTGGCCACGACAGGCTCGGTCACGCGTACCACTCGCTGCGTGGCGGGCAGCGGTTGCAGCCAGCCAGTCGGCACGTCCTGGGCATCGATCACGCCCGCATTCAGTAGAAAGCGTGCCGCGCTATCCCGCGCGACCGTGACCGCCGACGTTTCCCAATGCTGGCCACACTCGATCAGCAGCGCATTGCGCGCGCTAGCCGGGTCGCCGAAATCCGCGTAGTCGCGCATGCGGCGGCCTTCGGGATGCCCTTCGTCGACGATCACGTCGGCCGGCGCGCCAAGCGCGCGGGCCAGCGCGATGCCCTTGTCGAGTGGGCCGGACACGATCAGCGGGCGGCTCTTCTCGTGCATCGAGTGCAGGTCGAGCAGCAGATCTACCGTGTCGATCACCGGACGCATGGCGCGGGCGCGGCGCAGTTCGGATGAATCGCGGCTCGCATCGTCGAGCACCGCCGATGTCCAGACGCGGTTGAAGTCCTGGTCGACAAAACGCGAGGCATCGGGCCGCGTCGGGTCGAAGCGAGCATAGGCATCCACATTCGCGAACGCCAGCGTCATGCGCCCGCGGCGCGGCTTCACGCCGGCGTCGAGCAAGCCCTTCACCGCGATGGCGCCGCAGACTTCGTTGCCGTGCGTGAGCGCGTTGACCATCACATGCGGGCCATCCACGCCGCTGTCGAACGTGAACACATAAGGGATGCCGCAGTTGCCCTCGGCATACGGGCGGATGTCGGGGAATGCGACCTCGACCGGATAGGCGTCGAGGGTAAGGGGAGCGTTGTTCATGCTGGGTTGTGCTACTTGATGACGGCTTATTCGGCTTATTCGGCTTATTCGGCTTATTCGGCTTATTCGGCTTATTCGGCTTATTCGGCTTATTCGGCTTATTCGGCTTATTCGCGGATGCCTGCGGTCTGAACGATGGTGCGGTAGCGGCCGGTCTCGCGCTTGACGAACGCGCCGAACTGCGCCGGATTGCCCGGGGCCACCTCCACGCCGGCTTCGGCGAGCTTCTTCTTCACGTCAGGCATGGCCAGCACGGCCTGCATCTCGGTGTTCAGGCGGTCGATGACCGGGCGCGGCGTGTTGGCCGGGCCCATCAGGCCAAACCACACACCCATGTCGACGCCCTTGAGCGCGGGGGTTTCCGCCAGCGCCGGCACGTTCGGCGCCACGCCGGAACGCTTGGCCTCGGTCACGCCGTAGGCCTTCACGCGGCCGGCCTGGATATGCGGCAGTGCCGACGACAGCACCATGACTGCCAGGTCAATCTGGCCGCCCAGCAGGTCGGTCGCCATGGCCGAGGCGCCCTTGTACGGCACGTGCGTAATGTTGACGTGGCCCTGCTGCTTGATCAGCTCGCCCGCCAGGTTCAGCGGCGTGCCGACGCCCGACGACGCATACGACAGCTTGCCCGGCTGCGCCTTGGCCAGTTCGATCAGCTCGGCGGCGTTCTTCGCCGGCAGCGCGGTCTTGCCGACCAGCACCATCGGCTGCGTGCCGACAAAGGTGATCGGAGCCAGGTCTTTCTCGCCGTCATAGCGGACTGCCGGGTTGGTCAGGCGCGCGATCGACACTTCACTGCCTGATCCCAGCAACAGCGTGTAGCCATCGGCCTCGGCCTTGACCACCTTGGACGCACCGATGGTGCCGCCGGCGCCACCGAGGTTCTCGATGACCACACTCTGGCCCAGCCGCTTGCCCAGCTCGGGCGCGACCGTGCGCGCGACCAGATCGACACTGCCGCCGGCTGTGTAGCCCACGACCAGCGTGATCGGCTTGGTCGGCCAGCCGCTGGCGTGTGCGGCAAGCGTGGACAGGGCGAGGGTGGCGGCGGAGGCCGCGCGCAGCAGGGTGGTCTTCGTGGTCATGTCTCGGGTCGGAATTTTGGAATGGGGATGACGCTGGCCTGATGGTAGTGAGCGCGCCGGGCGGCGGCATGCGGCTTTGGCAAGGGGGGTTGCCGATTTGGCAATGCCTCAGCCCCGCGGTTCGCTGATGGCGGCTTCCCAGAATGCCTCCGCCAGCGGGCGCATTGGCGCGCGCTGGCGGTAAAGGCGGATCTCCAGCGCCAGGTCCACCTCCTCCGCACCGCGGCCCGCGGTCGCGCGCACCAGCCGCCCGGCGTGGAGATCGTCCGCAATCAGCCGCGCCGGCAGCCACGCCAGGCCCATGCGCTGGCGCACCATCTCGTGCACGGACTCCGCAAAGTCGCTGACCGCGATCACGTCGAGCCGGCTGGCGAGCTTGCGGCGCGCGATCTCCTGGTTGACCATGCGGCCGAGCGTCAGGCTGTCGGCGTAGGCGATCATCGGCGTGGGTGCCGTGCGGGGACCGCCTTTGGTTGCCTGAAGGCGAAACTCGGGCGCGCCGCGCGCATCGGCGGCGCTTACGCATACCAGCCGTTCGACGCCGACCATGTGGAAGCGGTAGCGCGCGTCATCGAGCATCACCGGGATGTCGGGCGGGCTGTAACACAGCAGGAAATCGGCATCGCCTTCGGTGAACATCGCGAGCGCATCGTGCATCGGAAATGTGGACAGGCGCGTGCGGAAGCCGGCGGCCGCCTTGTCATTGCACAACGCGTGCCGCAGGCCGGCGAGCCACGCCGGCACCATCGAGCGTGCGAGCGTCTTGCCGGTGGCGATGGTCAGCGTGCTGGCATCGGCGCGATGTGCCGTGCGCAGCGCCAGGCGCGCGTCTTCGAGTGTCTGCAGCGCGTTCTGCGCGGCTTCCAGGAACTGGCGGCCCTCGGCGGTCAGGCGTACCGGGAAAGCGCTGCGGTCGATCAGCGGTGCGCCGGCCCAGACTTCGAGCGCCTGCATGCGCCGCCCGAACGCCGGCGGGGTGACGTTGCGCAGCTCCGCCGCGCGCGCGAGGCTGCCGGCCTGGGCGAGGCAGATGAAGTCTTCTAGCCAGCGGATGTGCATGGGGGCAGGTGTGGAGGGAGCCGACGGGTGGGGAGACCACATTATCGGCACTATTGCGTCCTTGCCGAATTGTGGGGGGCGTGCTTGGCTGGCGCCGCTGTTTTGCCGGCGCAGCCGGCGGGGCTTCTCGTGGGATTGGGTTGTCGCTCTTGGCAGGCGCCGCTGTTTCGCCGGCGTAGCCGGCGAGTCACTTTTTGTCCGAGCGACAAAAAGATGGAATGAACGCGCCCCGGCCCACTAAGCAGAAGGCACCGGCAA
>NZ_CAJPVI010000060.1 GCF_905397435.1 Cupriavidus numazuensis
GCCTCGCCGCCGGGCGCGCCGGGCGCAATTTCGGGCCGCGGGCCGGAACGGGATGGCGGGCGTTGCGCGGGACGGCCGTCGGGTCGGGGGGCAGGCCGTGCGCCAGCGGCTGGCTGGCGTGGCGAAGAAGGCTTGGCGGGACGTTGTTCTGACATTGGCCGGGATTATAATCCGCGGCATGAATGCCAGAACCGACACGCCCCCGCAGGCGCCCGCTCCTTCCGAGCCGGCCGAGCCACAGCCTGCCACCGAATCGCAGCCCGCCGTGGGCGCGCCCCAGACCGAAGCCGGCGAGCGCGGCGCGCCGGACCATCAGCAATTCGTCGACTGGCTGCGAACGGTCGCACCGTATATCCACACGTTCCGCGGCAAGACCTTCGTGATCGCGTTCGGCGGCGAACTGGTCAAGGCCGGCGTCCTCAACGCGCTGGTCAATGACGTGGCGCTGCTGCATGCCATGGGCATGCAGATCGTCCTGGTGCACGGCTCCCAGCCGCAGGTGGAAGAGCAGCTGGCCCTGCGCCATGTCGAGTCCCAGTTCTTCAATGGCGTTCGCATTACCGACAACGCCGCGCTCGAATGCGCCAAGGAAGCTTCGGGCGAACTGCGGCTGGACATCGAGGCCGCTTTCAGCCAGGGGCTGCCGAATACGCCGATGGCCGGCGCGCAACTTTCCGTGATTTCCGGCAACTTCGTCACGGCACGGCCGGTGGGCATCGTCAACGGCGTGGATTTCCAGCACACCGGCATGGTGCGCAAGATCGACGGCGAATCGGTCCGCATGTCGCTGTCCCACGGCAAGATCGTGCTGCTGTCCCCGCTCGGCTTCTCGCCGACCGGCCAGGCCTTCAACCTGACGATGGAAGACGTGGCCAGCGCCACCGCCACCACGCTGAAGGCCGACAAGCTCATTTTCATCACCGAAGTCCCGGGCGTGCTCGATCCGGTCGGCAAGCTGATGAAAGAGATGTCGCTGCGCACCGCGGTGGACCGCCTGCAGAACAACGACCTGCAGCCCGACGTGGCCTACTTCCTCGAACACCTGGTCAAGGCGCTCAAGGGCGGCGTGCCGCGTGCGCACCTGATCCCTTATGACCTCGACGGCTCGGTGCTGCTGGAACTGTTCCTGCACGACGGCGTCGGCACCATGATTTCCGACACCGACCTGGAAAGCCTGCGCGAGGCCACGCTGGACGACGTCGGCGGCATCCTGCAACTGATCGCGCCGCTGGAACAGGACGGCACGCTGGTTCCGCGCGGCCGCCACCTGATCGAGCGCGACATCGGCAACTTCTCGGTGATCGAGCATGACAGCGTGCTGTTCGGCTGCGCCGCACTGTACGACTATCCGCGCGAGAACATGGGCGAAATGGCCTGCCTGACGGTGTCGCCTGAAGCACAGGGCACGGGGGACGGCGAGCGCCTGCTCAAGCGCATCGAACGGCGCGCACGCGCGCTGGGGCTAGAGCGCCTGTTCGTGCTCACCACGCGTACCGAGCACTGGTTCCTCAAGCGCGGCTTCGTCCACGCCAACGTGGACGACCTGCCCGAAGACAAGCGCAAGCTCTACAACTGGCAGCGCAAGTCCATGGTGCTGATGAAAAAGCTGTAGGAAATGTAGGGGCAATGCCGCCATGCGGCGGCGCCCTGCCCTGCTTGGCTACAATATCGCACCAGTCGTCCACTGAACCACAAAAACGGGAGCGCAGGACGCGCGGCATGCCGCGCCGGCTTCCGACCACGCACACAAGGAGTCCCCATGGCCCGCATGGTCCAATGCATCAAGCTGAACAAGGAAGCCGAAGGGCTCGATTTCCCGCCCCTGCCCGGCGAACTCGGCAAGAAGATCTGGCAAAGCGTCTCGAAGGAAGCCTGGGCCGGCTGGCTCAAGCACCAGACCATGCTGATCAACGAGAACCGCCTGAACATGGCCGATGCACGTGCCCGCCAATATCTGCTCAAGCAGACGGAGAAGTACTTCTTCGGTGAAGGCGCGGACGAGGCAGCTGGCTACGTGCCGCCGCAGGCCTGATCTTCCTGCTCGATTGAAATGAAAAAGGGGTGCCGCCGGCCCCCCTTTTTCATTGTGGCTTGCGCCGCTGGCCGATCAGTAATCGGTACGCTGCACGCCCTCGCCCGTGCCGAGCAGCAGCACGTTCGCACCGCGCAGCGCGAACAGGCCCACGGTCACAACGCCAGGAATCTGGTTGATCGATTCTTCCAACCCCCGCGGATCGGTGATCTTCAGGCCGCTTACGTCGAGAATCACGTTGCCGTTGTCGGTCTTGTAGATGCCGCCGTCCTTGTTCATGCGCAGGCGCGGTTGGCCGCCGAGCGCCGCCAGCTGACGCGCGACCGCAGCACGTGCCATCGGAATCACTTCGACAGGCAGCGGGAAGGCGCCCATCGCTTCGACCAGCTTGCTGCCGTCGGCGATGCAGACGAAACGGCCGGCGACCGAGGCCACGATCTTCTCGCGCGTCAGCGCGCCGCCACCGCCCTTGATCATCGCGCCGCTGCCATCGATCTCGTCGGCACCGTCGACGTATACGGGAATATCGTCGACTTCATTCAGGTCGAGCACCTTGAAGCCATGCTGCTGCAGCCGACGCGTGGACGCCTCGGAGCTCGATACCGCACCCGCGAAGCGATCCTTGAACGCTGCCACCGCGTCAATGAAAAGATTGGCCGTGGAACCGGTGCCAACGCCGAGCACGGCGCCTTCCGGGACTTCCTGCTTCACGTAGTCGGCCGCGGCTTGCGCCACCAGCGCCTTGAGTTCATCCTGAGTCATGACAACAGCCAGATGGCTTTCGGGGAAAAACGCGTAGTGTAGCGGATTGCGATGGCAAGACTTCCCGCGACGGTACAATGCCTCAAACGGCGCCGCGAGTCGGCCGCCTTCCCGCCTCCCCATGACGACTGCAACGACTTACCGATCATGAACCAGCTCGAACAACTCAAGCAGTTCACCACGGTCGTGGCCGATACCGGCGACTTCCAGTTGATGAAGCAGTACACGCCCCAGGACGCCACCACCAACCCGTCGCTGATCCTCAAGGCAGTGCAGAAGTCCGAATACCGCGGACTGCTGGAGCAGGCCGTGCGCGACTACCACAACGAAGGCGGTGTCGACGCCGTGATGGACGGCGTGCTGATCGCGTTCGGCTGCGAGATCCTCGCCATCGTGCCGGGGCGTGTGTCGACGGAGGTCGATGCGCGGCTGTCGTTCGATACCGAAGCCACGGTCGAGAAGGCCCGCCACCTGATCCGCCTGTACGAGCAGCGCGGCGTGGCGCGCGAGCGCGTGCTGATCAAGATTGCGTCGACGTGGGAAGGCATCCGCGCGGCGGAGATCCTGCAGCGCGAAGGCATCCGCTGCAATATGACGCTGCTGTTCTCGCTGGTGCAGGCCGTCGCGTGCGCCGAGGCCGGTGCGCAACTGATCTCGCCGTTCGTCGGGCGGATCCTCGACTGGTACAAGAAGCAGGCCGGCGACCAGTGGGATGCTGCCGCCAATGCCGGCGACAACGATCCAGGCGTGCGCTCCGTGCGCCAGATCTACGACTACTATAAGAAGTTCGGCTATTCGACCGAAGTGATGGGCGCCAGCTTCCGCAGCACCGCGCAGATCGTGGCGCTGGCTGGCAGCGACCTGCTCACGATCAGCCCGGACCTGCTCGAGCAACTGGCGCGCACCGAAGGGACAGTCGAGCGCAAGCTGTCGATCGACCTCGCGCAGGCAGGCAATATTGCCCGTATCCCGGCCGATGAGCGCGCATTCCGCTGGCAGCTCAACGAAGACGCCATGGCCACAGAAAAGCTGTCTGAAGGCATCCGCCTGTTTGCCGCGGACTCGGTCAAGCTGGAAAAGCTGGTTGCGGAAATCGCCGGCTGAGGCGCCGACTGAAGCGGCCGCTCAGTCCATTTCCGTATCGGACCCGGACTGCGGCCACAGCAGCGGCAGGCTTGCGCCTGCTGCGGCTTGCAGTACCACATCGGCGGTCTGATCCAGCACCGAAGGCTGGGGATTCACCACGATAACGCGCGCACCGTGGTCCCTGGCCAAACCCGGCAGTCCGGCTGCCGGATACACCAGTCCCGACGTTCCCACCACCAGGCACAGGTCAGCCGTCTCCGCGGCATGCTCGGCGCGGAAGCGCGCCACGCGCGGCAGGTCTTCCCCGAACCACACAACCCCGGGCCGCATCAGCGCCCCACACAGGCTGCAGCGCGGCGGATCACCGGGAATGGCCGTCGCCTCATCGCAGCGCCCACAGCCGTTCAGCCATTTATTGGCGAACAGGTTGCCATGCAGCTCGATCACATGATCGCTGCCAGCGCGCTGGTGCAGCCCGTCTACATTCTGCGTGACCAGCGTCACCGTCTTCTGCGCAGCCAGTGCCACCAGCGCATAGTGCGCAGGATTCGGCCGGGCGGCAGCCACGAGTTCGCGGCGATGCTGATACCACTCCCACACCAGGGCGGGCTGGCGGCGGTACGCCTCTTCACTCGCAAGTTCTTCTGGATCGAATCGAGCCCAAAGACCCGTCAGCGCATCGCGGAACGTTGGCACGCCGGATTCTGCGGAGATGCCCGCTCCGGTCAGCACGAACACGCTGCGAGCCTGGGCAATCAGGTCCCGGGCTTCTTTCAGGCCAGGCCATGGTGACGACAAGGGGATCAGGGGATCATCGTTCATGCTGTCATTTCCCGCCTGTCGGCCGGGCTTCCGGGATAACGGCAATGCACTGCATGGCAATCTCATTCACGAAGTCGGACATGGATGGCACGGCGGCAACGGCCCGCTCGCACGCGGTGCCGGCGCGGCCAGACGCCACGGATGATGCAGATTCTAGCCCTTGGGACGTGGCCAGCGCGCCCCGGGCATCTTTCCTAGACTAGACGGCAAGCAACCCGACGGGTCACCCCCGCCCTTGTGCGCGCGCAACGGAGAAGGATCATGCTGACGCAGAAGACGAAGGACATCGTAAAAGCCACCGCACCGGTACTCGCGGAACATGGTTACGCCATCATCAAGTGCTTTTACACGCGCATGTTCGAGGCGCATCCGGAATTGAAGAATGTCTTCAACATGGCCCATCAGGAACAAGGGCAGCAGCAGCAGGCACTGGCGCGCGCGGTCTATGCCTATGCCGAGAATATCGAGGATCCCGGCAGCCTGATGGCCGTATTGAAGAACATCGCCAACAAGCACGCGAGCCTCGGCGTGCGCGCCGAACAATATCCGATCGTCGGGGAACACCTGCTGGGCGCGATCAAGGAAGTACTGGGTGCCGCCGCCACCGACGACATCATTTCGGCCTGGGCACAAGCCTACGGAAACCTGGCTGACGTCCTCATGGGCATGGAAAGCGAACTGTATGAGCGCTCCGCCGCGCAGCCTGGCGGCTGGTCCGGCTGGCGCAGTTTTGTCGTGCGCGAAAAGACGCCGGAAAGCAGCGTCATCACGTCTTTCATCCTTGAGCCGGCCGATGGTGGCCCCGTGATGAATTTCGAACCGGGCCAGTACATCAGCATCGCAGTCGACGTACCGGCACTCGGCTTGCAGCAGATCCGCCAATACAGCCTGTCGGACATGCCGAACGGCCGCAGCTATCGCATATCCGTCAAACGCGAAGACGGCGGCCCGAAGCCTGCGGGCTACGTCTCATCGCTGCTGCACGAACATGTCAATGTCGGGGACACCGTCAAGCTGGCGGCACCTTATGGCAGCTTCCATATCGACGTGAATGCGAAGACTCCGATCGTGCTGATCAGTGGCGGCGTCGGACTGACACCGATGGTCAGCATGCTGAAACGGGCCATACAGGATCCGCAGCGCCAGGTGGTGTTCATTCATGGCGCGCGCAACAGCGCTGTCCACGCCATGCGCGACCGCCTGCGCGAAGCCGCACGGACTTATGCAAACTTCAGCCTGATGGTCTTCTACGACGATCCATTGCCGCAGGATGTCGTGGGCCAGGACTACGATCGTGCCGGATTGGTCGATGTCCGGGCAATCAGGGACAAGCTCCTGCTGCCTGACGCCGACTACTACATCTGCGGACCGATTCCCTTCATGCGCCTGCAACATGATGCGTTGAAGTACCTGGGCGTCCACGAAGCACGTATCCACTACGAGGTATTCGGCCCGGACCTGTTTGCGGAATAGCCAGGGACGAAGGAGACGCTGCCGACTGACGGCCGGCAGCGTGACAGCGGCAAAGATTCAAGGACGCTTTACTTCAAGCGCCGCTGACGCACGGCCTCGTACAGGCAGACGCCGCTGGCAACCGACACGTTCAGGCTTTCGACACCGCCAAGCATCGGGATGCCGACCAGCTCGTCGCAGGTCTCGCGCGTCAGGCGACGCATGCCCTCGCCCTCGGCCCCCATGACAATCGCCATCGGGCCCTTCAGGTCCACGTCGTAGAGCGTCTTGTCGGTGCCGTCGGCCGTGCCGACCACCCAGATGCCGCGCTCCTGCAGTTCGCGCAACGTGCGGGCAAGATTGGTCACGGTGATGTAAGGCACGGTCTCGGCCGCGCCGCTCGCCACCTTGGCCACGGTCGTATTCAGTCCGACACTGCGGTCCTTGGGCGCGATCACCGCGTGCGCGCCGGCGCCATCCGCCACACGCAGGCAGGCGCCGAGGTTATGCGGATCGGTCACACCGTCGAGCACGAGCAGCAGCGGCGTGCCCTCGATGCCATCGAGCAGTTCGTCGAGATTCAGCGCGAGCGCCACGTCTTCGGCACGTGCCACCACGCCCTGGTGACGGTCGGTGCCGGCCATGCCGCGCAAGCGCTCTGCATCCACGGGGTGCAGGCGCACGCCAAGGCTCTCGGCCAGGCGGATGAAGTCCTGCATGCGACGGTCGCGGCGCGAAGCCTCGACATAGACATCGGTGACGCCCTTGGCGTCCTGGCGCAAGCGCGCGGTGACGGCGTGAAAGCCGATCAGAAGTTTTTGTTTAGCCATGGCGCGATTGTACTCGCCCCGCCCGGGCCATCGCGCTTGCGCGCGCCGTCGGGGCGGCCGCCGATATGGCGGCGCCCCAGACGGCTCAAGCTCAACGCTTGCGCGGCGTGCGCGAAGTCTTGCCCGCCGTCTTGGCCGGGCGCGTCTTCGAAGCCGGCTTGCGCGACTTGTCCAGATGGGCCGGCTTTGGCTTGGCGGCACGCTTGGCCGGCTTGCCGCCGGTCTTGACGTGCGGACGAAGCGGCGTGATCACGGCTTCGAACACCGGTTGCTCTTCGATCACGCGGTCCAGCGTTTCATCGAACGATTCCTCCGGCTTGGAAGTGCCGCCGAGCAAGGCCGCGAGTTGCCGGCCCTTCTTGCGCGCCGGCACCGCATGGGCGGCCGGCACGCGCGGCGGCTCGCCGACGCCGGCACGGGCCCGCAGCGTTTTGGCCGACGGCTCCTGCACCAGGCGGAAGTCGATCTTGCGCGCGTCGAGATCCACGCGCGACACTTGCACGCGCACACGGTCCGTCAGCCGGTAGCGGATACCCGTGCGTTCGCCGCGCAGTTCGTTGCGGGCCTCGTCGTACTGGAAGTAGTCGCTGCCGAGTTCGGTGACGTGCACCAGCCCTTCGACGTACAACTCGTCGAGCTGCACGAAGATGCCGAACGACGTCACGGCGCTGACGGTGCCGGCGAAATCGCTGCCCAGCTTGTCGCGCATGAAGTAGCACTTGAGCCAGGCCTCGACATCGCGCGATGCCTCATCGGCACGCCGCTCGTTGGCCGAGCAATGCAGGCCCAGTTCGTCCCAGATCGCTTCGTTGCGCCGTGCGCGCGCCGCGGTCAGTTCCGCCTTCTGCTCGGCGTCCTTGGCTTGCAGGCGCCGCGCCTTTGGCGAGATCGCGGTGTTCAGTTCGGTACCGTGCGCGAAGGCCGGCTGGTACTTGGTATGCGCGAGGACGGCCTTGATCGCGCGGTGCACCAGCAAGTCCGGATAGCGGCGGATCGGGCTGGTGAAATGCGCGTAGGCTTCGTACGCCAGGCCGAAGTGGCCGATATTGTCGGGGCTGTACACGGCCTGCTGCATCGAGCGCAGCAGCATGGTCTGCAGCATCGGCGCATCGGGGCGCGACTTGATCTTGTCCATCACCTCGGCGTAGTCGGACGCCTGCGGCTTGTCGCCGCCGCCGAGCGACAGGCCCGAGGTCTTCAGGAACTCGCGCAGGTTCTTGAGCTTTTCCTCGCTCGGGCCCGCGTGGATCCGGTACAGCGCCGGATGCTTGAAGCGCTCGAGGAAATCGGCCGCGCAGACGTTGGCCGTCAGCATGCATTCCTCGATCAGCCGGTGCGCGTCATTGCGCGTGCGCGGCAGGATCTGCTCGATCTTGCCCTGCGCATTGCAGACGATGTAGGTCTCGGTGGTATCGAAATCGATCGCGCCACGCTCGCGCCGCGCCTTGAGCAGGACCTGGAACAGCTCGTACAGGTTCTGCAGGTACGGCACCAGCTCGGCCCGCTTGTGGGCCTCGGGCCCCTTGGTGTTCGACAGGACCGACCAGACCTCGTTGTAAGTCAGCCGCGCCGCCGAGTGCATGACCGCCGGATAGAACTGGTACCCCTTCAGCTCGCCCTTCGCCGTAATCACCGCGTCGCACACCATGCACAGGCGGTCCACCTGCGGATTGAGCGAGCACAGCCCGTTGGACAGCTTCTCCGGCAGCATCGGGATCACCCGGCGCGGGAAGTAGACGGAGGTGGCGCGATCGAGCGCGTCGGCATCGAGCGGCGTACCGGGCCGCACGTAGTGCGAAACATCGGCAATGGCCACGATCAGGCGCCAGCCCTTGCTGCGCCCCATCTTCACGGGCTCGCAGTAGACCGCATCGTCGAAGTCGCGCGCGTCTTCGCCGTCGATCGTGACGAGCGGGACGTCGCGCAGGTCGATGCGGTGGTCCAGATCGGCCTGGCGCACCTCATCGGGCAGCGCCGAGGCTTCCTTGGCCGCGGCTTGCGAAAACGCATGCGGCACGCCGTACTTCCGCACCGCAATCTCGATTTCCATGCCGGGATCGTCGATATCGCCGAGCACTTCCACCACACGCCCGACAGGCTGGACGTAGCGGTCCGGGAATTCGATCAGTTCGACGCTGACCACCTGGCCGACGCGCGCCTTGCCCTGCGCCTTCGGCGGAATCAGGATGTCCTGGCCAATGCGCTTGTCCTCGGGCGCCACCACCAGCACACCGCCTTCACTGAGCAAGCGGCCAATCACGTAGCGGTTGGCACGTTCGAGAATCTCGACGATCTGCCCTTCCGGGCGGCCACGACGGTCGTAGCCGACCACACGCACCTGCGCGCGGTCGTTGTGCATGGCCTTTTGCAGCTCGCGCTCGGGCAGGAAGATATCGTCCTCGCCATCGTCGCGAATCAGGAAGCCGAAACCGTCGCGGTGCCCCTGCACGCGGCCGGTAACGAAATTGGGTTGATGGGCCAGTTCATAGCGGCCCTTGCGATTCAGTTCGATCTGCCCGTCGCGTTCCATCGCGGCCAGGCGTTTCTGGAATCCGTCATGCTCCTTGCGCGTGACGGACAGGGCCTTGGCGATATCGCCGGCCGACAGGGGCGACCCCGATGTTCTCAGTACGCCGAGGATTTCTTCACGGCTTGGGATCGGATAGTTGTTTTGATTCAATTTTTTCTGAAAACTATTTGACAAAGTTTCGGCGCTCTCTATAATGAGCGCTTCGGTTGTTTCGACACCTGCCCAGGTGGCGGAATTGGTAGACGCACTAGGTTCAGGTCCTAGCGGTGGCAACACTGTGGAGGTTCGAGTCCTCTCCTGGGCACCAGATCAGCGAGAAACCCGCAGCGCTTTCAAAGCCTGCGGGTTTTTTGTTTTCCGCCTTCGCCTTGCGCATTTGATCCGGCAATTTGCACTCCTCGATTTGCAACCAGTCGCAGTTGCATTCCGTTTGTTGATTTACCGCAGCCACATAGACTGCTGCGAACCAGTGTATCAGTTTCAGTGGCGATTCCGGCATTCTGCTGCCACCTTTACGACACAAAATCGCGACAGTCGCCTTGGATCTGCATTTTGACGCCTGAGCATCTTTCCCCACGGTTGACAATCACATTGATGTGTAACTATCATAGTTTCACATCTAATCTCCATCATGACCACGAGTAGCCGGTTCGCCGTCGCCGTCCATATCCTCACCTTGCTGGCCAGCGCCAGCGAGCCTTTGCCATCGTCACTGATTGCCGGCAGCGTGGGGACCAATCCGGCGTTGATCCGGCGGCTGATCGGGCAGCTAGCCGAAGCGGGACTCGTCACCAGCATCATGGGCAGCACCGGCGGCTCCACACTGAGCCGCCCCGCTGAACGCATTACCCTGCTGGACGTATTCCGTGCGGTCGAGACGACGGCACTGATTACCCTGCACCAGAGCGCGCCTAATCCTGCGTGCATGGTCGGCAGGGAAATCACCGGCGCGTTGCGGCAGGTGGCGGACCGCGCCCAATCCGCCATGGATAACGCCCTGGCCGAAATCACCATTGCCAGCATGCTCGCCGATGTCGAGCGCGCTGCCCAGCGCCGCAAGCGCTGAAATTTTTTTACCCCGATGTGTAACCGAATTGGTTTCAGATCAGAGCCGCCACACCAGACACGTGGCAACCGCTAACCCACTTTCATCCTGACACAAGGAGCAATCATGAATATCGCCATCATCGGCGCCACGGGCCGCGTCGGAACGCGCCTGATCGACGAAGCACTGCGCCGCGGCCACCGCGTTACCGCGCTGGCCCGCACGGCCAGCCGCCTGCCAACACGAGACGGTCTGACCACGCGCGATGTCGATGCAACGGACAGCCAGGCACTCGCGGCTGCGCTGGCCGGCCACGACATGGCCATCAGCACTGCACGTTTCGAGCAACTGAAGGCGCCGCAGATCGTGGGACCGGTCAAAACCGCCGGCGTACCGCGCCTGCTTGTGGTGGGCGGCGCGGGCAGCCTGTTCGTGGCGCCCGGCACCCAACTCGTCGATACACCGGGATTCCCGGCCGCGTACAAGAGCGAGGCATCGGCGGGACGCGACTTCCTCAATGCACTGAGCGCGGAAGCGGATCTGAACTGGACGTTCCTGTCGCCATCCGCCTTGTTCGAGCCGGGCGAGCGCACCGGCAAATACCGCGCGGGCAAGGATGAGTTGCTGGCGGATGCCGCCGGCAAGAGCTGGATCTCAATGGAGGACTACTCGATTGCAATGCTCGATGAGATCGAGCGGTCAGCACATCCGCGCCAGCGCTTCACCGTCGGCTACTGACGCCGGTGGTGCGCGGCCCCTGCATGGGGCCGCATTCCAGACGATAGCCCGTCAGCCTTGTGCGCTGTCCTGTCCGTCCTGCGAACGCTTGCCGCGCTTGAGCCAGGCCGACAGGTTGTGCGGACGAAGCGTGTCGTATTCCTCGAACGGCTGGTGGATCCACGGATTCGACGGCAGGAACGTGACGTGGTAGTCCGGCTTCACCTTGGAGCAGGCCTTGTACCACAGCACGGCCGAACGGACTTCCGTTACGGCGGGATAGCGCTCCTGCAGGTGGCGCCCCACGCGCTCGAGCGTCACGCCCGAATCCACGAGGTCGTCGACCAGCAGGATCTTGCCCGTCAGCTCGCCGCGCGTCATGGTGATGTACTGGGCAATATCGAGATCGCCCTGCTGCGTACCGGCCGCCTCGCGATAGCTGCTGGTAGCCAGGATGGCCAGCGGCACGTCGAAGATGCGTGACATCTGGTCGCCCACGCGCAGGCCGCCACGGGCCAGGCACAGGATCTTGTCGAATTTCCAGCCCGATTCGTGCACGTTCAGCGACAGGCGTGCGACCAGGCGATGGTACTCATCCCAGGATACCCACAGGTTCTCGTCGTCGTTCGTTGGCTGATTCATGATTTGCTCTTTCTGCTTACTGTCTTCGGGTCGGTTGACCGATATAGTTCGGCCCGCATGCGCGGGCCGATTTGTTCTTTTCAGCCGCAGCGCTTGTGGCGAGCGGCTGTTGCAACGTATGTACGCCGGATCAGGCCAGGTACGGGTGACGCAGCAGGATGGTCTCGTCGCGGTCCGGACCGGTCGAGATCATGTCGATCGGGATGCCAACCACTTCTTCCACGCGCTTCAGGTAGACGCGCGCCGCTTCCGGCAGCGCGTCCCACGCCTTCACGCCGAAGGTCGACTCGTTCCAGCCCGGGAATTCCTCGTAGACCGGCTCGCAGCGGGCGACAGCATCGGAGCCACGCGGCAGGATGTCCACGGTCTTGCCGTCGAGCGTATAGCCAACGCACAGCTTGATGCATTCCAGGCCGTCGAGTACGTCGAGCTTGGTCAGGCACAGGCCCGACACGCCATTGATCTGCACCGAGCGCTTGAGCGCGGCGGCATCGAGCCAGCCAGTGCGGCGCGGACGGCCCGTGACCGAACCGAATTCCTTGCCCACGTTGGCCAGACGCACGCCGACCGGATCCTGGCGCACGGGATTGTCGTTGTCGTACAGTTCGCTCGGGAACGGACCAGCGCCAACGCGCGTGCAATAGGCCTTGGTGATGCCCAGGATGTAGTTCAGGCGACCCGGGCCCACGCCGGCGCCTGCCGCAGCCGCACCAGCCACACAGTTGCTGGACGTCACGAACGGGTAGGTGCCGTGGTCGACGTCGAGCAGCGTGCCTTGCGCGCCTTCGAACATCAGGTTGCCACCACCGGCATTGACTGCGTACAGCTCGGCGGAAACGTCAGCGACCATCGGGGCCAGGCGCGGCGCAAAGGCCAGCGCGTCATCAAGCGTCTGCTGGTAGTCCACGGCTTCGGCGCCGAGGTACTGCGTCAGCATGAAGTTGTGGAAATCCAGGTTCTCGCGCAGGCGTTCGGCGAACTGCTGCGGATCGAACAGGTCTTGCACGCGCAGCGCACGGCGTGCCACCTTGTCTTCGTAAGCAGGGCCAATGCCACGGCCGGTCGTACCGATCTTGGCGGCGCCACGGCGCGCTTCGCGCGCCTTGTCGATGGCCACGTGGTACGGCAGGATCAGCGTTGCGGCTTCCGAAATGCGCAGACGCTTCTGCACTTCCAGGCCAGCCGTTTCGAGTTCTTCGATTTCGCGGAACAGGGCTTCCGGCGACAGCACCACACCATTGCCGATGTAGCAGACGGTGCCTTCGCGCATGATTCCCGACGGAATCAGTCGCAGGATGGTCTTCTTGCCGCCGATGATCAGGGTGTGGCCAGCGTTGTGGCCGCCCTGGAACCGCACCACGCCTTTTGCATGATCGGTAAGCCAATCGACGATTTTCCCCTTGCCTTCGTCACCCCACTGGGTGCCGATCACGACGACGTTGCGTCCCTGGCCTACTGCGGATGCGGACATATTGCTTTGGTCAATAGGTTAAAAACGTATTCTACTCTTGTTACCGGTCGATTCCCGCTTTTTGGGGCGATCTCCCGGTGTCAAGTCCTAGCGAGGCGCGACGACCCAGCCTGCTTCCTGGCGTACGAGTTGCCGGTCGCAGTTGAATTCGTCGAGCTCCTTGGTGTGGCCGGGCAGCGACTGGATCACAATCTCCCCTGCTGCACGCAATGCCACGATGGCGGCGCGAAGCGCCGGATCGGCATCCCACGGCGCAAAAATCGCCTGGGCGCGCACTTCGATCGGCGACAAGGCTGCAACTTCGCGCAAATCGAGTGAAAAGCCGGTAGCCGGCCGCGCACGGCCAAATGCTTCACCGACCTTGTCATAACGGCCGCCACGTGCCACGTAATTGGGCAGACCCGCCACATACGCCGCGAACATCACGCCGCTGTGATAGTGGTAACCGCGCAAATCGGACAGGTCGATATTGATGCTCGCCCCGCGCACCTGCGTGGCCAGGGCAGCCAGTTCATCGAGCGCACGGCCGATGGCCGGGCTGGCCGGCAGCGTCGCGCGGGCACGGTCGATGACCTCCACGCCGCCGTACAGGGTCGGCAGCGCCAGCAGTGCGTCGCGCTCGGTCTGGGGCATGCCTTG
Source organism: Cupriavidus numazuensis (assembly GCF_905397435.1). Lineage (GTDB taxonomy): Bacteria > Pseudomonadota > Gammaproteobacteria > Burkholderiales > Burkholderiaceae > Cupriavidus > Cupriavidus numazuensis. The sequence continues at coordinate 14,029 of NZ_CAJPVI010000060.1, forward strand.
CGTGATCTCGCGCAGCGCCGAAACATCCTTGGTTTCCAACGCAGCGAACAGCGCGTCTTCGATCCGGCGGATCGACGGCAAACCGTCCAGCAGTGCCTCCAGGATGCCGGCATGGCACAGGTCGATGCGGATATCCGACAGGCCCGCAGCCTGCAGCGCGGCCAGCATCAGTTCCTGGATCTCGACATCGGCTTCCAGGCCGGCGTGGCCATAGATCTCGGCGCCCACCTGGATCGGCTCGCGCGTCGCGTGGAAGCCGGCCGGGCGAGCATGCAGAACGTTGCCGGCATAGCACAGGCGGGTCACGCCGGGGCGGTTCAGCAGATGCGCATCGATACGGGCCACCTGCGGCGTGATATCGGCGCGCAGGCCCATCGTGCGGCCCGACAGCTGGTCCACAAGCTTGAGCGTGCGCAGGTCCAGGTCATGCCCGGTGCCGGTCAGCAGCGACTCCAGGTATTCCAGCATCGGCGGCATGACCATCTCATAGCCGTAGGTGCGGAACAGGTCCAGCATGCGGCGGCGCAACTCTTCGATCTTGCGGGCCTCCGACGGCAGGACGTCGGCAATGTTTTCTGGCAGCAGCCAATGGTTGGACATGATGAATCTCTTCTCTGTATGACACGTTTGCGGGCAGGCGAGGCCTGCACACCCGGCGAGTCCGGTATCGGCCGGCGCGCGTCCGCGCCGTCACTTCAGGCGCCGACCTCCAGCCGGACAAAACCCCGGCAAGCCGGGGTTTTGTCATCTCGCCACAAATTCCGCGGTCTCGCTAGCGCCGCCCTCCGGACGCGCCGCTTGCCGCCGGCGCCGCAGCGCCACCGCTCGATCGCATGTAGCGGAAGAAGTCCGAGTTCGGCTCCAGCACCATGATGTCGCGCTTGTCGCGGAAGGTATTGCGATACGCCTCCATGCTGCGCCAGAACTGTGCGAACTGCGGATCCCTGCCGAAAGCGTCGGCATAGATCTGCGAAGCCTTGGCATCGCCCTCGCCCTTGATCACCTGGGCATCGCGATAGGCTTCGGCCAGCACCACTTCGCGCTGACGGTCGGCATCGGCGCGGATCTTTTCGCCTTCAGCGCCGCCGGTGGAGCGCAGCTCGTTGGCCACGCGCTTGCGCTCGGCTTCCATGCGGCGGTACACCGATTCGCTGATGGCCGGCAGCAGGTCCACGCGCTTGAGGCGCACGTCGAGGATCTCGACCCCGACCGACTGCGCATACTCCGACATGCCGGTGCGGATATTCTGCATGACCTTCTCGCGCTCGCCGGCGACCACGTCAGCGACGGTGCGCTTGCCGAATTCTTCGCGCGCCACGGCGTCGATACGCTGCGTCATGCGGTCCTGTGCGCTGCGCACATTGCCGCCGAACGCGACGTAGAACTTGCGCGGATCGGTGATGCGCCATTTGACGAACCAGTCCACCACCATGCTCTTCTTTTCAGCGGTCAGGAAGCGCTCGTTGGCGGCCACGTCGATGGTCTGCAGTCGGCGGTCCATGAACACCACGTTCTGCAGCGGCGGCGGCAGCTTGAAGTGCAGGCCCGGCTCGCGCACGACCTGCTTGATCTCGCCGAACGCGAACACCACGGCGTATTGGCGCTGGTCCACGACGAACATCATCGATGACGCCACGGCGAGCACGATAAAAGCGCCGATCGCAAAGGAAATCAGTCGGTTCATGACGGTCTCCTCAACGCGAATCGCGGTCACGGTTGCGCAGCGATTCGCGCGACCGGTTATCGGCGCCGGAATCCTGCGAGGGCGCCTGCGTGCCGGCACCGCTGGCGGGCTGCGACGGCGTCTGTGTGCCGCGGCTGTCGGCCTGGCCCTGCGCCATCAGCTTGTCGAGCGGGAGATAAAGCAGGTTGCTGCCCTGGCGCGCATCGACGAGCACCTTGGTCGAGTTGGCGTAGATCTGCTGCATGGTTTCGATATAGATGCGGTCGCGCGTCACCTGCGGCGCCTTGGCGTACTCGCCCTGCACCGAACGGAAGCGCGAAGCGTCGCCCTCGGCCTGTGCCACCACGCGCGCACGATAGGCCTCGGCTTCTTCCTTCAAGCGCGCCGCCGTACCCTTGGCGCGCGGAATCACGTCATTGGCGTAAGCCTGACCTTCGCTGATCGCACGCTCGCGATCCTGGCTGGCCTTGTTCACGTCGTCGAACGCAGCCTGCACCTGCTCGGGCGGCTGCACGCTCTGCACGTTCACCGAAATCACGCGGATACCGGTCTTGTAGGCGGTCAGGATCGACTGGATCGACTTCGCCAGCCCCTGCGCAATCTGCTCGCGGTTTTCGTAGAGCACCGCATCCATCTTGTTGCGGCCGACGATCTCGCGGACCGACGTCTCGGCGGCCTGCGTCACGAGTTCTTCATCGCCACCACGGTCGGTCTTGTTGAAGAACAGGAATTCGCTCGCATCCTGGATGGCGTACTGCACCGTGAAGCGGACATCGATGATGTTCTCGTCCTGCGTGAGCATCGACGAGTCCTTCAGGTTGCTGTCCTTGATGGAAGTGGAGCGCCCCACTTCCACGGAACGGACGGCCGACAGGTTGACGACCTCCGCCGACTGGATCGGCCAGGGCAGGCGCCAGTTGATGCCGGGGCCGGTCGAATACTTGAACTTGCCGAACTGCAGGATCACGGCCGTCTGGCCTTCCTGCACCATGAAGAAACCACTGGCCAGCCAGATGCCGACAATCGCGGCTGCGACAACGCCCACGCCCACGCCGGAGCCCTTGCCCGGCGTACGCGGGCCGCCAAATCCCTGGTTGTTGCCGCCACCGTTTTCCTTGCGGCCGAGCAGCCCGTTCAGGCGCCGGTTGAAGTCGCGCCAGAGCTCATCGAGGTCAGGCGGGCCGTCCTGCGGGCGCTGGTTCTGCTGACGGTTCCCGTCCCGGTCGTTCGCGCGGCCGTCCTTGTCTTCCTCGTCCTGGCCATCGCGTCCCCAGCGGGGATCGTTCAGCGAGAAAATTGCGCGCAGGCGCTGCCATCCCGCACGCAGCGGAAATCGGCCGCCCGGGGTCAGGCTCGATTCAGGATTCCGGGAGAACTGGGGCATGAAGTGCACGGGTCCGGGAAGTTTGTAACAGGGGGGATTCTAGCAGTCATCTGCGCCACTTTTGGCCAAATCGCGCAATCCGGCGGCGAATCTCGCCGAAAAGCATCATGACAGGCGGCGATCTTCCGCGTCGTCTCGCGGGCCTTGCCCGTCTTGCTCATCCCAATCGAATTCATCGTCCGCGCGCACGCCCTGCTCCGACAGCCGCGGATCAAACGGTGCAGGCTCGGGCGGACGGCTCGCCAGCCATTGCGCAACTTCCACGATCGACTGCCGCAACGCATCCAGGCCAATGCCCTCGCGCGCACTGAGGAACACCCGCGTCGGAACGCCGTCCTCGTCACGCTCCACACGCACGCCCTGTTCGAGCAGTTCCGGCGCAGCATCGATCTTGTTCATCACGATGATCTGCGGGATGTCGGACGCTTCGATTTCCGCCAGCACGCGGTTGACCTGTTCGATCTGCTCGTGCCGCACGGGGCTCGACGCATCCACGACATGCAACAGCAGATCGGCATGCACGGTCTCGTCCAGCGTTGCGCGGAACGCCTCGACCAGTTGCGTCGGCAGGTCACGGATGAAGCCGACCGTATCCGACAGCACCACATTGCCAAGCCCCTCCAGGAACATCCGGCGCGAGGTGGTATCGAGCGTCGCGAAAAGCTGGTTGGCCGCATACGCGCCAGCCTTGGTCAACGCATTGAACAGTGTCGACTTGCCCGCGTTGGTATAGCCGACCAGCGAAATGCTCAAGGTGTCGTTGCGCGCGCGGGCACGTCGCTGCGTGCGGTGCTGCCGCTGCAGCCGGGCAAGGTCGGACTTCAGCCGCTTGGCCCGGTCGTCGAGCATGCGTCGGTCCAGTTCGAGCTGTCGTTCGCCCGGACCGCCGCGCATGCCGATACCGCCCTTTTGTCGTTCCAGGTGGCTCCACGCACGGACCAGCCGCGACGCCTGGTACTGAACCTGCGCCAGCTCTACCTGCACCTTGCCCACGTGGCTCTGGGCGCGCTGCGCGAAGATGTCCAGGATCAGGCCGGTACGGTCAATCACGTGACGCTGCAGGAAGCGCTCCAGGTTGCGCTGCTGCGCCGGGCTCAAGGCGTGGTTGAACACCACGATATCGGCATCCAGCGCATCGGCCGCTTCCCGCAGCTCCTCGGCCTTGCCCGAGCCGATGAACAGCGCAGGGTCCGGGCGCGAACGTTTACCGGTCAGCGTATGCACCGGCATAGAGCCGGCGGTGGTGGTCAGCAAGGCAAGCTCGCTGAGGCTTTCCTGGAAATCGTGCTTGCCGAAATCCACGCCAACGAGGATGGCACGTGACGGTTCGGTGTTGGAGGTAGCTCTGGGATCCAAGCGGGGGGCGCTACGCGCGAAGTAAGACGGTTTGGGGAGATGTCCGGATATGAAGCTGGACATGAGGCCGGACGTGTCCCGGTTCAGCGGGACGGGAGCGGGCCTGCACAGGCGCGCGCTCCCTTGCGCAATTGCGGCGGTGGCGCGGCTGGCAGCCGCTCCGGTTCACCGCATGCCGGCCGCATGTGCGAGCCGGTGGCCGGCACCGCGGCAACGCCGGCTGGCATTGGCACGTTATCGGCTGGCAGAGGCCGCAAGCCGTTGCGGCCGGCAGGAAAATCAGCCCTCGGCGGAATCATCCACGCGGAAATTGACCGCGCGAGCCGGAACGACGGTGGAAATCGCATGCTTGTAGACCATCTGCGTCACGGTGTTACGCAGCAGGACGACATATTGGTCGAACGATTCGATATTGCCTTGCAGCTTGATGCCATTGACCAGGTAGATGGAAACCGGCACGTGCTCTTTGCGCAGCGCGTTCAGGAACGGGTCTTGTAGCAGTTGCCCTTTGTTGCTCATGGCACACTCCAAATTTATAGGTTTAGTGGTGAATAATGGGGACGGAAGTCCCCGGTTCAAGTCAATCGGCGCAAGCTCGCGCCAGAAAAAAGATCAAAAACGGTACCAAAGCGGCATCAGCGTGCAGAGAACCCCTGCTACCGCAAATTTAGCCGCAGTTCCAAACGAACGCAAACGAAAACTTGCCGCGCCAGGCACCCGCCAGGACCTCAGTCCTTCGAGTCCGCATACGGGTTTTTGTTCGTACGAAATTCGATGCGAAGAGGTGTCCCCTTCAATTTGAACGCCGCGCGATAGCGGTTCTCCAGGTAGCGCCGGTAGGTCTCGGAAACGGACGACAAGGCGTTGCCATGGATCACAATGATCGGCGGGTTGGAGCCACCCTGGTGCGCGTAGCGCAGCTTCGGCCGCGATACGCCGGCGCGCTTGGGCTGCTGGAATTCCACGGCCTCCTGCAGCACCCGCGTAAGCTGCGGCGTCGGCAGCTTGACCATGGCCGCGGCATACGCATCGTCCACGGAACGCATCAGCGCACCGATGCCCGTGCGTTCCCGCGCAGACACGAAATGGAAATTGGCGAAGCTCAGGAATTGCAGCTTGCGCTCGAGATCGTGCTTGATGCGATCGCGGGTATGGCCGTCGAGACCATCCCATTTGTTGACACCGACCACGAGGGCCCGGCCGGATTCGACGATAAAACCGGCAATATGCGCGTCCTGGTCGGAAATATCCTGTTGCGCATCAAGCAGCAGGATCACGACATTGGCATCGGCAATCGACTGCAGCGTCTTGACCACCGAGAACTTCTCGATGGCCTCGAACACCTTGCCCCGACGCCGCAGGCCCGCCGTGTCGATCAGCGTGTATGGCTTGCCGCCGCGCTCGAACTCCACGTAGATCGCGTCGCGCGTGGTGCCGGGCATGTCGAACGCAATCACGCGCTCCTCGCCGATCAGCGAATTGACCAGTGTCGACTTGCCGACGTTGGGTCGGCCGACAATGGCGATCTTCACGCCCTTGCCACTGCCCACCTCTTCCTCGGCCAGCTCCGGACGCTCCTGGACAGCCAGCTCCAGCGCCTCGTCCACGAGCTCGCGAACGCCGTCGCCGTGCGCGGCCGAAATCGCGTACGGATCGCCCATGCCGAGCTCATAGAAGTCGGCGGCAACCGAGGTGTACTTCATGCCCTCGGCCTTGTTGACGGCGAGCATCACGCGCCGGCCGGTCTTGCGCAGGTAGTCCGCGATGGCGCGGTCCTGCGGGGCCAGGCCCAGCCTGCCGTCGACGATGAAGATGACAACGTCCGCCTCGACCACGGCCTGCTTGGTCTGCTTGGCCATCTCGGCGACGATGCCTTCCTTGACCACCGGCTCGAAACCGCCGGTATCGATGGCAATGAACGGACGATCGCCAATGCGCCCCTCGCCGTAGTGGCGATCGCGCGTCAGGCCCGGCAGGTCGGCGACGAGTGCGTCGCGCGAGCGGGTCATGCGGTTGAATAGCGTCGACTTCCCGACGTTCGGGCGGCCGACAAGTGCAATAACTGGTTTCATGCAATAAACGGAAACGGGGGCCGGCACCTGCCGTCCCCCTGGAACTCCGGAGTCAGTTGATCCTACGGCGCCTCATGCAAAAAATGCATGGTCAGCCGCCTCTCCTGTCGGGCGGAACGTGGCACCAGGCCCCGTCCCGCATTTCGCCGCACGACCAGGGATCATGCTACCGGAATTGCGCCGCCCGTACCGACAGGTGTACGGGCCGGCGCTGCCTCATTGGCGCATCAATGGCTCATCCTTGGCTCAGCCCGGCACGTAGCCGTAGACGTCGCCGTCGCGGGTCTGGACGACCATGGTCTGCCCCGCCACCACCGGCGCGGCGCTGATGGCACTGCCATCGGTCTTCATGCGCGCCACCACGGTGCCGTCCTCACGCGAGAGGAAATGCACATAGCCTTCGAAATCGCCCATCGCTACCGAGCGCCCCAGCACCAGCGGCGCGCCGAGTCGGCGATAGCGCAGTTCGTTGTTCTTCCAGCGCTCGTTGCCGTTCTGGCGATCGAACGCGAATACCACCGACTGTTCATCGCTGGCATAGATCGCATTGTCGTCCTGCGCCGGGCCGGCCGGCGACGAGAAATCCTTGCCCCATTGCGGCTGGCCATTGGCCAGTTCCAGGCAGGCCACGCGACCCTGGAAGGTTGTCGCGCAAACCTGGCGGCCGCTGACCATAGGCTGGCCGGTCACGTCGTTCAGGCGCTCGATTTCCGACACACCCTTCGGATAGGAAACCGCGCTCTCCCAGCGCAGCACGCCATTGGCCGGCGTCAGGACGCCCAGCTTGCCGCCCGGGAAGCCCATCACGATGCCGTCGCCGGCGAAGACCATGCCCATGGCCGCGCGCAGGTTCAGCGGCGTCTGCGAACGCTGATAGATCCAGCGGCGCTCGCCGGTCTGGGCGTCCAGCGCGAGCACCCGGGTATCGGTCGTCCGCACTACCACGATGCCATTGCCGACCAGCGGCGCCGACAGGACTTCACCATTGACCTGCTTCTTCCAGATCTGCTTGCCGCTGGTGTCGAACGCGTAGACGGCACCCTTCTCGCCCGCGACGGCCGTCACCGAGCCATCGCTGCCCGGACCGGTAGTGATGTCCACGTCGGTCTTGGCCTTCCACAGCGTCCGACCGGTCGCGCCGTCCAGCGCCATGATGGTGCCGTTTTTGGCCGACACATACACGTTGTTGCCGGCCGCGGCCGGCTGCAACGCATAGGGCCCGCTCTTGCCGACGTCCGCCTTCCACGCCTGGCGCACGGACAGCGTCGCCGACACAGGCTTCAGTTCGGCCGGCGGATGCTTGTTCTCCTTGCTGAACAGCGAGCAGCCGCCCAGGGCCACAAGGCAGGCACCGGCGACCAGCGCACGGGCAATCTTGCGGTGGGACTGGCCTTGTTGTTCGGCACCGGAAAGCATGGACGTCATAGGGTTCGAATCCTGGATTGGGTTATGGCGAGTGTCCTTCACGTGCAGCGGCGATCAGGCCGTGCCCAGCGCATCGAGCTTGAACTGGATGATCTGGCGCATCGACTGGTCGTCGGCACCGAGCTTGTCCAGCGCCTTGCGGTAAGCGGTCCGCGCATCGGCACGCTTGTCCTGCGCGGCAAGCAGATCGCCCCTGCGATCGGCGTAGATCGCGACGAACGCTGCCGGCGGCTCATCCTTCAGCAGCGCCAGACCCTGGTCGTAGGCCTTCTCGTCAAGCAGCACGCCGGCAAGGCGCACGCGCGCGATATGCGAGTACTCGCCGTCGCCATGATCCATCGCCCACTGCAACTGGGTCTTTGCACCCGCCAGATCGCCGGCATCGTACAGCACTTTGGCGGCCACGAGCGCACTCATCGGGCCATAGGCGGTCTTGCCGAACTTGTCCTCGAGGTCGCCGGCGGCGCGCTTCACGCGCTCGGCATCGCGGCCTTCGGCCGCCTTGACCACCTGATCGTACAGCACGGCTGCTTCGGAAGCCTGCTTGCGCTCCCAGTACTTCCAGCCATTCCAGGCGGCGAACGCCAGCAAGGCGGCAATCAGGATCCACGTCAGGGCATTGCCGTACTGACGCCACCAGGCCTTCAGATTTTCAAGCTGTTCCTGCTCTTCCAGATCGTATGCCATGTCGAGGCAGTCTTTTTGCGGTTGGTTTGTATCTCAGGCCGCTTCCGGCAGGCTTTGCTTCCTGCCGGGCGGATCGTGCTACGCCGTTAGTCGTCGCGTTATTCGCTGGCGCCGACCATCGCGTCGATCAGGTAATCGACCAGGTTTTCAGCGGGGACCTGCGCCTGCTGGCCACCGCCTTCGGCCTGCGCGCCCTGGCGAAGTTCCTTCACCTGCACCACGCCCGCAGCCACTTCATCTTCGCCAATGATCACGGCATACGCTGCACCGCTTGCGTCAGCGCGCTTCATCTGCGACTTGAAGCTGCCGCTCTTGCCATCAGGCGTGGCATGCAGCACCACGTCCAGGCCGGCATCACGCAAGCGCTCGGCGGCAATCGTCGCCTGTTGCTGCGCCGCTTCGCCCTGATGCACGAGATAGACGTCGCAACCGACCGCGTCAGGCACCACGCCTTCCTCGCGGATCAACTCGATGATGCGCTCGATGCCCATGGCCCAGCCACAGGCCGGCGCCGCCTTGCCACCCATCTGCGCGATCAGCGGGTCATAGCGGCCGCCACCGGCGATGGTGCCCTGGGCACCGAGCTTGTCGGTGATCCACTCGAACACCGTCAGGTTGTAGTAGTCCAGCCCGCGCACCAGGCGCGGGTTGATCTTGTATGGGATGTTGTTGGCCTTGAGCAGGCGCTGCACGCCTTCGAAGTGCGCGAGCGATTCCTCACCCAGGAAATCGATCAGCTTGGGCGCGTTGGCAGCCATCTCCTGCAGCGCAGGATTCTTCGTATCCAGCACGCGCAGCGGATTCGTGTACAGGCGGCGCTTGCCATCCTCGTCCAGGATGTCCTTGAATCCTTCGAGGTACTTGATCAGCTCCTCGCGGTGCGCGGCGCGCTCATGCGCCTGGCCCAGCGAGTTGATCTCCAGCCGCACGCCGGTCAGGCCCAGGTCGTCCCACAGGCGCTGGCACATCAGGATGATCTCGGCATCCACGTCCGGGCCGGCAAAACCGAGCGCTTCAGCGCCGAGCTGGTGGAACTGGCGATAGCGGCCGCGCTGCGGGCGCTCGTGGCGGAACATCGGGCCGGTGTACCACAGGCGCTTGGGGCCGTCGTACAGCAGGTTGTGCTCGATAGTCGCGCGCACCGCGGCGGCAGTGCCTTCCGGACGCAGCGTCAGTTGTTCGCCATTCAGTGCATCAGTGAAGGAGTACATCTCCTTCTCGACGATGTCCGTCACCTCGCCGATACCGCGCACGAACAGCTGGGTATGCTCGACGATCGGCGTGCGGATCTGCTGGTAGCCGTAGGCGCGCAGCATCGCACGCGCGGCGTTCTCGAAATGCTCCCACAGCGGAGCATCGGCGGGCAGCATGTCGTTCATGCCCTTCACGCCCTGCAATGCCTTCGCGGGGCGAGCCTTGTCTTCAGCCTTGGCGCCGCTTTGCGCGGACGGATTCTCGTTTTGCGTCATTCTGTCGTTATCTTGCTGGGTGGACTGGCCAATGCCGGCTCAGGCCACCGCTTCCTTCTCTGCCCGCGCAGCGCCCGGGCCGTAATGCGTGCGAACGTACTCGTCGACGATCGCCTGGAACTCTTCGGCAATGCGCTCACCGCGCAGTGTCTTGACCTTTACGCCATCCACGAACACCGGCGCCGCCGGCGATTCGCCCGAACCCGGCAGCGAAATGCCGATGTTCGCGTGCTTGCTCTCGCCGGGGCCGTTGACGATGCAGCCCATCACGGCCACATCCATCTCCTCGACGCCGGGATAAGCGGTCTTCCACTGCGGCATCTGCTCGCGCAGGTACGTCTGGATGCTTGCCGCCAGTTCCTGGAACGTGGTGCTCGTCGTGCGGCCGCAACCGGGACACGCGATCACCATCGGCGTGAAGTTCCGCATGCCCATCGTCTGCAGGATTTCCTGCCCGACATAGACCTCCTTCTCGCGCGGTGCGCCGGGTTCCGGCGTCAGCGAAATCCGGATCGTGTCGCCGATGCCTTCCTGCAGCAGCACCGACAGCGCCGCAGTCGATGCCACGATGCCCTTGCTGCCCATGCCCGCCTCGGTCAGACCGAGATGCAGCGCATAGTCGCAGCGGCGCGCGAGTTCACGGTACACCGCGATCAGCTCCTGCACCTGCGACACCTTGCACGACAGGATGATCTGGTTGCCCGGCAGGCCGATTTCCTCGGCCTTCTTCGCCGAATCGATCGCCGAGGTAATCAGCGCTTCGATCATCACGCTCTGCGCAGGCCACGGCTCCGCGCGGCCGGCGTTCTCATCCATGATGCGCGCGAGCAGGTCCTGGTCCAGGCTGCCCCAGTTGACGCCAATGCGCACCGGCTTGTTGTACCGGCAGGCCAGCTCGATCATCTGCGCGAACTGCGTGTCGCGCTTGGCGCCCTGCCCCACATTGCCCGGGTTGATGCGGTACTTCGACAGCGCCTCGGCGCAGGCCGGATAGTCCTGCAGCAGCTTGTGGCCGTTGTAGTGGAAATCGCCCACCAGCGGCACGTTGACGCCCATGCGGTCGAGCTGCTCGCGGATATGCGGCACCGCTGCCGCCGCCTCGGGCGTATTGACCGTGATGCGGACGATCTCGGAGCCCGCGCGTGCCAGTTCCTTGACCTGAATGGCCGTGCCGATGGCATCGACGGTATCCGTATTGGTCATCGACTGCACGCGCACCGGCGCGCTGCCACCGATGGTGACAATGTTGTCGCCCCACGCGATGCTCGCCTGGCGCCTTTCGCGGCGCGGCAGCGGGCCCGGCAGGACCGGAAGACAAAGCTGTTCGTTCATAGCGTTAGCACCTCGCAATGATGCACGGTGTCGAGCCGCGTCAGGGCAGCGTCAGCCGCGCCACGTTGTTGCGATTCGCCGCCTTCAGGTCGACCGGCGTGCCGTTTCGGCTCATCGATTCCACGCCCTTCACGTTGCCGATGGTCACCTTGTACGGTGCCGCGCCGCCGCCAGCCACTTCCTGGCCGGCCTTGGCAGTACCGCCCAGCACGACCTTGCCGTTGCGGTCACGAATCTCGTACCAGGTATCGGCGGCGAACTTGATCTGCAGTTCGCCTTGCGCCTGGGTCGCTGCTGCAGCAGTTGTGGTATTGGCAACTGGCTTGGCCGTAGTGGCCGTAGTGGCCGCAATGGCGGTAGTGGCTTCCGCAACCGGCGCAGGCACCGCGACGCCACTGGCGTTCGCAGCCGGCGCGCTGGCGGGCAATTCCTCGGACGGGGCCGGAGAATCGGCACCAGCCATGACTGGCGGCAGTGCAGCGGTCACGGTGCCCGGCTCGCTACCTTGCGCCGCCGGCTCCTGCACTTCGACCGCGGCGGCCTGCGCGGCGTTGTTGCGCGCTTCCAGCCATTGCTTCATATGGTCGAGCCCGAACCAGCCGCCGGCTGCCAGGCCAGCCACGACGAGCGCCAGCCAGACCCAGCGCCCACCGGCCCCAGCGCCGCCGCCGCGCTTGCCGAAGCGCCTGCGATCGTCGAACGTCTCGTTGAGACCGCCTTCGCGCTGGCGCGCCATTTCGGTGACCTGCACGGGCCGCGGGTGGAAACGCGCAAGCAGACCATCAATGTCCACATGCAGCATGCGTGCGTACGCGCGCATTACGCCCTTGGCAAACGTGATGTCGGGCAGCGCCTCGACGTTGCCGGCTTCGATCGCCACAAGCTTCGGCGCCGCGACCTTCAGGCGGGCACTGACGTCCTCGACGGACATCCGTTGCGATTCCCGCGCCTGGGCCAGCAGCGCGCCGATCTCGCGCGCCACGGCTTCACGTTCCGAATCGGTCGCGCCTCCGCCGACGTGTCCCGTCGATGCGGCCTGGCCTGCGGCGCGCTCTTGCTCACTCATCCCATGCTCCTTGTTCGTAGGCGCTCAACTCGCGCGAGTCGGGGAAACGCTGGCGCAGTTGTGCCACCAGGGCACCCTGCGCCGCCGCGTCGCCCTGACGGCGCGCAATGCGCGCACCCAGCCAGAGGGATTGCGCGCTTGCGAATTTGCTGTTGTTGACACGCTCCGCAAATTGCTGAGCCTGCCTGAGGTCGCCACGCCGGTAGTAGACCAGCGCCAGGTTTGTATTGGCGACAGGATTGTTCCGGTCGTAGCCAAGCGCCGCCTTCAGATTCTTCTCGGCCTCCGCGCCGGCGCCATTGCGCAACTGGCACGCCCCGAGGCTGATCAGCGGCTTGGCGGGCCCGCCGGCAGAAGGCGCTGATAGCGCGCGTTCGAGCATCGGCACCGCCTCGCCATACCGGCCTTCCTGGCACAGGAACCAGCCGTAGTTATTGAGCAGGTCACCGTCATTGCCACGCATGGAAACCGCGGTGCGGAAACTGTCGTCGGCCAGCGCCTTCTCGTTCATTGCCATGTAGACCAGCGCGCGCACATGGTAGGCGTCGGCCATGGTCGGGTCGGCGGCAATCGCCCGCTTCACCTCGTCGAGTGCGACCGAATTCTGGCCGGCCTCAAGGTAATTGGTGGCAAGCTGCAGCCGGATGCTGGCGCGGCGCCTTGCATCAGTCTGGTCGGAAGTAGTCTGGAGGTCCTGCGTCGGTGCCGGCGGCAACTGGCAGGCGGACAACATCAGCAGCCCCAGCAGGGCTGCAGCGATCAGACGAATCATGCAGGGCGAGCCTCCCCAGCCTGGCCAGTCGCGGCGACCGGCACCAACGGTGTGATCTTGCCGAACTTGCCGCGCTCGGCAAGCCGGGTGCGATCCTTGACTTCCCCGGCAAGCTGGCCGCACGCCGCGTCGATATCGTCGCCGCGCGTCTTGCGGATCGTGGTCACGATGCCCGCATCCATCAGCACCTGCGCAAAGCGGCGGATCTGATCATTGTTGGAGCGCTTCAGGCCCGATTCGGGGAAGGGATTGAACGGGATCAGGTTGAACTTGCACGGCACGTCGGCCACAAGCTTCAACAGTTCCCGCGCATGTTCGACGCCGTCGTTGACGCCATCGAGCATGCAGTATTCGAAGGTAATGAAATCGCGCGGCGCGAATTCCAGATAACGGCGGCATGCCGCCATCAGTTCGGCCAGCGGGTACTTCTTGTTCAGCGGCACGAGCACATCGCGCAGGGCGTCGTTCGACGCGTGCAGCGACACGGCCAGCGCTACTGGCAGGTCTTTCGACAGCCGGTCCATCATCGGCACTACGCCGGAGGTGGACAGCGTCACGCGGCGGCGCGACAGACCGTACGCGTTGTCGTCGAGCATCAGCCGCATGGCCGGCACGACGGCATCGTAGTTCAGCAGCGGCTCGCCCATGCCCATCATCACCACGTTGGAGATGACGCGGTCGTCCTTGGGCCCGCGGCCGAGCTGTTCGCGCATGGCGAACTCCGCCATCCACAACTGGCCGATGATTTCGCCAGTGGTCAGGTTACGCGAAAAACCCTGCTTGCCGGTCGAGCAGAACCGGCAGTTGACGGCGCACCCCGCCTGCGAGGAGACGCACAGCGTGCCGCGCGTTTCCTCGGGGATGTACACCGTCTCCACCGCGTTGCCGTTGCCGACATCGAGCAGCCACTTGCGCGTGCCGTCAGCCGACAGGTTGTCGGTAATGGCGGCCGGCGAACGGATCTCGGCCCGCGTCGCGAGCTTTTCGCGCAGCGACTTGGCGAGATCCGACATGGTGTCGAAACGGCTGGCACCGAACTGGTGGATCCAGCGTTGCAGCTGCCGCGCACGAAACGGCTTCTCGCCGAGCTCGCCGCAATAAGCAGTGAGCGCGTCCGCATCCAGGTCGAGCAGGTTGACGAGATCGTTCATGACGGCAAACTCAGCTTCCGTGTCAGTCTAGTCTTGGAATTGACCAGACAATCAACGGGTATAAACGTTCATGCCCGGGAAGAAGAAGGCAATTTCCACAGCGGCGGTTTCAGCAGCGTCCGAACCGTGCACGGCGTTCGCGTCGATGCTGTCGGCGAAGTCGGCGCGGATGGTGCCCTTGTCGGCCTTCTTCGGGTCGGTGGCGCCCATCAGGTCGCGGTTCTTGCCGATGGCGCCTTCACCTTCCAGTGCCTGGATCATGACCGGGCCGGAAACCATGAAGTCGACCAGGTCCTTGAAGAACGGACGCTCCTTGTGGACAGCGTAGAACTGCTCGGCTTCGCCGCGCGACAGGTGCACCATCTTGGCAGCAACGATCTTCAGGCCGGCGGCCTCGAAACGGGCGTAGATCTGGCCGATAACGTTCTTGGCCACGGCATCCGGCTTGATAATCGACAGGGTGCGTTCGATCGCCATGAAAAACTCCGAAAAATGAAGGGGTTACAAATGGATTAAACGTGCAATTCTAGCACGAGACGATGACGGTTTCGAGCACAGCCCCCCTTTGGCCAAAGTGGGCCGGCAAGAGCGGAAAACGCCATATCCGGGGCGTCGAACGGGCCACCTGCTGTTGACCACACAATGCACGGAACGCAATACATATAAAACCGTCCAACGTGAGCAACAAATCTGGCCTTTACTGCATGAATGTGACCAATGTGACACTTTAATCCTCTTGCAATTCCGCAGGCGCGGTGCCACATTGGCGTTGCGTCGGCTCCGGGTCGCTCCGGCGCCTCACCATTCAGAAACAGGAGTCACCATGGATAACAAGCTGAACACCTACGGTTTCGGCAATGCGTCGACGGTCAGCGATGTCGTCGTGCGCAATCGGGTCTTGCGCAACACTTACTGGCTGCTCGCCATTTCGATGATCCCGACCGTGCTCGGGGCATGGATCGGCGTGGCCACGGGCTTCAGCTTCATGGCCGGCAGCCCCGGCCTGTCGCTGATCCTGTTCCTCGGCATCGCGTTCGCGTTCTTCTACGGCATCGAGAAGACCAAGAACAGCAGCATGGGCGTGGTCCTGCTGCTGGCCTTCACGTTCTTCATGGGCCTGATGCTGTCGCGCCTGATCGGCGCGGTGCTGCAGTTCTCGAACGGGCCGGCACTGATCATGTATGCCTTTGGCGGCACAGCGGCGGTGTTTGGCGCCATGGCTACCATTGCGACGGTCAGCAAGCGCGATTTCTCGGGCCTCAGCAAGTTCCTGTTCGTCGGCGTGATCCTGCTGATCCTGGCGAGCGTGGCCAACATCTGGCTGCAACTGCCGTCGCTGATGATCACGGTGTCGGTGATCGCCATCGGCATTTTCTCGGCGTACATCCTGTTCGATGTGCAGCGCGTGGTGAATGGCGGCGAGACCAACTACATCACGGCCACGCTGGCGATCTACCTGGACGTCTACAACGTGTTCACGAACCTGCTGGCCCTGCTCGGCATCTTCGGCGGCAGCCGCGACTGACGCGACTTCGCGCAGAACAAGAACGCCGGCCACGTGGCCGGCGTTTTTCATTGGGCGGCTGGCGTTGCCGCCCGCTCACTGCATTCAACCCCGCTCGAACACGGCGATCGATTCAACGTGCGACGTATGCGGGAACATGTTCACGACACCCGCACCTGCGAGGCGGTACCCGGCCTCGTGCACGAGCAGGCCCGCATCGCGCGCCAGCGTCGCCGGGCTGCACGACACGTAGACAATACGTTGCGGCAGCACGTCGCTGCCCTGCTGCGACAGTTCGCCCAGCGCCTTGCACACCGCCAGCGCGCCTTCGCGCGGCGGGTCGATCAGCCAGCGATCGAAGCGACCCAGCGCGGCGATATCCTCCGCAGTCACTTCGAACAGGTTGCGGCAGGCGAACTCCGTCTTCTCCGCCAGGCCGTTGTAGCCGGCGTTCGCCAGCGCGCGGGTCGTCAGCGCCTCGCTGCCTTCGATGCCCATGACCGAGCGGCCCTGCGTGGCCAGCGGCAGCGTGAAGTTGCCGATACCGCAGAACAGGTCGAGCAGGCGGTCTTGCGGCTTGGCGTCCAACAGGCGCAGCGCACGCCCGATCAGCACGCGGTTGATGTGGTGGTTGACCTGCGTGAAGTCGGTCGGCTTGAACGGCATGCGGATGCCGAACTCGGGCAGCGTATAGGCCAGCTCGCGGTCGAGCGGATAAAACGGCACAACGGTATCCGGGCCCTTTGGCTGCAGCCAGAACTGGACATTGTGCTGGTCCGCGAAGGCGCGCAGCAGATCCTTGTCCGCGTCGGTCAGCGGCTCGAGGATGCGCAGCACCAGCGCCGTGACTTCATGGCCGACTGCCAGTTCGATCTGCGGCATGCGGTCGCGAATCGAAAGGCCAGTTACCAACTCGCGCAACGGCATCAGCATCGCCGAGATATGTGGCGGAAGGATCTCGCAGCTCGTCATGTCGGCCACATAGCTGCTCTTGCGCTCGTGGAAGCCCACCAGCACCCCGCCCTTCTTGGCGACGTACCGCACCGTCAGGCGTGCACGATAGCGATAGCCCCAATCGGGCCCGGCGATCGGCCGGAACATCACTTCCGGTCGAACCTTCGACAGGTGCCAGAGGTTATCTTCGAGCACACGCTGCTTGATCGCCAGCTGTGCGCGCGAGTCCAGGTGCTGCATGGAGCAGCCCCCACACACGCCGAAGTGCTTGCAGCCCGGCTTGACGCGCATCACCGATTCGCGGCGGACTTCTACCAGATGGGCCTGTTCGTAGCTCGGCTTGCGGCGGAAGCTCTTGTAGCTGACGGTCTCGCCGGGCAACGCGCCCTCGACGAAGATGACCTTGCCGGGCGTGCCGTCTTCATTGACCAGGCGGCCAACACCGCGGGCCTCCATGTCGAGGCTGTCAATGGAAACCACGGGATCGGAACCGGGCGCGACGGCAGCCGGAGAGGCAGATGCCGCACGCGGCGCTGCCGGCATTTCTTGTGGGGAGGACACGGCTTGGGACACCAGACGAAACCTGACGTATTGTTTTGCGAAAGCGCGATTGTAGTCCAGACACGCGCTGCGACGCCGGGGCAGCGCCAACGCAATGCGCCAGGAGCGATGCAATGGAACTCATTTCATGGAATATCCAGTGGGGCCGCGGCGCCGACGGACGCGTCGACCTTTCGCGCAGCGTGGCCACGATGCGCGCGATGGCCGATGCCGACGTCATCTGCCTGCAGGAAGTCACACGCGGCTTCGGCGACCTGCGCGGCACGCCTGGCGCGGACCAGGTGTCGGAATTGGCCGCGCTGTTGCCCGGTTATCGGCTGCTGTTCGCCCCCGGTGTGGACCGCTTCGGCAGCGACGGCGGCCCGCGCCAGTTCGGCAACGTCATTGCCACGCGCCTGCCCGTGCATGAAGTCTTCCGCCACGCGCTGCCGTGGCCAGCGGACCCCGACGTGGCATCCATGCCTCGCGTCGCGGTCGAAGCGACGCTGCAGGTCGGCAGCCGGCGCTTGCGTGTCATCTGCACGCACCTGGAATACTACTCGGCCCATCAGCGCGCGGCCCAGGCAAACGCCCTGCGCGACTGGCATGCCGAGGCATGCGGACATGCGCTGCGGCCCGGTCGCAGCGAATCGAGACCGGGGCCGTTCACACCGGAGGCGCGGCCAACGGAAGCCGTCCTTTGCGGCGATTTCAACAGCAAGCCCGACGACATCGCCTACCGGCGCATGCTCGAACCGTTCGAAGACGACACCACGCCGTGGCGCGACGCATGGATGCACATCCATCCGGGTCAGTCGCATGCGCCGACCTGCGCAATGTACGACAAGGAGCAATGGCCCGAGCCGCCCTTTGCGTGCGATTTCGTCTTTGTCACCGAGAACCTGGCAGATCGCGTCAGGCGTTGCGAAGTCAATGCAACGACGAAGGACTCGGATCACCAGCCCATCGTGCTGTCACTGGATATATGAGAAAGGCCCGCGGAATAGCGGGCCTTTAGCTGACTTACTCGAGCTCTTCGTCTTCCGGCGTCAGGCGCTTGAGCCGGAATGCCTGGAGGTACTCCATCCATTGCTCGCCCGGCAGTTCCGCCAGGGATTCCTGGACAAGTTCCATCTCGAGATCGAACTCGCGTGGCGTCACGCCTCCGCGCATGAGCTGGAAGCGGCAGTACATCAGGTACGTGTTGACGACGTCGGTTTCGCAGTAGGCGCGGATCGCCTCGAGCTGGCCGTCCTGGAACGCGCGCCACACCTTGCTGCCGTCCATGCCCATCTTGCCCGGGAAGCCGCACAGCTTCGCCAGGTCATCCAGCGGCGCACTGGCGCGCGGCTGGTACATGGCAAGCAGGTCCATCAGGTCAAGGTGCCGCATGTGGTAGCGGCTGATGTAGTTGTTCCACTTGAAGTCGCGGCTGTCGTCGTCGCGGCCCTCGCCCATTTCCCAGTAGCGCGGCGCGGTCACGCCGTTGACCAGGCCACGGTAATGCAGCACGGGCAGGTCAAAGCCGCCACCGTTCCAAGACACGAGCTGCGGGCTGTAGCGCGCGATCAGTTCGTAGAACTTCTGGATCAGCGTCGCTTCGCCATCCTCAAGGGTTCCCAGCGAGCCAACATGAAACACGGCCGACCCATCACGCTGCGTACGGCGCAACACGCACGAGATCGCTGCGACGCGCTGCAGGTAGTGCGGCAGGAAATCGCTTCCGGTCTTTTCGCGGCGGGCTGAGAACGCATGCTCGGCGACTTCCTCGTCGCTCATCGATGCGGGATGGTCATGCAAACGGCGCAGGCCGTCGACATCGGGAATGGTCTCGATGTCGAATACCAGCACAGGGGTCATAGAACAGCGTCCTTTCTGACACCTTGCGAAGCGAAATGCCGCTTGAGCTTGACCAGGGCCTCCTGCTGGATCTGGCGCACGCGTTCGCGCGTCAGGCCCATCTCCTCGGCCAGCTCTTCGAGCGTGGCCGGTTCGATATGGTTGAGGCCGAAGCGGCGCTCCACCACATAGCGGTGCTTTTCCGACAGGCGGGCCAGCCACAGCTTCATCAGGCCTTCGAGCTCTCGGTGCGCGACTTCCTGATCCGGCGCGGCATTGTGCTCGTCGGAAAGGAAGTCCAGCAGGCTGGAGCCTGGGTCCAGGTCAAACGGCGTATCGAGCGAGGTGGTATGTTCGTTAAGCGCCAGCACGTCCTGCACCTCGTCAGGCGTCTTGCCCAGCAGGTGGGCAATATCTTCGAGGCTGGCGTCGCGGCCGTCGGTGCCGCCTTTTTCGAGATGCCGCTTGGCGCGCAGCACCTGGTTGAGTTCACGGATCACGTGGACCGGCAGCCGTACCGTGCGCGCCTGGTTCATGATGGCGCGCTCGATGCTCTGGCGGATCCACCAGGTCGCGTAGGTAGAAAAACGGAAGCCGCGCGACGGATCGAATTTCTCGATCGCGTGCATGAGGCCGAGGTTGCCTTCCTCGATCAGATCCAGCAGCGGCACGCCACGATTGAGATAACCCTTGGCAATACTCACGACCAGACGCAGGTTGCGTTCGATCATGACCTGCCGCGCCGAGAAATCGCCGTCCTTGGCCAGCGTCGAGAAATGCAACTCCTCGGGAGCGGACAGCAGCGGCTTGATACTGATGCGATTCAGGTAGTGCTGGACCGTATCGGCAGCCAGCTCGGTATGCAGCACGGTACGGAAGTCGTCATGCTCGGGCGCCGCGTCGGCGCCATTCTCGCTTTCCGATTCCTCTTCGTCTTCTGCCTCGTCCTCGTCATCCTCGCGCAGCTGACGATCGCTGTCGTCGCTGAGCAATTCGGCTTCGCGCAGGCCGACTGTTGCCGTGGTCGAGATCGGCTCATCGGTCGCGGGAATCAGATCGGCACCGACATCCTTGTCGAAGGGCTCGAGTTCAACGCGACCGTCGGATTTGGCCACACCAGCCTTCACTTCCGGCTGCTTGGGACGGCGAGCCCTGCTGACGGTTTCGGAGGAGACAGTTTTCTGGCGTGGCATGAACCCTCACTGTGGTGGCAGATACCGCATCGGATCAACCGGTTTTCCGTTCTTGCGAACTTCGAAGTGAAGTTTTACCCGGTCGGTATCACTATTGCCCATCTCCGCAATCTTCTGTCCCTTTCGGACCGTTGATTGCTCTGCCACGAGCACCTTGTCGTTGTGGCCGTAGGCAGTAAGAAATGTCTCGTTGTGTTTGATGATGACAAGATTCCCGTAGCCGCGCAAGGGGCCAACGTGAATCACCCGACCATCGTCGGCAGCGAGCACGGCATCACCTTTCTTGCCCGCAATATCGATGCCTTTATTGCTCTTGTCATCAAATTTACCGACCAGTTGGCCGGTTGCCGGCCATGCCAGTTTCATGGCGGTGTCCGCGACCGGGCCTGATGTAGCGGCGGACGCTGCGGCACCTGCCGCAGGCGCGGGGGTGGCTGCAGCGGGCGGTACCGGCGTGCCAGCCGGCCGCGCCTGATCGATGGGCTGCGACTGGATCGAACCGGGTGTCACCGGCGTCGTGGTCACGCCCTGGCCGGCGTTGACGTCGGCACCCGGAGGCACGACGCGCAACAACTGGCCGACCTCGATCTGGTTGGCGTTGCTGATATTGTTCCAGCCCGCGACATCACGGTACGACTGACCGTTCTCGAGTGCGATGCGGTAAAGGGTATCGCCTCGCTTGACTCGATAGTATCCAGGAGGTGCCGGCTCCAGCGGTGCTGCAGGGGCAGTGCCGGCAGTAGAAGTCCGGTCCACCACGGGCGCCGGCATCGGCGAGTTGGCGCAGGCGGCCAGCAGCGCCACCAGCGTGGAAGCCGCCACAAGCTGGCCTGCGCGTGCAAATTGTTGCGAATTCACGATCTTGTGCATAGTTCGACTCAGATGGTGCCCGATTTTAAGGGCACAAAGAAAACGGCTTCAAGCGCGGTCCGGTGAAAACGATGCCGATTGAGCCGCTCGATTAGCAGCAGCTGCTGCGTGACCGTCTGGCCCGATCCGCCCGGTGGCGGCACTACCGCCACGGGCGCGATCAGCCGGCCGCCGATGGCGAGCTGCTCGAGCAGGGCCTGTGGCACCTCCATGCCGGCGGCGGCAAGGATGATGGCCGAAAACGGCGCCGCCTGCGGCAGGCCTAGCATGCCGTCTCCATAGTGCAGCCGGAGGTTCGGCACACGCAGCGGCCGCAGGTTTGCCTTGGCCTGCTCGTGCAGTGGCCGGATGCGCTCGATGGAAAAAACTTCACGCGCAACAAGGCTCAGCACCGCGGCCTGATAACCGCAGCCGGTGCCGATCTCGAGCACGCGCTCAACCGGTGTGTCCGCCGAAAGGCCTTCGCGCAGCAGTTCGATCATGCGCGCGACCACGGAAGGCTTCGAGATCGTCTGCTGATGGCCGATGGGCAGCGCTGCATCTTCATACGCCTGCGATGCCAGGCCGGGCTCGACAAACAGATGGCGCGGTACCGTGCCAATGGCGGCCAGCACGCGTTCGTCGCGGATACCCGAGGCGCGCAGCCGCGCTGCCAGTGCGCCGCGCGCGCGGTCCGACGCCATGCCACCTCCGCCCGCTGTCGCGGCCGAGGCGCGTGCCTCCACGGCGCTGGCCGCGGCCGTCGGTGCCGATGGCTGCTTGTCGCGAGCTTTGGTCTGCGCCCGCGCAGCACCCGGCGCACCGACCGCGGGCATGCCGGCGGTACGCGCCGGTGCCGGCTTGCGCTGTACTACCGCATCCAGCGGCAGAGGAAACTTGCTGCGAGGGGGCGTCGGGCTCATCGGGGCTGAGGCACTGCGGCTGGACTGGCTAGTTCAGCCACTGGGCAAGCGCCTCGAGCTGGCCACGATGTGTGAGGTCGAGTTGCAACGGCGTCAGCGAAACATAGCCTTCGGCGGTCGCGTGGAAATCCGTGCCTTCGCTTGCATCGCGCGCGTCTCCTGCGGCGCCGATCCAGTAATTGAGATCGCCGCGCGGATTCACCTGCGCGATCACCGGCTGGGACGGATGCCGCTTGCCGAGCCGCGTGGCACGGTAGCCCTTGATATGTTCGAACGGGAGGTTCGGGATATTGACATTCAGCAGGAACGGCTCGACCGGCGGCGTCGCAATCGCGCGCTCGACAATGTCGCGCGCCACGCGTGCGGCGGCATCGAGATGTTCCCAGCCCTTGTGCAACTGCGAAAAGGCAATGGAAGGAATACCGAGCAGGTAGCCTTCGATAGCGGCGGCGACGGTACCCGAATACAGCACGTCCTCGCCCATGTTCTGTCCCTGGTTGATGCCGGACACCACCAGGTCGGGTTTTTCGTCGAGCAGGCCGGTCAGCGCGATATGCACGCAGTCGGTCGGCGTGCCGTTGACGAAGCGGAAACCCTTCTGCACGCCTTCCCGCGCTTCGTAGATCGAAAGCGGTCGCTGCAGCGTCAGCGAATTGGAAGCACCGCTGTGGTTTTGCTCGGGCGCGATCACCGTAATGCGGCCCAGCGGCGCGAGCGCGGCATGCAGGACGGCCAGTCCCGGCGCGAGATAACCGTCGTCGTTAGCTAGAAGGATGTGCATCCCGCGATTGTACCTGACGACGACTGCGCAAGCGGCCTCTCAAGGCACTGCAAATCCGCCCCGCCACGCGTCGCCGGCGCATCCGCAAACACGCGCAAACGGGTGAAAACCCATAACAGAACGATCGTGCTATTTGCGTTACACTTGGTCCTTGCCGTCTGCCTGCGTGCGGTCGGCACACGGCACGATTAGCCGCCCATACATATCACCGGAGACATGATGAAAGCCGTTCTGTGCAAGGCCTGGGGGCCGCCCGATTCCCTGACCGTTGAAACCCTGCCGGATCCGGTGCCGGATCAGGGCGAAGTGGTCATCGAGGTAAAGGCCGCCGGGGTGAATTTCCCGGATGTGCTCATCATCCAGAACAAATACCAGGCCAAGCCGGAACTGCCGTTTACGCCGGGTTCGGAACTGGCGGGCATTGTGACTGCCGTCGGCGCAGGCGTCACGCACGTCAAGCCCGGCGACAACGTTATTGCTTATCTCGGCAACGGAGCATTCGCTTCGCACGTGAAGGCGCCGGCCAACAAGGTCGTGCCAATGCCGCCCGGCGTGGATTACGAAACTGCGGCAGCATTCACCCTCACCTACGGCACCTCGCACCACGCCGTCGTCGACCGTGGCGAACTCAAGGCCGGACAGACCATGCTGGTGCTCGGCGCGGCTGGCGGCGTCGGGCTTGCCGCGATTGAAATCGGCAAGGCCATCGGCGCGCGCGTTATCGCGGCCGCATCTACGGACGAGAAGCTCGCGGTCTGCAAGGAGCACGGTGCCGATGCGCTGATCAACTACAGCACCGAAGACCTGCGCGAACGCGTCAAGGCACTGACCGATGGCAACGGTCCGGACGTGATCTACGACCCGGTGGGTGGCGTCTATGCCGAACCGGCGTTCCGCTCGATCGCATGGCGCGGCCGCTATCTGGTGGTGGGCTTCGCCAATGGCGAGATCCCGAAGATTCCGCTGAACCTGGCGCTGCTCAAGGGGGCTTCGCTGGTGGGCGTGTTCTGGGGCGATTTCGTGCGACGTGAACCGCGTGCGAACCAGGCCAATATGGCGCAGATGCTCGGCTGGATGAAGGAAGGCAAGCTGCGCCCGCACATCTCCGCGCGCTACTCGCTGGAGCAGGCTCCGCAGGCGCTCAAGGACATGGAAGCGCGCAAGGTGACCGGCAAGGTGGTGATCGTTCCCTGACCGGGAAGGAGTCGATGGTTCCCTGAGGGGAACCGCCACAAAAAAATAAGGACGCAGAGCGTGCGGCAACGCTCTGCATCCCCTGCTGGGGCAATGCGCCCCAAGCTGTCTTCCACCTTCACGCACACCCCTACTGGCAGCGGAAGACAGTTCCCAATCAGGTCAGCCACCACACGGTCGCTGACTCGACATGACGACTTTCCGCGATCAGAAGCGGTGCTGCAGGCCGGCCATCACGCCGGTCTGGCTGTTGGCATACCCGACGAAATCGCGCGACAGGCTGACGTTCTGGCCGTTGCGGGCCTTGGCATAGCCAGCTGACAGATAGGCCAGCGTGCGCTTCGAGAACGAGTACTGCGCGCGCAGCGAGAACAGGATCGGATCGGCGTCGTTGCCACCCTTGATGTTCTGCTTGTAGACCGCGCCATACAGCGTGAACGCCGGCGTGAAGTCATAGCTCGCACCGCCCCAGTACATATCGCTGCGCTCCGACGCCGCACCGGTGGTCAGCGTGCGCTTGTAGTTGCGATAGCCGGCAAACAGCGACAGGCTGCCGAAGTCATAGCTCGCGCCCGCGTGGATGCCCTGGATGTAATCCGTGGCATCAGCCGGCGTGGTACTGCTGCCAGCACCGTTCTGACGGTCCCAGGTCGCCGCGGCGGCGAACTTGCCCACGTTGTAGCCAACGCCGAGGGCGTACTTCGACGCGGTCTTGAAGTCGCCCGCCACTTCACCCATGGCCGCGGTCGCGCCCAGCTTCAGGCCGCCGAACGTACCGTCATAGCGGACCGCATTCGAGGCGCGCGAGAACAGGCCGTCCTTGCGGCCGCCGGTCGCGGTGGACGATGTCGCCCACGAATAGTTCGGCGCGTAGCCCATCGGGTCGAACGGCAGCATGAAGTCGTACGTCGTGGTGAACGTGCGGCCCGTCACCACCTGGCCATAGTTGCTGCTGAGGCCGACCGTGGCGCGGCGATCGAACAGCGTGCCGCTCGTATCGAGATTGCCGGTATCGATGGCGATGCCGCTTTCCAGGTTGAACACCGCCTTCAGGCCGCCGCCGAGATCCTCGACGCCGCGCATGCCCCAGCGCGAGGTATTGCGGCCGCCCGAGGTCAGCTTGACCACAGAGCCATTGGGCCCGGCATGGTTCACATACTCGACCCCCGCGTCGACCAGGCCATACATGGTCACGCTCGACTGGGCGCAGACCGATCCGGTGCCCGTCAGACCGATGCAGGCCAGAGCCAGTGCCGTACGTTTCATTCTTCTCTCCTTGCTTTGCTTGTTGTGGTTTGTGGTAACAGCCACCGCGTTCGCCCGAGGATCGTGTCCGCCGGCAAAGCCGGCGGCGAATCGCGGTGGCATGACGGCCGCCCCGCGTCGGCCGCAGTACCGGCAGGACCGCATGCCGGCACACCCACCACAACCTGTCCCCTGGTCGTTATGGCGCTCCATCCGCTGGCGGTGGAACACTCGAATGAGCGGCATCGTAGGGGACGGGCACTTTCAGTTCGCTTTCGTGCGAAAGCGGATTGGCGCGTGATGCACCAACTCGGGGTTGGGAGTTTCCCTAGTTTCAAAGACGGTGCACTTCGCTGTATCTGTCTGGGCCATTCCATCCATTGAATTGCCCCAGGGCTGTGCGCCGTGGCGGGACACGGACATGCACGCCTGGCCGCACGGCCATTGGGCCGGTGCAGCAAGCGCCGCCTTGCCCGTCCCACAGCGCTGCCTGCCTTGCCGCTTTGAATTACCCCGATGCGTATCCTGCTTGCCGAAGACAACCTGATGCTGGCCAACTCGCTGACCCAGGCCATGACCCAGGCCGGGTTCACCGTCGACTGCATGCACGACGGCCGTAGCGCCGACCACCTGCTGGCCACGCAGGACTATGCGTTGCTGATCCTCGACCTCGGCCTGCCGCGGCTGGACGGACTCGAGGTGCTGCGCCGGCTGCGCCAGCGCCGCAACCGGATGCCCGTGCTGATCCTGACCGCGCATGGTTCGGTGGAGGACCGCGTGCGCGGCCTGGACCTGGGCGCCGACGACTACCTGGCCAAGCCTTTCGACCTTTCCGAACTTGAAGCGCGCGCACGCGCGCTGATCCGGCGCAGCCACGGGCATGAATCCACCCAGCTGAGCTGCGGCCCGCTGCACTACGACAGCGTCAGCCGCGCGTTCACGATCGACGGCGAACTGCTGCAGCTCACGCGGCGCGAGCGATCGGTGCTGGAAGTGCTGTTGCTGCGTGATGGCAAGGCCGTCAACAAGTCAGCCCTGTCCGAGAAAATCTTCGGCATCGACGAGTCGGTCAACCCGGATGCCATCGAGATCTACATCCACCGCCTGCGCAAGAAGCTCGATGGCAGCGGCGTGGCGATCGTCACGCTGCGTGGGCTCGGCTACCTGATCGAAGCGCGGCCACAGCCCGCGCCATGAATATCCGGGGCAGGACACCGAGCCTGCGCCTGCAACTGTCGCTGTGGCTGCTGCTGCCGCTGCTGGGACTGCTGGCGCTGGATGCGTGGCTGACCTATGAGCGCGCCATGTCGGCCGCGCACACGGCGTTCGACCGCACGCTCGAGGCATCGCTGCGCGCCATGCGCGAGGGCATTGCCCTGCGCGACGGCCGTCTCGAGATCGACGTGCCGAACCTGGCGCTCGAACTGTTCGACGACAAGGCAGGCCCCCACGTCTTCTACCAGGTGCGCGACGAGCACGGCGAGACCGTAACCGGCTACACCGATCTGCCGGGACCGCCCGGCGCGCGCCCGCCGCTCTACCGGACCGTGTTCTACGACACAGTATTTCGCGAACAGCCATTGCGCATGGCCGCGCAGGCGCTGCCGATCCACGACGTGGGCTCGGCCCGCAGCCAACTCGTGTGGGTCGTGGTGGGCGAAACCATCGAGCCGCGCCAGGCACTGGCGCGCGAGATCCTGATGGGCTCGCTGCTGCAGGAACTGGTGCTGGTAGCGCTGGCGCTCGGCATCGTCTGGCTTGGCGTGCGCCGCGGGCTGCGGCCACTGCACCGCTTGTCGGATACGGTGGCGGCGCGCAGCGCGAGCCAGCTCGACCCGATCGAGCATCGCGACCTGCCTTCCGAAATGAAGCCGCTGGTGCGCGCGCTGAACCAGTACGTGGATCGCCTGCACCGCATGCTGCAGGCACGCAAGCGTTTCTTCGCTGACGCCGCGCACCAGCTCAAGACGCCGCTCGCCGTCATCCAGGCCGAATCCGAACTGGCATTACGCGAGCCCGACGGCGAGCGCGTTCGCGAACACATGCGCCTGCTGCACGGCACGGTGCGCCATGCGGCCAAGGGCGTGCAGCAATTGCTATCGCTGTCCAGGCTCGATCCGGACAGCGGCTACGCGCCCACGCTGCGCGACGTGCCGCTCGATGCCGCAGCGCGTGCGGTGGCACTGGAATGGGTATCGGTCGCACGCCGGCATGGCGTGGACCTGGGATTTGAAGGCGATGACACCGTCACGGTGCGCGGGCAGATGGAACTGCTGCAGGAACTTACCGGCAACCTGATCGATAACGCCATCCGCTATGCAGGCGACGGATCGACCGTCACCGTAAAGGTTGCCCGGGAAGCAGGCGACACCGCTGTGCTGCAGGTCGTCGACAACGGCCCCGGCATTGCCCCCGCCGAGCGCGAAGATGTGTTCCGACGCTTCTACCGTGGCGAAAGCGGTCAGGGCGTGGAAGGCACCGGGCTTGGGCTGCCAATCGTCAGGGAGATCGCCAGGCTGCACCAGGCCACGGCGGGCCTCGATGACACCCCCGGCGGCGGGCTCACCGTGACGGTGCGCTTTCCCGCACCGGGTGGCGAGCCGCTGACCTAGTCCATCCTCAGAGCTTTTCAGTCTCGCCGGTCTTCGGCTGCCACTTCATCAGCCGCTTTTCGCCAGCGCCGACCATCCAGTCCAGCACCAGCGCGAACGCCGTCAGGACCACGATACCCGCGAACACCGTGTTGATGTCGAACGTGCCCTCGGCCTGCAGGATCAGGTAGCCCACGCCGCGCGCGGAGCCGAGGTATTCACCCACCACCGCGCCGACAAAGGCCAGGCCGACCGACGTATGCAGCGAAGAAAACACCCAGCTCGTCGCGCTCGGCAGATAGACATGGCGCAGCAGTTGCTGGCGATTGGCACCAAGCATGCGCGCATTGGCCAGCACCACCGGGCTGACTTCCTTCACGCCCTGGTAGACGTTGAAGAACACGATGAAGAACACCAGCGTCACGGCCAGCGCCACCTTGGACCAGATGCCCAGACCGAACCACACCGCGAAGATCGGCGCCAGGATCACGCGCGGCATCGAGTTCATCGCCTTCACGTACGGGTCGAGGATCGCCGATGTCAGCGGGCTCAGTGCGAGCCACAGGCCGACACCCAAACCGGCCACGGTGCCAATGCCGAAAGCCAGCACGGTTTCCAGCAGCGTCACACCGAGGTGCAGGTAGATATCGCGCTCGACGATGAACCAGTTCCAGATGCGCTGCGCCACCATCAGCGGCTCGCCGAAGAAAAATGCGACCTCTTGCGAGCGCGTGGCAAAGTGCCACACGCCGAGAATCACCACGAGGACGAGCAGCTGCCAGACGCGCAGCATGCCCTTGGAGTCAGGACGGAATGCCATGGGAATTCGGATTCGATGTCAGGTTGGCCGCGGCAATCAGGCCGCGTTGCGCTGCTGCGCATAGCCCTTGAGGACCTCTTCGCGCAGCACGTCCCAGATCGCGGCGTGCAGTTCGACGAAGCGCGGATGGTTGCGGATCTCCGCGACATCGCGCGGGCGCGGCAGGTCGATCGCGAACTCGCCGATCGGATGCGTGCCCGGACCGGCCGACAGCACCACCACGCGGTCGCTCATGGCGATCGCCTCGTCGAGATCGTGGGTGATGAACAGCACCGCCTTGCGCTTGGCGGCCCACAGGTCCAGCACCTCGTTCTCCATCAGCTGGCGCGTCTGGATATCGAGCGCGGAAAACGGCTCGTCCATCAGGATGATGTCCGGGTCCAGCACCAGCGTCTGCGCCAGGCTCACGCGCTTGCGCATGCCGCCCGAGAGCTGGTGCGGATAGCGGTCGCCAAAGCCGCCCAGGCCCACGCGCCGCAGCCACTCCTCGCCCTGCTTCACGGCCTCGGCGCGCGGCACGCCGCGGAATTCGAGTCCGGCCACGACGTTGTCGAGCGCGCTGCGCCATGGCATCAGCGCCTCGGCCTGGAACATGTAGCCGGCGCGTTTGTTGATACCGCGCAGCGGCTCGCCGAACACGCGGACCTCGCCGCTCGACGGCTCCAACAGGCCGGCGCCGACATTGAGCAGCGTGGATTTGCCGCAGCCGGTCGGGCCGACCACCGATAGAAACTCGCCCGGCTGGATTGCCAGGGTAACGTCCTTGACCGCGGTATAGCGCTGGCTGCGGTCATCGCGCGAGACAAAGGTGCAGGTGACCTTGTCGAGGGAAAGTGCGGGAGTGCTCATGGGAAACCGTCTCGTTCGCCGCATGCCGGCACGTACTAGCGTAGTGGCCGGCGCGGATCGAGGGTGATGATGGCCGCTGGCCCCGCAATGCAAAGGCCCGCTGCGCACAGCGGGCCGGGGCGCCGGCGGCGCGGGCTTACTTGTACTTCGCGTTGGCCTTCTGCACGAACGCGTTGGTGTACGTGTCTTCGAGCTTGACTGACTTGCCCTTCAGCTCGACGTCAAACTGCTGCAGCATGTTCAGCGCGGTGCGCGGACCATCGGCCGGCATCATGCCGTCCGGCGAGATCGCTTCCTTGACCTTGTCCCACGCAGCCAGGTACAGCGCGCGGTCGCCAAGCAGATAGCTCTCGGGCACGGTCTTGACGATGTCGGACGGGCCAGCCTTCTGCAGCCACTTCAGCGCACGAACCATCGCGTTGGTCAGTGCCTGGGTGGTGTTCGGGTTCTGCTGGATAAACGCTGCCGACGCGTACAGGCAGCCTGACGGCATATTGCCGCCGAACACGGTCTGCGTGTCCTTGAGCGTGCGGGTATCCGAAGCGATGCGGACCTCGTTCTTCTGCGTCAGCATCGAGATCACCGGGTCCAGGTTGGCCATGGCGTCGATCTGGCCCGAACGCATCGCTGCCACCGCGCCGGCGCTCGCGCCCACGCCGATGAACGACACGTCGGACGGCTTGAGGCCGGCCTTGGCCAGCACGAAGTTGGCCATCATGTTGGTCGACGAACCCGGAGCAGTCACGCCGATCTTCTTGCCCTTCAGGTCGGCAATCGACTTGAAGCCCGGCATGGTCTTGTTCGACACCACCAGCACGATCTGCGGCGCCCTGCCCTGCAGCACGAACTCCTGATAGCGCTGGCCCTTGGCCTGCAAGCCGATGGTGTGTTCGAACGCGCCGGACACCACGTCCGCGCTGCCGCCGACCACGGCCTGCAGCGCCTTGGCGCCGCCGGCGAAGTCGACGATCTCGACGTCCAGCCCTTCTTCCTTGAAGTAGCCCAGCCGCTCGGCAATGGTCAGCGGCAGGTAATAGAACAGGTTCTTGCCGCCGACGGCGATCGTCACCTTGGTTTTCTCGGGCTTGCCCTGAGCCTGTGCCTGACCGAAGGTGAACCACCCTGCCAGGAACAAAGCCAGCGCGATCAGCAACTGTTTCCAGAATTTCTTGTTATACATTCGATTCTCCTACCCGTTGGGATCTGCAAACGGCGTGCCGCGCCGCGGCCAAGTGCGATGCTAGCGGAGCTTTCGCGGCCCCGCATCGGGGCGAACACCTAAAGCCGGCCAAATCGCGGCCGGCCTCAGCATACGCCCCATAGCTTTCGATCGGCTTGCCGTTCGCGCTTATTCGGCGTGGATGTCGGCGGACTTGATCACCTTGCCCCAGCGCGCCAACTCCGCCTTCTGGTACTGCGCCAGTTGCTGCGGGCCCATGAAGACAGCCTCGGCCCCAAGTTCCTCGGCTTTCTTGCGGAACGCATCGGTGCGCATGATCTTCTCGATCTCGCCGGCCAGCTTGTCGATCACCGGCTTGGGCGTGCCCGCCGGCGCGTACATCGCGAACCACGATGACACGTCGAGGTCGGGGTAGCCCGCTTCGGGGGCCGACGGCACGTCCTTCAGGCTCGGCAGACGGGTCTTGCTGGTCACCACCAGCGGACGCAGCTTGCCCGCGGCGATATGACCCATCAGCGGCGGCGGCGTGGTCATGGTCAGGTCCACATTGCCGCCAAGCAGGTCGGTCATGGCCGGACCGGTGCCCTTGTACGGCACGTGGGTAATGCGGATGCCAGCCATCTGGTTCAGCAGCTCCGTCGAGACGTGCTGCAATGAACCGTTGCCCGACGACGCATAGTTGAGCTTGTCCGGATGGCTCTTGGCGTAGGCCACCAGTTCCTTGAGCGACTTCACCGGCAGGCCCTGACGTACCACCAGCACTTGCGGTGCCGACAGCAGGTTGGCGACCGGCGCGAAATCCTTGACCGGATCCCACGGCAGGTTCTTCACGAGCAGCGGCGTGATGACGTGGAAACCCGAGTACTGCACCAGCAGCGTATAGCCGTCAGGCTTGGCGCGCGCGACGACCTGCGCCGCAATGCTGCCGTTGCCGCCCGGGCGGTTGTCCACCACGACGGCCTGGCCCAAGGCCTTGGCCAGCGGCTCGGAAATCATGCGCGCCGCGAGGTCGGTGGTACCTCCAGCCGCCGCCGAGACCACCAGCGTGACCGGGCGAGTCGGGTAGCTGCCGTCTTGCGCAAAGGCGCGCGGCGCGGTGGTGACGATGGCGCCGCCAAGGGCGAGCATGGCCGCGGCCATCAGCTTGCGGCGCACAGGCAGCAGGGAAAAGGATTGCTTCATGGAATGTCTCCGGTATGGGTCTTGACCTGTCTTTTTTGTCGTCGCACCGCTTCCTGCGGCGCGCTTGCCGCAGGAACCTAGTCCTGGCCGGCGAAATGCTCTGCCAGCCAGGCTGGCGGCTGATGCGTGCGCAGACGCGGGCCGGCGCGCAGCAGCTGGCTGCCGATGTCTCGCTCCACCAACGCGGGAATGCCGGCGACGACATCGAGCAGCGCAGGCAGGTCCACGCCGGTCTGCACGCCCATGCAGGCAAACATGTGCGCGAGTTCCTCGGTGCTGACGTTGCCGCTCGCACCCGGCGCATAGGGGCAGCCACCGAGGCCTCCGGCCGCGGCATCGAAGCGCGTGACGCCGGTCTCCCAGGCCGCCACGGCATTCGCCAAACCCATGCCGCGCGTATTGTGAAGATGGATGGTCAGGCCCGTATCCGGCAGGCGTTGCTGGAACTGCTCGCACATCTGCGCGACCTGGTTCGGATAGGCCATGCCGGTGGTGTCGCACAGCGTGATGCCTAGCGCGCCGGCCTCCGCGAAGCTGTCGGCCAGCGCCATCACGGCATCGGTGCTCACCTCGCCCTCGAACGGGCAGCCGAACACCGTCGACAGCGATACATTGACCGGCACGCCAGCCGCGCGGGCCTCGGCGATCATCGCCAGCAACTGCGCCTGCGATTGCGCACGCGTCATGCGCAGGTTCGCGCGGTTGTGGGTTTCGCTGACCGACATCACCAGATTGACCTCATCGGGCCGGCACGACAGCGCACGCTCCAGGCCGCGCAGGTTCGGCACCAGCGCGGTGTAGCGCACACCAGGCTGGCGGTGCATGCGGTGCATCAGGGCTTCGGCATCCGCAAGCGCCGGGATGGCCTTGGCCGATGTGAACGATGTGGCTTCGATGCGCGCGAAGCCGCAGGCGGACAGTGCATCGAGGAACGCGACCTTGGCGTCGGTAGGCACAACGACCGGCTCGATCTGCAGGCCATCGCGCGGAGACACTTCATTGATCTCGATACGAGCCGGGCCGCGCAAGGCCGGGGCAGAGAATGCGGCAGCGCTCATGCGATCACCTTGCGGGCGCGCAGATCGGCAATCGCTGCCGCGTCAAACCCTGCCTGTTCCAGGACGGTATCGGTATGTTCGCCAAGTGTCGGCGCACGGTCGTGGATCGCCCCGGGGCTGCCCGACAGTTTCGGCACGATGCCGGGCACTTCCACGGTCAGGCCGCCGGCCGACGTGACCGATTCGATCACGCCACGCGCACGGTAGTGCGGGTCTTCTGCGATGTCCTTGACGGTGTAGATGCGCCCGGACGGTACCTCGGCCTCGCGCAGTACCGCGAGCACAGCTTCCACACTTTGCGTGCTGGTCCAGGCAGCGATAGCGGCGTCGATTTCCTCGACCCGCTTCACGCGGCCATCGTTCTGCGCGAGCGCCGGATCCTCGGCAAGGTCCGCGCGGCCGATCGCATGCATCATGCGCTTGAAGATGGCGTCGCCGTTGGCGGCCACCAGCACGTACTCGCCGCTCTGGCACGGATACGCATTCGACGGCGCAATGCCGGGCAGCGCGCCGCCGGCCGGCTGGCGCACCGCGCCGAATGCCGAGTATTCCGGCAACAGGCTTTCGCTGAGATTGAACAGCGATTCGTACAGCGCGACGTCGATGACCTGCCCTTCCCCGCCGCGCGCATCGCGCTGGTAGAGGGCCAGCAGCACGCCCATCGCACCGTGCAGTCCGGCGATGGTGTCGCCCAGCGACAGGCCCGCACGCACCGGAGCCCGCCCAGGTTCGCCAGTCAGGTGGCGCAGGCCGGCCATGGCTTCGGCCACGGCGGCAAACCCCGGTTCATCCTTCTTCGGGCCCGTCTGGCCGTAGCCCGACACGCGCAGCATGATCAGGCGCGGATTGTCGGCGTGCAGCACGTCCCAACCCAGGCCCCACTTCTCCATGGTGCCGGGGCGGAAATTCTCGATCAGCACATCGGCTTCGGCTGCCAGCTTGCGCACCAGCGCCTGGCCTTCCGGCTGACGCAGGTCGATGCAGACCGATTCCTTGTTGCGCGACTGCGCTTCCCACCAGACCGATGTGCCCTCATGCAGCATGCGCCATTTGCGCAGCGGATCGCCCAGCCCGGGCGGCTCGACCTTGACCACGTGGGCGCCAAAGTCGGCCAGGGTCTTGGCGGCGAAAGGACCGGCAATCAGTTGCCCGAGTTCGAGGACGCGGATGCCCTCGAGAATCTGTTGCGCCATGGTTGTCTCCGTACCGTGCGGCCCGCTGGAAGTGGCGGGCCGTATTTGCGTTTCGACGGAGTTTGCACCAGCGGCCGGCTGGCCGGAATCGGCAATCGGTGAAGCGGGCTTTCTCGGAATGCGAAAGGCCTGCGTCTTCCAGATGTGATTAGAACGGCGCGCGGTCGCCGCAGAGATGGGAAATGAGCAATCGCGCCGAAACCGTGAGGCCAGCCGGGTCGCGCATGCCGATCAGCAGCGAGCGCTTTGCCCAGGCGTCTTGCAGCGATACCAGCGACAACCCCATCGACTTCACATGCGGCTCGGCCGCGATGCGCGGCAGCACGCCCACGCCAAGACCGGCCATCACCATGCGGCACATGGCGTCAAAGCTGCGCACCTGGATGCGCAGCCGGAACGGGCGGTCCAGCCGGCTGCTTTCCTCGAGCAGGCGCGCGGCGAGCGAGGTCACCTGCGGCAGGCTGACGAAGTCGAATTCGAGGGTGTCGGCGTAGCGCACCGGCCCGCGCTCGGACAAGGGGTGGCCCGGCGGCGTGACCATGACCAGTTCATCCTGGCGGTACTCCACCGTCACCAGGCCCGCGCATGGCGTGCGGTCGGCAAAGATGCCGACATCGGCACGGTTCTCGACCAGCGCCGCGACGATGTCGCTGCTGTTCTGCTCTTCGAGCTCGATGCGGATGGTGGGATGCAGCCGCATGAAGACCGCCAGGTCATCCGGCAGGAACTGCGTGATGGCGGAGGTATTGGCGCAGACGCGCACCTGCCCGCGCACGCCGCTCGCATAGTCGGACATCACGCCGGCCATGCGCTCCACGTCCTGCAGGATCGTCAGCGCATGGTGGTAGCAGGCCTGCCCCGCCTCGGTCAGCTGTACGCCCGCGGCATGACGGAAAAACAGCGGGGCGCCCACGGCCGCCTCGAGGTCCGAGATGCGCTTGCTTGCGGCGGCCACGGCCAGGTGCGACTGCCTGGCGCCTGCCGAAATGCTGCCCTGCCGGACCACGGCCACGAACAAGCCGAGCGTGACAAGATCGAAGCGGGCCAGGTTCATTGCGGGCGGTGCCGGAGACGGTTAGGGGAAATCAGTTCGGATCGGGCCATGGTGCGGCGTGCGCCAGGCCTCAGAGGTTGCGGCGGTCCATCACCGCGCGGGCAATGGTGCCGGCATCGACGTACTCGAGCTCGCCGCCAACCGGCACGCCGCGCGCGAGGCGCGACACCTTGAGCCCGCGCGCCTTGAGCATTTCGCCGATGTAGTGCGCGGTGGCCTCGCCTTCGCTGGTGAAATTGGTCGCGACGATGACTTCGCCCACCGGGCCGCCCATCTCCGGATCGGTCGCTCGCGCGAGCAGGCGGTCCAGATGGATTTCCTTTGGACCGATGCCGTCGAGCGGCGACAGCCTGCCCATCAGCACAAAATACTTGCCGCGATAGGTCAGCGTCTGCTCGATCATGATCTGGTCGGCGGGCGTTTCCACCACGCACAGGATCGAGCCGTCGCGCCGGTCATCGAGGCAGGTCTCGCAGATTTCCTTCTCGGTGAAGGTATTGCAGCGCGCGCAATGGCGGATGTGGTCGGCCGCGCCGCGCAGCGCGTCGCCAAGCTTGCGCGCGCCCTCGCGGTCGTGCTGCAGCAGGTGGTAGGCCATGCGCTGGGCGGACTTCGGCCCCACGCCGGGCAGCACCCGCAGCGCCTCGATCAGCGCCTGCAGCGAGGTCGGCGGCGCAGCCTTCACGGCCGCCCTCCCACGTACTGCCTGGACATTGCGCGCGTCTTGATCATGCCTTCGGCGTGCCTCAGAACGGCAGCTTGAAGCCCGGGGGCAGCGGCAGGCCCGAGGTCATCGAGCCCATCTTTTCCTGCGTGGTTGCCTCGGCCTTGCGCACGGCGTCGTTGAACGCGGCGGCAACCAAGTCTTCCAGCAGATCCTTGTCGTCAGCCAGCAGGCTCGGATCGATGGTGACGCGCTTCACGTCGTTCTTGCAGGTCATGACCACCTTCACGAGGCCGGCGCCGGACTGGCCCTCGACCTCGATCTGGGCGAGCTGCTCCTGCATCTTCTTCATGTTTTCCTGCATTTGCTGGGCTTGCTTCATCAGCCCCGCCAGTTGACCTTTCATCATGATGGAATGCTCCTGGATTCGATAGAAAGCGGATGGAAGGCCGCGCGCCGCGCGGCCCGGAAATTCAGGCCACGCGCGGCTGGATCGAGCCCGGCACGATCTGCCCGCCGAAGTCGCGCAGCAGGCCTTGCACAAACGGGTCGGCCTCGATATTGGCCTCGGCCTCGCGCTGGCGCTCGGCACGGGCCTGCGCATCGGCGGCGGCGGCCGTATCGGAGACCGCGCCGATTTCGCACTGCACGCGCACCGTCACGCCGAAATGATCCGACAACACCTGCTGCAGGCGTTCGGCGACACCGTTTTCGCCAAGCGCCGCAACTGGAATACGCAGGTTGAAGGTACGCCCGACCACCTGGGTCAGTTCGCTCTGGTAGGCCAACTGCTGCGGCAGGCCCTTGAGCGGCAGGCTGGCAGCCAGCGTCGGCCACTCCCCCGTGAACACTGGCGGCGTGCCGTCTTCCGCGGCGGCGGGCGGACGCGGCGGAACAGCCTTTGCCACGGGCCGCGGGCGCGGCGCCTCGGGAGCCGGGGCTTCCGGTTTCGATGCGCGCGCCGGCGCTGCTGCCTTCGTCGGCAGGCTCACGGGCTCGTTGTCATAGGGGCCAAAGACCGGCAGGTCAGGAGGCAGGTCTTCCCACGGGGGGATGTCGCTGCCGCCCGATGCTTCCCACGGCGGAACACTTTCGGCTGGCGGTGCAGGCGCTGCGGCCGGCGGCACCGGCCTTGCCGCTGGCGCAGGGCGCGACGCGGCGGCGGCGGGTGCCG
>NZ_CAJPVI010000061.1 GCF_905397435.1 Cupriavidus numazuensis
CCGGACAGCCGGAAAATCGGTCACGTTCGCCCGGAATCGTCGGTCACGATGAACCGGAATGCTCGGTCACGTTCGTCCGGAATCGTCGGTCACGATGGGCCGGAATACCCAGCGAACGGTGTCGTAGCAGCGCGCGGCAGTCCTGACAAAGAGCAATACCGAGGACAAACGCATTTCGAGCACACGACATAACTCAGTTCGCGCCAGCAAGCACGGCGCGCCTTTCTCTTGGAGCTGACCAGGCGGCTCGAGCGTTATCACACCCGAGATAGGTTCTACGGCGCCTGGCATCGCGCACCATCGATCCCGCGGTACTTACGGTCAGAAGAGGCCGAGGCGCTGACGATGGTCGACCTGGATTTAGTGCTGTTCACCGAGGACGAAGACCGTGGGAAGCTGCCGCTGGCAAGTTGCCCGAGACATCGGCCAGGAGAAGCCGGTCAGCGTGCTCCAAGGCTTGGCGAGGCTTGCTGATGTACCGGTGTATGTCGCGCTCTACACTTCGTCGCGATTTGGCGAATGCGACGCTGCCAACGGCTCGCGCTTCTAAGCAACTGGAGAACTCACATGAGCATAGTTCAAGGAACACTTCCCATCCATGACAGGCGCTGGTTCGGCTTCCCGTTGGAGGCTCGCTATGCGTCCATTTTGGCGAACCAGTCCGGACTTGATGTCTCGCTTGAATTGGTGTCAATCGAATGTCGCGATGAGCCAGAGGAATGCATAGTGTGGCGGGGCAGCGAGGAGGAGTTTCGTGCGTCAGGGTACTTCGACGCGTTGCGCGTCTTTCCGGCACGTCGTCGATGGTGCTATCCCAATGGACTGCGTGGGCACCTTGAAAGAGTAGGATCAAACAGTTTTCGTTTCGTTATCGAATGGGTTTACATCAGAAAGACTCCGAAGATTAGTCGCAGGCAATCCGCGCGCGCATTGAGCAGCCCGGAATATCGCAAGTTTCGCGAGATACTGCTTGCCGGCACAACGATGAGCAATATGGACAAGCCGGCCGGTCCAAAGGCCGCAAAATAGTGGCCGCCGCGCCTAGATCGGCCAATCGAAAACCGGGCAGGCGCTGTGCTGTGGCATTTCTGCTGACCGGGCCGCGCACAGGAACCATTCCAGGGATATTTCGAGCCGGCCGCGCCGCACTTGCAGAGGAACTCGACTGGTCCCCGGAAGCCTGTGACGAAGCCTTCGGGGAAGCCTTTCAGCAAGGCATGGTGAAAGCCGACTGGAAAGGCAAGATTGTGTGGAATCTGAGCGCCATCAAGTGCAACAAGTCGGTGTCCCTGCATGGGGTCAACTCCTGGCCGGTCGAGTGGTCTCCGATCCCCGAATGCACCCTCGCGACGGATCTGTTCCGAAGCAGTAAAAGACCTCCAAGGCAGCCCCTTGACCGAAGAGATTGAGGCCGTTCTATGAACACCTTCGAAGCCATCGCCAAGGACTGGCTCGGCACCAAGCGCAAAGGCTGGAGCGCCGGCCGCAACAAGCGCGTGACGGCCAGCCTCAAGAACGACATCTACCGACAGATCGGGAAGCGCCTCTTCCCCGAGATCAGCGGCCCGCTCATCTTGGCCGTGCTGCGCAAGAGCGAGCAACGAGGGCGCACCACATAGCTCTAAAGGCACTCGATGCCTGCGGGGGTATCTGCAGTCGGGCAAGCGCAATCGGCGCGGCCGACCGCGACGCCAGCGTAGACTGCGCGAACACCCATCCCCGAAGCTGCCAACAAAGAACTATTCGCGCGTCACGGAAGCTGAACTCCCTCACCTCTTTGAGTTGATCGGCGGCTACGAAGGGGCGCCGGAAACGCGCTTGGCCATCAAGCTGATGATCCTGACCTTCTGTGCACCGGCGAATTCCGGTAGGAGCAATGGGAAGAAATCAATTGGAGACTAGCGAATGGCATAACCCGGCGACACCGGTGCTGGTGTTTTCGGCTTACTGCCCGGGCGGTCATAGCCTAGGCGCCAGCGCTTGGAGCTAGAGGGGAGGACTTCTAGGTGCAACCCCCCGCGGTCACGAATCCGGTTTCCAGCCTTCTCGCCGTAGCGCAATTGCTTGCACTCGGCATCAGTCAGGGGAGGGGTTCGCCCAACCATACCGCCAAAAACTGTTGTTGCTTTGGGGCGATGATTGGCAACGCTGGGCAACAAAAAACCCGCAGAGCTTTACGCTGTGCGGGCTTCTGGGCAATGCTGGTCAAACTTTGGAATGCTTGTGGAAGAGAGGAATCGGAAAATCTGTCAAAAGCAGCCTGCGATAAGGCATCTTCATGTATTTGGATTCGTTTATACCCTTTTGCGTACCCCAAAAAATCGAGGCGCACCACAAAAAGGTGCTCGAATCATTCCTCACGACTCGAGCCGCCGCTTAGTTGCCTGCTGGGTCACCCCGCTTCGGTTTGTGGCCGGCGCCAGAGCCCCCCTGTAGCGCCTCTTCGAATCCATGAGCCGGCTTCATCAAAACCAGTGTCCAGGCAGGCCGTCTACTAAACCGGCCTTATAGCGGCTGCCTAGCTGTTTAGACGTCTTGGACCTTCGTAAGGAAGAGCTTCATGATTTCTTCGAGCACGGCTCTATTGCTGATCGGCCGCCCCTTACCGCGCAGTAACCAGCCGGCCGTTCCGTCCTCTAAGAGATCTGGATCGAACTGGAGCGTCGCTAATTTGATAGGCTTCTCAAAGGTCATAGAACCTGGCCACGGTGGATGACCTCGCCACAGGGCGGCTTCTAGGGTGGAGCCCGTAAGCGTGTTCGCATACTGCAAATTCCACGTGACGGACATTGCTGCGGGGTTCGAGAGGAGCAGGATGGCTCCGCTGGGACTTCCGTTGACCTTCGTTTGTAGATTGATGCTTTGCAACGTGCCCTTTAGCTTTTCCGCTGAGTCAAGTAGGTCAGCCTTTAGCGCCTCGTAGGCGCTCCTTTGAGCTATGACACCTTCATATGAGTTCAGATACGCTTTTCGCTTCTCCTTGAGCGCCAGAACACGTGCCGTTTTAGCTGCGACGTCATCGATGGTTTCTTCATGGACATCGCCGCCGAGTTCTGTGAAACGCGCCTCAATGACAGCTGCCGCAGCCTCAATGCCCCAGCGGTGAAGGCCAATGTAGAGCCTATTCTTGGGTAGCCATGCCGGCACCTTTTGCGTTTCTGCTTCATCCATCGGAATGAAGACAGTGAAGTCATAGCCTTCATTAAACGCACGATTCCGAATGGCAGTTTCTTCGAAACGCGTGAAGGGCGTTTTTCCCCACGCCTCGCGGAACAATACCACGACTAGTCTGGCTTTCGCTCCGAACACTTCGTTGAACGTCCTTTCCCCGTCAGTTCCCGCCAATTTTTCTTGTTTTTTTGAGTACAAAAAAACACTAAGGCGCCCCTCGAGAAGGGCGGCCAGCCGATTAGCCATGTCTTCATCCTTCCACCCGAAGGAGATGGCGACGTCGTATTCGAATGTATTATTCATGCGAGACCTCTAGGAAAACCTATCACTTCGATGATATTAGCCTCTTTGAGTTGTATCTCTCAATAATTTTTAGTGTCCGGGTATTGGCAAATGAGCGTCAAATATCGCTATGACGACTTTGTTGTTCGACTCCGGGATGGGGGCATGTATGTGGAGCCTGTTCTGGTGGCGCTCCAGTTTTCCGTGCCACTCACAATAAATAGTTCTTTGGCCTATCGTGATCTGGCGAGCTCTTCTACAGTAGGCGTCCTGGTACACGTTAGGGTTCTCAGGGGCTATGTCCAATGCCATCCCATGAAATCTTCGCTCGACGATCTGGTTGGACGGTTGTGCGGTGGGGTCTACCACAAGCGCGACCTCATCAGGTCTTAGCGCAGGAGGAGGGTGCATGAATGCCCAGCAACCGTGATCGTCTAGAGCTGCGAGGTATGCGCGAAGCCGAAGTCGAACCGCGTTGTAACCACCGGCGAAATTGTGGATCTGCCTCCAGACAGGTGGGTGAAAATGGAGGTCAGGAAACGCATGTGGTGCAAGCCTTTCTAACGTTTCTTCCGTGTCGCGCTCGACGTCTATGGCGTCGCGCCAGAATTCCCTGTGACTTTGCTCTGTTCGCACCCAATGAACTACTGAGTTGCCAAGGTCAGACTGCGTGTTATGTGGCCCATCGCTCCGGATGGACATACAAGCAACAGCTCGAGAAGCGCGAACGTGATGATGCGCCCACGCGACATCGGGGTTGTCTACGTGTGGCGCGTTGCCCACCCTAATGCGGGTGGTTTCAACCATGCCGTCAGGCCAGATATTTTGATCGGCGTAGCGGGGAGCGCTCCCTAGCCACGCAGCGAGCTCGTGTTGAAGCTCTATAGGCAACGTAATAGGGGCGTCAGGAGCGCATAAACTCCAAATGTCCATGTTTGGGAGTACGTGCCTAGATTGCAGATCATCTCCAATCCAGACGACTTCCCCCCGTTCGCGTGCCGACCACACTCGCTCCAAAAGCCCTTCAAGCGCGGTACATACCTCTTGCACCGTCCAGGTATCGAAAGACCACTCTGACCCATCAATGACGAATGCCATCGTCAACCCCGGCGTCGAACTCGACCCAAAGACGCTACGTCGATTTGGTATTGGTCGAAGAATCCCTTAGGCCAATGAGAAATGCCACCAATCGAGGTGAAAGTGAGCTTGTGGATCAACAGATCGTCGCCATCGCTAGAATCAAAGTAGTGCGCCAGCGCAGCATCAGAGGCAAGGTAGTGGTGCTCTCCGATGGCGCGCCGAACACCGTTTAGCACATGATCGGAATGCGTTTCCACAATGACCTGCACACCGCGGCCTGCTAACCAGGCCAAGAACACTCCCATACGAGATTGGCCTGCTGGATGTAGATGGGCCTCCGGATTCTCGACAACTAAGATCCCGCCGCGAATACAAGTAAGACCGGCCAGCACCACAGGGAGAGCGTACGACACTCCGAATCCCATATTGGGAGCGCGAACCCAATCACCTCCGGGTGATCGGAACTGCAGCGCAGTGACCGCAGAGCTTTGGTACCGCGTTGCATCTATTTCGATTGGTCTAGCGATTTCACTAAGCCAACGTTCGACCTCATATTTTAGTAGAGAGGGCCCACTTTCACTTCTATCCGGATGCAAGCGACTCTCGTCTGCTAGTGGCTTGCTGCCTAGCGTTTCAAGAATTTGTGCGCAGTACTCTCCGCGCACGCCAACTTCGAGTTCATCATCAGGGTGAGGGGATGCTCCTAATACGCTGCGTGGGCCTAGGCGTTCGGCGCTCAGATAGCAAAAGGCACGTGGGTGCCCTGCAAAGGCCGCTGGTGTGTGATCCGGTCTCTGCTCTACCGTTAGATACAGAGCATCGTCTGCCGGCAGCCCAAGTCGCCACGTCGATGCGTCGCCCTCATCGGACGTTATCTGCAGTTGCGTTACGTCAGCGGAATGCCAGTTCCTCACGTCCTCGGCGGTGCCGAGTTCCATGCCGAACGGGCCATTAAGGCGAACAGTGTTTGTCAGTTCAGACGAGACCTCCCAAGCAAGCAGCAATGCATGAATCAATGAAGTCTTGCCAACCCCATTTCGGCCCGTGAGAAGTGTTAGTGGGGCGAGATCAAACTGCTTGCTCTCGAAGCGCTTGAAGCCTTGGATCTCAATTCCTGTGATCACTTAAGAATCTCCGCGAGGATCGCTTGAGTTCTGGCCAGTCTCCTTTCCACCGCTTTGGGGTCCCCAGTGCCAACTGTGACGGATCGGGCGTAATCCAGCTCATCGAAAGCACCTCTAAAGGCGGTAACGATTTCCGCCTTTTTGGGCATGAGACGTTCGAGTGGGTAGTCGGCTAATGCGATGGATTGGGACTCAAAAACGGCCCGGTTTATCGGGCCCCTCCTGCTCTGGGTCGGTGGCCAACGTCTGAAGGCCGCCTTCCCTAGTACGTGGTGAGCATTCTCCATTGCACGGTCAAAATCGGCGCTGAGCTGTGCAATTTCATCATCATCAATTGCGACCCCGCTCTCAGAGTTGGAATCAAGACGTCGCGTATATTCAACAAGGAATGCATCTAAGCTGGAGTGCTGGCGGTACTCTTCGTCGGTATAGTTCCGGAACGCACAGAAGCGGAGTGCGAGCTCGCGATTCGTCATGCGCCCACTGTCGCGAATTCTGCCGCCCTTTACATCCGGGTCTCGCCTCCAGTATTGCCAGCCCGTAGCTAGGTCGAAGGAAGGCATTTCCGCCAGGTGTTTGAGGAATTCTCGCGACCTCGCCTTGCTCATTGCGTGTCGAATCTCTTGGGCAGAGAGCGGGCTGCCAAGTGTGTTCACGCGCCCAAAAATGTCGTACTTCACCTCATCGGGAGTTTGTGGCTCGATCACGTGCACGATAATCTGCGCGCTTCTGAATCTACGGAGAGAAGCGGGATCCAGCTGCGAATACTTCAATCCATCCAGATTGGTAAGGTACTCGAGATCGGCCTTTTCTAAGATGTGGCCGTCCCCCATGAACAGGGCTATCGTGGACAGCCGCTGAACGCCGTCAACGACTTGATATGTGCCCTCATGGTCTTGGTTGAAGTAGAACGCTGGCAAGGGGATGCCAAGTAGAACCGATTCCACCAAGCGAGTGCGCTGACGCTTCTTCCATACGTAATCGCGCTGAAAATCCGGAGACAAGTCAATCTCCGCGTCGGTGATTTGGTCGACGACGTCCCGCAGGGAAAAATGCTTCGTTGTGATGCGGATCTTGCTTGGGTCCCAGGGCTTGAAATCGGAATCTCCTCGTCCCGTATCTTCATCGTCGACGATGTCGGGCGCCGATTGGTCTTCGTTTTCGTCGGGCAGGAGAAGAGTGGGCTGGCTAGACATCGAAGTGGCTCATTGCTTGCATGGAGGAGCAATAGATTAGCAGTTCGGCGACGCTCGTGATTGCCTTCGTTGGCAACGCATGACGGCGTTCATCCACCGGTTTGCTGCGTGGAGGCGCTGTTGCCGGGGCAGCGGGCAGAAAAAATGCCGTGGCATCGTGGCAAAGCCCTGCCATCGCATGTGAGTCCTTATAAATCAACGGGTTGGGTGGTCACGAGATGCCACGAAATCAGTTGTGGCACGCCTCCAATTCCGTGGCTCAAAAAATAGGCAGCGCTCCCAAACCGTGGCAGCCCGGCACTTGCTCTTTTCTCCGCTTTCTTTCTCTTTCTCTTTGATTTCAAAAGGAAAAAAGGAAATAAGAGGGGCAAGGCGCCGAAAGGGCGGCGTGGGAAACCAAGGGGAAGTCGTGGCAAAAACAACGAAAGTTGTGGCATCGGTTTCCTTATAAATCAATGGGTTAGCGGAAAAACTACACGGTGCCACAGGCTTTTTCAGATTCCGCGCTACCCGGCGGCACGGTGAAGTCCGGCCGGCGATGCCGGCCCTTCGTCGGTGGCTCGCTGCCGGGAATGCGCGGTATGGCCAAAAAGAAGGCCCGCACAAGGCGGGCCAAGGGTTAGGGCGGAAGCGCGCTGCTATGGCGGCATTCGGCCATCTTCGAGCTCAGGTATGGCCTGGAGGCCCAGCCGCTCCAGGCGCGGCACGCTGATGGCGGTCATATGGGCAAGGCGCCGCCCAAACTGGCGCCTTTCCACATCGTCCAGGGGCTTGCCCGCGTGCGTCGGCACAACGCCGGACTGGAGCAACTGCTGCTTGAAGATCCTGGCCGTCTTGATGGGCAGCGCATCGAATTTCGGACGCAGGTGCGGCGCTGTCGAGATATGGTCCATGAT
This sequence comes from Cupriavidus numazuensis, assembly GCF_905397435.1. Lineage (GTDB taxonomy): Bacteria > Pseudomonadota > Gammaproteobacteria > Burkholderiales > Burkholderiaceae > Cupriavidus > Cupriavidus numazuensis. Next base: position 7,750 of record NZ_CAJPVI010000061.1, read on the forward strand.
GTGGCTCGGTCGCACGAAGAGGGCCATTTCCTTGCCGCCGTCGTCGGTCTCGACGACGCCCCAGCACCGGGGGAATTCAAATCGCCGGGCGGCTAGCTCCGACAACAAGATTTCCATGATCCAGACCCAAGGCAGCCGGGTGCCGTCAGTGTCGGCAATGTGTGCGTTCATCTCGGCCAGCAGGTCCTCCACGAAGCCGCCTTGCTCCACGTCGATCTCCGCGAAGTCGGCCAGCAGTGCCCACGCTGTCATGACAGCGGCATAGTTCTCCATCATGCGCCGGGCAGTCGCATCGCTTGCTTCGGCGCGGCTGCGCTTCACGCACTCCGCAAGGAAGGCGGTGTGCAAATCCCGTATGCGTGCTGGCTCGATCGCGGCCAGAAACTGCAGCCACTCCCACACTGGAAACTGGGGCAAGCTGTGCGGGATGATGTCGCCTTGCTTAGCCACGGCCAGCGACGTACGGCAGATCTTCGATTGCAGGCTTTCCACGTCGACCTCTTCGCCGGCCAGCAGCACCGGCGCGCACATCAGGTACGGCGTGAGCGCCGCGCCCACGCGGGTGAACTCGAAACGGTAGGTTGACTGCAGCAGGCCGTCGATATCCGATAGCACTGCCTTTGGCAGCTTGGAAAATTCGTCCCAGCCGACGGGCTGCGTGGTCCATGACACAGAAGCGCGCCGGCGGTGGTCGGTCTTCAGCATCTGCCCGGACAGGACTTGAAACGCAAGGGTAGCTTGCAGGCTCTCCAAGAGCTTCGATTTGCCTGACCCTTTCTCGGCCTGCATCTGAAGATGAGGGTAGAACCCTAGAACCGTCTTGAGGTGGGCGCCAAGGGCCCATACGAGCCCGATAGCGGCCGCATTGTCCCGGAAGGTTGTCTGATAGGCTGCGATCACAGCGCGGGCGTTCTGGCGCGTTCCACGCGGGAATGTCATGTTGTAGTAGAGGCATTGCTTCTGCGGCTCCATGAAGTAGCAGTCGCTGCCTTCCAGCGCGGCCAGCTCGCCGCCGCGCCAAGCCAGCCCAACGAAGTTCACCACGTCTCGCGCGCCGAGATCTGCGGCGCGTTCGAGGACGGTGACCATCCGGGAAAACTGCGCTGGCATCCAGATATGCCCGAACTTGCCGCGCCACCATTCGTGGTTATAGAGCTTGTCGTTGCCAACAACTTCACGCTGCAGGACGGCACCGTGTCGCGGTACCTGGGCGCTGATGCCGAAGACGGTTTCCGGCTGGTTGTCGGGCGTGCCATTGATGGTGGCCAGATGGCTCTGGATGCGAAGACGGGAGAACCCAGCTACACGAAACGAGCACAGGTCCCCCAACTCCTCTGTTCGGCGCGGCTGGCTGTCGTCGCCCTCTCCCTCCTTGTACTTCTCCACGAATTGCGTGAAGTCCTCCTTCACGCGGAAGCGCCAATAGACCGCAAAGTCATGGCTCGGCAGGAAGACGCGGCGCGTGCCCTCCATGTGGTCGCCTCCGCCGGGCATGCCGGGAATGAGCCAGGACTCCAGGCGCTTTAGTCGCTTGGTGAGCTCATCAGCGCCGTGCTGCTGCAACACATCGTTGATGTCCTCATCTTCCTCCCAATCCTGCATGTCAACGAGCATGGATCCAATGTCCGCAGCGGTAAGCGCCTCGGAGAGCTTCCACGCGGCGGCAAGGCCGGGGCGTTTCCCGGTGCGTTCGTTGATGGCATCGGTGTGATCGAGGGCAATCAGGACGCGCTTTTCGCGCAAGAATGCCCAATCGATCCTGTCAACGTTGGCGGTTCCTCGGATGGCGAATGCCGCGCAGCCGTCGGGTAGGTGGCAGGACTCCACAGATAGCGCATTGATGGGGCTCTCTACGATGAACACCGTATGTGCGCGGCGCAGGCGCATAGCATCGGAAGTCCAGCCGTACCCGATTTTTTCGCCTTGGCATTGCGTCTTGACGTTGCCATTGGCTGCGGGATCCGCATAGCGCAGGTCAACCGCGACGACGCGGCCGGTGCCCGACTCCCGGACAATGAAGGCGGCAGCTGGGCCGCCGTGCCCAACCTCACCAACAGGAATCTTCTGGCTCTGCCAGGTGTTCCACCCAACCGTGCCCGCTTTGATGGCGCGACGCGTGACGGTCTCGTCTATGCCGCGGCTGGCCAAGTAGGCTACCGCCGGGACCGGATCAATCCGAACCCGGTCTGCGATGTATTCCTCGGTGCTCTTCTTCGTCGGCAGCGCGCGCAGCTCGGGCGCAGGCATCGGCATGCCGTACCACTCGCCGAGCAGCTTTGCGGCATCCAATGGGCCAGCGACATCCGGGAGGCAATGTCGCACCAGGTCAATGCACGAGCCGCCGGCCTCGGTAGACCAATCTTTCCACGCGCGTCCGTTGTCAAAGATGGAAAGGGAGGGACTCGAATCCGTGTGAAGTGGGCTGTGATAGTTGCCCTTGGCGCCGCTCCTGCGGAGCTCAAGGCGCTCCGCCAGGTCGTGCAGATCGATGTCGCGCTTGAGCTGGTCGAACCACGAGCGCAGTGCAGGGCTTTGGTGTGTCTGCATGGCGCCCCTCACAGCATGTCGTGGACTTGGCTCAGCGCCGAATCCAGCTGTTGTTTCAAGGGGCTGAGCAAGCAATGCAGGCTGTGGTGTGCCGGCGATTTGTCGCTCTGCAAATCGAGGAAGCTCAGGATGCCATCGAGGCCGGCGCTGACGCGCAGCAGCTCATAACAGCTATCTTGGGTGGTTTCACGAATACAGTCTGCCAGTGCATTGATCTGAGCGACGGCGGACGAAAGCTGCGTCTTTGCTCGCGGGTTGGCAGGGCGAACCTGAGATACAAGCTGGGCAATCAAGTCGCGCTGACGGAAAAAGGCGAGATTGCCATTTGGGGGGTTCTGTTCAGGCATGGGCCACCTCCGACTTGGCGATGGCAGCGACGGCAACGAGCGCGTCGCCTACCACATCAAGCGATGCACGATCCGTGGGGGCGTTGATGGCATCGCGCAGCGCGCTGCGCACGATGGTGAGGATCTCTGTGAGCGCAGCCGGCTCGCGCATGCTGACCACATTAGCCATGATTCACCTCCGTGCCATTTGCCCGCTGCAATTCAACGGTCAGCCGCTGGAAGGCATCTTGCAATTCGCGCTGGCACTGCATCGAGAGGCCGGCGAAGGCTTCCCGTCCATCGGCATGCATGAAATTGGCCAGGGCACTGAGTTCCCTTAGCACTGTGGCGAAGTAATGGGGATTGGGTTGCTCAGGACGAGCGAGGGCGTTAGCGCGCATGGCGAGCTCCTTGGGTAGGTTGGAGGCCCGCCGCTCATTCTCACGTGAGGGGTGGCGGGCCCGACAGCGGGGGTGAGAAACCGGTACCCAAGGTGACCGGCCAGCCCGAAGGCTGCCCCGCCCGGCCCGCCATAGAAAGGATAGGCGCGCGCGTGCGCTACGGACGAAAAAAATGCCGCGTGGGCGGCTGTCCGCCTTGGGTTGTTTCGGGTTCTCACGCCCGGTCACCGTTGTCTCGGTGACGGCTGAATTCTTCATCATCTCGAAAAAGGTGTCAAGCCGTCCATGCCGTTGCGGAATGGGGTGTCGACGGCGCATTTGGAGCGGTTTGGCCTGCAGCCAGATAGGTTGCCTCGGCCCCGCCTGAGCGTGCCGCCAACTGCTTAGCTATCTCCGGATCTGGATTGCTGCTGGGCGAGAGGGTGCGCACCACTTCCACCAGACCGACGAACGTATGCCCGCAGGTCAGATTCGTGCATTGGCAATAGAGCTCCCGAGTCATACGCGAAACAGTGCGGCTCGACCGAATATGAGCCACGGCGCCGCAATGCGGGCAGTTCATCTTCATTGGTGTCCTCCAGAGGGGAGGGCGGCGGTCAGGTGCCATTGAGTAGCCGCCCTGGCGTCGCTGCTTAGCAGTCGGTTTCGATGACGGTGTTCTTGCTGGTCGCGTAGAGCTCAGCGTGCCCGTTGTTCGTGCGGTACTGGCGGGAGAACGCGTGTTCGCAAGCCTGGTTCCCGCAGCGATACAGCAGTTCCTTCTTGCCATCGGCGTTGGTGACAAATCCCTCGGGTCCGTTGAGGGTGCGGCATTTCGGGCATTTCTCGATTTGCATGTCCATCTCCATGTGGAAGAGCTATCAGGCGTTGCTTACGGCGGTGCGCAGGGCTTCTGCCCTTCTTGCAAACTCGGCCAGCTTCTTTTGCTTCGTGGCGGGGGAAGCCACTTTGAAGTCCGCTAGGCCATTGGGCCTCTCAGCCCGGGAAAGCACCGGATCGCAGGAAGCATCAAACGCCGCTGCTTTGACGCCGTGGGCGATTACGCTGTGAGCGCGTGCAAGCGCCGCATCGATGGCTGACCGGTAGCCACGCTGTTCCCAGGGTGCGCCGCCGGGACCCGCCTGGCGTTGGTAAGCATGGGCGAGCGCATGAACTGCGTGATGTAGCGGCGAAAGGGCGTCACCCAAGGCTTCGAAAAGCCCTTCCGCATAGGCAGTGGCTACGCTGCTGTAGGCATCCGATTCAGCGCCCTTAGCGAGGCCCGCTTCGAGCTCGGCTTCTTCCAGTGCAAGCTGAACTTCAGCAATGATGGCGCGGTAGTCCTCGGCCAGCGTGTAGGCGGCGCGCTCCTTGCCTTTGAGGTCACGGATTTGCTTCATGGAGGCGCCGGTATCACGCATCAAGGCTGCCGCTTCGTTCCGAGCGCTCAGTGCCTCGGCATCGGCTGCCTCGGCAGCCTTCGTGTGCTTCTGCAGGTCGCCTCGAAGGCGCGCTGCCTTGTCGCGGGCTGATTCGAAGGCGGCGCGGTCGCGCCGGTATGTTTCCAGGGCGTCGCGGACGCGTTGGGGGAGGGTGGTAGTGTCGGTGTTCATGAGAGTCCTTGCCTTATGTGCGACGCGCCGCAATGCGGGATTCCATCCATTGCCGGATCTCGCTTGAGAGCCAGGCAACGCTCTTGCCAGCCAGCGGCACCGGCTTCGGAAAGTCGCCTCGGCGCATGCCGTCGTAGATCGACGACGCGGGCAAGGCGCAAACGGCCATGACTTCCCGCAAGCGCATGAACCGCTCGGGCTCCGATGCGCCAGCGCCGTGGAGGGCAAGGCCATGAGCGCTGCATGCTGTGGACGTTCCAGCGTGCGAACTAATCATCTGCGTTCCTCATCAGAGGGGGTTAATGGAAGCGAGCAACGCTGCTCGGATTTGCTCGGTACTGCTCGGAGCAACGACAGTGTCCAGAGTGCGGCGGCGGCTCGGCAACGGGTTAGTGTTGTGTTGCCGTCCCTCACAACGAACGAGTGGCATCAGAGGGGTTGCTGAGGCATCCCGCCGACCTGGGCCAGCGGCGCAACCGTCCCCACATTGGCAGCAGTGACCGCGAGGCGCTGTCATGCGACGCCTGGTGGGCCAGTGCGGGGGGCATGGGCGTTATCCCGCCGCGCGCCGTGGAGACCCCGCCTCACCCGCCCGCTTCATCGAGTGCTATTTATGCAGTTGCAAAACGGTCGCCTCCCCGCGCCAGCATTGGGGAGGAAGGGCGCCACAGCGTTGCAAAAAACTATGCAAATTTATGCACCTATCGCACAGATTTATGCCGTCTATGGCGGCGGCGATGATGAGGGTGCGAGCTCGCCAACACAGCCGCCGATTTGCTCTATCAGGACGGCTCGCGTCGCCTTGTGCCACACGTCACGGGCGGGCAATCCGCAAGTCCCGGACAAAGCCAGGGTGACAAGATCGATTACGGCGTCGCGCAATACATCCGCAAGGGTGTAGTTGCCCCACGAGTCGTCCCACAGGTCCAAGTACTTCTTAAGGGTGGCTGTGATGGCCGCCGCGTCGATCTGCGATGGCTGCCGTGGCGCCGGGCCGGCGATCACGAGCTGGAGGTTGTCCTGCAGGTGCTGCAGGAATGCGCGGGCCTCAGGTCGATGGAATCCCAACGAGACAATCTGCCTGTGCAATTCGCCATGGGGCATGCAAGCGCCATGGACGGCGCAGGCTTCGACTCGCGCCAGGAAGTGAGCTGCAGCGTGTTCGCCTGCTTGTGCAGACCGGCTGGGGCATTGAGGCGTTCTCATTGATCTCCTCCGGCGCGGTAGTCCACCGGATTTGCAATCCAAGTGTGCACAGCGGCGAAGTCGTAGAGGGTGCAGCGTTCGGTGATGCGAAGCGGGGCAGGTGCTTTCCCCGCATTTACCATCTGCCGCCAGGTTTCGCGGGAGACGCCAACAAAGGGCGCTATGTCATTCCATCGGCCGCGGCCGGACGTTGGCAGAGAGGGCGGGGTGTCGCTCTCCGTTCGCTTGCACTGCGTTGGGCCCGCAGTTGGGCGCGTACTCAGATTGTTGGGATTTTTTGCCATCGATTGCCATATCTAGCCCAGTACGGGCAAAACGTTGCGATGGCGAGAGGATAGGGAGCGGGGCTACCTTAGAGAATGTCCGCTGCTTAACAGGGAGCGGATTCAGCTTGGTCGAGCGCAGCGTCTACTTAGCAGAAGGCGGCGTCTGCTCAGCAGCGTACAGATTTGTCGAGTGGCAGCGCGGCGGGAATGCCGCGCAGGAGTCAATTGGGGCGCGAGCGCCCCCAAAACTACTGCAGGCGTCGTGAAGCGCCGCTATGTGGGGGTCCTGGGCTGCATCACGTTGCGGGCCCTTTCTCCGCCTTCTTAAGGGTGCTAATGAGGCGCGTCAGGCTGCTAGGGTTGTAGTTGACGCCCATGTTGTTGTACATCCTGTTCGCAATCTGCGCGGCGGAGAGTTCCTTGCCCGCGAAGTGGGTGCGATACAAATCAGCAGCCTTGCGCTTCTCGGCTTGCTTTTGCTCGTGCCGCTTCTGGCCGGCTTTACTTGCCTTGCTTCGACCTTGATCGCGCCAGGTCAGAAGGGTTTTGGCTTGTCCGAGTTCATAGTTGGCACTCATCAGGAAATGCAGGGCGCTGAAAACATCATCGTCCTGGAGGGTGCCTTGTACCGTGCCGAGACACATCCAGCAGGAGGCAATGCAGGCCAGAATATCTTCGTTGTAAATGCTGGCGGGGACGCGGCCTAAGAAAACCTGCACAGCATCGATCCCCATCTGAATCGGTGTGCCGGTCAAGTCGGATATGACGTTCCCATGCTCGTCGTAATGCTCTACGTCCTCCATGTGGGAAATCCCCTGAAGCACGAGGAGGTGACCGCTGACTTCGACGCCAAAAGCGTCCTCAAATTGCTCCTCGACCTCGGCGAATCTGTCATTGAGGGCGACACCGAAGGCGGCCTTGAAGTGCTCATCCATACTCTCCCAAGTCCTGATGTAGAGCTTCTCGATGTCCTCAAAAGTAAGGTTGATTGGCGTTGTCATGATGCCGTGTGTGTTGTCGATGGTCGGGGCAAGGAATGGCGCGGCGGAGGGGCCTTGACGCAATTGATGGGCCAATTTCCTGCCGGCCAGCGCGGCGCGTGCTGCCCGGAGCGCTCAGGCTGATTGCCGAAGTGGGTAGACGTTGGCTCCAAGCTTTTGGTCTATGAAGTCGCCCCACCATTGCATCAGGGCGTGGCGTTCCTCTAACCGCTGGGAATGGTCGTAGGCACGACTCACCTTATTGCCGATGGTGTGCGCGAGCTGGAGCTCAATGGCGTCGCGGCCGAAGCCGCTGCGCTCGTTCAGTAGCGTCGATGCAAGTCCTCGGAATCCGTGCCCGGTCTGTTTGCCTTCGAAGCCGAGGCTCTTCAGTGCCTTGTTGATCGTCTCTGCCGAGATGGCCTGGTTACGTGGGTCCTTGGTGCCCGGGAAGAGAAGGGGATACCGACCGGTTATTGGCTGCAATTCGTTGAGCAGCGCAATAGCCTGGCGGCAAAGAGGAACGATGTGCGGCTTCCCTGACGCCTTTTGCGCTTGTGTCCCCTTCATGCGTTCTGCGGGGATGCGCCATTCACAGGCGTTCCAGTCGATTTCTTCCCACCGTCCCCACCGAAACTCATTGGTCCGCAAGAAGGTGAGCGTGAGCAGCTTGATTGCGATCCTTGTTTCCGGTGCTCCTCTGTAGCTGTCGATCTTGGACAGGAGCACGGGCAGCTCGTCCTCAGTAACACGGGGATAGTTTTGTGTAGGGGGCTTGGGGCTAAGGTGTTCGCGGAGGCCGGCGGTTGGGTCTCGGTTGGAGGCGCCGATCGCACAGGCATGCCGGCATATGCCGCCGCAGGCCTCCAGCGCCTTCATGGCAATCTGGTGCGCCCCGCGTTGCTCGATCTTTCGCAGTACGGCAAGGACTGTCGGGCCGTTCAGGTCGGCGATGGGCCGCTTCCCAATCTGCGGGAAGACATCGTTGTTGAGGATTGCCGTGACGCGCTTGTCATGGCTCGCGCTCCATCCTTTGCGCTTGATGGAGAGCCAATCCTCGGCGAGGGCTTCGAAGGTATTTGCGGCGGCCGCGGCGACCGTTTGCCGGTCAATTTCACGCTGCAGGGCCGGGTCGATGTCATCGGCCAGCAGGCGCTTGGCTTCGGTGCGCTTGTCCCTGGCATTGGCCAGGGTGACCTGAGGGTAGTCCCCAAACGTGAGCAGGTTTTCCGACTTGGTGCCTGGACGTTGATACTTCATTCGCCACTTCCTGGCGCCACTGGGTAGCACTTCAAGGTAGAGGCCGCCGCCATCGCGTAGGCGGTTGCCGCCGTCGGCGCTGTACTTGGCCTGGCGGCATTGGGCGTCCGTCAAGGGGAGGATTCGCTTGGGCACTTCGATACCCCAAAAAGTCCATACCCCAAAAACTATACCTCATACCCCAAAGGCTACCCCCAAAAAGTGCTGTAGTAGTTGGGCAACCTTGGGCAACGCTGGGCAACAAAAAACCCGCAGAGCTATGCGCTGTGCGGGTTTCTGGGCAATGCTGGTCAAACTTTGGAATGCTTGTGGTGCCGAAGAGAGGAATCGAACCCCCGACCTTCTCATTACGAATGAGCTGCTCTACCGACTGAGCTACTTCGGCAACAAGTTCCGGTGAACTGGAACAGCCCGCAATCATAGCAGCGCTATTGCGGCACTGCAATCCTTTTTTCGCCGGGCCGGTCGTCCTTGCGGATCAGAACGGAACCGCCCCTTGGCCTCAGCCCTGCTGCCCCGCCGCTTCGTGGTGGTACCGCGTCACGCGCTCCACCTCATTCTTCGACCCCAGGATCACCGACACGCGTTGGTGCAGCTTTTCCGGTTGCACGTCGAGAATGCGGATGTGCCCGTTGGTTGCTGCGCCACCGGCCTGTTCGACCAGCATCGCCATCGGGTTGGCCTCGTACATCAGGCGCAGCTTGCCGGCCTTTTCGGGCTCGCGCTTGTCCCACGGGTACATGAAGACGCCGCCGCGCGTGAGGATGCGGTGCACGTCGGCGACCATCGAGGCGATCCAGCGCATGTTGAAGTTCTTGCCGCGCGGACCTTCGTCGCCGGCCAGGCATTCGTCGATGTACTTGCGCACGGGCGGGGCCCAGTGGCGCATGTTGGACATGTTGATGGCGAATTCCTTGGTGTCTTCGGGAATCTGCACATCGGACTGGGTCAGCACGAAGCTGCCTGCCTCGCGGTCCAGCGTGAAGACGTGCACGCCGTTGCCGACGGTCAGTACCAGCGTGGTCTGCGGGCCGTACACGGCGTAGCCGGCGGCGACCTGGTGCGTGCCGGGCTGCAGGAAGTCGGCCTCGGTCACGGTCTGGCCGGGCTTGGGCATGTGCAGCACCGAGAAGATCGTGCCGATCGAGACGTTGACGTCGATGTTGGACGAACCATCGAGCGGATCGAACATCAGCAGGTATTCGCCCTTCGGATAGCGGTTGGGAATCTCGTAGAACGATTCCATTTCTTCCGAAGCCATGGCGGCGAGGTGGCCGCCCCATTCGTTGGCGTCGAGCAGCACTTCGTTGGCGATCACGTCCAGCTTCTGCTGGGTTTCGCCCTGCACGTTGCCGGTGCCGGCCGAGCCGAGCACGCCGGCCAGTGCGCCCTTGTTGACGGAATTGGAAATGGCCTTGCAGGCGCGCGCCACCACTTCGATCAGCAGCCGCAGTTCGGGCTGGATCGTGTTGTGCTTGCGCTGCTCCTCGACCAGATAGCGGGTCAGGCTGATGCGAGTCATGATGGTTCTCCTTGGATGGCCGCAATTCTACATGTGCCGCGAGGGCCGGCGCCGCGCGGGCGCCGGCTGCCCTGGCGTCAGGCGGCCAGCGCCTTGCCGATGATCTCGCGCACGTCGCGCGACAGCGAAGCCGATGCCGAGACCCGCTCCAGTTCCGCGCGCATGCGGTCGCGCAGGGCCGGCTCGTACTTCTGCCAGCGGTCCATCACGCGTGCCAGACGTGCCGCGACCTGCGGGTTGATCGCATCGAGCGCGAGCACCTGGTCGGCCCAGAAGCGGTAGCCCGAACCATCGGCGGCGTGGAACTGCGCGGGGTTGCCCGAGCAGAAGCTGAAGATCAGCGAACGCGCGCGGTTGGGGTTGCGCAGGTTGAAGGCGGGGTGTTCCATCAGCGCGCGTACCGTGTCGATGGTGCGCTTGCCGGCGTGCGGGCCGACCTCGCCGCGCTGCATGCCCTGCAGCGAGAACCATTTGTCGATGACGAGGGCGTCGTCCTCGAAGCGTTCGTAGAAGTCGGCCAGTGCGGCCTCGCGGCCCGGGGCGAAGCTGTTGACCAGCGCCGACAGCGCGGCGAAGCGGTCGGTCATGTTGTCGGCCTTCTGGTACTGCTCGCCGGCGAGCTGCAGCATCGCGTCGCTGCCGCTTTCGACGAGATAGCCCAGCGCCAGGTTGCGCAGCGCGCGGCGCGAAGCGGAGTCCGCGTCGGGGCTGTAGGCACCCGGCGTCGCGTTCGATTCGTAGGCCGCGAGCCAGTCGGCCTGCAGCGCATGCGCCAGGCCCGCGCGCATGAACTGGCGTGCCTGGTGGATGGCGGCCGGATCGGCCACGCCCATGCGTTCGGCCAGGTACGCTTCGGCCGGCAGCACCAGTGCCTGTTCGCGGAATGCAGGGCTCAGGCGATCGTCATTGAGCACCGTGCGCATGGCGCTGATCAGCGCGTGGTCGAGCGTCAGATCGCGACCCGCCTGGACATCGGCCACGAGCTGCAGCAGCGCGCGCGTGGCCAGGCGCTGGCCGGCTTCCCAGCGGTTGAACGCGTCGCTGTCGTGGGCCAGCAGGAACGTGAGTTGCGCATCGGTGTACTCGGCATCGACGATCACCGGGGCCGAGAAATTGCGCAGCAGCGAGGGCAGGGGGGCAGCAACGCCGCGCGGCAGGTTGATGAAGCGGAAGGTTTGCTCGGCCTGCGTGAAGTCCAGCACGCGCGTGGTGCCATCGGCTGCGGCTTCGCCTTCCAGTTGCAACGGCAGGTCGTGGCCGTCGGCGCCGAGCAGGCCGATCGCGAACGGGATGTGGAACGGCTTCTTGTCGGGCGTGCCGGCGCGCGTCTCGATGCCGACCTTGGGGCAGCGCTGCGACAGCGTCAGCGTGAGGCTGCCATCGTCTGGATTCCACGTCGTGCGCGCGGTGACCACGGGCGTGCCGGCCTGGCTATACCAGAGCCCGAACTGCGTGAGGTCGCGGCCGTTGGCATCCGCCATCGCAGCACGGAAATCGTCGCAGGCCACGGCTTGCCCGTCGTGCCGCTTGAAATACAGGTCCATGCCCTTGCGGAAGCCGTCGCGGCCGAGCAGGGTCTGATACATGCGCACGACTTCGGCGCCTTTCTCGTACACCGTGACGGTGTAGAAGTTGTTGATCTCTTCATAGCTGTCCGGACGTACCGGATGCGCCATGGGACCGGCGTCTTCGGGGAACTGCACCTGCCGCAGCACGCGCACGTCCTCGATGCGCTTGACCGCGCGGCCCGATTCCGAGCCCATCATGTCGGCCGAGAACTCCTGGTCGCGGAACACGGTCAGGCCTTCCTTGAGCGAGAGCTGGAACCAGTCGCGGCAGGTCACGCGGTTGCCGGTCCAGTTGTGGAAATACTCGTGGCCGACCACGGCTTCGATATTGGAGAAGTCGACATCGGTCGCGGTCTGCGCATTGGCCAGCACGTACTTCGTGTTAAAGATGTTCAGGCCCTTGTTCTCCATCGCGCCCATATTGAAGTCGCTGACGGCGACGATCATGAAGCGGTCCAGGTCGAGTTCCAGCCCGAAGCGCCGCTCGTCCCAACGGATCGCGTGGATCAGCGAGTCCATCGCGTAGCGGGTCTTGTCGAGGTCGCGCGCTTCGACCCAGACCTGCAGGAGCTTGTCCTTGCCGGACGCGGACTGGATGCGTTCCTCGACGCACTCGAGCTTGCCCGCCACGAGCGCGAACAGGTACGACGGCTTGCGGAACGGGTCTTCCCATACCGCTTCATGGCGGCCGCCAGGCAGTTCGCTTTCGCTGACCAGGTTGCCGTTGGACAGCAGCACCGGGCAGGCCGCGCGGTCGGCGCGCAGCGTGACGCGGTAGGTGGCCATCACGTCCGGGCGGTCGAGGAAATAGGTGATGCGGCGGAAGCCCTCGGCCTCGCATTGCGTGAAGAAGTTGCCGTTCGAGACGTAGAGCCCCGACAGCGAGGTATTGGCCGCCGGCTGGCAGGCCGCGGTGATTTCCAGCGTGCCTTGCGCGGGCAGGCCAGGCAGCGTCAGGGTGCCCGCCTCCTGCGTGGCGTTGGCAACGGGTTTGCCATCGACGCTCACGCCGACCAGTTCGAGATCTTCGCCGACCAGCACCAGCGGAGCATCGGCGGCCGCGGACGCATGGCGCGCGAAGCGCAGCGTGCTGGTCACGACGGTGCGTTGCGGGTCCAGGTCCAGCACCAGTTCGACGTGGTCGATGGTGAAAGCCGGCGGGGTATAGTCCTTGCGATAGACGGTAACGGGCGTATCGGTGCGCAGCATAGGGAGTCCTGTCTTCGGAAGACCGTGGAAAAGGGTCGTGCGGGTCGTGCCGGCCCGTATGCAGGGCACGGCGCTGAAGTATTCATTGTAGCCAAGGGGTAGCCGGCCCGGCTGGCGGGGAATTCCGGCCCGGCCGCGTGGTCTCAGAGACACGTCAGATCAACAACAAGAGAGGCATCTATATGTGGCAATGGGCGGGCCGTGGCACAGGCGGCCACCGCAATGACGGGAACGGGATGTGGCGCAGGCTGGCCGCGTGGGCGGCGCTGGCGGGCGCCATGCTGCTGACTGGCTGCGCGAGTACCGTGGTGACGGATGTCACCGCATTCCGGCAGCCGGGCTGGCAGAACGAGGCGCCGCGCACCTACAGCTTCGAGCGCACGCGCGAGCAGGCCGCGCAGCTGGAACGCCAGACCTATGAGCAGTGGCTGGCCGACGCGCTGGCCACGGTCGGCTTCGAGCAGGTGCCCGAGAAGCAGGCACGCTACCGGATCAGCATGGAGTACAACGCGGCGCCCGGCATGGTACGGGTGGCCGAAACGGTCTATCCGGATCCCTGGTATGGCCCGTGGGGACCGTACTGGGGCCCGTACGGCTTCTACCGGCCCTGGGGTCCGTGGGGCTGGCCGGGCTACTGGCCGCCGCAGACCGTGGTCCGCGACGTGCCGGTGACCTTGGCCAGCCTGCGCGTCTATTTCAAGGACGCCGCAAGCGGGCAGCGCGTCTACCAGGTCAGCGCGCAGAACCAGACCGAGGACGGCAACCCGGCGGCGATGATGCCCTACCTGATCCGCAGCGCCTTCACCGAGTTTCCCGGCGAGAGCGGAAGGCCCCGGCGCGTGACCTTGCCGGTCGACAAGGGCACCGCGCCAGCGGCCCCGGCGGAGGCAAAACCGGCCGCAAAGTAACGTCCGCGGAGCATATACATTCGCGTGCCATTGCATACGCATTGGTAAAAGCTGTTTTGCTGCGATATTCGGCCGAAAACGCGACTTAACGGACGAAACGGGTGGGTTCTGTGCCGTAACCGTGGGCTAGAATAGGCGCTCGATTTTCCGGCCCACAACCACCGGAGCCCGTCAGGATGCTGCCCCTCGCTGCCGGCCGTCGTGCCTGCTGCGTCGTTGGCGGGATGCGCGCGGGCGCCGGCAAGAAGGCCATTTTCCGGACGAGCCAATGAGCAGCAAGACCAGCGGTGACGCACCGCAACACGCCCCGAACAGTCCTGAAGCGCAATTGCGCCTCGCTGCGCTGGAATACCACCGCAGTCCCACCAAGGGGAAGATCCAGGTCACCGCCACGAAGGCGCTGTCCAACCAGCGCGACCTGTCGCTGGCGTACTCGCCGGGCGTGGCCTATGCCTGCGAGGAGATTGCCAAGGATCCGTCGACGGCTGCCGAATACACCTCTCGCGCCAACCTGGTGGCCGTGATCACCAACGGTACCGCGGTGCTGGGCCTGGGCGACATTGGTCCGCTGGCCGGCAAGCCGGTGATGGAAGGCAAGGGCTGCCTGTTCAAGAAGTTCGCCGGCATCGACGTGTTCGACATCGAGCTCGACGCGCGCGACCCGGACAAGATCGTTGAAATCGTTGCCGCGCTGGAACCCACGCTCGGCGGCGTGAACCTCGAAGACATCAAGGCGCCGGAATGCTTCTACATCGAGCAGAAGCTGCGCGAGCGCATGAACATCCCCGTCTTCCATGACGACCAGCACGGTACGGCCATCATCTCGACCGCGGCGCTGCTCAATGGCCTGAAGGTGGTCGGCAAGGACATCGCCAAGGTCAAGCTGGCGGTGTCGGGCGCCGGCGCCGCGGCCATCGCCTGCCTGGACACCATGGTGAGCCTGGGCGTGAAGCGCGAGAACATCTCGGTGGTGGACTCGAAGGGCGTGATCTATGTCGGCCGCGACGCCAACATGGAAGCCAACAAGGCCCGCTACGCGCAGGACACTTCGGCCCGCACGCTGGCCGACATCGTCAAGGACGCGGACGTGTTCCTGGGCTGCTCCACCGCCGGCGTGCTGACCGCCGAAATGGTGAAGACCATGGCCGACAAGCCCATCATCCTGGCGCTGGCCAACCCCGAGCCGGAAATCCGCCCGGAAGTGGCCAAGGCCGCGCGCCCGGACTGCATCATTGCCACGGGCCGTTCGGACTACCCGAACCAGGTCAACAATGTGCTGTGCTTCCCGTACATCTTCCGCGGCGCGCTCGACTGCGGCGCGACGAAGATCACGGAAGCGATGAAGCTGGCCTGCGTGAAGGCGATCGCCGAGCTGGCCGAAGCCGAGCTCAACGACGCCGTTGCCGCTGCCTACGGTGGCCGTGAGCTGAAGTTCGGCCCGGACTACATCATCCCGACGCCGTTCGACCAGCGCCTGATCGAGAAGATCGCGCCGGCCGTGGCCAAGGCCGCGGAAGAGTCCGGCGTGGCCACGCGTCCGATCCAGGACCTGGACGCCTATCGCCAGCAGCTGTCGACCTACGTCTACCACACCGGCATGATCATGAAGCCGGTGTTCTCGGCCGCGAAGGCTTCGCCCAAGCGCGTCGCCTACGCCGAGGGCGAAGAAGAGCGCGTGCTGCGCGCGGTACAAAGCGTGGTCGATGAAGGCCTCGCACGTCCGATCCTGATCGGCCGTCCGCACGTGATCCAAATGCGTATCGAAAAGGCCGGCCTGCGTCTCAAGGCCGGCGTCGATTTCGAGCTGATCAACCCGGAAGACGATCCGCGCTACCGCGCCTACCACGAGGCCTACCACGCGCTGCGCGGCCGCGACGGCGTGACGCCCGACATGGCCAAGGTGGCGCTGCGCCGCTCCAACACGCTGATCGGCACCATGCTCATGCACATGGGCGATGCCGACGCGCTGCTGTGCGGCACGGTGGGCCGCTTCGAGGCGCACCTCGAACACGTGAGCGACGTAATCGGCCTGGCGCCCGGCGCGAAGGTCTTCGCCGCACTGAATGCGCTGATGCTCGAGAAGCACACGCTGTTCATCACGGATGCCTTCGTCAATGACGATCCGAACGCGGAAGAACTGGCCGCCATCACGCAGCTCGCCGCGGAAGAAATCCGCCGCTTCGGCCTGCACCCGAAGGTCGCGCTGATGTCGCATTCGATGTTTGGCTCGTCGACGCGTCCGTCGGCGCGCAAGATGCGCGAAGCGGCCGAGATCCTGGCCCGCGTGGCGCCGCATCTGGAAGTCGAAGGCGAGATGCAGGGCGATGCCGCGCTCGACGAGGACGTGCGCCGTCACTTCCTGCCGTCGACCAAGCTGGCCGGCAGCGCGAACCTGCTGGTGATGCCGACGCTGGATGCCGCCAACATCGCGTTCAACCTGCTCAAGATGACGGGCGGGCAGGGCGTGACGGTGGGCCCGATCCTGCTCGGCGCCGCCAAGCCCGTGCACATCCTGAACCCGCAGGCCACGACGCGCCGTATCGTCAATATGACGGCAGTCGCGGTGGCCGAGGCCAACGCCAGCGCCAGCGCCAGCGCCCAGCAGTAAGCGTCGGCGTCACACGCGCATGAAAAAGGCCGGGTCAATGACCCGGCCTTATTTTTTTGCTGTGGCGCGTCAAAGGTGCGCCACACCCGGTTGTTATTGCAGCACGTTGTACTGCTCGCGCATGACCACGATGATCGACCGGGCGGCCGCAAGCTGAGTATCCAGATGCTCGACATACTCCTGCGGGAAATTCACTTCAGCGCTCCAGTTGCAGCCGGTATGGTCCGGCTGATGCATTCGCACCGCGTGAAGCTCACATTCCCCACACTCGGGGTTGTTATCCAGGCACTGGTTCAGGATGGCCATCAGTTCGGAACGGGTCTTCGCATTTCGCCGCATGAGTCACCTGTCTCGCTGTGGTTTTCGTAGTCCGGAGAACCAATCTAGGCACCGTGCCGGCCGTGTTCCAATTGAATCAGCCTATGGATTGATGTCCGCCGATCCGCAGGTGGCGTGGCAGATTATGTGGCGCCGCAACATTCGGGCGGCAAGACCGTGCCAGATGTGATCCCGGCGCGGCAACAAAAAAGCCCGCCAAGGGGCGGGCTCAGGGCTGCATGCGGTACTTCCGCGACCTACAGTGCGTCAGAACTTGTGACGCATACCGACGCCAAACGTGTCACCGTGCTCGGCGTCGTTGCGCTTGTCGTAGTAGTACGCGGCGTAGACGTCGGTCCGCTTGGACAGGTTGTAGTCGTAGGCGATGGCGGCCGTGTTGCGCTTGAAGTCGGTCACGTCGTTCTTGGTCTTGTCGTACGAGTACGAGACCAGCACGTTGCCTGCGCCAACCGGAACCGACGCGCCGATCTGGCCGTTGGTGTGCTTCAGGTCGCCGCCGTTAGCCGCGCCGTTGATGCGGGTCTTGATGTACTGCGCTTGCGCGAACAGCTTGACGACCTTGAAGTCGTACGTGATGCCGCCCTGGACGGCGTCCTGGCGATCGAAGCCGGTCGGCACGCCGAGGTCGCCGACCGGCTGGATGTTGAACTTGACCTGCTGGTAGGCCAGCGTTGCCGCGAACGGGCCGCTGAAATACATCAGGTTGCCGCCCCACTTGTTCTCGCTGGTCTTGCCCGGCTGCTCGCCGAACGAGTAGATCACGTTCGCGGTGAGGCCGCCGAAGTTCGGCGTGCTGTACAGCACCGAGTTGTTCCAGCCCGAATCGCCGATGATGCCCGGGTCATTGAGCTTGCCCGGCACTGCCGACACCAGGTAGGTGTGGAAGATGGCCGGCGAGAACACGTACGAGTCGACCAGCGGGTTGAACAGGATGGTCGAGATGAAGTAGGGCGTGGTGTTGCGGCCCAGCTTGACGGTACCGTACTTGTCGTTCTGCAGGCCGACATAGGCGTTGCGGCTGAACATCGAGTCGCCATTGAAGCGGCCCATGCTGCCGCTGTCGGTGCGGAAGAAGCCGTTCAGGTCGAAGATGGCCTTGTTGCCGCTGCCCAGGTCTTCCGTACCCTTGATCCCCCAGTACGACGTCTGCATGCCGCCCGAGTTGGCGACCCATGCGCGGTCCGCACCGCCCACGTCCTTGAAGCCGCCGACAAACATATCGGCCTGGCCGTAGAGCGTCACGCTCGACTGTGCCATGGCCGCGCCGGAAAGAAGGGTAGCTGCTACGGCTGCCAGCTTCAGTGCCGGCTTGTACTGCTTCTGCATTTTTAGACCTCCGTGGTTTGATCCTGCTTGGAACGTTGTGTACTGGGTCCCTGTCGGGTTCTTGTTCTGGTCTTCGCGCTTCTGTTCGTGCCGCCTGGCGGGGCTCGGTTGACGGGCCCGCGTTCTCGACGATCGCGGGCCGGGGTGCCGGCAGCATCGGGTACAGCGTTTTTGTTATACAGGTGTTGCTTTTTTGGCTCAGCCGGATACTAAGTCGTCAAGCCGGAACTGCGCAATGCGGTGGATCTGGTTGATGCAAGTTTGCAACTCCGCTTCCGGGGTGTTGTCGACGCGGCGTGCGAACTCGTTGATGATCCCGGCGCGGTCATATCCACGCACGGCCAGGATGAACGGGAAGCCGAACTTCTGGTTGTAGTTGGCATTGAGCGACTGCAGGCGGTCGAATTCTTCGGGCGTGCACAGGTTCAGGCCCGCGCCGCTCTGCTCGCGCGTCGACTCGGCGGTCAGTTCGCCGCGCACGGCGGCCTTGCCGGCAAGCTCCGGGTGGGCGCGCACGAGCTTGACTTGCGCTTCGGTGCCGGCTTTATCGACGGCGGCGCGCAGTGCGCCAGCCAGTTCCGCCACGTTCGCGAACGGGCGCTGCGCCGCGGCGGCTTCGGCGAACCACGGCGAGTGTTCATACAGCCCACCCAGCACCTGCACGAATTCGGCGGTGGGCATGGCGTTGAGTTGGGCGATGGTGTAGGTCTGGCTCATGCTTGGTTTCGCGGAGTGTAGGGGTGGGTCTCGATCCAGTGGCGGGCGATATCGACACGGCGGCTGATCCATACCTTGTCGTGGCCCTGCACGTAGTCGAGGAAGCGCTGCAGCGCGCGGAAGCGCCCCGGGCGGCCCAGCAGGCGGCAATGCATGCCGATCGACAGCATCTTGGGCTGGTCCAGTCCGCTGGGGTCGCCTTCTTCGTACAGCACGTCGAATGCGTCCTTCAGGTACTGGAAGAACTGCTCGCCCGTGTTGAAGCCTTGGGGCGTGGCAAAGCGCATGTCGTTGGAGTCGAGCGTGTACGGCACCACCAGGTGCGGCTTCTTCTCGCCGCCGGTGACTTCGACCTCGGTCCAGAAGGGCAGGTCGTCGCCGTAGTAGTCCGAGTCGTACAGCAAGCCGCCGTGCTCGACCACGAGGCGGCGCGTGTTCGGGCTGTCGCGGCCGGTGTACCAGCCGAGCGGCATCGAGCCCGTCAGCTCCTTGATGATGTCCATGCCGATGCGCATGTGCTCGCGCTCGGTGGCTTCGTCGATGTTCTGGTAGTGGATCCAGCGCCAGCCGTGGCACGCGATCTCATGGCCCAGCTCGACGAACGCGCGCGTGAGTTCCGGATGGCGCTGCAGCGCCATCGACACGCCGAAGATGGTCAGCGGCAGGCCACGCTTCTCGAACTCGCGCAGGATGCGCCAGACGCCGGCGCGCGAGCCGTATTCGTAGATGCCCTCCATGCTCATGTGGCGGTCGGGATAAGCCGCCGCGCCGACGATTTCGGAGAGGAACTGCTCGGACGCGGCATCGCCGTGCAGGACGCAGTTCTCGCCGCCTTCTTCGTAGTTGAGGACGAACTGCAGTGCAACGCGTGCGCCGCCGGGCCAGCGTGCGTGCGGCAGCTGGGCACCATAGCCGATGAGATCGCGTGGATAGTTCTTGTCTGTCATGGGTCGTTTCTGCTTCAGGGAACCGGCAGCGCCGTCTTGCGAGGAGGCTGCCGGGGACCGCGGTTACTCCGTGCCGTGCGTGTTCGCGGCGGCGTTGCGCATGGCCTCTTCGCGCGACTGGATGCCGTTGTAGAAGAGGTTCAGCGCCACGGCCACGATGGTGCCGAGCACGATCCCGCTATGGGTGAACGGGACCGTCCACTTCGGCAGGTACTGGAAGAACGTCGGCGCCAGCGTCGGGATCATGCCGAAGCCGATCGAGATGGCGACGATGAACAGGTTGTGGCGGTTGCGGTTGAAATCGCAGCTGCCGAGGATACGGATGCCCGTGGCGGCCACCATGCCGAACATCACGATGCCGGCACCGCCGAGCACGAACTGCGGCACCGAGGCGACCACGTGGGCCATCTTCGGGAACAGGCCGAACGCGATCAGGATGATGCCGCCGGCCGCCGCCACATAGCGCGAACGCACGCCGGTCACCGTCACCAGGCCCACGTTCTGCGAGAACGAGGTGTACGGGAAGGTGTTGAACACACCGCCGATCACCGTGCCCAGGCCGTCTGCGCGCAGGCCGCGGGTCAGGTCTTCGTTGCTGAGTTTCTTGCCGGTGATGTCCGACAGCGCCAGGAACATGCCGGTGGATTCCACCAGCGTGATCAGCATGACGATGCACATCGACAGGATTGCACTGAGCTCAAAGGTCGGGATGCCGAAATGCAGCGGCGTGATGACGGCGACGAAGCTGGCTTCATTCAGGCCTTCGAACGAGACCTTGCCCATGCCCATGGCCACCACCGTGCCGGCGATGATGCCGAGCAGCACCGCGCAGTTGGCGACCAGGCCGCGGCCGTACTTCGTCAGCAACAGGATGATCAGCAGCGTGAGACCGGCGATGCCGAGATTGGTCAGGTCGCCATAGGCGAGGTTGGGCACTTCCTTGGCCACGCCGTCGATCACGGCGCGCGTGGTGGGCTGGCCGCCGGCTGCCCAGTTGATGCCCACGCGCATCAGCGACACGCCGATCAGCGTGATCACCGTGCCCGTCACCACGGGTGGGAACAGCCCGAGCATCCGGCCCATCATCGGCGCAATCAGTATGCCGAATACCCCTGACGCGATCACCGCGCCGTAGATGCCGAGCAGGCCGACGTTGGGATCGGTGCCGATGGCGATCATCGGCGCTACCGAGGCGAAGGTCACGCCCATCATCACGGGCATGCGGATGCCGAACTTCCAGAAGCCGAACGCCTGGATCAGCGTGGCGAGGCCCGCGGCGAACAGGTCGGCGTTGATCAGGAACGCCAGTTGGTCCTTAGGTAGCTTCAGGGCGCCACCGACAATCAGGGGGACTGCCACGGTGCCGGCATACATCACCAGCACGTGCTGCAGCCCGAGCGCGAGCAGACGCCCGGAAGGCAGACGCTCGTTAGTCAGGTCCGTGGGGACCGTGGTGCTTGCGGAAGTCATTGGTGCGTCTCCTCTCCTTTGGTTTGATGGGAACACTGGCATCCGTGGCCTCCTTTTGGGACAGCACCGCCGCCGCGTCCTTCAGGACGCTGTCATGGGCAGTGCAGCCAGGCCTCGTTCGGTGTGATGCCGGCGGGAACACCGTGCTAGGTGGAGCGGCCCAGCACGCTGCGAAGATCGAAGGCGCCCGGATCGTCGGGCTGTACGCGGTCGGCGCACGCGCCAAGGTGGTGCGCCATGCGCGACTGCGCCAGCGCGGCATTGCCCTGTTCGAGGGCGTCGAGGATTTCCTCGTGTTCGTCGAACGAGCACGCGTTGTTGCCGGGGGCTTCCACGCTGGCGATCATCAGCGTGGTGCGCGAGACCAGGCGGCGCATCATGTTGACCAGCAGCGCGTTGCCGGACAGCTCGGCCAGCGCGGTGTGGAATTCGGCCGACAGGCGGATCCACGTGGGCCGGTCGTGCGTGAGAAAGGCCTTGCGCTCGCTGGCCACCATCTTGCGCAGCGGGGCAATCACGGTCTTCACGTCAGGCATGGCGGCGAGCTTGTCGAGCACCGCGCGTTCCAGCATCTGGCGCAGTTCGAACATGTCGTGCGCCTCGTCGGTGGACGGGCTGGCGATAAAGGCGCCGCGGTTGGGTTCCAGATCGACCATGCCGTCGGCGGCCAGGTGCGACAGCACCTTGCGCACCGTGTGCCGTGCGGTGGCATAGATTTCGCAAAGCGAATGCTCGGTCAGCTTGGTGCGCGGGGGCAGCCGGTGCTCCATGATCGCGTCATAGATCTCGTGATACATGCGATCCTCGACCGAGCCCTTGCGAGCGGGGCGCTCGCTCTTCTCGGACTTCTGTTCGGTCAGTACGGCGTCGGCGACACCGGCAATCAGCTTCAGGCTCTTGGACATCTTGGCACCAAGCGGTAGGACGGAAACAGCGGCCTGCGGCCCCTGTGGGACCACCGTCTGCGGCGCCGGAAATGCCGGCTATCAGCAAGCGGTGATCCGAAAATTGTTGACAATTATTTGGTTACGCCTTCAATATTGTCAACAAAACCGAATCAGGTTTTCGACAACTAAGGGTTATCCCCCAGTTGTCAACCGGGTGGGTGCAGGCGCATTGTCGCCACGCACCAACCCAGCGCCGGGATGCGTTACATGACGTACCGAGCGGGCACCATATCCCAGATATGGTGCTAGTGAAGGCAGCGGCGCCCCTCACAACCCAATCGCAAAAGGACAAATACGATGGGACGCTTGACCACCCACGTTCTCGACACCGCTGCCGGCACCCCGGGTCAGGGAATGTCGATTACTCTCCATAAAATTGTCGACAATCGCCGCGAAACGCTGAAAACCGTGGTCACCAACCACGACGGCCGCTGCGACCAGCCGCTGCTGGAGGGCGCCGACCTGGCCGCCGGCGTGTACGAACTGGAATTCGCCGCGGGCGACTACTTCCGCGCGCAAGGCGTGAAGCTGCCGGAACCGGCCTTCCTCGACGTCGTGCCGCTGCGTTTCGGCATTGCCAACACCGACGCGCACTACCACGTGCCGCTCCTGGTCTCGCCCTGGTCGTACTCGACCTACCGCGGCAGCTGAATTCGTGGTCTAGGGAAACAGGAGACAAGACATGGAAGGCTATATCCTCGACTGGGCCAATATGCTGCTGCGGTGGGTGCACGTCATCACCGCCATTGCATGGATCGGTTCCTCGTTCTATTTCGTCTGGCTGGACAACAGCCTGACCAAGCCCATCGCCCCCGACCTGAAGGACAAGGGTGTGGATGGCGAGCTGTGGGCCGTGCACGGCGGCGGCTTCTACAATCCGCAGAAGTACCTGACCGCGCCGAAGTCCCTTCCCGAGAACCTGCACTGGTTCTACTGGGAGTCGTATTCGACATGGATGAGCGGCTTCGCGCTGCTCGTGGTGCTGTACCTGTTCAACGCCAGCACGTTCCTGATCGACAAGAATGTGTTCGATATGTCGCCCGGCGCGGCGGTCGGCTTCGCGGTCTCGTATCTGCTGATCGGCTGGATCGTCTATGACAGCATCTGCCGCCTGTTCAACAAGAACGACCGTCTTGTCGGCATCCTGGTGGCGCTCTATGTCATGGTCGCGGCATTCGTTGCCTGCCACATCTTCTCGGGCCGCGCGGCATTCCTGCTGACCGGCGCGATGGTGGCGACGATCATGAGCGCCAACGTGCTGGTGTGGATCATCCCTGGCCAGCGCAAGGTCGTGGCCGCACTGAAGGCGGGCCAGCCGGTGGACCCGAGCCACGGCAAGCGCGCCAAGCAGCGCAGCGTGCACAACACCTACTTCACGCTGCCGGTGCTGTTCGCGATGCTGTCGAACCACTACAGCATGACCTACGCCGCCAAGAACAACTGGCTGGTGCTGATCCTGATCATGCTGGCTGGCGTGCTGATCCGTCAGTTCTTCATCCTGAAGCACAAGGGCAAGATCAATGTGCTGTGGCCGGCAGCCGGCGTTGCCGCGCTGGGTGTGGTCGCCGTGCTGATCGCGCCGCAACCGCGCCCGACGGTCGCCAAGGCCGAGGGCGAGCCCGCCACCGTCAGCTTCGCCAAGGTGCAGGAAGTGGTGAACGCCCGTTGCGTGCAGTGCCACGCTGCGCAACCGAAGATGATGCCCACCGCTGCCAAGGGCATCAAGCTCGACACCGCGGACGACATCAAATCCCACGCCCAGCTGATTTACCAGCAGGCCGTGCAGCAGAAGGCCATGCCGCTGGGCAATGTCACGCAGATCACGGACGATGAACGTGCCTTGTTGGGCCAGTGGTTTGAAGGCGGCGCCAAGACGACTAACTGAATGTTGTAGTACTCGGACCCGCTCGCTGGCGAGCGGGTCCGTGAAAACCGAGCATCGGTGATCGACGGTCCGGAGGCTGTGCAGTTGGCAGTCGGTTGTACCGGGCCGGCGAGGGTTTGGACGGGGCTTCGGCTCCGTTTTTTTTTTATGGTTTTTGGGGTTTTTGTTTGGGTGGGGGTTGTCGTTCTTGGCTAGCGCTGCTGTTTCGCCGGCGTAGCCGGCGAGTCACTTTTTGTCCGAGCGACAAAAAGTAACCAAAAAACGCGTCGTTGCCGCTGGCCATCAATTCCACGGTGGCAGTAGTTCAAACGGCTTTGGACGCCAGCGATGGTGGTCGGCCGTTCGACCCTGCTACGCCATGTGAGTCAGAACCTGTGCCTTGCGCGGCACGACTTTTGGACGATCCCCAAGACGGACTCGGGTACAGCGTTCCAACCAGGTCAGTGGTGGGACGCCTTCGGCTGCGCTGCGCGCACGTCGTCGTCTGGACGCAAGCTCATCAACGTGGCTGGCGCACGAGTCCCCGTTCCAGTTCCAGTTCCAGTTCCTGATGTCCTGCGTCTACGCGCATGCAATGCGCCCAAGGCATCGTCACCGAGGCGAGGCTCGGGTCAGACCTTCGCGGTCTTACTCTAAGCCGCGCGTAGCGCAGCCGTAGGCGTCCCCGCGAGGGCGTCGTTAGAAGGGACCACTCCGTAATCCGGGTTCGCTCGTACGCGCTGTCCCATCCTAATCATCTACGCGGCAGGCAGTCCAGCGGTCCTCTGATGCCCCAATGGCATTGAGCCTTGGATTGACCACGTAAACGCGCTTTTGCCTCCTTTTGTCGCTCGGACAAAAGGAGGTCGCCGGCTACGCCGGCGAAACAGCCGCGCCTGCCAAGAACGACACCGCGGCCTCGGACCCGACCCCCCCTCTATTCCACCTGAATCCCCGCCCCCTCAATCACCGGCTTCCACTTACCCCGATCCTGCCGAATCCGCTTCGCAAACGCATCCCGGGTCTCATTCAGCGGAACAATGCCGACCTTCTCAAGCCGCGCCCGGAAATCCGGATCAGCGATGATCTTGCTGGATTCCGCCGCGATGCGCGCAACGATATCCGCAGGCATCGCGGCCGGCCCGACGAGGCCGTTCCACGTATCCACTTCATGCCCCGGAAAGGTCTCGGCAATGGCCGGCACATTCGGCAGCATCGGCATGCGCTTTTCGCTCGACACGGCGAGCAGCGATACCTTGCCGGTGCCCACATAGGGCATGACTTCCGACACGCTGGCGCTGTACAGGTCGATCTGGCCCGCGAGGACATCGGCCAGCGCGGGAGCGCCGCCACGGTAGGGCACCATCGTGGCCTGGATGCCCGCGCGGTTCAGGAACAGCAACGCCGACAACTGGGTCAGGCCGCCGTTGCCCGCGTGCCCAACGTTGAGCTTGCCGGGATTGGCCTTGCCGTAGCGCACCAGGTCGTCGAGCGACTTGAAGTTGTTGCGCGTGCTGGCGGTCAGCACGAACGGGTTGCCACCGATGTTGACGATCGGCACGAAATCGCGAGCGGGGTCGTAGCGGATCTTGTTGGTCATCGGCGCGGTCACGATCTGGGTCATCGTGGACATGAACAGCACGTAGCCGTCAGCCGGTGCGCGCGCGACATACTCTGCAGCGATGAGTCCGGCAGCACCACCTCGATTGTCGACCACGAACGGCTTGCCGAAGGCTTTGGCCAGGCGCTCGGCCATCAGGCGCGCAATCATGTCGGTGTTTCCGCCGGGCGCGAACGGCACGACGATGGTGACGGGCCGTGACGGCCAGGGTTCCTGCGCGTAGCCGGGAGCGGTGGCCAGAGCGCCCAGTGCAAGCGCTGCGGCGGCCCGGCGCGCGGCGCGGCCCGAAAGACAGCGGAAAGCGCGCAGCCCTGCGCGCAACATCTTGATAGTCATAGTCTCCTCCGGTTCTTTCTGGTGCCGGCGACTGCCGGCGTGACGCGGATCTTGTGATGGGGTGACGAAAGCTCGGGTGCGCGGTCTCTATCTCTATTCGATACGGCACGCCTGTCCGAACGGCAGGCGCGGCAAGCGTGCGAACAACCGTTGCGGATCACCGCGGCCAAGGTTGCACAGGAAGTTCACACGCCAGGGGCCATCGGCGAAGAACGTCCGGTTCACGGCTTCGGCATCGAAGCCCGACAAGGGGCCGCAATCAAGACCAAGCGCGCGCGCCGCCAGGATCAGGTAGCCGCCTTGCATCGAACTGTTGCGCATCGCAGTTTCCTGCGCGAGCGCCGGGTCATTCGCGAACGTGTCGTACATGGCGGGCCGGTGCGGGAACAGCGTCTCACCCAATGCGTGGAAATGCGTATCGTAGGCGACGATGGCCGTGACAGGGGCCTGCCGGACTTTCTCCACGTTGGCCGGAGCGAGCGCCGGCAGCAATCTGGCTTTTGCCTCGGCGGACCGCACGAATACGATCCGCATCGGGCTGCAGTTCGCGCTCGTGGGACCATGCTTGACGATGTCGTAGAGTTGGACCAGCGCGGCATCGGAGACCCCGCCGTCGAGCCAGCCATTGTGGCTGCGCGCCTGCAGGAACAAGGTGTCCAATGCATCGGGCGTCAACGGTGTGGCGCAGAGCGTCATGCGTCGCCTCCATCTGCAGCGTGCCACGCCGTGGCGGTAATCTCCACGCGCATATCGGGATGCGGCAGCGCGGCCACGGCGACGCACGTGCGTGCGGGCAGCGGACGTCCTGCCTCAGCGAATCGATGCTTGCAGATCGCGTCGTAAGCCGCATTGAACGCCGCATAGTCCTGCATGTCGACCAGATAGCACGTCATGGTCACGCAGTCCGCCAGGCAGAGCCCTTCGCCGTGCAGCGCGCGATCGATCTTGTCGAGGACGCACGCGGTCTGCGCCGCGAGGTCATAGGTGCGGCCGCCATCGGTGCCCACCGTGACGCCGGTGCAGCCGTCGTGCGTGCGCGGGCTCATGCCGGCCACGTGGACATGGCGGCCTGCGCGGCGCGCAGCGGAGTAGGCGGCCAATGGCGGCGGATCGCCCGTTGCCGCCGAGGTCTGGGAGGGGATCATGCGCGGGCCTCCGCGGCCCGGACGCCAGCAAGCGCGTGCTTCAACTGCGTGGCCGCTTCGGCCGCCAGCGGCATCAGGGGAGGGCGCACGTGGTGCCAGCCGGCATCGCCAGTCTGCTGCGATAGCGTGTGCTTGACGGCGGCCACCATCGGGAAACCCTCCAGCGTCTTGCGCACGGCGGTGATGCCGTCCTGCAGGCGCGCCGCTTCGGTCACCGACGAATAGGCGCTGGCGATGGCGCGTGCATTGATGTTGCTGGTGGCCGAGATGCAGCCCGCGGCGCCGAGCGGCAGACTGCGCAGCATCAGCACTTCGGAGGCAGGAAAGATCGACAGTGACGGGAAGCGTTCGAGCATGGCGGCGAGGTTGTCCCAATCGCCGCTGCTGTCCTTGACGCCGGCGATGGCATCGGGGAACGCCTGGACGAGCCGTTCGATCAACGACAGCGAGATGGGCACGCCCGACAATGCGGGGATGTGATACAGCACGATGCGCAGCGCGGGGTCGTCCACACGCTCGATCAGTTCGCGGTAGTAAGCGAAGACACCGTCCTCGCTCACGTTCTTGAAGAAGAACGGCGGCAGCACGAGCACACCTGCACAGCCGCGGTCGATGGCGTGGCGCGTCAGCGCCACAGCGTCGTCGATCGCGCAGCAGCCGGTGCCCACGAGCACGCGCTGGCCGGGGACGCCGGCGTCGATCACGGCGTCGACCAGCGCAATGCGTTCCTCGAAGGTCTCCGAGCACGCTTCGCTGTTGGTGCCGGCGATCGCGATGCCGGCGCCATCGGCGATCAGTTGCCGGCAGTGCGCGATGAAGGCCGGCACGTTGATCGAAAGATCGTCGTAGAACGGCGTGACGACGGGCGCGAATACGCCCTGCAGCTTGTCTGTGGACACGGTCTTGTCTCCTGGTTTTGTTCGCTTCTTGTTCTGGCGATGCGGGCCCGCTCGGGTTCAGGCCTTCGCGTGGTGATGTGCGAGGGGTTGCGTGGCGGATTCCAGGAACTCGCCCAGAATCTGGCTGAACGCGGTGTCGTCGGTGCCCAGGTGGGCGACGATCGACGTATGGTTGTGATGCGCGACCTGGACCACGCGCGGGCTGCGTCCCTGCGTCTCTCGCACGCGCGCCGCGTACTGCAGCGCGTACAGGTCCAGGTAGGGATTTTCGAACTCCGCGAATGCCACCATCAGCGGTACGTTCAGGCGTTCCGCAAATGGCATCGGTGCGCGCGCTGCCTGCAGTGCGGGATCCATGCCGTAGTAAGCCGTCACGCCGCGGGCGTTCGGGTTGTCGGGCAAGGTGTCCGCCTGAAGACGGGCGCTGATAAGCACCGCACCCGCCACGCCGGCATGGTTGTCGCCGCACGCAGGATCGCTCAGGCAGCTTGCCACGTGACTGCCGCCGGCCGAGTGCCCGACCAGCACGACGCGAGCCGGATCGCCGCCATAGGCGCCGATTTCCGCGCGTAGCCAGGCGAGGGCTGCCGCAACGTCTTCGGCGCCCGCGGGATAGGGGGCTTCCGGTGCGAGCCGGTATTCGACGTTGACGCCGATGTAGCCCCGCCGCGCGAACCAGCGCGGCACATTGGCGTAGATATGCGGGCTGGAATCCTTGTCGCCGCGCACAAAGGCGCCGCCGTGAACGAAGACGACCACCGGGCGCGCATCCTCTGGCGAGAGGTTCTCCGGCAAGTACAGGTCCAGCCGCTGGCGGGCGTGCGCGCCATAGGGCAGGTCGGCGTGGCGGCGGATGCCATCCTCAGGCAGCGCGGCATGCACGCTGTCGTAGATCGCACAGACTTCGCGCCGGTTGGCCTGGATGTCGTCGGCCCACCGGCGGCCAAGCGCCTGCATGGCGTCGGCCTGCTGCGGCGAGAGCCCGGCGAACGCCGGCGCGGTCATGCCTGCTCTCCGCCGCCGCCTTCCTGGTCCTTGTCGGGATCGGCCGGCGCCTGCTCGCGCTGCTTGGCCGCGAGCAGGCCCGGTGGCGGCGGGACGACGAAGTGCTCGAGGCGGTGACGGTCGAACGATTCAAGGTTCCGGTCCCACGTCTGCGCGGCCCGGTCGCTGCCTGCGGGAATCTGCTCCATCTCCGTGTAGATCTCGACGTTGTTGCCGTCGGGGTCCTTGAACACCAGGAACCAGTTTCCGCCCGGGCCGTGCTGGCCGATGCCGCGTTCGATGGTGACACCGTGGCTGCGCGCCACTTCTACCGCGCGCCGCATTTCTTCGACGGACTCCACGTAGTAGGAGAAGTGCTCGAGACCGGGGCGCGTGTAGCGCGGGAGTTCGTTGCGTTCGGGCGCATCGGCCGGCAGCCGCGACAGCGCCAGGTCGTGGTGGTCTTCGCCGGCACGCAGGAACACCATCTGGTCGGCGATGCGGTCGGAGACCGTGAGGCCCATGACCTCGGTGTAGAAGCGCGTCGAGGCTTCAAGATCGCGGACCATCAGGACGAGATGGCCGAGCTTGCGGGTTCGGATGGGGGTCATGTGCTTGTCTCCTGCGTATCCCTCGTCGATGCGGGCGGCGATGCCGCTTACCGTGCCCCGTAATGTGCCGGGTCGGGTTCCAGTTCGACGCGATTTTCGATCGAACCGATATGCTCGACCCATGCGGTCATGCTGTCACCCGGTTTCAGGAAAACACCGCGTCCCATGCCGACGCCGTCCGGCGTGCCGGTCGCAATCAGGTCCCCGGGCTGCAACGTGAGGATGCGCGACAGGTAGGCGATCTGCTCGGCGACCGAGAAGATCATCTGCGACGTGTTGCCGTTCTGCATGGTCTCGCCATTCACGTGCAGGGTCATGCGCAGATTCTGCGGATCGGGAATACATGTGGCGGGCACCACCCACGGGCCCATCGGGCCGAACGTGTCGAAGCTCTTGCCGCGGAACCAGTCGTGGGTGAACGGGTAGTCGGTGCGGCGGTTGAGATCGCGCGCGCTGATGTCGTTGAAGACGGTATAGCCGGCGATCACCGACAGCGCATCTTCGACGCGCACGTGGCGGCAGGTCTGGCCGATCACCACGCCGAGTTCGACTTCCCAGTCCAGCTTGGCAGTTTCCGGCGGCATCAGGACGGTCGTGCCGGTGGCCACGACGCTGGTCTCCGCCTTCATGAAGATATAGGGCTGGCTTTCGCTGCGCGCGGCCAGCTTGGTGCCCATCTCGTCAGCGTGCTCGTAGAAGTTGGAAGCGGTGCCGAAAATCCGGCGCGGCTGGTAGGGCGCGGCATAGACGGCCGCTGCATCGACCGGAGCCAGCTTGCCGGCGGCGCGCAGCGCGGGGATGCGCGCGGCCAGATCGTCCAGCAGCAGCGCATGGCCCAGCCAGTTGGCGAAGACTGCATTCAGGTCCTGCGGCAGACGCAATGCGTCAATGCCGCAGGCGCGGCCCGCGTCGGCCAGGTCGTAGAGCGCGTTGTCCACGACCAGCCCGGCATGCTTGCGGTCGGCCAGCTCGTAAGTGGCGAGGCTATACCAGTTCACCTTATCTCCTTGTTGATGTTGTTCGGCGCAGGCGACGCACACGATGTGCGGTGTCTGTTTTATGCAAATTCGTTGCTGTGAATACTTTATTGTCTATGTGTATACACGTCAAGGTGTTCGTGATAATTTTCTGCCGGTGCTGCGCATGGGCGCTGCAGAGCAATGAACAAGCCAAGGAGGAGACGATGTCGCGCGAAAACAGGGAAGACGATGAGGCCGTGGTCGTACTGAGCCGTCTGCCACTGGATCAGGAATGGCTGCGCACGCATGCGCCCGGCTATTGCTTCCTGTCGTGGCAGGGGGTATCGGAAGCACAGCGCGTGAAGGCGCGCGCGGTGCTGACCAATGGGTCCACAGGCATGACGGCTGCCGAGATGGCGGCGTTGCCGGCATTGGAGCTGGTGGCGAGCTTCGGCGCGGGCTACGAGAACATTGACCGCGACGCCGCGCGTGCACGCGGCGTGCAGGTCTGCCATGCCCCCGATACCAACGCCCAGGTGGTGGCGGACCATGCGCTCGCGCTGATGCTGGCGTGGTCGCGTGGTATCGCCGCGCTTGACCGCCGCGTGAAGGCGGGCGACTGGGAGACGTTGCGCGCGCCGCGGCCGGGCTTGCGCGGCAAGACGCTGGGCGTCGTGGGACTCGGCAATATCGGCGGCCGCTTTGCGGACCTGGCCGAAGCCGTGGGCATGCGCGTTGCCTATCTGCGGCGCAGCGGGCCCGTGCAGCCTGGCCGCACTCCATACGGCGAAGTGCGTTCGCTGGCCAGCGCCAGCGACGTGCTGGCGCTGACTTGTCCCGGCGGCCCGGCCACGCGGCATCTGGTCGATGCCGACGTCTTGCGCGCGCTTGGGCCTGACGGCCTGCTCGTCAACGTCGCGCGCGGCAGCGTTGTCGATACCGAAGCGCTGGTGCAGGCGCTGCGGTGCGGTGAGGTCGGCGGCGCCGCGCTCGATGTGCTCGACACCGAGCCGCTGGTACCGGAAGCCTTGCGCGCGATGGACCAGGTCGTCCTGACCCCGCATATGGCAGGCCGCTCGCCCGAGACACGCGTGGCCCAGCACGAAGCGCTGGTTCGCAACCTGGAAGGCTGGTTCCGTCACGGCGCGTCGGAGCATCCGGTCTGACGTGACGTATCTGGCAGCCTTGGTACGCACGTCATGCCGGGGCTGATGCATACACGCACACGGCTGGCGGACGCGCCGGCGGGCATGGTGTTTGCCTCGTCCTATAATGGCGGCACCGCAGCATATCCGCCCGCCCAGGACCACCGTGACCACGATCGCCGCCCAAATCAGCCAGCAACTCGCCGAAGAAATCATTTCGGGCACACTGCCGCCCGGCACGAAGCTTGAAGAACCGGCACTGGCCGAGCGTTTTGAAGTCTCGCGCACACCCGTGCGCGAGGCGCTGCGGCTGCTTGATGCGCGCGGGCTGATCGAACTGGTGCCGCGCCGCGGCGGGGTGGTGGTCAACACGAGCCCGGAACAGCTCGCCGACATGCTTGAAGCGCTGTGCGAACTGGAGTCGCTGTGCTGCCGTATCGCCACGCAACGCATGAGCGCGATGCAGCGGCGGCAGCTCGAACTGCTGCATGAAGAGGCCATCGCGGCGGCAGAGAAACACGATACCGACGCGTATCTCGAACTGAACCGCCGTTTCCACCAGTTGATCTGCCAGGGCACGCAGAACGCGACGCTGGTTGCATCGGTGGAAAGCCTGCGCGAGCGGCTCGCGCCGTTCCGTGCCGCGCAGTCGGGTGTCGAGCGCCGCCTGGAGGTTTCGCATCGCGAGCACGAGAAGATCGTGGAAGCGGTGTTGGGCGGACAGCCCGAGCAGGCTTATCTGGCGATGCGCAGCCATACCACGCGGCTGACGCTGCATGTGATGGAGCGGATCGAAGCACAGCGCACCGCGCGCGGCGGCAAGACGCAAAGGTAGCCGTCGGCGCGAGTGCGCTGTCTCATGCTTTAGCGCAGCGGCCAGGGCTTTGCCGGGGCGCCTAGTACCGGCTCCCCGAGCAGCGGCGTCGACAATGCATAGGCGCCGTCTTCGGTAAAGGCCCAGATGATGTTGCGGTCGTACTCCGTATAGATCGCGAACACCCCCTTGCCCAGCGTGTACGACGGCAATTGCGTTTCATCGGCCAGCGGCGGGATGAAGTAGCCTGCGATGGTCGGCTTGGCCGGGTCCTTCACGTCATAGATCTGCACGCCCGCGTTGTAGAACGAGTAAGGCACGACGCCTTGCTTCCACCCGCCGGGCTGGCCGATCGCGTTCGCACGCTTGGGCCCATAGTTGCCGCCGCGCTGGCAGAAGCTGGTGAACGGCGCGCCTTGCGGTACCTCGGGCTCCGGCAGCTTTGCCGCCACCTTGAGCTGCGCCGGATTGCGGGCATCGACCACGAAGATGTCCTTGTACGGCTCGTAGCAATCCCGGTTCATCGGATAGCCGTTGGTGAGCACGTAGCCGGTGCGCGCGTACTGGCTCACGTCGGCATTGTCGAACTCCGTGCCCGCGAAGCTCGGCGACGTGTTGACGTTGCCGAGCATCTTCGGACGGGCGGGGTCGGACAGGTCGAACGCGTAGAAGCCCAGGCCGCCCATGGCACCGAAGCCGATCTTGCCGCCTTTTTCCAGCGGCTTGGGCAGGAAGATCGGGTTGCGTGCGCCCATCCATGACGTCCGGTTGCCGGCGCGCGGGTTCATCAGGTACGTCTGCTCGTGCTCCTTGTTGCCGAGGATCTGTCCCGGCACGGCCACCTGCGAGACGAAGGTCGGATTGGTAGGGTCCGACATGTCCCAGACCTGATAGCCCGGCGAGTAGAGATAGTTTGGATACTCGGTCAGCGCGTAGCTGTCGTCGGGCGCCGCGGCGAGGATCATGTACTTGCCGCCGTGGTATTCCGGCGCATCGAGCGAACCGGAACCCTGTTGCTGCCCGATGAGGGCATCAGGATGCCGGATGTCGGTCGTGCGCGTGGCCAGCAGCGTCCACTGGCTTGGCAACGGACCGTCCATGGCGAACACCTTGAAGCCCTTGAGCGAGTTGTAGTGGCGTTGCGCGGCGACCTTCTCCGGCTGCTCCATCTTCTCGGTCATCAGCCCATAGCGGCCGATTTCGTACGAGGCGACCAGCACCGGCTTGCCGAGCTTCTTGCTCCAGGCAATGGTCGCGCCACCGAGGTAGTTCTGCACGGTGTTCGGATCGTACTTCTCGCTCGATCCCTTCGGGCCCCACACGCCGCCTTGCGAATACACCACCTTGGCGTGCGCGGGGTCGGTCACGTCCATGATGCGCAGGTAATCGCGGTCATGGATGTACAGATAACGGCGCCCTTCGAAGTCGACGATGTTGTTCCAGGCATGGAAGGGCGAACCCACACCCGGGTAGAACGCGAGCATCTTGACGTTCCTGGCGTAGGTGTTCTTGTCCCAGGTGGTCATCTCGCCGGGGAAGCGCTGGCCCTTGTGGATCTCGGGCGTGGCCTTGGGCCAGATGAACTTGCCGGTGGACGGGTCCATGCCGTAGTCGACGCCGGGCTTGAGTTCGGCCGGCCGGCGATCCGGGGTCAGGCGAAGCCAGTCGGCCAGGTAAGGGTCGCTGACATTGGGCGTGCCGGGCGTGCCCTGCGCGGCGGCGGGGGCCGCAGCAGGAGCGGGCGCGGATTCGCCGCCCGCTGCCGCCGCGGCGTGCGGCAGCAGCGCGGCGGACATCAGCGCAAGTACCAGCGAGCAGCCTCTGGCCAGGGGCGGTTGGCGGTGCGGGAAATGGGGTCGATGCATGACGTCTTCCTTGTTCTTCAGTCTGCGGGATACGGAATGCGCGGGCGCCGCGCTGGCGGCAGCGCACGCGACTAGCGGGTCAGAACGCGTGGCGGATACCGAGCTGGAAGCCCGACGGATTCTGTCCGGGACTGGGGTTCGACGACCAGGTCACGGGATAGGCGATCGGTACCGTGTTCTTGTTCTGGATATGCGCATACGTGGCGTAAAGGTCGGTGCGCTTGGACATGCCGTACAAATAGCCGACCACGAAGCCCGTGGCGCTTGTAATGCTCTTGTTGTTGTCGTCATGGCGGTGGACCACGCTGCCGTACACGCGGTTGCGGCCGTCGATATTCCAGCGCGCGCCGATCTGCGCATCCCAGCCGCTTGAACTGAACGCGACATAGGGCGGATACGCGTAATAGCCGTTATAGGTATGGAACAGCACGGTCGGCTCGAAGCCGCCGATGCGGTAGGCCGCGGAGAAATAGTTGTCGCGCGACGACGGGATCTGCGTGGCCTGGTAGATGTTGCGCGTGTACTGCAGTTCGCTGACGGCACCCAGGAACAGCGGGCCGTTGCGGTAATCCACGCTCACACTGAGGAAGCGCCCGGCGCGCGTCGTGTCCTCCAGGCCGAACGCGTACATGACGCGCCCGGTGAAGCCATACAGGGTAGGGGTCTTGTACTGGATGGCGTTGTCCACGCGGTACGAGGCGTAGAAGAATTCCATGTTGTTGACCATGGAGTACGCCGCGGCCCAGCTCGGGTCTGCGTAACCGGCGATCCAGTACGACGGCGTGAACTGCCGGCCCAGCGTGACTTCGCCGAAGCTGGCGCTCTTGAGCCCGACGAACGACTGGCGGAACTGCGCGGCCTGCACGCCGTTGTCGGCGGAAAACGTTGGCTCGATCGTGAATACGGCCTTGTTGCCGCCGCCCAGGTCCTCGACCCCACTGAGGTTGAAGCGCGAATTGTTCAGGCCGCCGCTGGTCATGCGCGTGACGCTGGCCGGGCCGGAAGAAATCAGGTGCTCGATATTGAGGTCGACGAACCCCGACAGCGTGACGGTACTGTCGGCGTGGGCACCGGCGCATGCGAACAGCAGTGCGCCCGGCACGAGTAGCTTCCTTTTCATTGTGTCTCCGAATCTTGCCGTTTCTTGTGTCGCGGTAACGGTAACGGCCAGCCCCCACTTCGGCCGAGACTCGCGCGGTGCGCCTGCCGTGGCCGGATGGACCCTCCCGTGGGCCATCGTGCGGGCCGCGTTGACCGCGGCGTGTTCCTCCAACCAGCGCACATCACGACATGTGTATACTCTGGCTGTGAAAATTATACGTACGTCAGTTATTGTATTTGGAGGTTTATTTTCTTATACACAGAGGGGGTTTGGTTATAGCGGGTAGACCCGGATTGGCGGAGGGCTTTGGCGACGCTAGCGCTTCCCGGTCCGCTGGTTTCACCCGTTCCCAGCCAGCGCAATGCCTTCTGTGATCCCGAGGACGACATGACCATCAACCCACTCAGCGAGATTTCGCTGATCCGCCGGCTGAAGCTGAACCAGCTGATGATTTTCGAGCGCGTGCTGGAGACGGGCTCGGTCATGCGCGCGGCCAATGACATGCGCCTGAGCCAGCCCGCGGTGACCAAGGTGATCCACGAATTGGAATCGTGCTTCGATGGCGCGCTGTTCGTGCGCTCCAACCGCGGCGTGGTGCCGACCGATCTCGGCTTGCTGCTGGGGCGACGCGTCAAGTCGCTGATGGCGGAGTTGCGCTATATGACGGACGAGCTGAACGATTTCCGGCTCGGCACGAGCGGGCATGTCATTGTCGGGACGCTGATCTCGGCGTCGGCGCGGCTGCTGCCGCTGGCCATCTCCATGCTCAAGGCGCGCACGCCGGACGTCTGCGTCACGGTACGCGAAGGGACTACCGCGCACCTGTTTCCGGCGCTGGCCACCGGAGACATCGATATCGTCGTGGGCCGGCTGCCCGAGCGCGAGTTGCCGATCGCCAGCGCATTTCCGCTGGCGCACGAAGTGCTGTTCGACGAGTCGCTGTGCGCGGTGGTCGGCAAGGGCTATGGTGCGGTGCCGGAGCGCGTCGCGCATCTGTCCGAGCTGGCTGCTTCACCATGGATCCTGCCGACGCCGGATTCACCGGCGCGGTTGGCGGCCGAGCTGCTGTTCCGTGCGGCCGGGCTGCCGCTGCCTACCGATATTGTCGAATCGCTGTCGCTGCTCACCAATATCGGGCTGCTGCTGGAAACGCCTCGCATTGCGCTGATGCCGCGTGTGGCGGCGAGGCAGTTTGCCGATGCCGGGCTGCTGCGCATTCTCGATCTGCCGGAGATCGGCGCGTTCGGCACGATCGGCTTTTCCGTACGCATGCACAAGGAGCAGAGCGCCGCCTGCCGCGCCTTCATTGCGTGCCTGCGCGAGGCGGCGCAGGCTGCTGCGCCGGACGCGCCGGTTCTGTCCTGAAACCAGCCTCGGATATCAGCAAGGCAAGGTCACGTGCTGGCTGGTATTCCCGTTTGGGATAGCCAGCATCGGATGTTTGATTATCGCGGCGCACGGCGCTGCCATAGACTCGCGCCGATTACTCCAGGCAGCGGGCAGCATGCAGCCCGCGCTGGTGCCATATCGGGGCCGCTCGGGCCCACACACCTGGTTTCACACACGCCATCCTCCATGCATCAGATGATTACTCGGGAAGACTGTGCCGCACTCGATGCGGCCGACAAGCTGGCTCACTGCCGCGCACGCTTCAACCTGCCGGCGGAAACGATCTACCTCGACGGCAACTCGCTCGGCGCGATGCCGGCCAATGTGCCTGCGCGCATGAACCGGGCGATGGAGCAGGAATGGGCGCAGGGCCTGATCCGCTCGTGGAACGATGCCGACTGGTATCCGGCGCCACAGCGCACCGGCAATCGCATCGCGCAACTCGTCGGCGCGGGGCAGGACGAGGTGATCGTCGCCGACTCGACGTCCGTCAACCTGTTCAAGGTTCTCGTCGCGGCGACCCGCATGCGGCCAGGCCGCGGCGTGATCCTGGCGGAGCGCACCAATTTCCCGACCGACGTCTACATTGCCGGGAGCGCTGCCGAAATGACGGGCTGCGAGCTGCGCTGCGTCGACCCCGATGCAGTGCTCGACGCGATCGACGACAACGTGGCCATCGTGTCGCTGACCCATGTGAACTACAAGACGGGCCAGCGCTACGACATAGAAGCGGTCACGCGCCGCGCGCATGAGGCTGGCGCACTGGTGGTCTGGGATCTGTGCCACACGGCCGGTGCCATGCCCGTGCACCTGAACCGTTGCGAAGTCGACTTCGCAGTTGGCTGCGGCTACAAGTACCTGAACGGTGGCCCCGGCGCGCCGGCCTTCGTGTTCGTCGCATCGCGCCATCAGGACGAGGTTCGCCAGCCGCTGACGGGCTGGCATGGCCACGCGCGCCCGTTCGCGTTCACGCACGAGTACGAGCCCCATGCGGGCATCGACCGGATGCTGACGGGCACCGCGCCGCAGCTTGGGTTGATCGCATTGGAAAGCGCGCTCGAGGCTTTCGATGGTGTCGACCTGGAAGACCTGCGCGACAAGAGCGTGGAACTGGGTGACCTGTTCATCCGCCTGTCCGATCAGGAACTGTCGGGGCTTGGCTTTTCGCTGGCGTCTCCGCGCGACGCCGAACAGCGCGGCAGCCAGGTCTCGCTCCGGCACGCGGAGGGTTACGCGATCATGCAGGCGCTGATCGATCGCAACATCATCGGCGACTTCCGTGCGCCGGACATTCTGCGCTTCGGCTTTGCGGCGCTCTATGTGCGCCATGTCGACATCTGGGACACCATCGCGGCGTTGAAGGAGATCGTCGTCAGCGGCGCCTGGAACACCGATGCGTTCCGCACGCGCAAGTCGGTGACCTGATCCGCGCATCGCGACGCGATTCCAAAGAAGAAGAGGAGACACACGGTGAGGCAAGGACAAGGGTTTGACGCCATCGTCGAACGGGAGCAGGGGCTGCAGCGGGGCTTGTCCTCGGCGCAGCTTTCGATGATCGCCATTGGCGGCGCCATTGGCACGGGTCTGTTCCTCGGCAGCGGCTTTGCGATCGGCTTTGCCGGCCCGAGCGTGCTGGTGAGTTACGCCATTGGCGCGCTGATCGCGCTGCTGCTGATGGGCTGCCTGGCCGAGATGACTGCGGCGCATCCGACTTCGGGTTCGTTCGGCGCGTACGCCGAGCACTACATCGGGCCGTTGGCCGGCTTCCTGGTGCGCTATGCCTACTGGTCGTCGATCGTGTTCGCGGTCGGCACGGAGGTCACCGCCATCGCCGTCTATATGAAGTACTGGTTCCCGGCAGTGCCGGGCTGGTACTGGATCGTGGGATTCTCGGCGGCGCTGATCGGCATCAACACGGCCAGCGTGAAGGTGTTCGGCACGGTCGAGTATGTGTTCTCGATGCTGAAGATCGCCGCCATCGTGGCCTTTATCCTGCTCGGTGCGTACATGGTGTTCGGCGCGCCGCGCGGCTCGGACATCGGGTTGCACAACTACACCGCGCACGGTGGCTTTTTCCCCAAGGGCATGTGGGGCACGTGGGTGGCGGTGATCGTATCGATCTTCAGCTACCTGAGCATCGAGATGATCGCCGTCGCTGCCGGCGAGGCGCGCGATCCGCAGACCGCCGTCACGCGTGCGTTCCGCGCGACCATGGTGCGCCTGGTGTTCTTCTACCTGCTGACGCTCGCGCTGATGCTGGCCATCGTGCCGTGGACGGCGGCAGGCTCGGACGAAAGTCCCTTCGTCAAGGTGATGGCCGCCACCCATGTGTCCGGTGCGGCGGCAGTGTTCAATTTCGTGATCCTGATTGCTGCGCTTTCGGCCATGAACAGCCAGCTCTACATCACCACGCGCATGCTGTTCAGCCTATCCCGTGCCGGCTATGCGCCCAAGGCACTGGGCCGCATCAACGCGCATGGCGTGCCGGCCGGCGCGCTGCTGCTGTCCACGATCGGCATTGCGTTCGCCGCCGTGCTGAATGCGGTGTATCCGGACGCCTCATTCGCGCTGATGATGGCGATCTCCATGTTTGGCGCCATGTTCACGTGGCTGATGATCTTCGTGACCCATCTGTTCTTCCGGCGCAGTTATCGCGGCGCGCTGGTGTTCCGGATGTGGGGCTTCCCCGTGACGTCCGTGCTCGGCGCCGCGCTGATGGCTGCCACGCTGGTGACGACATGGTTCACGCAGGAATTCCGGATGACGCTGCTGATTGGCGTGCCATTCATGCTGGCGCTGTCGGCGGCGTACTGGCTGTGGTACCGCGAACCGTCGAAAAATACGCGTGGTGAGCACGAACGGCCGTCCGAAGCGCACGGCGGCTAGAAGACCGGGCAACGGGGATATTGGGTGGCGATGCCACCCTTTTTTCGTTGGCGACTGCCCGAACGGCTTGTCGGAAGAGGAAAGAAAAGGGCGCCCCGCATTGCCGGGCGCCCTTCGCGAGATGGCTCGAGAGAGGGTCCGATCAGAGGCCGGTACGGTCCGCCTTCAGGTCGGGATTGCGCAGTGCCGGTCCCTGGTCGCCGCCGTTGGCTTCCTTCGACGCACCGCCCCACCCATGGTCGGTCAGGTCGATGATGACGTCGTTCGGATCACGGTACTTCACC
The DNA here is from genome assembly GCF_905397435.1 of Cupriavidus numazuensis. Classification (GTDB taxonomy): domain Bacteria; phylum Pseudomonadota; class Gammaproteobacteria; order Burkholderiales; family Burkholderiaceae; genus Cupriavidus; species Cupriavidus numazuensis. The sequence continues at coordinate 47,793 of NZ_CAJPVI010000061.1, forward strand.
TCGTAGAAGATGTTGCCCTTGACCGGCACTTCGCCCATGTAATAGCGGCCGCCCGCGGCTTCCACGGTCTTGCGAGCCTCGACGATGTCGTCGACCCACACACCGATATGGTGAAGGCCGACGAAGTCCTTGCCGCGATCCTCGCCCGCGGCGTGGTCGCTCTTGTAGTTCAGCAACGCGATGCTGATGGTGCCGTCCGTCAGGTAGACGCCGCGTGCGAGCGAGGAATCGGTCTCGCCGACTTTACGGAAGCCGAACGCCTGCTGGTAGAACTCGGCCGTGGCCCAGGGATCGGGAACGGACAGGGCGATGTGGCGCAGTTTGCTGCTCATTGTGGTGGTGCTCCTCGGTAGTCAGGTTGGTTTGTGAGGACCCTGATTCGCGGTCCCATGCGGAAGTGCCGCACAGGCTAATGTATACACGCAACTAAAAATGTATTCAATAAATTGTTTTGGTATTTGTAATATTGGATTGAGAGTGGATTGATCACCCACGCGTATAATTGCGCTGTTCAGCGCGTACCCGACAGAAGGACACCGTGACGACCATTGCTTCCCACATCAGCCAACGCCTCGCCGACGAGATCATCTCGGGAGCGCTGCCGCCCGGCACGAAGCTCGAAGAGCCCGCGCTGGCCGAGCGTTTCGAGGTATCGCGCACGCCGGTGCGCGAGGCGCTGCGGCTGCTCGACGCGCGCGGGTTGATCGAGCTGGTACCGCGACGCGGTGGGGTGGTGGTCAATACCAGTCCTGAGCAGCTGTCCGACATGCTCGAAGCGCTGTGCGAGCTGGAGTCGCTGTGCTGCCGCATCGCGACGCAGCGCATGAGCGCGATGCAACGGCGGCAACTCGAACTGCTGCACGAGGAAGCGATTGCCGCGGCCGAGAAGCACGACGCCGACGCGTACCTTGAGCTCAACCACCGCTTCCACCAACTGATCTGCCAGGGCACGCAGAACGCCACGCTGGTGGCTGCGGTGGAGAGCCTGCGCGATCGGCTCGCGCCGTTCCGCGCCGCGCAATCGGGTGTCGAACGGCGCTTTGAAACCTCGCACCGCGAGCACCTGAAGATCGTCGAGGCCGTGCTTGGCGGCCAGCCCGAGCAGGCTTACCTGGCGATGCGCAGCCACACGACGCGGCTGACGATCCATGTCATGGAGCTGATCCAGGCGCAGCGCGCCAATGCGCTGGCGAAGGTGGATTGAGCGCTGGCGCTAGAACCGCGGCGCGCACGGCCTGGTATCGCCGCGCAAATGACAACGGGGACGCACTGGCGTCCCCGTTTCGTTTTCGTCGTTTTTTCGTCGTTCTGTTGCGCGTCAGAACTTGTGCGTGATGCCGAGTCCGACGCCGCTCACGGCGTCGCCGGCCTTCAGGCCCGGCACGCTGTTGCCCGACAGGTTGTAGCTCGCGGTCCTGTCATTGACCAGGCGCGTGTACGCGGCCCACAACTCGGTGCGCTTCGAAAGGGTGTAGCCGTAGCCGAGCGAGACCTGCCAGGCGCCCGAAGCCGTTCCGGGCAGGCCGATGCCGCCCACCGCCTGCGCGGCATTGCCGTGCGCATCGCCGCCGCGCGTGTAGGAAGCGCGGAACTCATGCGGGCCGATCGCATGGGTGGCGGCGACCTGCCAGGCATCGCGTCGCACCGATTGCCCGGGAGCGGGTTCATAGCTCAGCCGCTCGTAGGCAGCGCGTAGCCTGGTGCCACCGAAACTGTAGACAAGTCCGAGGCGATCAGCGTGATCGCGCGAGCCGCTGTAGTAATAGTCACCGTGATACTCGTGGCCCCATGCCACATACCACTGGCCGCTCTCATAGCTGGCCAGGCCCGACCACGCGATCGGATCGGTCGTGGCCGTCCGGTTCTCGGGCATGGACAGTGCGATGCGCGCAGACAGCCCGTTCCAGGACGGCGTGCGGTACTGGACGAGGTTCGGCTGGCGGCGATCGAACGACTGCGGCGACACCCCGTTTGCCGCCGTCACGAAGCCATTGCCCATGATCGAGTTCGACGCAAAGATGCCGGCCGTGAATGGATCCACCTTGTAGACCGACACATAGCGCAGCGGCATCTCCCACTGGCCCATCAGGAATTCCCCCCACGGGCCGGACAAGCCCACCGCCGTGTTGCGGTCGCCGATCTGCGAGGTGCCGGTACCGTCCATACGAAGGTTTGTTTCGATCTGGAAAAAGGCCTTGTTGCCGCCGCCGAGCGACTCATTGCCGCGGAAGCCGAGGACTGACAGGTCGTTGGACAGCCGTCCAGTGGACTGACTACGGCCATTGCCCGACAGCCGTACCGATTCGACGTTTTCCTTGATGAAGCCGTAGATCTCGACACTGTCGGCTTGCGCGACGGCGGGAAGGAGGGTGCAGGCTGGGAAGAGGGCGGCTGCGGTTAGCCGGGATCGGCGGTGGTGGGATGGTTTGTTCAAGTTTGTCTCCGTATTTTTTACGGATACAATGATAGTTATGTGGATACGGTTTTTAATTCGTGTATACACTAACGGGGCATGGAATGCGGAGGGGGCTTCTGGTTGGGGGTGGGTTGTCGCTCTTGGCAGGCGCGGCTGTTTCGCCGGCGTAGCCGGCGAGTCACTTTTGTCCGAGCGACAAAAGTAACCAAAAACGCGTTTTGGTTGCCCCAAAGGGGCGAATTTTT
>NZ_CAJPVI010000062.1 GCF_905397435.1 Cupriavidus numazuensis
CGCCCCTTTGGGGCAACCAAAACGCGTTTTTGGTTACTTTTGTCGCTCGGACAAAAGTGACTCGCCGGCTACGCCGGCGAAACAGCCGCGCCAGCGAAGAGCGATAACCCAGCCCGAACGACAAGCCCCCGCCGGCTAAGCCTGCGAAACAGCCGCGCCCGCCACTCCCGCCAACTCCCGCGCCACCCGCTCCACGCACTCCATCGCCTTCTGCGCCATGGGCGAAGGCGCGCGTCCCGTCAGGCTCACAATGCCGGGCTGCACGATTAGCGATGGCCGATCCAGGATATCCAGCAGTGCGAGCGCGCCCGACGCAGTGTCTGCGCTCACCAGTGCCCGGGTGGCTGCCAGCACGGTATCCGTGGTAAGCGCGACCGCCCGTGGAATGGCGAAGTTGTCGCACTCGAGCGCGAGAAACGACGAGTCGCTGACTTGCGTGCCGAGCAACGCCGTCAGCTGATTCTTCATGACCTCAGGCGGCGTGGCCGACGCCAGGCCATAGTCCCAGACTTCTTCGAATGTGCATGGCCGCCCGACGAGCGGATGGCCCGCGCGCGCGAAGAAGTCGACCGGATGCGGTGCCAGCATGCGCACGGTCAGCGACGCGTCACGCGGCAATTCGGTCGTGTCGGAGACGAAGAACTCGATCGCTTCCGCACGCAGCCGCTCCAGCAATTGCTTCCAGTTGCTTTCCTCCACCCGCAGGCCGACCTTTGGATGCTCGCGCCGCAGTTCCGCCAATACGCGAGGCATCAGCATTACCGCCGGGAAGGGACCGGTGCCGAAGGACGCGTCGCCGAGTTCGACATCACGATACAGGTCGATATTGCGCCGCAGGCAACGCGCGTCGAACAGCAGCTTGCGGGCGCCCTCGATGACAAAGAGACCGGCCGGCGTCGGCCGGACGTCCGAGACGCCACGCTCCCCGCGCTCGAATAGTCGCAGTCCCAGTTCTGCCTCGATGGTCTGGATGCTGCGGCTGAATGCGGGTTGGCTCAGGTGGACGCGCTCGGCGGCCCGCACGAAATGCAGCTCTTCGGCGAGTACCACGACATGGCTAAGGCGGCGGAGATCCATCACGGCAACCTATGTGTTCAGCGCATTGAAGTTATGTTGAGTATGCATTAGACGAATTGCGTAGGCAAGCCTAGAGTCAACGCCACCAGTGCCATCCCCGACGGTGGCACCGATATGACAAAGACCAATCAAATATCCCGGAGACAACCCATGCAACTTTCGACCACGACCCTGAAGGCCGTGCCTAGCCAGGCCATGGCCGACACGCACGTCAGCGACGGCGAGACCTGGCCCTTTGCCGTGCGGCGATGCACGCCGGTCATTGGCGCCGAGATTTCCGGGGTCGACCTGAAAGACGATCTTTCGGATGAGACTTACAGTGCGCTCCGTCGCGCGCTCCTGAAGTTCAAGGTCCTGTTCTTCCGTCGCCAGGACATCACCCCCGCACAGCACGTCGCCGTGGCGAGGCGCTTTGGCGAACTCGAAGTCCACCCCGTGTTCCCCCATCACCCTGATCATCCCGAACTGGTGGTGTTCGGACGCGATGGCGGGCGCCGAGGCACCGAGAACATCTATCACTCGGACGTCTCATGGCGCGCGGTGCCTTCGATGGGGTCGATGCTGCGTTGCGTGTCCTGCCCGGAAGTGGGCGGCGACACCATCTGGGTCAACATGGCCGCTGCCTATGCCAACCTGCCGGAAGAGGTCAAGGCGCGCATCGCCAACCTGAAGGCCGTGCATGACGCACTGCCGCTGTTCAGTGCCGAACTGACCGAAGAGTCGTGCGATCGCATGCGCGAGCAGTTCCCTCCCGTCGTGCATCCGGTCGTGCGCGTGCATCCCGAAACCGGCGAGAAGATCCTCTTCGTCAACGAGGCCTTCACCACCCACCTTGCCAACTACGCGCGCGAGCAGCCTTACCGGATCGGTTCGGACTTCCGCCTCGCCGAGATGGACCTGCTGCAGTACCTCTACAGGCAAGCCGCCGCGCCGGAATATCAGGTCCGGCTGCGCTGGGAGCCCAACACCATCGCGCTGTGGGACAACCGCGCTACCCACCACTACGCCGTTCAGGACTACTTCCCGGCCCCGCGTCACATGAACCGCGCCACGATCATCGGCGACCGTCCGGCCTGAGCCGTTCACCGATCGCGGCAGTAGAAGACCAACAGGAAGCGGAGACAACATGAAGACCCTGGACAAGTTCTACATCAATGGCCAATGGATTGCCCCCTCCACTGGCGCCACCTTTACCGACATCGTCGACCCCGCTACGGAAGCCCTGACGGGCAGGCTGGCGATGGGTACCGCTGACGATGCCGATCGCGCCGTCCATGCGGCGCAGGCAGCGTTCCCGGCCTGGTCGGCCACCTCGCGCGAGACGCGCATCGCCGTGCTCGAACGCGTGATGGCCTGCTACCAGGCTCGCCTGGGTGCGCTGGCCGAGGCGGTGCGCCTGGAGATCGGTGCGCCGGCCACGCTGTGCGAAACGCTGCAGGCGCCGATCGGCCTCGGGCAGATCCAGGCCACGGTGGAAGCGCTGCGCCAGTTCGAGTTCGAGTCCGCGCGCGGACGCAGCTACGTGTGCCGGGAAGCCATCGGCGTGGTAGCGCTGATTACGCCATGGAACTGGCCGCTCAACCAGATCGCGGCCAAGGTCGCGCCCGCGCTTGCGGCCGGTTGCACCGTCGTGCTCAAGCCATCGGAAATTGCACCGCTGGACGCGATGCTCTTTGCCGAGGTCATGCACGAGGCCGGCGTTCCGGCAGGCGTGTTCAACATGATCTTCGGCGAGGGCACGGTGGTGGGCCGGGCGCTGTCTTCGCATCCGGGCGTGGACATGGTCTCCATTACCGGTTCGACGCGCGCAGGCGTGGAGGTGGCGATCAGCGCCGCGCCGACCGTCAAGCGCGTGGCGCAGGAACTCGGCGGCAAGTCGCCGCTGCTCATTCTCGACGATGCCGACCTGCAGACCGCGGTTGTGACGGGCGTGACGCAGCTCATGATGAACTCGGGCCAGACCTGCATCGCGCCCACGCGCATGCTCGTACCGCGTGCCCGCTATGAGGATGCTGTCACCATCGCAGCGGCGGCGGCGAATGCCATCCAGGTCGGCGACCCGGCCGATCCGGCCACCAGCATGGGACCGGTTTCCAGCCGGGGGCAGTACGACAAGGTGCAGCGCATGATCGGGATCGGCCTCGAAGAAGGCGCGCGGCTGGCAGCCGGCGGCCCTGGCCGGCCCGACGGTCTGGAACGCGGCTACTACGTCAGGCCCACCGTTTTTGCCGACGTGCGCAACGACATGACGATCGCCCGCGAGGAGATCTTCGGTCCGGTGCTCGTCATGATTCCCTACGACAGCGAGGACGAGGCCATTGCCCTCGCCAACGATACGGAATACGGACTGGCGGCCTACATCGCCTGCAACGATCCGGAGCGCACGCGCCGCATCGCCGCACGTCTGCGTGCCGGGGCAGTGTTCGTCAATGGCGCCATGCTCGACATCGCAGCGCCCTTCGGCGGCTACAAGACCTCGGGCAACGGGCGCGAGTTCGGCCCCGAAGGCCTGGCCGAATTCCTCGAAACCAAGACCGTGTCGGCTCCCTGACCCGGGCCTGCCGCATCCTCTGCGCGCCCGGGGTTTGCTCCGGTCGCCGTTCCCGCACATCAACGCCCCTGGCTGCCGGCCACCGCGCCCGCGCCCGGGGCGGCGCTCACCCTGAATCACCCTGAAGGAGGCCGCATGGACACTCCCTACCAACCCCTCAAGGCATGGCGGACAGCGTTGCTGCTGGTCGTCTACATGGTCATCAACTTTGCCGACAAGATCGCCGTCGGCTTGCTGGCAGTGCCGATGATGACCGAACTCAAGCTGTCGCCGACCGACTTCGGCCTGATCGGCAGCAGCTTCTTCTGGCTGTTCGCGGTGGCCGGCGTCGCCGGCGGCTTCATGGCCAACCGCCGGCCGGCCACCGGCATGCTGCTGGCGATGGCGCTTGCGTGGTCGGTGCTGCAGATCCCGATGGCGCTGTCGTCAAGCATTCTCGTACTGGTGGTCGCACGTGTGCTGCTGGGCGTCGCGGAAGGACCGGCGTGGCCCGTGGCCGTGCATGCCTGCTACAAGTGGTTTCCCAACACGAAGCGGGAACTGCCCGTCGTCTGCCTGGCCCAGGGCGGCGCCATCGGCCTGCTGCTGGCCGGCGTGGTCATGCCGCTGGTCACTGCCAAATGGGGCTGGCGCGCGAACTTCTATGGTCTCGCCGTACTCGGCCTGATCTGGGCATTGCTGTGGACTGCATTCGGCCGGGAAGGCAAGGGTATGGAATCCGGCGACACTGCAGTGCCATCGCACCTGCGGGTGCCCTACGGCAGGCTGCTGGCCGAGCCGACCGTGGCCGCCTGCATGGCCATGAAGTTCTTCTCCTACTGGGGCCTGGCGCTGACGCTGACATGGATGCCGGTGTACCTGCAGCGCGGCCTCGGCTTCGGTGCCGTTGAGGCGGGCCGCCTGTACGCCGCGTCGATTGCTTTGAGCATGCCATTGAGCCTGATCGGCTCCTGGCTGGTTCGGCAGATGCTGGCGCGCGGTTTTTCGTCGCGCAATGCCCGCGGACGCATGTGCGCGGCGGCGGTTGCGCTGGGCGGTTCGGCGTACGCATCACTGTGGCTGCTCGACCTGCCGCCGCTGGTCCGGGTCATCCTGATCGGCTTCACGCTGGGCGTGTCGCAGATTACATACTCGGTGGCGCCGGCCATCCTGGCCGAGGTCACGCCGGGCTCGCAGCGCGGGGCCATCCTCGCCATCGACAATTCCATCGCCTCGGTTGCCGGTGCGCTGGCGCCGCTGCTCACGGGCTTCCTCGTGCAAGGCATGGCAGGCGCAGCAGGCTATGAAGCGGGCTTCGCGCTATGCGGTGTGCTGATGATCGCCGGCGCGCTGGTGGGTGCCCTGGCTATCGATCCGGAAAAGGCGGCAGCGCGGGTGCGGGCGCATGCGATGCGTACGCAGGATGTGGCGGGTCAGATGCCTTCATCGCTTGCCGGACGGTGAAGCCAACGCGATCGCTCGGATGGTCGGGGGGGCAACCAATGTCAATGGCCATCCTTGGTTGAGAATCAACGACCGGGACTGGCCGGACTGGGACTACTTCCGGAGAGGCAGCGATTGTCCCGGCCCGACTCCTTGCCGTCGTCCGGGTCTCCGCGACGTCAACGTCCGTTCTTAAAATCCAACTGCCATTCGTTCACGCAGAAATGTCTGCCGCTTGATGGACTATCCGGCGAAGATAGTCCGCCATTGCCGCAAATCGCCGTTGGGATTCACGCTCGAAGACCCATGCCGCCAACGGGTCAAAGATGCGCAGGGACGGCCGCAATCTGATGCTGAATGTATAGATCAGCTCTGACTGGCCTGCCTTGATATCCCGGTGGCGCATCGATGCCGCCCAGAACCCAATCAGACCGGAGGGGCGGACACTTGCCGCCGCGGCAATTTCCGGTGGGCGGTAGCTCACGAACTGCGTGCGCATCCTGAGGCTGCGCATCCAGCCGCGACCGGTGTTGGCGGTAATCGCTCCGACATAAGGGTGTGTTCCACCTCCCTCAACATGGGTGGATGAGAGCAGGGTATCCCAGAGGAGGCGCTTCTCGTGGTTGTGGAATGCCTCAAAGACGTCGGCGGCTGAGCCGGGCATGGTCAGAATCAGGCGTCGTCTGGCCATCGCTATTGCTCCTCGACGGATGTGCTGATACCCCATAGCCGGAACAGCGGCTCGAATTCTGCCAGGTCGAGCAACCCCATGCAGGCGCGAGCGCCGCGAAAGGGCGGCGGCCCATCAAGCATCTTGCGCGTGACCAGTATTGCCGCCATGCAAGGCACCTCGGGCCCGTTCTTGTGTGGTGCGGTCAGGTGCCATATCGACTGGCCCGATGTCCCATCCGGACGCGCGCCGCTTACACAGACCCGCATGCCCCCGTTTTCGCTGCCGAACCGATCCAGCAGCTTCGTTGACATGCGGTCGAGCAGTCGCGCGCCGCGCGCAAGGGGCACGGCCACGCCATGCCGGCGCAGTGCGCCGGCAAGCCATAGCACCGCATGCTGGATCCGCAGTTCGAGCGCCGCATGAAATTCTACGGTCCGTACGGAAGGGTAGCGCTGTGGAAACAGCGCGAGGTCAGGGACATCGCAAGCGGCGGCCAGGCGCGGACCCAGACCGGGGAACATCATGGTGCGCAGATCCTGCCAGCCATATGCCACTCGCCATGAGCCGTCCTCCCACCTCGGGATGGGGGCGCCGGCGTAGCCAAGTACAGCCTTGAGCGTGGCCACGCCCCTGGGCGCTTGCTGACCCGGCGCAATCGCCACGCTGATGCAATCCACCCGGGAGAAGCCTGCGGAAAGCTTGTCCACGACGGCGCTGGATAGTGCGGGAACGCTGCTTGCCCCGCTGACGGCGCAGATTCCGGCGTAGCGTGCCCGGATGTCCAGATGGTTCGCGAAGCCGGCAACGAAGTCGCGGCCATCGGAAAGGTCTACGTAGTGCGCACCCAGCGCACACGCGGCCTCAGCCACGCGGTAGTCCTGACCCTGGAATGGCCCGGCGCAATGGACAACCAACTCTGGTTGCAGCTTAGCCAAGTCCCTCCGGAAATTGGGCGAGAGGATATCCAGCGTGGCGGTGCGCACGCACGGCGTGTCCCATGAGCGAGCGCTGCGTCCGGTGGCGACGATCTCATGTAGAGCATCCGCCGCAAGGCTCCTGCAGATTCGCGACCCGAAATTGCCTGTGCCGCCGACTACCACGATCCTCATTTCTGCTTCCCCTATCTGCCAGATCCGCCGTAAGCAGCCGGAATGTTCTTGTCGGCGCTGTTCATGGCCACGCCAATGCGGGCTTGGTCACCATCAGGAAGTACACGGCAATCATCGAGCCGAAGGCCGGATATCCAAGCCATACCCACCGCCGCGCGCAACGCCAGTAGTGCTGAGGCAATGTCGTCTGGCCGGCGGCCTGGGCTCGGGCAGCCATATCGGCCATATCAAGCTGAAGCTTTACGACCGGCAGCCAGCAGGCGCCTGCAAGGAAGAACAGAGCCACTGATCCGATCAGCCACGGTGTTTTCCACCCCCATCCGGCCGCATGCGCAAGCCAGAGCCCGGACAACGGTTGAAAGACTGCGGCCGGTGCGGTGAACCAGAAATCGGCACGCACAACAAGCCGGGAAACCGCGGCAATCACTGGGACGGATCGCGTCCGGTTCGCGAAGAAGAAATAGAATGCGGTTCCGAATCCAGTGCCAGTCAGCACAACGGAGGAGATGATATGAAGAGCCTTGATGGCCAGATAGGCGTTCATGACGCCGTTGCTTTCCTGTCAATGAGACCGAGGATCCGGACTGACTGCTGTTGAGCGCATGGCATCATCCGGTTCTTTTCATTCCGTGGTTTCCACCTACACAGAAATCACGGCCCAGCCAGCATTTCACCCGTGCATGAATCGTCCCTGCAGGCTACTGTTTGAGGCGCCTCACCGTTCGGCTTAGCTTCGCTCCAAGACCCAATGTCTTCATCAGCGTATCGGGCTTCATGCGCAGCATCTCGTCGGACCAGGTGGTTAGCGTTTCAAGGAACGCAAGGGTGTTGCGGATGCGCTGTTGCGCTTCCGGATCTTCTTCGCTGAGCTCCGGGCTTGCAAGGCTGTCCCGCAGCATGACCAGTGTGGGGTCGAGCTCGCGCTGGCGGCGGCCTTCCACGACCAGGCGGAAGAGTTCCCAGATATCGGTGGACGTTTCAAAGTGGTCGCGGCGGTCGCCCATGATGTGGACAACGCGCGCCAGCTTCCAGGCCTGAAGTTCCTTCAGGCTGTTGCTGACGTTCGAGCGCGCAACGCCGAGCGTCTCGGCAATCTCATCCGCGGTCACCGGGCGGCCAAGCAAGTAGAGCAAGGCATGGATTTGTGCGACGGTCCGGTTCACGCCCCAACGGGTACCCATTTCTCCCCAGTGGAGGATGAAGCGTTCAGAGACAGGTGTGAGTTCCATGGCTTAAAGCCTAGGATTTTCAGTTATTTCTGTCAAGACAGAAATAACTGAAAATAAACAGCATAGTGGGTTGTCTCTGGCCTTAACGGCCAGCGCCACCGGACTACTCACTAAATCGATTTGTCCTTGGCCGTCACCTGCGCTGTGACTTCGATAGTCTTATGGGCAATGCGACCTGTGACAGTGGCAACAAATACATACCTTCCCGCGGGGTCTTCGCGGTCGAATTCCAAGGTAACGACGGAATCCCAGAGCTCCGTGATTCCCGGCTTCGGTGCCGCCCGACGAGAGACCGGGGTCGGGCACGCTTCTTGGCTTGCTGTCGCTCCGCCTCCGCGCGGATAGCGGCACGCTTGCCCATCGGCTCTGCTTCGGGATCCCTTTATATCGGCATCGTTCGAACGCGTTGCACCCCTTCCGGTCGGTCATTGCGCACAGTCTGTTTTGAGGCAGGCCAGCGTCTCGCCGGACGAAAAAAAACGCCAACCCTTCCGGGTTGGCGTTTTGCTTTGGGCTATGAACCGATATCAGAACTGGTTCATCGTGTTGTCTTTGCCCGCTGCCTTCAGGGCAGCATCGCCGCTGAAGTATTCCTTGTGGTCGTCGCCGATGTCCGAGCCCGACATGTTCTGGTGCTTGACGCAGGCGATGCCCTGACGGATTTCCTTGCGCTGCACGCCAGCCACGTAACCCAGCATGCCCTGGTCGCCGAAGTATTCCTTGGCCAGGTTGTCGGTCGACAGCGCGGCGGTGTGGTACGTCGGCAGCGTGATCAGGTGGTGGAAGATACCGGCTTCACGCGCTGCGTCGGCCTGGAAGGTGCGGATCTTCTCGTCGGCGTTCTTGGCCAGTTCGGTGTCGTCGTATTCCACGCTCATCAGCTGGGCACGCTCGTAGGCCGACACGTCCTTGCCTGCAGCCTTCATGGCGTCATACGCTTGCTGGCGGAAGTTCAGCGTCCAGTTGAACGACGGGCTGTTGTTGTACACCAGCTTGGCGTTCGGGATGACCTTGCGGATCTCGTTGACCATGCCGGCGATCTGGGCGATATGCGGCTTTTCGGTTTCGATCCACAGCAGGTCGGCACCGTTCTGCAGCGAGGTGATGCAATCCAGCACGCAGCGTGCTTCACCCGTGCCGGCGCGGAACTGGAACAGGTTGCTCGGCAGGCGCTTCGGACGCATCAGCTTGCCGTTCTGCTTGATGACGACGTCACCGTTGCCCAGCGTGTCGGCCGAGACTTCGTCGCAGTCGAGGAACGAGTTGTACTGGTCGCCCAGGTCGCCCGGCGTGTGGGTCACGGCGATCTGCTTGGTCAGGCCGGCACCCAGCGAGTCGGTGCGGGTCACGATGATGCCGTCGTCCACGCCCAGTTCCAGGAACGCGTAGCGGACAGCACGGACCTTGGCCAGGAAGTCTTCATGCGGCACAGTGACCTTGCCGTCCTGGTGGCCGCACTGCTTCTCGTCGGACACCTGGTTTTCGATCTGGATGCAGCAGGCGCCGGCTTCGATGAACTGCTTGGCCAGCAGGTAGGTCGCCTCGGCGTTGCCGAAGCCCGCGTCGATGTCGGCGATGATGGGCACCACGTGGGTCACGTGGTTGTCGATCTTTGCCTGGATGGCGGCCTTGGCGGCAGCGTCCTTGGCAGCGTCCAGTTCGCGGAACAGGCCGCCCAGTTCACGGGCGTCGGCCTGGCGCAGGAAGGTGTACAGCTCGCGGATCAGCGCGCTGACCGAAGTCTTCTCGTGCATCGACTGGTCCGGCAGCGGGCCGAACTCCGAACGCAGCGCGGCGACCATCCAGCCCGACAGATACAGGTAGCGGCGGTCGGTGTTGTTGTTGAAGTGCTTCTTGATGGAGATCATCTTCTGCTGGCCGATGAAGCCGTGCCAGCAGCCGAGCGACTGGGTGTACTTCGACGGATCGGCATCATAGGCTGCCATGTCGGCGCGCATGATCTTGGCAGTGTACTTGGCGATGTCCAGGCCGGTCTTGAAGCGGTTCTGGGCCCGCATGCGAGCGGCGTACTCGGGATTGATGGCGTCCCACGCGCTGCCGTGTTTCTCCTTCAAACCAGCAACTGCCTTGATGTCGTCTTGATACTGAGCCATTTGTCTCTCCTGGGAGCAAAGCGCGTTTGAGTAGGGGATCGGAGCTTGCCGCTGCGTATGTCGCAGCGAACTGCATGGGTAAATAGTAGCGCCATTTGATGCGTTGCAGCGTCAGTCTTATATAAGACATAAGACTTTAATTATTCTTATTTTTCAATGAGATACGATGTGATTTTTACGATGTGAAACATGTTTTCGCGGGGCGAAAATCGAGGGGCGTGGAAAATTTCGGCGGATTCCACAATGTGAAACGCGCTTTCGCGTGCCGGAGGCAGGACAAGCCGGTGGCTCGAACCACGGGCCCCAAGCCCAGGGAATCAGCACGCGATCGTTTCGCCGTGCATTTCGCCTAAAGTTGGCTAGTGGCTTTGTGCGTCCCGGCGGTAGCCGGTCTTGTCGCAGGCCGAGGCTGCTCAGGCGCGCGGCAGCCTCCTTGGCATGTCCGGGGGCAAACGTCCGGGAGAAGCAGGCTTGGTGCCGCCGGCATCACGCCCCGGTGGTCGGTCGCGGCGATCGACAGCAGTTCTTGTGGTGCGTACTGCGACGAGCACGGTACGGCAAGGAGAGTCGTGATGGCTCAGGGATTCGACGCGATCATCATCGGAACCGGACAGGCTGGCCCCGCACTTGCCGAGCGGCTGTCCGGCGCGGGCATGAAGCTGGCCGTCATCGAACGCGCACGTTTTGGCGGCACCTGCGTGAACACCGGCTGCATTCCCACCAAGACCCTTATTGCGAGCGCGTATGCAGCCCAGCTGGCGCGTCGGGCTGCGGAGTACGGCGTGACCATCGGTGGGCCGGTCGCCGTCGACATGAAACGCGTGAAGGCACGCAAGGATGAGATCTCGGGCCGCTCCAGCAACGGTGTGGAGCAGTGGGTGCGCGGCTTGGCCAATACCACGGTCTATCAGGGGCACGCCCGTTTCGAGAGCGCGCACAGCGTACGGGTCAACGGTGAACTGCTGGAAGCCAGGCAGATATTTGTGAACGTTGGCGGCCGGGCCCTGGTTCCGCCCATGCCGGGGCTGGATCAGGTGCCGTTCCTCACCAACACGGGGATGATGGATGTGGATTTCCTGCCGGAGCACCTGATCGTCATTGGCGGCAGCTACATCGGCCTCGAGTTTGGCCAGATGTACCGGCGATTTGGCGCCAGGGTGACCGTCGTCGAAAAAGGCCCGCGCCTGATCCAGCGTGAGGACGAGGATGTCTCCCAGGCAGTGCGGGAGATACTGGAAGCCGAAGGCATCGACATCCGGCTCAATGCCAACTGCCTCAGCGCGCGCAGGGATGGCGCCCATCTTGCCGTCGGGCTGGATTGCGCGTCCGGTGCGCCCGAAGTGCACGGTACGCATCTGCTGATGGCGGTCGGGCGCGTGCCCAACACGGACGATCTCGGGCTCGACAAGGCGGGGGTGGAGACCGACGCCCGCGGCTATATCAAGGTCGACGAACAGTTGCGCACCAGTGTCCCCGGCATCTGGGCGCTTGGCGATTGCAACGGCCGTGGCGCCTTCACGCATACGTCATACAACGACCATGAGATCGTCGCTGCCAATCTCCTCGACAATGACCCGCGCAAGGTGTCGGACCGCATCGCTGCGTATGCCATGTTCATCGACCCTCCGCTCGGCCGCGCCGGCATGACGGAGGCGGAAGCCCGGCAATCCGGCCGCAAGATACTGGTCGGCACGCGGCCGATGAGCCGTGTCGGGCGCGCCGTGGAGCGAGGCGAGAGTCTCGGCTTCATGAAGGTCGTGGTCGACGCGGACACCCGGATGATCCTTGGTGCGGCGATCCTGGGCCTGACCGGCGACGAGGTGATTCACTCGATCCTCGACGTCATGTATGCCGGCGCCCCCTATACGATCATCAGCCGCGCGATGCACATCCATCCCACGGTGTCCGAGCTGATACCGACGCTGCTGCAGGAGTTGCGGGTACCGGACTAGCTGGCACCCGTGCGCAACGATGGGGGAAGGGCCATGAACGAGAAGACGCCAGGCACCGGCCCCGCGCAAGCGGAAGCGCCGCTCGCGGAGCTACCGGGCAAGGTCGTGCTGGTACTGCAGGGTGGTGGCGCGCTTGGCGCCTACCAGGTGGGTGTCTACCAGGCCTTGCATGAGGCGGGCCTCGAGCCGGAATGGGTGATCGGCACCTCGATCGGGGCGATCAACGGCGCCATCATCGCCGGCAATCCGCCAGAGCAGCGGCTCTCCCGGCTCAGGCAATTCTGGGACAGCGTTGCCTATCGCGCCGCCGCGCTGGGGAGCAGCGGCTTTCGGCAACTCGAAGACTGGCTGCGGGTGGTGAATATCACGACGCGGGGCATTCCGTCGTTCTTCACGCCAAGCCCCGATGCGTGGTGGCCGGGCGTGCACGCATCGGTCGGCCTCGCCAGGGCGGCGTTCTACTCCACGTCGCCGCTGCGCGCGACGCTGAAGGGGAACGCGAGCAGGCCGACGTACAGGAATTGCTCGGCTGGGGATGCGGGACCACCATGCACGTGGTCGAACTCGATGCGCCGCAACTCGACGGCAACGACATGCACCGCGATATCGACTTCTCTACCTGCGGGATCGAGCGCCGCTGGATGGCCGGCTACCAGGACACGCGACGCGTGCTGGAGCGTGCCCCATGGCGCGATCCACTGGACCCGATCGAGGGGATTGCCGTGCATCGGCTGTTCGGCGCAACATCATCGGTTGCCTGATGCTGCCACTAGGCCGGGGTGGTAGGGCGCCTGCCCGGTACAGATCATGGCGTGTTGTCGACACAACGAAAAAGCGCGGCAAAGCCGCGCCCAGATTGCTGACAAAGCTGGTGCACCAGCTTGTTTGCTCCCCTCTCCCGCTTGCGGGAGAGGGGTTGGGGGAGAGGGCAGGCGCATGACAAGCACCGTGACGCCTCACTTCGTGGCAACTCCTGCCCTCTCCCCCGCCCCTCTCCCATAAATGGGAGAGGGGGGACAACAGTCGCTGCTCTCGACTTTGTCCGCAACCTCAGCGCCGCAAAGCCGCGCCGGGTGTTCTCCGTGTTCCCGCCCGGTCTTCTGCCAGGCTCCCGTCCCCTCGCTGATTACCTCACACTCACCGCCGCCTGCCTGCGCAGCGTTTCCGTGGTTTCCCCATTGCCGTCGTGGCTCCAGCCCGGAGGCATCACCAGATACCCGATTGCATTGAGCACGTTGCCCGACTTCATCATGTCCTTGCCCAGGCTGACCCAGTGTTCGAACTGGTTGACGATCGGGTTGTGCGTGGTGGTCGGGTGGACCAGGCCGAAGCGGCACGGTTCGTCTTCACGCTCTTCCACATAGGTGCCGAACAGGCGGTCGAAGATGATCAGCACGCCGCCGTAGTTGGCATCGAGGTAATCGACATTCGAAGCATGGTGCACGCGGTGTGCCGACGGGGTGTTGAACACGTACTCGAACCAGCCGAGCTTGGGGATCCACGTGGTGTGCAGCCAGAACTGGTAGAGCAGGTTGAGGCTCAGCGCGGCCAGCACGGCTTCGGGGCGTACGCCAAGCCAGACCAGCGGGGCGAAGAACATCGCGGTGCCGGTGAGCTTGCCGGTCAGGCCGAGGCGGTAGGCGGTGCCGAGCGTCAGCTCGTTCGGCGAGTGGTGCACCGCATGCGTGGCCCAGAAGAAGCGGATGCGGTGCGACGCGCGGTGGTACCAGTAGTAGCAGAATTCCTGGCCGATGAAGAGCAGCAGCACCATCAGCACGCTGTGGATCTGGATCGTGTTGATGCGGTGGTCCCAGGCGAACGCGAAGATCGGCGTGGCCAGCGACAGCGGCAGCAGCGCCATCAGCTTGCGGCCGACCATGTCGGCCAGCGACAGCCCCATTTCGTGCCAGGGGTAGGTCTTGCCTTGCTGGCGAGCCTTGCGGGCCAGGAAGAAGGCTTCCACCATCGAGGCCGCCAAGACGAAGACCGTGGCGAAGAGAGTGATCTTGTGAAGGTTGTGCATGATCGTTCCAGTGCAGTGAGTGGGACGCCTTGTTTGCGGAGCGGGCCGCCGTCGCGTCGGTGAGGCAAATGTAGTGGCCGGGCGCGCCGGACGCCATGCAGGAAATATGTCGCCATGTGTCATGGCTGGCGGGGCGTCACTGCGCATGGAAATGGCGGTGCATCGCGGCACGGCGCCGGTGAATGAGCGCTGCGCGTCGTGTAACACCGTGACATGTTTTCCACCGCGAAAAGCGCCGGTCGTCCTCCTATAGTTCGGTCCGTTGCCGCGACGCACTGTGCGGCCCGAACCGAACTGAACCTGAAGGACCTGACATGCACTCACGCTTTCCCCGTCTGCTTGGCGCCGCTACCGGCGCGCTGATCGTGCTGGCCAGCACCCCGGCCTTGGCGGCCTGGGGCGGCCACGGCACGGCCTACACGCCGCATGGCACCTACAACGGTGCGCACTACGGCTTCTGCGGCGGCGGCAGCTGTTCGCATGCCGGCGGTGTAGCCGGCCCTTACGGCGGCCTGGCTACCAACACCGGCACCGTGACCCGTAACGCTCCCGGACAGTTTTCGAACAGCGGCACGGCGACTGGCCCGAACGGCCGCTCGGTGCAGCACGGCGGCAATACGAGCTGCGCCGGCGGCACTTGCTCGCACACCGGCAACCTGGCCGGGCCGGACGGGCAGACTGCCAGCACTTCAGGCAGCGTGACGCGTGAGGGCGCCGGCCAGTATTCCTCGTCCGGCACAGTGACCGGTGCGAACGGCAACACCGTGAGCCATGCCGCCTCGACCAGCTGCGCCGGTGCGACCTGCGCGCGCTCGGGCACTGTCACCGGCACGGATGGCGGCACCGTCACGCATTCGGGGAGCGCCACCCGTGTGGCGCCGGGCGTCGTGACCACGGGGGGCGGCAGCTCCGTCGTCCATGGCAGCACGGTCGTTACCACCGGCACGGTGACCACGGGAACCGTGACGACTGGCGGTGCGGTCGTGGCGGTGTCCACGCCGCCGGTGGTTGTCACGCCGCCGCCCCCGCCGCCGGCCACGGTCTATGTCCCGCCCCCCAAAGTGGTGGTGACCACGCCCCCGCCCGCGAAGGTCGTGGTTGCGGTTCCCCCGCCGCCGCCAAGAGTCGTCGTCGCGACGGCGCCGCTGCCAATGGTGGTGGTCAGGCCCGCACCGGTGCCGCGTGCCGTCTACGTTGCGCCGCGAGTGGTCTACGTGGCGCGCCCGCCGCGTGCGGCGGTGATGGTGCCGGGCCACTGGGCCGCCGGTGTATGGGTGCCTGCGCACCTCGTATGAGTCCAACCCGTTCGAATCCCAATCTCAATGCCTTGCCGGCGCGTGCCGGCTACCCACGGAGAACATCATGAAGAAGATGATTGCAGTGCTCGCCTTGTGTATTGTTTCAGCAGGCGCCTCGGCGCAAAGTGCGGAGATGCCCGCAGCGGGCGGCCCACGCGTCGAGCGTGCGGTGCAGCAACTGCAGGCGCGTTTCGCCAGCGCCAACACCACGCATGACGGCAAGCTGACCCGCGAACAGGCCGCGGCCGGCATGCCGATGGTGGCGAAGCATTTCGACGAGATCGACGCGCAGCGCAACGGCTACATCACGCTGCCGCAGATCGAGGCGTTCATGAGGCAGGAAATGATGTCGCGCAGAGGCGGTTGAGGTTGGCGTATGACGATGCCGGAGGCCCGCGATGGAGCAGGAGAACAGGATTATCGTGCTCGACGACGAAGCCGAGCTGCGCAATATGCTGCAACGGTTCCTGACGGGCCATGGCTTCCGCGTGCGCGCAGTGGCCGATGGCAAGCAACTCGACCGCTACCTGCAGCGCGAGCCCCATGACCTGCTGGTGCTGGACCTGATGATGGAGCCCGAAGACGGCCTCACCATCTGCCGCCGCCTGCGCGCCGAAGGGCACACGCTGCCGATCCTGATGCTGACCGCGAAGGGCGACCCGATGGACCGCGTCGCGGGCCTGGAAACCGGCGCCGACGACTACCTGGCCAAGCCCTTTGTCCCGGACGAACTGGTGGCGCGCATCCGCGCGCTGCTGCGGCGCCAGAAGATGGCCGCGGGCGATCCCACGGTGACTACGCAGACGCTGCGCTTTGGTGATTTCACGTTCGATGTCGGCAAGCAGTCGCTCACGCGCGGCGGCGAGCCCGTGGAAGTCCATTCCGCGCAGATGCTGCTGCTGCATGCGCTGGGCTCCTCGCCCAACCGTGCGGTAAGCCGCGACAACCTGCTCGCGCGCGCACGCGGTCGCGACCATGACGCGCTCGACCGCAGCATCGACGTGCAGATCCTGCGACTGCGCCAGATCGTCGAGGACGATCCCTCCAAGCCGCGCTTCATCAAGACCGTGTGGGGCGTCGGCTACATGCTGGTGGCCGGCGTCGAATCGTGATGCGGATCGGGCTGCCGCGCTCGCTGCTGGCGCGCAATATCGCGCTGCTGGTTGCGCTCGTGGCGCTCACGCAGGCGTGCTCGCTGACCGTGCTGCTGCATTACGTGCAGCGCCCGCGCATCGAGCGAGCGGCCATCATCTTCGCGGACTACGTGAAGATGCTCGATGGCGTGCTTGGTGCCATGCCTGCCGATACGAGCGGTGCCGTGGCGCAGCGGCTCGGCGCGCAGTGGCAGGACCCCGCGCACGCCACGCCGCAGGCCGACCCCAACCCGCTGCAGCTCTTCCGCACTTACCAGCGCGACGTGTTCCTCGAAGCCCTGCAGCGCCACCTGCCATCCGACATGCCGGTGCGATGGCAGTCCGGCGACGAAGAGCGGCTGTGGATCCGCCTTCACGTCGCCGATACCGCGCGCTGGGTCGCCATGCCGATGACCGAGGATGCGCGTGCGAGCGGCATCACCACGGCGTTGATCCTCTCGACAGCACTCGCCTTGCTGGCCGCGCTGACCGGCTACCTGATCCAGCTCCACCTGAACCGTCCGCTGCAGGATCTCGCAGACGCCGCGCGCCAGATCTGCGCGGGCGATTCGCCGCCGCCGCTGCCAACCAACGGGCCGACGGAGATCGCCCAGGTCAGCAGCGCCTTCAACCAGATGACGCAGGCGCTGCAGCAAGCCGAGCAGACGCGCGCGCTGATGCTCGCAGGCGTCTCGCACGACATCCGCACGCCGTTGACCAAGCTGCGCCTGGCAATGGCCATGTCGATCCCGCGCGGCGCCGACGATGCGTTCGTGGCGTCCGCCGAAGGCTATCTCGATCATATCGAGACCATCCTGCAGCAGTTCATGGACTATGCAGGCAGCGGCGAGAAAGAGCAGCCGCAGCCCGGCGACATCAATGCGCTCGTCAGCCAGCTTGCCTCGGATTTCGCGGGGCTTGGCCACGAGTTTGAGTTGTCGCTCGGCGATCTGCCTCCGGTTCCGTTCCGTCCTGTCAGCTTGCTGCGCCTGCTGATGAACCTGATGCAGAACGCCGTCGTCTACGGCAAGACGGGCCTGGCCGTGCGCACGTGGCGCGATGGCGGGTCCGCATGCATTGCCGTGGGCGATCGCGGCACGGGCATTGCGGCGGCCGAGCTCGAACAGCTCAAGGCGCCGTTCAGCCGCGGCGCCAATGCGCGCACCCACTCGGGCGGCACGGGCCTGGGTCTGGCGATCGTCGAGCGCATCGCGCGCCTGCATGGCGGCACGCTGCAGTTCCGCGCACGCGAAGGCGGCGGGCTGGAGGCAGTGGTATCGCTGCCGCTGCACGCGCAAGGCGTGCAGCGCCCCTGAGCATCCGGGCACACGCCAACGCATCGCGCCGTGACATCGCGCGAAATATTTGATGCATGGCGATTCGGGCGGGCATTTCCCATACTTTGGTCACCGCGACGCCACTCACCGCAACCCTACGTAGTGACAGCGTTTCCGATCACTGAATGGCCATTGCCGCCGATTAAAGGATTCGACATGCAAACCACCTTCCAAGCCATCGCCCTCAACACCAAGCGCCTCGCCGTTGCCGCTGTGGCCACTGCGGCCATGCTGAGCGCCGGCTGTGCCAGCGCGTCTGTCACTGGCATCCAGCAGACCGGCCTGATGCAGCCCGTGCACGCGGACGTCATCTATGTGCGCGCATTCGATGCCGAGGCTGGACAGGTGAAGCTCGACAGCGGCTTCGCGCATCAGCTGAAGACGCTGGCCTCCGGTGGCTCGGCCGCCAGTGCGCAGTCCGGCGCCGCCGCCGAAGCGCGCACGCAGGTCGCTGACGAAATCGTGCGCCAGTTGCAGGCCAGGGGGCTGCGCGCGGTGCGTGCCGATGGTCCGGTGCCCGCGGGTGCCAGCGCACTGGTGGTCGATGGCGACTTCAGCAAGATCGATGAAGGCTCCAGCCGCCGGCGCCTGCTGATCGGCCTCGGGCCCGGCAAGAGCGAAGTCGGTGCCTCGGTGCGGATTTCGTACAAGCCCGCCAACGGCGCAGCGGTGCCGCTGCAGAACTTTGTCGCCACGGCCGACAGCGGCCATATTCCCGGCGTTGCCGAAACCGCAGGCGTAGGCGCCGCCGCGGGCCACATTGCAATGGCCGCTGCTGCCGGCACGGGCGTGCATGGGTTGTCCGAAGCGAAGCGCGACAGCTTGTATGCCGATGCCACGCGGCTTGCCGATTCGATCGCCATGCAGGTGATGGCGGCGAGCACGGAAGAGGGATGGTTGTCGGCACCGGCCGCGATCTGAGCGTGGTCGCGGTGCTCGCCGCAGCGCTGTCCTGCTACATGCATGTTGCCGCACTTATGACTGGCCCAAAGCATATGCGGCGATTTGTGAACTAAGCTGGTAGTTACTGCTTGTTTGCTCCGGCAGTTCCGTTTTCCGTACGCAAGGAGATCACCATGAAGACAAAAAAAGCGCTACCCGCGCTGTTGCTGATCGCTGGCGTCCTGACAGCTTCCGCCAGCTTTGCCCAGGGCAAGGGCAAGTCGAAGGAGGCCGCGCCTGCGGCTCCGGCTCCTGCCTCGTCGCCCTACATGCAGGTCCAGGAATGGAAGAAGGGCGATCGCCTGCCCACCGAATTCCGCGACCGGCAGTATGTGATCGACAACTGGAAGCAATACAGCCTGCCGGCGCCGCGCAAGGGCACGCACTGGGTCGGTGTGGGGGCGGAGTATTACCTGGTGGCGCCGAACGGTGTGATCCAGCAGGTGGGTGCCGGAACCTGACACCGATAGCCGCAAACTTCATCCTCCTGCAACAAAAAAGCCGCCCGCGGGCGGCTTTTTGCTACCGGCGTTCAGATGCCGAGGATCTTCTTCGCCTCCTGGAGCGACTTCATGGACTCGTCATGCTTGCCGGCCTTGTGGTACGCCTCGCCTTCGGCGCGCAGTTTCTGCACGCGTGCGGCGTCGTCCGCCGACAGCGCCGGCTTGGTCGACAGCTTGGCGTCGATGGCCTTCATCTCGTTGGGGCAATTATGGGCCAGTGCCAGGCCGCTGATACTGGTCAGCAGCACGGCCGCGAGGATCGATAGAGTCTTGCGCACATTCCCTCCCGTTTTTGAGGTTGGGGAATCCAGCATAGTCCATGCGCAGTGCCGGCGCCTGCCGCAGTGCGGCGCGGCGTCGGCGGGTGCCTCGGCAGCCATCCGGTGTTATGTTGGAGGCCGCTGGCCGTCCTTGTCCCGACCGATCTGATCTCGCATGGAATCCTCTGCCGAGCACTACTCCCTGGCCTTGCTGTGTGTCGCCATCCTGACGGTGACGGCGGTTGCCATCCACTACGAAGCGCTGCGGCTGTTGTGGGCGTTGCACCCCAAGCGCTGGAGCGGCCGCATGAATCTCGGCGTGCTGATCGTCTGCATCATCCTGGTCCACTGCCTGGAAGCCATGGTGTTCGCGCTGGGCTTCTGGCTGTGCGACCACGGCCTCGGCCTGGGCGGACTCACTGGCAGCCGCGAGATAACGCCGGTGGTCTACGTCTACTTCGCGCTGGAAACCTACACCACCCAGAGCCTTGGCGACATCTACCCCGTCGGAGCCAGCCGGCTGATCGCCAGCATCGAGCCGCTGGTCGGCCTGATCCTGATCGGCTGGTCGACCTCGTTCACCTACGTGATGATGCGGCGCGACTGGCAGATCGATGATGTGCAGGAGGCGGAAAAGCGATCGGGCAAATAGTAGTGGCATCGCTGGCGCGCTTAGCGCCAGCAGGCGGTTGACGATCGGAGAGACTCGCGTGCTGCGAGCCATTCATAACAAGGAGAACAAGTCATGCAAAGCCAGATGAAAAGGGTGTTCCGCATTGCAGTGATCGTGGCACTTGGTGCCGCATACAGTGCGCACGCGCAGCGGCAGGATGGCAAGGATGCCGCGGCGGCGGCGATCGAGAACGCTGTCCAGGAAGGGTCTACGCCGTACCGGCCGGAATCGCGTGCGCAGTCGCTGGCTGACGAATGCCGCGAGCTGGCGGCGCAGATTGGCGGCGCGCCCAAGCGGGAGTATCAGACCAGCGGGCAATCGATCGAGACCGCACAGGGGAGGATGGTGCCGGAGATCGAGAGGGAGAGGCCTAAGAGGGAGTTGCAGGAGGCTTATAGGGTTAAGTGTACGGAGTGAGGGGGTTGGGGGGTGAGGTTGTCGCTCTTGGCATGCGCTGCTGTTTCTGTTTGGCGTAAGCGGCGGGGGCTTGTCGTTCGGGCTGGGTGGTCGCTCTTCGCTAGCGCGGCTGTTTCGCCGGCGTAGCCGGCGAGTCACTTTTGTCCGAGCGACAAAAGTAACCAAAAACGCGTTTTGGTTGCCCCAAAGGGGCGAATTTTTATCGTAGTGTGCTGGGGGTGTTGTACGGGTATGGGCTTCAGAGTCAGTCACGCTGCCTGCCGCGTGGGGCACCACCGTGAGTGGGAATACAGCGCTGATTGAACGAGCCCTGCAAGCGTTCGTGGCCCCTGCTGCCGGCGATATCGTGTGATCGCCTTCGGCTGCGCTACGCGCAGAGCTCAAGTCTGAGCGCGTGGGCCCAGGGCAAACCACGCCTCGGTGAAGACGCCCGCGCGTGCATGCGCGTAGAGCAAAAAAACGAACGCAAAAAAACGAACCTCGGACGTCAGCGACGTTGATGAGTTTGCCCCCAGACGACGCCGTGCGCGCAGCGCAGCCGAAGGCGTTCGACCACTGCCGCTATTGAAACGCTGTACCCGAGTCCGTCTTGGGGATCGTCCAAAAGCCGTGCCGCGTCAGGCACGGGTTCTGACTCACATGGCGTAGCAGGGTCGAACCACTGACCACCATCGCAGGCGTCCAAAGCCGTTTGAGCCACTGTCGCCGTGGAATTGATGGCCAGCGGCAACGACGCGCTTTTTGGTTACTTTTTGTCGCTCGGACAAAAAGTGACTCGCCGGCTACGCCGGCGAAACAGCGGCGCCTGCCAAGAGCGACACCTCACCCCCAACCACAGAACCCCCGCCGGCTACGCCGGCGAAACAGCGGCGCATGCCAAGCACGACACCCCAACCCCAACCACAAAACCCCCGCCGGCTAAGCACAACACCCCCATCAACAAAACAACCGTTTCATGGTTATCCATAATGGAACAAATGTTTCCAACCCCCTAGCATTCCCTCACCACAATGGCGAACCCCGTGGATTCGTCAATCCCAAGGAGCCACCATGAACGCCGTGAAAGCCACCTTCCTGTGCCTGGCCCTGGCGGCCAGCCTGCCCGCCGGCCTGGCCCATGCCGTCGACGTAACCACCAGCCCCACCCTCAGCAAGATCAAATCCTCCGGCACGATCTCCATCGGCCACCGTACATCGTCTATCCCCTTCTCGTACTACGACAGCAACCAGAAGGTAATCGGCTTTTCGCAGGATCTCTGCGACCGTGTGGTGGACGAGGTGAAGAAGCAGACCAAGCAACCCAACCTGCAGGTCCGCATGGTGCCGGTCACCTCGCAGAACCGCATTTCCCTGGTGCAGAACGGTACGGTCGACCTCGAGTGCGGCGTCACCACGAACCTGAAGTCGCGTCAGCAACAGGTGGCGTTTTCCACCACGTTTTTCGTGGCCGGCACGCGGCTGCTGGTGAAGAAGGGCAGCCCGGTGCACGACTTCTCCGATCTGTCCGGCAAGGCGGCGGTCACCAATGCCGGTACGACATCCGAGCGCATCCTGCGGCGCCTCAACGACGAGAAGAAGGCCAACATTACGATCCAGAGCGCCAAGGACTACGGCGAATCATTCCTGATCCTGCAGTCGGGCCGCGTGGCGGCGTTCATGATGGATGACGTGCTGCTGTCCGGCGCGCGCACGCTGGCACCGAACCCGGCCGAGTGGATGGTGGTCGGCACGCCGCAGTCGTTCGAGGCCTACGGCTTCATGCTGCGCAAGGACGATCCCGGCTTCAAGCAGCTTGTGGACGGCGTCCTGACCGGCGTGATGAAGAGCGGTGAGATCAACACGCTCTATGACAAGTGGTTCCTCAAGCCAGTGCCGCCCAAGAACATCAACTTCGAGTTCCCGATGAGCGAGCCTGTGAAGAAGGCCTACGCCAACCCGAACGACGAGGCGTTCGAATAAGCCTGGAAACTCGCTGCGCTGGAAATCAACTGCGGTTCGCCGGCACGTAGGCGCCGGCGCGGACAAGTTCGCCTTCGGCCTGTTCCAGCGCGCGGATCGCGCCCTTGCCCTTGCGCGCCAGTAGTTGCTCGACCAGTGCTTCGACCGTGGCGATGCCGGCCGTGATCGACGGGAAGAACGACGGGCTCTCCACCGAGAACAGCAGCGTGCAGTCGGCAGCCAGCGCGATCGGCGCGACCGAGCTGTCGGTCAGCGCCACGACCTTGCAGCCGGCTTCGCGCGCGGCACTGGCCACGCGGATGATCTCCTGCGAGTACGGCGCGAAGCTGATCACCATCACGACATCGCGCGGGGTGAACGCACGCAGTTCCATCTCGAGCGTGCCGGCATCGCCACGCACGAGCTGCACGGTGCTGCGGAACAGCCGGTAGACATAGTGGAAGGTAAAGGCGATCGGGAAGCACGAGCGGAACCCCGCCACGTGCACGCAGGCCGCGCCGGACATCAGTTCGGCGGCGGCCTGCAACGCTTTCTCGTTGCCCGCGCCGATCTGGTCGAGGTTGTTGTGCTGCGCTTCCAGCATCTCGCCAAGCATGCGGCTCGTGCCGCCGTCGCGCACCACCTTGCGCGCACGGCGCGCATACGGCTGCGAACTGCCGCGCAGCGCGTCGACGAACAACTCGCGCAGGCCCTGCCAGCCTTCGAAGCCCAGGTGCTGCGAAAGCCGCACCAGCGTGGCCGGCTGCACCCCGGCACTGGCCGCGATCTTGCGCATGGACAGCACCGGCACGTCCTGCGGATGGTCCAGCAGGTAACGCGCGCCGCTCTGGAACTGCAGGCTCAGCGTCGGGAAGCTCGCGCGCAGCCGGGCCTGCAAGGCATCCAGGTCTTCGGGCGGGGTGATGCTGTCGGGCGACATTGGGGCTCCGGATTGGGGTTGTAACGATTGTTGCACAGCTGCAGCGCCCCGGCATTACCGGGCCGTGTTGCCTGCCACGTGCTGCGGCGGGCAGCGGGAAAATGAAGCATTCGATTCCTGCGTGGTAATAAATGAAACATATGTTGCAAATCGGGTTGCCTTCTCCTTATACTTGCCTAACCGTGCTGCGGCGCTCGCTGTATATCGACTGCCGGGACCAGAACCTGTAAGTCCATTGCACGCCGCCCGGCTCCGCTTCGACGCTTCGAATTCTTGACTCTCCATTTCGCAGGACCGATCGCCATGACCCATGTCTTTCATCGCAATCCGCGCCAAACCTTGCCCGTCGCGGTCGCCGGCAGCGGCGTCGAGCTTGTCGACAGCGAGGGCCGCCGCTACCTCGACGCTTCGGGCGGCGCGGCGGTGTCGTCGCTGGGACATGGCCATCCGCGCGTGATCGCGGCGATCAAGGCGCAGCTCGACACCATCGCGTATGCGCATACCTCGTTCTTCACCACCGAGGTCTCCGAAACGCTCGCGCAAACGCTGGCGCAGGCCGCGCCCGGCGATCTCGAACATGTCTATTTCGTCTCGGGCGGGTCCGAGGCGGTCGAGGCCGCGCTCAAGCTCGCGCGCCAGTATTTCGTCGAGTTGGGACAGGGCAGCCGCCGCCATTTCATCGCGCGCCGGCAGAGCTACCACGGCAACACGCTCGGCGCGCTGGCCATCGGCGGCAACGCGTGGCGACGCGAACCGTTCCTGCCGCTGCTGGTGCCGGCACACCATGTGTCGCCGTGCTATGCCTACCGCGACCAGGCGGCCGGCGAGACCGACGCGCAATACGCGCAACGGCTTGCTGACGAGCTCGAGGCCAAGATCCTGGAACTCGGCGCCGAGAACGTGGCGGCATTCGTCGCGGAGACCGTGGTCGGCGCCACTGCCGGCGCCGTGCCGCCGGTGGGCGACTACCTGAAGCGCATTCGCGCCGTCTGCGACAAGTACGGCGTGCTGCTGATCCTGGACGAGGTCATGTCCGGCATGGGCCGCACCGGCTACCTCTATGCCTGCGAAGAAGATGGCGTGGTGCCCGATATCGTCACCATTGCCAAGGGCCTTGGCGGCGGCTACCAGCCGATCGGCGCGATGATCTCCACGCGCCGGATCTACGACACCATCGTCGCGGGCAGCGGCTTTTTCCAGCATGGCCACACCTATATCGGCCACGCCACGGCATGCGCTGCCGCGCTGGCCGTCCAGCGCACGATCGCCGAAGACAACCTGCTGGCCAATGTGCGAGAGCGCGGCGAGCAGTTGCGCGCGCGTTTGCGCGAAGCGCTGGGCAACCATCCGAACCTTGGCGATATCCGCGGCCGCGGCCTGTTTGTCGGCGTCGAGTTCGTCGCCGACCGCGACAGCAAGGCGACGCTGGACCCGAAGCTGAAAACTCACGCCAGGCTGAAGAGCACCGCCATGCAGCACGGCCTGCTGGTCTACCCGATGGGCGGCACCATGGACGGCGTGCATGGCGATCACGTGCTGTTCGCACCGCCGTTCATCTGCACGGCGCAGGACATCGACAATATCGTGGAGCGCTTCACGACTGCGGTCGCCGCGGTGTTGCCCGCCTGATTGCCCTGGCCGCACTCCGGTGCGGCGTACTTTTGTTTGTCATGGTTGTCATCATCGGGATACATGCGGGGCCCTGTCTTGTAGCCGCAACGCCGCAGATTCCGCATAGCAATTTCTTTGACCCATACAAAGTCGTGTCTTACACTTCGCGCCATAGTCGCCGGAAATAGGTTGTCCGGTACATAACTAAGCTTCGGAGCGCGAGCATGGGACATAGAAGCCCTGCAGTGCGACACGACAGCAGGGTCAAGCTGCCGTTTCGGGTCATTGGGGAAATGGGGTCTGCCGGCATGCCATGCCGGTGCGCGCGCTCGTGCGGCGCCAAGCCTGCGCGCGGATTCACGCTGATCGAGGTGATGATCACCGTGGCCATCATCGGCATCCTGGCGGCCATCGCCATTCCGTCCTATACGCGGTACGTGTTGCGCTCGAACCGGGCAGCCGCCGAGGCCTTCATGCTCGAGGTCTCCGGCGCGCAAGAGCGATACCTGCTCGACAACCGCGCCTACGCGTCCAGCATGGCTGCGCTCGGCTACACCACCGTGCCGTCGAGCGTCGCGACGAACTACACCGTCACCACCGCCATCGTTGCGGGTCCGCCCCCCGCCTACAACATTGTCGCAACGCCAATCGGCTCGCAGCTCAGCGGCGATACGTCCTGCGGCACGCTGACCCTGACCAGTGCCGGCGTCAAGTCAGCGTCGGGCAGCGGTTCCAACTGCTGGAACTGAACATGACTGGCGGCTCGTCTCCCGTATCTCGCGGCGGATTCACGCTTGTCGAGATGATTGCTGTCGTGACGATCCTGGCGATCATCACGTTCGCGGCAGCGCCTTCGTTCTCGTCCATGATCGCCATGCAGCGCGTCCGCGGCGCGGCGCTGGACATCAGCTCATCGCTGCTGCTGGCACGCAGCGAGGCGGTCAAGCGCAATGCAAACGTCAGCATGTCCACTACCGGCGCCGCGTGGACAGGGGGCTGGTCCGTCTCGGTAGGCGCTGAAACGGTCCGCAGCTTCGGGCCTTACCAGGGGCTGGCCATTGCCGCGAGCGGCGGCAATGCACTGAGCGTCGGCAACGACGGCCGCCTCGCCGGCGGCACGCTGACCTTCCAGGTCGCGCCTTCGAGCGGCGCGACCAATGCCTCGACCGTGTGTGTCCAGATCAGTCCGACCGGCCGCGTCGCATCCTCGACCGGAGTCTGCTCATGAGGCGTCATCAGTCAAGGGCGTGCGCGGGTCGCACGGTCGTCGCCCAGAAGGGCTTTCTGCTGATCGAGGTGCTGGTGGCGGTCGTCATCCTGCTGGTGGCCCTGATGGGCACGGCCGGGCTGATCGCGCGTTCCAGCCAGTCTGAAATGGAGTCCTACCAGCGGGTGCAGGCCATTGCGCTGCTGCAGGACATGACCACACGGCTCAATGCGAACCGGCAGATTGCCAACTGCTATTCGAACGGCGCCACGGGAATGAGCCTGGGCACCGGCGCAGCAGCGCCTGCGGCATGCACGCAGGGCTCCGCGGCACAGCAGGCGATGGCGACGGCCGATCTTCAGGCCTGGAATGCCGCGCTGCTCGGCAGTGGGGAAGTCCGGCAGGACGCGAGTGGCGCGCAGGCGGTGGGTGCCATGATCGGCGCGCGCGGCTGCATCGAGAACGTCGACGTCATCAACCAGATCTATCGGGTCACGGTGACTTGGCAGGGACTCACCCAGACGGTCGCGCCGTCACTGCCTTGCGGGCAGAACCAGTACGGCAATGACGCCTACCGGCGCGCCATCAGCACGCAAGTCCGGATCGGGGTGCTGTCATGATGGCAGGGCAAAGTAGCATCCTGCGCCGCCAGCGTGGCGTCTCGCTGGTCGAGCTGATGATCGGCATCACGCTGGGGCTGTTGCTGCTGACCGCGCTGGCGAGCCTCTACTACGCCAACACCATGTCCCGGTCCGAGCTGACCAAGTCGAGCGAGCAGATCGAAAACGGACGCTATGCACTGGAACTGATCCGGCGCGACGCCGAGCTTGCCGGCTTCTTTGGCGCGGGCGGCATTGCGAAGGGCGCCACGCCCACGAATCCCCAACCGGTGCCATGCGCGACGTCGCCGGCGTCGCTCGGCTTTTCCACATCGCCATCCGTCACGTTGCCGCTGGCTGTGACAGGGTTCGCGCCGGGAACGGTCGTGCCTTGCCTGACGGATGTCGCTGCCGGATCGGAGATCGTCGTGATGCGCCGCGTTGCCACGGTGCCCTCGGCCGCGCCTGCCGCGGGCGTGCCGTACCTGCAGGTGTCGTCCTGCCCCGACGATGGCGTGTCCTTTGTCTTCGACGCGAGCGCCCCGGCGTTCAACATGCGGACCAAGGCGTGCGATCCGACCGTACTCGCGCCCCTGCGGCAAGCAGTCGTGCGCATCTTCTACCTGTCGGCGTGCGACCTGTGCAGCAATGGCGGCGACGGCATTCCGACGCTCAAGATGGCGGAGCTCGTGAACAGTGCCTTCCAGAGCCAGTCGCTGGCGCAGGGCATCCAGGACATGCACGTGGTCTACGGCGTGGACCTCGACAACAATGGCTCCGCGGACTGCTATGTGGACGATCCGGGCGCCAACAATGCGGCGGCCTGCACCAGTGTCCCGGGCTACGACTGGAGCGTGCCGCTGACCAACTGGTCGAACGTCACGACGATGCGCGTGAGCGTGCTGGCGCGAACGCTGCAGCGGTCCATGGGCCAGGTTGACAACCGCACGTATGACCTGGGCCGCGCCACGGCCAGCGGTCCCTTCAATGACGGCTACAAGCGCCACGTCTATTCGACGGTTGCGCGGCTGGTCAATGTGGCCGGCACTCGGGAGTAACAAGTGGAACGAACTCGCCACGGCCAGTCGGGGGTGACGCTGATCGTCACGCTGATCTTCCTGGCCATGTTCATGCTGATGGCGCTGACGATCGTCAATTCGGGGCTGGTCAACGTCAAGGTGGCCGCCAACCAGCAGCACACGGTGGAAGCACGCGATGCCGCCCAGCAGGCCGTCGAAAAGGTGATCAGCCAGGACTTCACTTCGGCGCCGGCGTCCGCCGCGGTGGCGCTGCCGGTGGACCTGAACGCGGATGGCAAGGCGGACTACACGGCCCAGGTCGCGGCGCCGGCATGCACGTCGGCCCTGCCGATCAAGAACACGCAGCTGGACCTCAACGATGCCAACGATGTCTCGTGCTTCGTCGGCAGCGGCAGCCAGAACACCGGCATCCTCACGGGGTCGACCAGCGGTGCCGGCAGTTCACTGTGCGAATCCACGCAGTGGGACGTTGCCTCGACCGTGACCGACGCGGCCGTGACCAATGCCGCCGTGACGGTGCACCAGGGCATCGGCGTGCGGGTCCCGGCGCCTGCCGTATGTCCGTGACAAACGCGATGCATCGACTTGCCCGACGGCATTGCTCGACGGCAATCGCCAGTCCCACAACTCATCCTTCAGGAAGCCGCATGCCAAATCCGGGCCGCAGCCTTCGTCGCCATGCCGCGTGCGCGCTCACGCTGCTGGCCCTCGCCGGCGCGGGCAGCGCATGGGCCGAGGACATCGACCTGTTCACCGGCTTGCAGAACAATGCGAACGCCAAGCCGAATGTGCTGATCCTGCTGGACAATGCCGCAGCCTGGGACGCGAACGTTACCGTCAATTGCACGTCGCCGGGCTATGTTTCCTCGGGAAACAGCACGAGCAACGTGGGCGCGGAACAGTGTGCGTTGCACGCAGCGGTGGCGACGCTGGCGCAAAACCCCGCCATGGCCGGCAACATGAACATGGGTTTGATGATGTTCGGCACCAAGGGTAATTACGGCGGCCAATTCAAGTTCCAGGCTGCAACACCGCCAAGCCCGCCTCCAGCGCCGGCCCTGCCGTTGATGGATGCGACCGGCACGGCGAACTTCATGGCCTACCTCAAGACCATCGATCGTAATAACGACAAAGGCAACGGCTCTCAGGTTGGTGGTGCCATGCAGGAAGCATGGGCATTCTTTGCCGGCAAGAAGGGCATTTCCGGCACCAGTTACGCAGGCCAGTCACCCATTACCAACCCCTGCCAGCGGAACTTCATCATTTACATCGCCAACGCGATGAACAATGGCAAGCCTCAGGATGGTGGTCAACTGGGGGCTTCCGACCTCGCTGACGCGGGCGCGAGTGCGGCGCAACAGAAGCAGATCACCATTCCGGGCTCCTACACCCAGTACCAGAGCAACTGGGGTGACGAATGGGCGCGGTTCATGTACCAGACCGACGTGAATGGCAGCCTGGTGAACAACCAGAATGTCATCACGTACACGATTGCCGTGACCGATGGCAGCAATCCCGACTACGTTGCCTTCACCCAGAGCATGGCGACCAACGGCGGCGGCAAGTCCTATGTCGTCAAGATGGGTGACATCACTGCCATGACCAACGCGCTGCTGGAGATCTTCAGCGAAATGCAGGCGGTCAACAACGTGTTTGCATCGGTCAGCCTGCCGGTCAGCGTGAACAGCCAGGGTACCTACCTGAACCAGGTCTACATCGGCATGTTCCGTCCGGACGCCACCGCGGCACCGCGCTGGATCGGCAACCTCAAGCAGTACAAGCTTGGCTATGACAGCAACAACCAGATCGTGATGCTGGATTCGACGGCCACGGGCCCGAGCCAGCAAAGCGCCATCAGCAATGCGGGCACAGGCTTCATCTCGCCGAACGCGAAGAGCTACTGGAGCGCTGAGCCGCCACTCAGTTTCAGCAGCAGCGGCTATGGCACGGGTAGTGTGACAAGTTGGCCGTCGACCGGCTTCTGGGCCAACAGCCCGTCCGGTTCTTCCGGAGCGCTCGATCTCGCCGATGGGGAAGTCGTCGAAAAGGGTGGTGCGGGCGAGATGCTGCGCGCGCAGTACCTGACCGCCCAGACCAGCCGCCGGCTGCTGACCTGCGCCAGTGGCGCGTGCGCGGCGAACACGGCGTTGGCATCATTCGACACCGGCAATACGTGGCTGGTGGGCACTGCCGGTCAGGCCGCGCTCAAGACCACGGCCGCGGATGTCAGCAACATGGTCAACTGGGTGCGCGGTGCGGACGTCTATGCCGCGCTTGCGGCGGCGTCCGGATCGTCCGGCAACGGGAATGGCAAGGGTTCCAGCGGTTCCGGTTCCGGCACCTCGACCAGCGCGGTGGGCGCGGAGGCCGAAGCCGGGCCGGGCGGTGCGGTGACCGTGCGCCCCTCCATTCATGGCGATGTGCTGCATTCACGCCCGGTCGTCGTGAACTATGGAGGAACGACCGGCATCGTGGTCTTCTACGGCGCGAACGACGGCGTCTTCCACGCGATCAACGGCAACCAGTCGAGCGGCATCGGCGGCGTGCGGCCGGGCGGCGAGCTGTGGGGCTTCGTGCCGCCCGAGTTCTACGGCAAGCTGGGCCGCATCTACAGCAATACGCCGACTATCAAGCTGCCCGGATCCACTTATGGCACGGCGCGCGACTACTTCTTTGATGGCACCACCACGCTTTACCAGGATCTGCGCGACCCCAAGAATCCGCGCGTGATCCTGTACATCACCGCCCGTCGCGGCGGCGCATTGCTCTATGCCATGGATGTGACCGACCCGGTCAATCCGAAGTACCTCTGGTCGACGACGAATACGCAGATTCCCGAACTGGGCCAGACGTGGTCGCAGCCGCGTGTAGTGCTGGTGAAGGGGAGCACCAACCCGGTGCTCGTCATGGGCGCAGGCTACGACACTGCCGAGGACAGCGACCCGGCCCCGGGCACGAACACCAGCGGGCGCGGCGTGATCGTGCTGGACGCGCTGACAGGCGGCGTGGTGCGCGCGTGGCTGGCGGATTGCACCGGCCTGGTCAGCACAATCTGCGCGAGCCCGACAGGGCTGTCACGGGCGATCCCGTCCGATGTGGCGGCGGTCGACCGCAACGGCGATGGCTATATCGACAAGGCCTATGTGGGCGACGTCGGCGGCAATGTCTGGCGTGTCGATTTCGAGACCAGCGCAGGCACCGCCCCGTCGGCGTGGACCATGGGCAAGCTCGCGGCGCTTGGCGGCGCGGCGAACACCAACGACGCGCGCAAGTTCCTGTATGCGCCAGATGTGGTTTCCACCGGCACCTACGACGCCATCGCGATGGGCACGGGCGACCGCGAACATCCGCTTTACTCTGCATCGACGACGGCGGGCACGGCCTACAACGTGGTCAACCGGTTCTATGTGATCAAGGACACAACCCTGTCGGGCGGGCTGCCATCGACCTGGACGCCGCTGACCGACGCGAACCTGTTCGATGCGACGGCTACCCAGTACGTGGACTCGACCAGCCGCAAGGGCTTCTACATCACGCTCGCCAAGGGCGAGAAGATCGTCAACGCACCGCTGACGGTCTCGGGCTACACCTACTTCGGCACCAATACGCCTTCCGTGCCGACGCCGGGCGCCTGCTACCCGGACCTTGGCGTGGCCCGCGGCTACTCCGTTTCGTTCCTGACCGGGCTTGGGCAGAATACCAATCGCTTCATCACGTTTGACGGTGGCGGCCTGCCGCCGTCTCCGGTGTTTGGCATCGTGTCGGTCACGAATGCCTCCGGTGTGACCGGCAACGTCGGCGTGCTGATCGGCGGCGGCAACCAGACCGGGCCGGGCGGCGGCAACAATACATCGCCGCTGGGGGGCCAGAAGGTCGTGCCGCTTGGTGTTGGCAAGCGAAAGCGCCTTTACTGGTACTCGCAGATCGACAAGTGAGGTCCTGACCGAACGCACGGCTGGCGGCGGCTTCGGCCGCCTGCCACAATAACGGCTTCGTCGTCGCTTTCGTCGTCGCCCTTTGTTATCGCTATCCGGCAGGCGCTTCCCGTGTTGCAAAGATCCGTCGTTCCGTTCCTGGTGTTGCTGGCTCTGATGCCCCCGGCCCGTGCCGCCGGCGGCCAGCCCGCGAGCGCGCCCGCGGCGGCATCTGCCGCTCAGGCGGCGCGACCGGCTCGCTCGGACCTGTACTCCTTGCGCCCCAGTCACGACGACCGCGGGCAAAGCAGCAGCTTTGGCCTCAAGCTCAGGCCCTCGGGCCCGGGCCAGGACGACGGCACGCGATCGCCCGGGCTTTACGGCCCGGCAAGATAGCAACATCCCCGGGCGCTTTGCGCTACGCTTGGCATCTCGCTCCCTACCGCAGGAACGCTCATGCCAGACAGCCCAAGCCGCCACACGCCTGATCCGCAGATTCCTCTCGCCCGGGACACCGTCCGCCACCTGCGCGCGTCGCGCATCCGCGAAGTCGCCAACGCCGGCATCGGCCTGCCCGACGTGCTGCCGTTCTGGTTCGGCGAATCGGACCAGGTCACGCCGGACTTCGTCCGCGACGCCGCGGCGCGAGCGCTGGCCGGTGGCGCAACGTTCTACACGCACAACCTCGGCATCGCGCCGCTGCGCAGTGCGCTGGCCGACTATGTCGGCGCGCTGCATGGCGCCACGCGCATTGAGAACGTCGCGGTCACGAGTGCCGGCGTCAACGGCCTGATGCTGGCCGCCCAACTGATCGCCGGGCCCGGCGATCGCGTGGTGGCGGTCACGCCACTGTGGCCGAACCTGGTGGAAATCCCGAAGATCCTCGGCGCCTCGGTCGAAACGGTCTCGCTCGACTATGGCCCGCACGGCTGGACGCTCGACGTCGACAAGCTGCTTGCGGCGCTGACGCCAGGCACGCGTGCGCTGATGGTCAATTCGCCGAACAACCCCACCGGTTGGGTAATGTCGCGCGCCGCGCAGCGGACCGTGCTGGATCACTGCCGCCGGCATGGCATCTGGATCATCGCCGATGAAGTGTATGAGCGGCTCTACTACGGCGATGAAGCCGGCGGTGGCGACAGCCACACCGCGCCGTCGTTCCTGGACATCGCGTCGCGCGAGGAGCGCGTCATCTGCGTCAACTCGTTTTCCAAGGCGTGGCTGATGACGGGCTGGCGGCTCGGGTGGATGGTGCTGCCTTCGTCGATGACCGACGATCTCGGCAAGCTGATCGAATACAACACCTCGTGCGCGCCTTCGTTCGTGCAGGAGGCCGGCGTGGCGGCAGTGCGCGAGGGTGAAGCGTTCACGCGCGACCTCGTGCAGCGGCTGCGCACGGCGCGCGACCACCTCGTGGGCGCGCTGTCCGCCTTGCCCGGCGTGGATGCGCATGCGCCGGATGGCGCGATGTATGTGTTCTTCCGCCTGTCCGGCGCCACGGACAGCCTGGCCCTGTGCAAGCAGCTCGTGCGTGAAGCGGGCCTGGGGCTGGCGCCGGGCAGCGCATTCGGCGACGAAGGGGAGGGCTTCGTGCGCTGGTGCTATGCGTGCGACACGGCGCGTCTCGATGAAGGCGTGCGGCGCCTGCGCGGATTCATCGGGCGCTGAGCCTGCAGGCTGTCACTGCACGGCCGGCGTAGCGGGACTCCCTGCGCTGGCCTGCGCCTCCTCCTCCCACCATCCGCCGCCGAGCGCCTGCAGCAGCGCCGCCGAATCGGCGAGCCGGTTCGCGGTTGCCTGTGCCAGGTCCAGCGATGCCTGCCGCGACTGGCGCTCCGCATCGAGCAGCGTGAGCTGGCTGACACCGCCGAGCCGGTACTGCTGCGAGACGATATCCAGCGTCGCACGGGCCTGCCGTGCATTGTCGGCGCGTGCGCGCAGCGTCGCGGCGTCGGCCTCCAGCGCGCGCAGCGTGTCGGCCACGTTCTGCAGGCCCTGCAGCACGGCCTGGCGGTAGGCCGCCAGCGACTGCTCATAGGCCGCCTCCGCCGCGCGCTTGCGCGCGAGCAGCTCGCCGCCATGGAAGACGGGCTGCACGAGACCGGCAGCGAGGCTCCAGACATTGAAGCTGTCGAACAGGTTTCGCGCGGTATTGGATTGCCAGCCGCCGCTCGCGCTGAGCGTGATCTGCGGATAGAGGTTGGCCGTGGCCACGCCGATGTTGGCCGACGCCTGATGCAGCATCGCTTCGGCCGCGCGGATGTCCGGAC
The DNA here is from genome assembly GCF_905397435.1 of Cupriavidus numazuensis. Lineage (GTDB taxonomy): Bacteria > Pseudomonadota > Gammaproteobacteria > Burkholderiales > Burkholderiaceae > Cupriavidus > Cupriavidus numazuensis. Next base: position 34,233 of record NZ_CAJPVI010000062.1, read on the forward strand.
GGCGGCGGGCAAGCGTGGACGGCAGGCTGACCGGCAGGGTCTCCGGCAATTGCAGGTCTTCGAGTCTGAACTCCTGCAATTGCGCCGCCGCCGGCGGCTGTCCCGTATAGACCGCGAGCTGGTGGCGCGTGGTCTCGATTTGCTGTGCGAGTCCCGGAATCAGCGCCTGCGTTTGCGCCAGTTCGGAGCGCTGGCGCTGCACGTCGACGCGCGCGATGCCGCCGGTGCGTAGCCGTTCCTCGGCAATGCCGAGTTCGCGTTGCTGGGCCTCGGCAATGGCGACGGTATCGGCCAGTTGCGCGCGCAGTCCCGCTTCACGGATCGCCGCCGTGGCGACATTGGCAGCGAGTGCGAGGCGTGCGGCCTCGAATTCGTAGCGCTGGTAGTCGACTGCGGCCTGCAGGCCTTCCAGTTCGCGCCGCTGTCCGCCGAAGAGATCGAGCACGTACGAGACCTGCACGGTCGCGCCATACAGCGTGAACGGGCCGGGACTCGGAATGGCGGTGATACCGAGCGACTGGAAGTTGACCTGCTGGCGCGTCGTGTTGAGATTTGCATCCACGGTCGGCCAGCGTGTCGCGCCGGTGCGCGCGGCCAGGTTTTCCTGCGCCTCGCGCAGCTTCGCCTGCGCCTGCGCGAGCGTGGGGCTGCCATCGAGCGCAGCGCGGATGGTCGCGTCGAGCGCGGGGCTGCGGAACAGCGCCCACCATTGCGCGGGTACATCGGCACCGCTGGCGAAGGTTTGCGCCTGGCCGTGCGGCAGATTGCCGGGCATCTCGGCCGCGACCGTGGATTGCGGCTGCGGGCCGGCGACGTAACCGGGATCATCGGGTGATGCCGGCGCGCGGAAATCGGGGCCGACCGCGCACGCGGAAAGCAGCAGGCAGGCTAGTAATGGAAGACGGGAATGCATGGCCTGGCTCCTTCAGTCCAGCGTGCGGCGGTAGAAGCGCACCGCGACCGCCATCACCACCACGATGAACAGCGCCATCGGCCACACATTGGGCCACAGCTCTGTCCACCCATTGCCCTTGAGCAGGATGCCCCGGATGATGCGGTGGAAGTACGTCATCGGCAGGATGTTGCCAATGGCCTGCGCCCAGCCCGGCATGCCCGCGAACGGGAACATGAAACCGGACAGCAGGATATTGGGCAGGAAGTAGAAGAAGGTCAGCTGCATGGCCTGCAGCTGGTTCTGCGCCAGCGATGACAGCGTGATGCCGACGGTCAGGTTGGCCGCGATGAACAGCAGCGCCGCCATGTACAAGATCACGACAGAGCCGAAGAACGGCACCTGGAATACCCAGCGCGCGGCGATCAGTACGATGGTGGACTGGATCAGGCCGATGAAGATGTACGGGATGATCTTGCCGGTCATGACCTCGATCGGCTTCACCGGCGTGGCGAGCAGGTTCTCCATGGTGCCGCGCTCGCGTTCCCGCGTCATGGCCAGGCCCGTCATCATGACCATGGTCATGGTCAGGATCACGCCCATCAGTCCCGGAATGATGTTGTACTGCGTGATGCCCTCAGGGTTGTAAAGGCGCTGCACCTGCACGTCGAACGGCGCCTTGCCGCCGGCCAGCGGGGCGAGCGATCCCTTCATGTCGACGCGCGCCACGGTGAACGGCAACTGCGCGAGCGCGGCAATGGCGGCACCCGTCGCGGATGGATCTGTCGCGTCCGCTTCCACCAGCAGCGCGGGCCGTTCGCCGCGCAACAGCTTGCGCGTGAAATCGGGCGGGATGCTGACCACGAACTGCACGGTGCCTTTCATCAGCGCCTCGCGCCCGGCATCTTCGTTCGGCAGCGTGCCGACCAACTTGAAGTAGGTCGAGTTCTCCATGCTGGCCAGGAACGAGCGCGTGAACTCGCTCTGGTCCGCGGCGATCACGGCGGTCGGCAGGTGGCGCGGATCGGTATTGATGGCAAAGCCGAACAACAGCAACTGCATGATCGGCAGGCCCACGATCATGCCGAACGTGACACGGTCGCGCCGCAGCTGCAGGAACTCCTTGAGCACGATGCCCCACCACCGGTCGAAGGAGAAGGTGAATCGTCCGTTGCGTTTCATGGCTTCTCCTTCCGCGGCTTGCGGTCGGCACCGGCGCCCGCGCTCATGTTGTCCTCCGCGCGGCTCATCATGTGGATGAAGACGTCTTCGAGGCTGGTCTGGGTTGGCTCCACGCGCCGGTCGGGGCCGGCCAGTCGCCGCAGTGTCTCGCCGAGCAGCGTGGCATCGCGCCCGGTCACGTGCAGCGCGGTGCCGAACACGACGGTCTGCTCGACGCCGGGCGCACCGTGCAATTGCTCCGACAGCGTGGTGAGGTCGTCGCCTTCCACGCTCCACGTGGTCAGGTGCTGGCTTTCCACCACCTCATCGGCGGTGCCCTGTGCGAGCAGCTTGCCGTAGGCGATATACGCGAGCTTGTGGCAGCGCTCGGCTTCGTCCATATAGTGCGTGCTGACCAGCACCGAAATGCCGCGCGCGGCCAGCAGGTGAAGCTGCTCCCAGAAGTCGCGCCGTGCCTTGGGGTCGACGCCGGCAGTCGGTTCGTCGAGCAGCAGCAACTGGGGTTCGTGCAGCAGGCAGGCCGCGAGCGCCAGCCGCTGCTTCCAGCCGCCCGACAGCGAGCCGGCAAGCTGCGACGAGCGCGTGGCCAGCCCCAGGTCTTCGAGCGCGCGGTCGACCGCTTCGCGCCGGTTCGGCATGCCGTAGACGCGGGCGACAAAGTCCAGGTTCTCGCGGATCGACAGGTCATCCCAGTATGAGAACTTCTGCGTCATGTAGCCGACGCGGCGCTTGATCTCGTCAGACTCGCGCAGGATGTCGAAGCCCAGGCAGGTGCCTGCTCCGGAATCGGGCGTCAGCAGGCCGCACATCATGCGGATCGACGTGGTCTTGCCGCTGCCGTTCGGGCCCAGGAAGCCGAAGATTTCGCCGCGCGCCACCTGCATGGTCAGGTCGTTGACCACGTGCTTGTCGCCATAGCGCTTGTTGAGGCCGCGCACGTCGATGGCAAGGTCTCCGCTCTTGTGTGGAGGTGTGCTGTGCTCAGGCGTGCCGCTCATGACTGGCTCACTTCCACGGGCTGGCCGGGGCGCAGCTTGGGCGCATCGGCTTCGGTCGGGCGCGCCTCGATCAGGAACACGAGCTTGCGGCGCGTCTCGTTGCTGTAGATCACCGGCGGCGTGTATTCGGCTTCGTTCGAGACATAGGTGATCTTGGCCGCCACCGGCGCCGGGCAGCCGTCGCAATGCACTTGCACCGACTGTCCGTTGCGCAGCGACCCGACCACGGTTTCTGAAACGTAGAAGCGCACCTTGACGTTGCCGGGCGGCAGCATGCGCACGACGGGGCTGCCGGCCGGCACCCATTCGCCGAGGCGGTAGGGCGTGTCGTACACCAGCCCGGCCTGCGTGGCCGCGACCGCCTTGCGCGAGAGCTTCCATTCCGCCTGCGCCAGCGCGGCGCGCGCGGCTTCTATCTGCGCGGCCTGCGCTGCCTGCTGGGCGTCGCGGCCGGGTAGGCGTGCCACGTCGATATCGCGCTGCAGTTCGCGCACGCGGGCCGCGTCGCTGTCGGCCGTGGCGCGCGACTCGTCGAGCTGCGCCTGCGAGATGCCGCCGATGTCGTACTGTTGCCGGTCGCGCCGGAACTGCGCGGCGCTGCGTTGCGCGGCGGCCTGTGCCTGCGACAGTTGCGCGCGGCTGACATCGACTTCGACCGGGCGCTTGCCGGTCTTCATGTCGGCCAGCTGTGCTTCCGCGACGCGGACTTGCTCGGCCGCCTGCTGGCGCGCCGCGCGCTCGTCGTCGGACTCGAGCACGAACAGCGCCGTGCCCTTGCCCACCTGCTGCCCGCGCTGCACTGACAGGCTGTCCAGCCGTCCTGCGAACGGCGACGCCACGCTGACGAATTCGCCCTCCACGTAGCCCTGCCATGCCGCGGACGTGTTTTGGCCGCAGCCGGACAGCGTGGCCAGCGGAAGCAGCAGGGCCAGCACAAGCCGGGTGCGTTGCGCAGCTGCGAAGGGATGGGTATCGGGCAGAAAGTTTCGAGCGTGCATGGTGATTCCGGGCAAGACGTGAAGGCTGGGTCAGTCGGGGGCGCCGTCGCGCGGCGCAGGGGCGGTGGGGGCCAGGCCTTGCGTCAACAGCGTGCTGACGTGGCGGACCAGCGCCTCGGTATCGATATGCTCGGCACCGGGCAGCCGTTGCCAGATATGTGTGGTGGCCAGTGGCAGCAGCGTCAGCCCCACCAGCGACGGCATCACCAGCGTCGGCTCCAGGCCGGGGTTGAGCTTGCCGCCGGCAATCGCGGCGGCCAGCGGCGCGCTCAGCGCGCCGGCCCGCTGCAACGCAAAGCGGTTCAGCACGCGTTCGCGCAGCAGGCCATCGACGCCCGCGACCTCGCGGATCCAGAGGCCCGGAAACCATGGCGTCGCGGCGGCCACGCGGATCAGGCGGCTGGCCATGCCTACCAGCATCGCCACCGGGTCTTCAGGCGTGGCGGACGGCGCGAAGATCGCGTCGACCAGTTGCTGCAGGCGTTCTTCAACGATGGCGTCGAGCAATTGATCGCGGTCGCGGAAGTAGTAGTGCACCAGCGCCGGCGTCACGCCGGCGTGCTCGGCAATCGCACGGATCGATGTCGCCGCCACGCCATGGCGCGCGAACAGTTCGGTGGCGGCATCGAGCAATTGGTCGCGCTGGCCGGGATTGCCAGCAGAAGGGCGCCCGGGGCCCCGACGTTCGGCGCGCGGCTTGGCGGTCTTGCGAGAAGCGGGGCGGTCAGATGGCATGGGAGCGAATCAGGATCTCGGGCCGCAGAAGGCGGCTGTCAGTTGATATTAATTTTCGAGTTAATTAATTCAAAGGACTGTTACAACGTTGAATTGGCTGCACATCATTGCGCTACCGCTGATTGTTGCGTCGCAACAATCAGCGGTAGACATGTCATATCGCCTTGGCTATGCTTCGACCGCCCACGGCCCGGCGTTCCGGCCGGCCTAGCCGACTTTCCCACTCATGCGCTTCCGATTCCCGGCCCCGATGCCGCGCCAGATCCTTGCCCGCTGTTTCGCTGCGATGCTGTCGCTGGGAGCATGCGCGCCGGCGTTGGCGCAGGACGCGGCGCCTGCGGTCGGGACGGACGTGGCGGAAGCCGAAAGCCCGTTCGGTTTCCACGGTCAGGCCACTTATGTCTGGCAGCGCAAGCCCGCGTTCAACGCTGCCTATTCGGGGCCCAACAGCCTCGGCACGGACCGCGCCAAGAGCTACTCCTTCACGAGTACGCTGGATCTCGGCTTGCGGCTGTGGGATGGCGCGGAGTTCCACTTCAACCCTGAAGTTGCCCAGGGCGTCCCGTTCTCGCTGCTGCACGGCATGGCTGGCCTGAGCAATGGCGAACTAGCCAAGGGCGCGAGCACGAACCCCATCTTCTATCGTGCACGTGCGTTCGTCCGCCAGCCCTGGGGCCTTGGTGGTGAAACGGAAAAGCTCGACGACGATTTCAACCAGTTCGCCCGCACGGTGGACAAGCGCCGCGTGGTGCTGACGGCCGGCAACTTCGGCGTGCTCGACGTCTTCGACGTGAACGACTACGGATCCGACCCGCGCACGCAGTTCATGAACTGGTCGTTCCTGACCCACGGCGCCTGGGACTACGCGGCGGATTCGCGCGGTTACACGTGGGGCGTGGCGCTCGAATACATCGGCGACGACTGGTCCGCGCGCATCGGTCGCTTCCTGCAGCCGCTGGAGTCCAACGGGCTCGAACTCGACACGCGGATGTTCGAACACTATGGCGACGTGCTCGAACTCGAAAAACGCTACAACGTGTACGGACGGCCCGGCACGGCTCGCCTGCTGTTCTTCCGCAACAAGGCGCGCATGGGCGCGTTCAACGACGCGATCCAGTTCGGGCAGGCCAACAACGTCACGCCCGATGTCGCGGACGTGCGGCAGGAACACGCCAAGGTCGGCATGGGGCTGACGCTGTTGCAGCAGGTCAATGATTCGCTGGGGGTGTTCTTCCGGGCCAGCATGTCGGACGACAAGACCGAGACCTATGCCTTCACCGAGATCGGGAGGCAGGTTTCGTTCGGGGGCGTATTGAGCGGCAATTCATGGGGCCGTGCGCGCGATGGGGTGGGCGTGGCGTTTGCCGTGAACATGCTTGGGCCGAATCATCGGTCCTATCTCGCCGCGGGCGGGCTGGGGGCATTCCTGGGAGATGGAGCGCTCAACTATGCGCCGGAGCAGGTGTTCGAGATCTATTACAGCTTCCAGCCGTTCAAGTACCTGAGCATCAGTCCGGATTTTCAGTATGTGCGTAATCCTGGTTATAACGCTGACCGCGGGCCGGCGAAGTTTTATGGGATTCGGTTTCATGCGGAGTTTTGAGAGGTGTGGGTGCTTGGCATGCGCGGCTGTTTCGCTGGCGTAGCCTACGGGGCTTCTCGTTGGGGGCGGGTTATCGCTCTTGGCAGGCGCAGCTGTTTCGCCGGCGTAGCCGGCGAGTCACTTTTGTCCGAGCGACAAAAGTAACCAAAAACGCGTTTTGGTTGCCCCAAAGGGGCGAATTTTTATCGTAGTGTGCTGGGGGTGTTGTACGGGTATGGGCTTCAGAGTCAGTTACGCTGCCTGCCGCGTGGGGCACCACCGTGAGTGGGAATACGGCGATGATTGAACGAGCCCTGCAAGCGTTCGTGGCCCCTGCTGCGAGCGATATCGTGTGATCGCCTTCGGCTGCGCTACGCGCAGAGCTCAAGTCTGAGCACACAGGCCCAGGGCAAACCACGCCTCGGTAACGAGGCCCGCGCATTGCATGCGCCAAGTGGAGAGAGGGAGAAGAAATACAGACCTCGGGCGTCAGCGACGTTGGTGAGCTTGCGCCCCGACTAGGATGCGCGCGCAGCGCAGCCGAAGGCGTCCCACCACTGACCTGATTGAAACGCTGTACCCGAGTCCGTCTTGGGGATCGTCCAAAAGTCGTGCCGCGTCAGGCACAGGTTCTGACTCACATGGCGTAGCAGGGTCGAACCACTGACCACCATCGCAGGCGTCCAAAGCCGTTTGAACCACTGCCACCGTGGAATTGATGGCCAGCGGCAACGACGCGCTTTTCTGCCTACTCTTTTGTCGCTCGGACAAAAGAGTAGGTCGCCGGCTACGCCGGCGAAACAGCGGCGCCTGCCAAGAACGATAACCCGGTCTCAACCAAAACCCGCCGGCTACGCCGGCGAAACAGCGGCGCCTGCCAAGAACGACACCCCAATCCCAACCACAAAACCCCCACCCTTACTGCCTAGCATTGCGAAGATTATCCGGCCAAGCCGTATTAAAATTAGTCCGGAACGGATTAATATCCAATCCCCCACGCCGCGTGTAGCGAGCATAAACAGCAAGCTTCACCGGCTTACACTCCCTCATCACGTCCATAAAGATCCGCTCCACACACTGCTCATGAAACTCGTTGTGGTTGCGGAAAGAGATCAGATATTTGAGCAGCCCTTCCTGATTGATCGGCGCCCCGACATACCGAATCTGCACACTGCCCCAGTCAGGCTGCCCGGTCACCAGGCAATTGGACTTCAGCAGATGCGACACCAGCGTTTCCTCCACCGGTGATTCCTGCTGGTCAGCCTTCAGCAATTCAGGCGCCGGCTCGTAGCGATCGACTTCGATGTCCAGCCGATCGAGCAGCAAGCCATCGAGCTCCCCCATCTTCTGCTTGCCCAGATCGGCTTCCGTCACCAACCGCACCTGCACGGTGCCGCCGGTCGCTTCCGACAGATCATGGTGCAGCAGTTGCTGCAGCGCTTCAGGCGAGGCGATCTTGGTCTGGTTGAACGAGTTCAGATACAGCTTGAACGACTTCGATTCGATGATGTTCGGCGTATCGGACGGGATGATGAACGTGGCCAGCGCGACCTGCGGCTTGCCGCGCATGTTCAGCCACGACACTTCATACGCATTCCAGATATCCACGCCGAAGAACGGCACCGGCTTGCCTGCGGGCAGGCCGATTTCCGTGCGCTTGGGCTGGCGCGCGATCGGGAACAGCAGCGTCGCGTCGTATTCCGTCTTGTAGGCCGAGGGCTTGCCCAGCGGCGAGTGTTCAGGAAGGCTCATGCTTGATTCCCACGGTCGGAGAGGAACAGCTTGTAGACCGGGTTCTCCGTCTCGTCCCAGTGTACGTAACCCAGCGTCGAAAGGAAGGCGCGGAACGCGCGCTTTTCGTTCTTCGGCACCTGGATGCCGACCAGGATGTTGGACGTGTCGCCACCTTGGTTGCGGTAGTGGAACAGGCTGATGTTCCAGTTCGGGCTCATGCTCGACAGGAACTTCATCAGCGCGCCCGGGCGCTCGGGGAACTCGAATCGATAGAGCAGTTCGTCATGCGCGAGCGGCGAGACGCCGCCCACCATGTAGCGGATGTGCTGCTTGGCGAGTTCGTCGTTGGACAGGTCCAGCGTGTCGAAGCCGTGGCGGCGGAAGCCCGCGGCGATCTTGTCGTTTTCGGCGCGGCTCGCAATTTGCACACCGACGAAGATGTGCGCAATGTTCTTGTCGGCGATGCGGTAGTTGAACTCGGTGACGCTGCGCGTGCCTACCAGTTCGCAGAAGCGCTTGAAGCTGCCGCGCTCTTCGGGGATGGTGACGGCAAACACGCCTTCGCGCGCCTCGCCCACTTCGGCGCGTTCGGCGACGAAGCGCAGGCGGTCGAAGTTCATATTGGCGCCGCAGGCGATCGCGACGAGGTGCTCGCCCTTGAGCTTCTCCCGCTCGGCGTACAGCTTGAGGCCGGCGACGGCCAGCGCGCCGGCCGGTTCCAGGATGCTGCGCGTGTCCTGGAACACATCCTTCACCCCCGCGCAGATCGCGTCGGTGTCCACCAGCACGATCTCGTCGACGAGCTCGCGCGTGATGCGGAACGTTTCCTTGCCGACCAGCTTGACCGCGGTGCCGTCGGAGAACAGGCCCACGTCCTTGAGTTCGATGCGCTTGCCCGCTTCGACCGAGCGCTTCATCGCATCGGAGTCCACCGTTTGCACGCCGATCACCTTGATCTCGGGGCGCACGGCCTTGATGTAGGACGCGATGCCGGAGATCAGGCCACCGCCGCCGATCGCGACGAAGATCGCATGGATCGGGCCCGGATGCTGGCGCAGGATTTCCATCGCGATGGTGCCCTGGCCGGCAATGACTTCCGGATCGTCGAACGGATGGATGAAGGTCAGCTTGTGCTTCTTCTCAAGGATCGCCGCGTGGTTGTAGGCGTCGCTGTATGAATCGCCGTGCAGCACGATCTCCACCCACTTGCCGCCGCGCTCGCGCACCGCGTCGATCTTTACCTGCGGCGTGGTCACCGGCATGGCGATGATCGCGCGGCACTGCAGGCGCGCCGCCGACAGCGCCACGCCCTGCGCGTGGTTGCCGGCCGAGGCCGCAATCACGCCGCGCCTGAGTTCGTCCTGCGTCAGCGACGCCATCTTGTTGTACGCGCCGCGCAGCTTGAACGAGAACACCGGCTGCGTGTCCTCGCGCTTGAACCACACCGAGTTGCCGGTGCGCGCCGACAGGTTGTGCGCGAAGGTCAGCTCGGTCTCCTGCGCCACGTCATAGACCTTGGCGGTCAGGATCTTCCGGAGATAGTCGGGTTTGGAGGAGGCGGGCTTGCGGTTCATGTCTGCGGTTGGCGATGGGCCCTGGCGGCGCGACGCAGAACGGCGCGGGGAAGGGCAAAAGGGCGCAAAAAAGGCCGGAAATTTTGGCGGAAACCGCCAATGATAAAGGATCGGAACGCCGCACAAGGTCTGGAACGACGACCGGTGCCCCGGCCGGGGTGGCGCCGCGAGCACTGCCGCGCACGGGGGATCACACCAATGTGACCACCTGTGCCGTGTAGGACAGCGCCCGGTAGGCGCTCGCCGGAATCACATGTACGGTTTTACGCGATGCCCCCGTTACCGCTTATCGAACCCAATACCGCGCTGTTTCTCGACTTCGACGGTACGCTGGCCGATCTCGCCCCGCGGCCCGAGCTTGTGCAGGTGGAGCCCGAACTGGTCGGGACGCTGCACAGGCTGTACGACCGCCTGGATGGCGCGCTCGCCATCGTGTCCGGCCGGCCGATCATTGAACTCGACCATTTCCTGCAGCCACTGTTGCTGCCGGCCGCCGGCGTGCACGGTGCGGAACTCCGCACTGCCGGCGCGCAGATCGAGATGAAGCCGGCCCCTGGCCTCGAGCCGTTGATTCCGCCCCTTGAAGCACTGGTGCGCCGGCATCCGGGCCTGCGCCTCGAGCGCAAGTCCGTGGCGGTTGCCATCCACTATCGCGAAGCGCCTGAACTCGAAGGCCTGGTGCGCGCGGCAGTCACCGACGTGCTGCGCCATGCGATCGGGCTGGAGGGCATGCCCGGCAAGATGGTGGTGGAGATCAAGCCCGCCGGCATCAACAAGGGCGATGCGATCGCAGCGTTCATGAACATGCCGCCGTTTGCCGGGCGCGGCCCGGTCTTTGCCGGCGACGATGTGACGGATGAAGCAGGCTTCGCGGTCGTGCGCAAGCTCGGCGGCGTTGGCGTGCTGGTAGGCCAGCGCGAGACCATGGCTACGGTCAGCGTCACCGGGCCGGCCGCACTGCGCTGCTGGCTACACCGCTCCGCGCGCGCATTCGATGGCACACCGGCCCCGGACGAGCGGCCGGCGGTGTCCGATCCACAACGAGATCTTGAGGGGGATTCGCTGTGACAACCACAAGCAACCCAAGCAGCCCGTCGGAACTGGGCGGGCAGCCGTCGGAAGGCGTGCACAAGACGGTCGACGGCGGCGCGATTCATGCCACGCCATCGCTGTCACTCGGCATGATCGGCAACTGCGCGTTCTCGGCGCTGGTAGACAGCCGCGGCCGCATCGTGTGGTCGTGCATGCCGCGCTTTGACGGCGATCCGGTCTTCAATGCGCTGCTCGACCCGAGCGAAAACGCAGGCCATTTCTCGATCGAGATCGAGGACTTCCAGTCTTCGAGCCAGTGGTACGAGCCCAATACCGCCGTGCTGCGCACGCGCGTGACGGACATCCACGGCAATTGTCTCGAGATCACCGACTTCGCGCCGCGCTTCTTCCGGCTCGGCCGCTATTTCCGACCGATTACGCTGGTGCGCCGCATCCGTCCGGTGCGCGGCGCGCCGCGCGTGCGCGTGGTGGTCGCGCCGCGTTTCGACTGGGGGCGCAAGGTGCCGGAGCTCACGCGCGGCAGCAGCCATGTGCGCTTCATCGGCGACAACATGACGCTGCGCATGACCACCGATGCGCCGCTTGCGTACGTGCTGTCGCATACCCCGTTCCTGGTCACACGCAACCACAATTTCATCCTCGGCCCCGACGAGACGCTCAACCACGGCGTCGAAGAAACCGCACGCGACTTCGAGCAGGAGACCACGTCCTACTGGCGGCTGTGGAGCCGCCGGCTGGCAGTGCCGCCCGAATGGCAGGACGCGGTGATCCGCGCGGCCATCACGCTCAAGATGTCGCTGTACGAGGAAACCGGTGCGATCGTCGCCGCCATGACCACGAGCATCCCCGAAGCACCCGGCAGCGGGCGCAACTGGGACTACCGCTACTGCTGGCTGCGCGATGCGTTTTTTGTGGTGCGCGCGCTCAATAGCCTGTCCGAAGTCGGCACCATGGAAGACTACCTGCGCTGGCTGTCGAATGTGGTCATGCAATCGCAGGACGGACATATCCAGCCGCTGTACGGCATCGGGCTCGAGCGCGAATTGCCCGAAAGCATCTTCGACCACCTGCCCGGCTATCGCGGCATGGGTCCGGTGCGCGTCGGCAACCAGGCGCAGGAGCACTTCCAGCACGACGTCTACGGCAATATCGTGCTGGGCGCCGCACAGGCGTTCCATGACCACCGGCTGCTGCATCGCGGCGGCCCGGCCGAATTCCGCCGGCTCGAAGAGGTGGGCGAGCAGGCTGTGAGGGTGTTCGGCACCCCCGATGCGGGCATGTGGGAACTGCGCACGCGTGCCCGCGTGCATACCTCGTCGGCGCTGATGAGCTGGGCCGCTTGCGACCGCCTCGCCAAGGTCGCCGAGAAGCTCGCGCTGCAGTCGCGCGCCGAGTACTGGCAGGGCCATGCACAACGCATGAAGGACCGCATCCTCGCCGAGTCCTGGAACGAGTCGCGCCAGGCGTTCGCCGAAAGCTTCGGCGGCCGCGAGCTCGATGCGAGCGTGCTGCTGATGGCCGAGGTGAACTTCATCGAACCGCGCGACCCGCGCTTCATCTCCACGATCAAGGCGCTCGAAGACACGCTTTGCGACGGCCCCTACATGCGCCGCTACGAGGCCCCCGACGACTTCGGCAAGCCCGAGACCGCGTTCAACATCTGCACCTTCTGGCGCATCGACGCGCTCGCGCGCATCGGCCGGCGCGATGAAGCGCGCGAGATCTTCGAGTCCATGCTCGCCGCGCGCAACCCGCTGGGCCTGCTGTCCGAAGACACCCACCCCATCACGGGCGAGATGTGGGGCAATTTCCCGCAGACCTATTCGATGGTCGGGCTGATCAACGGCGCCACACGCCTGTCGGCGCCGTGGGACAGCGTGATCTGAGCGGAACGGGACGGGGCATGACAAACACGATCAACCATCTATGCCAAGACTAGTAGCGGTATCTAACCGGGTTGCCGATCCGCGCAACGTTGCCGCGGGCGGCCTCGCCGTGGCTTTGTCCGAAGCGCTGCGCCAGACTGGCGGAATGTGGTTCGGCTGGAGCGGCAAGGCGCTGGAAGCGAGCCATGGCGGCACGCCTGGCGAAGGGGAGCTGCACTTGCAGCAGGCGGGCAATGTCACGCTGGCCACCGTGGACATGTGCCGCGAAGACCATGACGCCTATTACCTCGGCTACAGCAACGGCGTCCTGTGGCCCGCGTTCCACTACCGGCTGGACCTGGCCGACTTCGACTCGAACTACCTCAACGGCTACCGTCGCGTGAATCAATTGTTCGCGCGTAAGCTGGCGCCGCTGCTCAAGCCCGATGACATCATCTGGATCCACGACTACCACCTGATCCCGCTGGCGGCGGAGCTGCGCGCCATCGGTTGCGGACAGCGCATCGGCTTCTTCCTGCATATCCCGCTGCCGCCGCCGCTGATCCTGGCCGCGATCCCGCAGCACGACTGGCTCATGCGCGCGCTGTTCGCGTACGACCTGATCGGTTTCCAGAGTCACACCGACCTGGAGCATTTCTCGCGCTACGTGCAGAACGAAGCGTTCGCCGAGCCGATGGGCGAACACCGCTACCGCGCGTTCCATCGCACCGTGCGTGCTGAGGCTTTCCCGATTGGCATCGATGTGGAGGAGTTTCGGGAACTCGGTCGGGGCGCCGAAGCGCAGGAGACCTTCGACATGATGTGCGGCCAGTACGCGAGCCGCCGGTTGCTGCTCGGCATCGATCGGCTCGACTACTCCAAGGGCCTGCCGCAGCGGCTCAAGGCGTTCTACCGGCTGCTGGCCGAGTATCCGGAAAACCGCATGAGCGCGACACTGGTACAGATCGCGGCGCCGTCGCGTGAATCGGTCGATGCCTATGCCGACCTGCGCAGCGAGATGGAGCGGCTGACCGGTGCCATCAATGGTGAATTCGGCGAGTTGGACTGGATGCCGGTGCGCTATATCCATCGCACCACCGCACGCAAGCGGTTGCCGGGCTTGTGCCGCGCGAGCCGCGTAGCGCTCGTGACGCCGCTGCGCGATGGCATGAATCTCGTTGCGAAGGAATTCATCGCTGCGCAGGATCCTGAAGACCCTGGCGTGCTCGTGCTGTCGCGCTTTGCCGGCGCGGCCGAGCAGCTCAAGGAAGCGCTGCTGGTGAACCCCTACGACACGCAGGCCACCGCGCAGGCGATCCAGCAGGCATTGCACATGCCGCTGGCCGAGCGGCAGGCGCGGCATGAGAAGCTGCTGGAGCGCATTCGTGCGCAGGATGTGCACTGGTGGAGCCAGGAGTTTCTGCGGGCGCTGACGGAAACAGACGGCGGCTGAGGGCTTTGGGTTTTGCCTGCGGCTGCTGAAGGAGTGTTGCCATGAGCGAGAAGCTGGAATTGCAGACATGCACGCCGTGCCGTGGGGGTATTCCTCCGCTGGAACGGGCAGAGGCCGAGGTGCTATTGGTCGAGACGCCAGGATGGACGCTTGCTGATGACGGCGGTCGGCTTGAACGGAGCTTCACGTTCCGCAACTTTGCGCAGGCGCTGGAGTTTGTTAATGGTGTCGGGCGGCTGGCTGAAGAGCAGGGGCATCATCCGGAAATCAGTTTTGGATGGGGGCATGCTACGGTGTCCTGGCGGACCAAGAAGATTAAAGGCTTGCATAGGAATGACTTTGTTATGGCGGCTAAGACGGATAGGGTGGCGGAGGGGATCGGGGATCAAGGGTGAGGGGCTTGTCGTTCGGGCTGGGTTATCGCTCTTGGCAGGCGCTGCTGTTTCGCCGGCGTAGCCGGCGAGTCACTTTTGTCCGAGCGACAAAAGTAACCAAAAACGCGTTTTGGTTGCCCCAAAGG
>NZ_CAJPVI010000063.1 GCF_905397435.1 Cupriavidus numazuensis
TCGCCACTCGCCACCAGGCCGAAGCCCGTGCTGCCGTTCGACTTGCATGTGTAAGGCATGCCGCCAGCGTTCAATCTGAGCCAGGATCAAACTCTTCAGTTCAATCTCTGTATGGACCCGAAGGTCCTCGCTCTTTCGAGCGGTCGCTCACTCTCAGAAAACTGACTGACCAGATCCGAAAATCCAGTCACGTTTTGCTGTGCGAGCACTGATAACTTTTGAAGCTCCGAAGTCCGAAGACTTCGTGCGTCCGCTACCCAGCGCCCACACTTATCGGTTGTTTGGTTGTTAAAGAACCCGTCCTTGCGGACCACGCTACCGGCTTTGCCGTTTGCGTCGCTGCGTCAGCAGCAGAGAAACGAGATTATGCAGAACTTTCTTCGTTTCGTCAACCGGGTCAGCATCTTTTTTTGCTTCGGTTCGTCGCGCCAAACACCTCGCTTCGAACCACCCAATCGACCCCGCAACCCTTGCCAGCCCTGCTTTGCAGCGCCGCGTTGTGTTGCGAGGGGGCGAATATTAGGCCGGTTTGCCGAGGGTTGCAACACCTTTGTCACAACGGCACAGCAACCTGCACCATCCAATTCACCCAACTCTTTGATCGATAAGGGAATACGGCGTTCCTTTTAGCACCGGGAAACTGAATACCCCTGAGAAAGCCTCGGGTATTCCCCTATCCAGTGATCAGCGATGCTTGAAGTCAGGGCTGCGTTTCTCGACAAAAGCAGCCATGCCTTCCTTCTGGTCTTCGCTGGCAAACGTCGCATGGAACAACCGGCGCTCGAAGCGCACGCCTTCGGCGAGCGTAGTCTCGTAGGCCGCGTTGATCGATTCCTTGATCATCATGACCACGGGCAACGAGTAGCCGGCAATGGTCTCCGCCGCCGCGAGGGCTTCGTCCAGCAGTTTGTCCGCCGGCACCACGCGCGAGACCAGGCCGGCGCGCTCCGCCTCGGCGGCATCCATCATGCGGGCGGTCAGGCACAGGTCCATGGCTTTGGCCTTGGACACCGCGCGCGGCATGCGCTGGGTGCCGCCGGCGCCGGGCATGGTACCGAGCTTGACTTCGGGCTGCCCGAAGCGCGCGTTCTCGGCGGCAATGATGATGTCGCACATCATCGCGAGTTCCGAGCCGCCGCCGAGCGCGTAGCCTGCCACGGCCGCAATCACCGGCTTGCGGATGGTACGGATCGTTTCCCAGTTACGGGTAATGTAGTCGCCCTTGTACACGTCCATGAACGAGTACTTGGCCATCATGCCAATATCGGCGCCGGCCGCGAACGCTTTTTCGCTGCCAGTAATCACGATGGCACCGATGTTCTCATCCTTGTCGAACGCCGTCAGTGCGGCGCCCAGTTCATCCATCAGTGCGTCATTGAGCGCATTCAGCGCCTTCGGGCGGTGCAGCGTGACCAGCCCGACGCGGCCGCGCGTTTCCACGAGGATGTTCTCGTACGACATGTCTTCTCCTTTGTAGGCAAATGCAGCCGGAGAGTTTGCCACGTTGCCGCGGCAATTGGGACTATCCGCGCGGGGTGGCAGGCGCGATGACGGCGCGACCGCCGGCATTCGCGAGACCACCTGGCTTGGCCCACAAACCCTTTTGCGGGGCTTGCCTGTTCAGGGGTCGATCGCCGTTCTTCGTTGCCGCATCTGCCGCACGGGGATTCCCATCGGCCGAAATAAGCGCATAGGACGCCTGCACGACCTGATCCACCTGCACGTCCTCGATCAACGTGCCCGTCGATGGCTTGACGATGCGCAGGCGGTTGCTGTCCCCGGCCGGACCTGTCACGTGAGAAAGCGTCGGACCGAAAATCGCGATGACCGGCGTACCGAACGCCGCCGCGACGTGGGTTGGCCCGGTATCCGTGCCGATCAGAAGATCCGCGTCGGCGATCAGCGCCATCATTTCCGGCAGCGGCGTCTTGCCGCACAGGTTGATGACGCCCGGAAACTTGTCCGCTATCCGCGCAATATGCTCTGCTTCGGCCGGTGTACCAATAAGCACCGGTTGATGGCGCGGGAAGTATCGCGACCATCCGTCCAGCAACTCGATCCATCTCCCCACAGGCCAGAGTCGCGTGTTGGCTCTGTTGTGATAGAACGAGCTGTTGCCGGTATGCAGGCAGATAAAGGGCGATGCCAGCCCGTAGCGCGCCCGGATATCGATATCCGGCCTCCTCAGCGAAGGCATGGCCCGCTGTGCAATATGCTCAGGCGTGCAATAGGCGAGCAGGCGCTGGACGACCGTTGTCCTGTGGGTGTCCGGCGGATCCACTTCCTGACGCACCTTGTAGACCTTGACCTTGTGAGCGGCCGGGAAGCACCAGCCAAGACTCGGGAAAAAGTCCGTCCGGTTGATGGTCAGGTCCAGGATCAGGTGATAGGGATAGCGGACCAGCGCCTGCGCGAGTATCAGCCACTTGTGCGGATTCACCAGCAAGGGCAGCCGGGGGCCGCCACGCAGGATGAGGATCCGCGAGATGCGCGGATCGTGCTTGAACAGTTCGCCAGACCGGTGCTTCAGCAGCAGGTCGATCTCGATATCGTTCCCATAGGTTTCGCGCAGGGCGTCGATGGACGCGCTGGCCCATACAACATCCCCCAGGCCGCCAATGCAAAGAACCAGTGCACGGGGCCGCGATTTGCCGTTGGCCAGCTTCATTTTCTGCAACATCGATTCTCCAGCTTCCGAAATGGGGTCGGCCCTGCCCTTTTGGGTGCTTTAAGGCGCATCGAGGAAGCGCAAATGCGCGCGGGCGGCTCGAACGTTTGAACGGAATCCTGAGCCCCGGGAAGGAGCCATGGAGTCTGCCAGACCTTTGTTTGGATATAAAGACAGGCAAATTGATGTTTGGTTGCATCGACATCGCATTCCGATTGGCAACTCACGCAGGCAGCTGATACATCACTTTTTCAGCTTCGCGCGGCCCCTCATATCTAAAATAGGAAAAATGCGGGAATGGCGGGCGGCACCCTCCAACCAGTGTCAGCGGGAAAATTGGACGTAGGTTCTGTACGGGAAATAAGACGGAGCTAGCCGTATTGCGAACCATGCATCGCCGGCCGGACAGCTTCGAGGGGGAGAAAGGTGACCAGCGGGAGCCGTGGCCCGGCCAGCAACCACGGGGTGGCGGCGGAGCGCCTAGGAAGATGCCACCGCACAATTTCGACTGTCATGCGGTGGCGAGTTGCAGCAACTAGAGCATGTGCGCGAGGAATTCGCGAGTACGCGCATGGGCCGGGGCTCCAAATACGTGCTCGGGCGGCCCTTCCTCCAGGATCCTGCCTTCATCCATGAACACCACATGATTGGCGACTTCGCGCGCGAAGCCCATCTCGTGCGTGACCACCAGCATGGTCATGTGTTCGTCGGCCAGTTGCCGCATGGTGCGGAGAACCTCGCCAGTCAGCTCGGGGTCGAGCGCCGACGTCGGCTCGTCGAACAGCATGATGTCGGGCTCCATCGCCAGCGCGCGGGCAATCGCCACGCGCTGCTTCTGCCCGCCGGACAGGCGCGCGGGATAGCTGTCCCGCTTGGCCAGCAGGTCGACCTTGCGCAACAGTTCCTCGGCCTTGGGCACTACCGCATCGCGCGACAAACCCTTGACGGTCATCGGCGCTTCGATGATGTTCTGCAGCACCGTCATGTGCGGGAACAGGTTGAACGACTGGAACACCATGCCCATCTTCCGGCAAATACGGCGCACTTCCGTATCCGGCACGTACTTTGCCACGCCGTCGGCGCCAGTCGATGCAAGCGCCTCGCCTTCGATCTCAACGGTGCCGCTGTCGATCACCTCGAGATGGTTGAGGCAGCGCAGCAACGTGCTCTTGCCCGAGCCCGACGGCCCGATCACCGCCGTGACATCGCCCTTGCGCAAAGTCAGGGAGACACCGCGCAGGACCTGCAGCGGCCCGAACGCTTTGACGATGTCCCGCGCCGCGACCATGGGTGCACGATTGGAATCGGCTCCGGCCGCGTCAGTCATCATGTTTGGCATAGCGTTTCTCGAGGTTCTGGAAGAACCAGGTCAGGATCAGCGTCATCACCAGATAGAAGAGCGCTGCGACCAGGAACGGCGTGGTCGTGAAATCGCGCTGCACGATGCCGCGCGCGGTGCGGAGAATATCGTTGAGCGCGAGCACGTAGATCAGCGATGTGTCCTTGATCAGCGTAATGGTCTCGTTGCTGACCGGCGGCAATACCCGGCTGACCATCTGCGGCAGCACCACGCGGCGCATGGTCTGGAAATAGGTCATGCCGAGCGCCTTGCTGGCTTCATACTGGCCGCGATCGACCGACTTGATGCCCGCGCGGAAGATTTCCGCGAAATAGGCGGCATAGTTCAGCGCGAACGCCACCACCGCGGCGGGAAAATCGGGCAGCCGCACGCCGATGACCGGCACGAACGGCAGCGCGAAATAGATGAACAGCATCTGCAGCATCAGCGGCGTGCCGCGCATCAGCCAGATATAGCCGTTGACGAGGCTGCTCAGCAGCGGCCACTTCGAAATGCGGGCAAGCGCCAGCGCGAGACCGAGCGGTACCGACAGGGCCAGCGTGATGAAAAATAGTGTGAGGGTGATTTTCGCACCCTGCGCCAAGGGCGGCAGAAGGGATAAGACGTAATCCATGCTTGCGCGGATGGGAGGGGTTCGGATCCCGGGCGCCTGGCTGCTGATACTTTGCCGGCGCGCGGGCCGCGATGAGGCGCGACGCAGCGCCAATTGGGCACGAGGCGTCGCGAACGATCCGGATTACTTGGTGATGTCGGCGCCGAACCAGCGGGTGGCGATGCGGGCCGCCGTACCGTCTTCCTTCATCGAATGCAGCGTCTTGTCGAGTTTGCCAAGCAGCTCGGCATCGTCCTTGCGCACGCCCACGCCGTAGTCTTCCGTACCGAAGTTCTCGTCGAGCACACGGTATTCGCCTGCGCGCTTGCTGATCAGGTAGCGGCCCACGACTTCGTCGACCACGATCGCATCGAGGCGGCCGGCCGACAGGTCCATCAGCGCCGTCACGTTGTCGCCGAAGGTCTTCAGTTCCTTCAGGCTGCCCGCGACCTGCGCTTCCTTCTTGATGGCGTCCACGGCGCTGCTGCCATCCTGTGCGCCGACAATGCGGCCGGACAGGTCAGCCTTGGTCTTCACCGGGGAGTTGGTGCCGACGATGATGATCTGGTGGTTCGTCATATAAGGAGCGGTGAAGCTGATGTTCTGCTTGCGCTCTTCAGTAATGGTCAGGCCGTTCCACAGCACATCCACGCGCTTGCCGTTGAGCTCGGCTTCCTTGGCGCTCCAGTCGATGGGCTTGAACTCGACCGTCATGCCGAGGCGGTGGCTCGCCTCCTTGGCCATGTCGATATCGAAGCCGACAAGTTCGTTATTGCTGTCGCGGAAGCCCATCGGCGGGAAATTGTCGTCGAGGCCGACGATGATCTTGGCGGCGGCAGCCGGAGCCGGCTCCGTGCCGGCGGCAGGCGCCGATTCCTTCTTGCCGCACGCACCGAGTAGCGCGACGGTCGAAATGAGGAGTAGTGCTGCGAACTTCTTCATGGAGGTATCCAATACAAATAGACGGCGCGCCGGTGTCCCGGGTACGGAGACCGGCGGATTTGAGGTTATTGCTGGCAGCGCGATTATAGAGCGACACCCTCCGCCGGCATTGCGGAGGTCGCCGGCAATCGCGCAAAGCTGCTCGAGTTGCCGCGGGTAAGGCACATGGAATGGCTTGAATGGGTGGGAGCAGGCGGTCGTGCATCACACCCGCGGCCGGATTTTGATGCTACCATTCACCGACCGATCGGTCGGTTAATTAAAGCCGCCCGCCGAGAACACCAAGGCAGGAGACAACAATGCCCCCGATGTCCGCGCCCGCTGGCCAGCCGGTCAGTATGGACTCCGGCCCGGTCTTGCTTGCATGGCAAGGCAATGTGGCTGTCATCACCCTGAACCGCCCCGACAAGCTCAACAGCTTCACGCGCGAGATGCACGGCGCGCTGCAGCAGGCACTCGATCATGTGGAGGCCGGCGGCGCCCGCGCCCTGCTCCTGACTGGCGCGGGCCGCGGCTTCTGCGCCGGACAGGATCTGGCCGACCTCGACTTCACGCCCGGGAAGATGACCGACCTGGGCGGCCTGATCGACGGCTATTTCAATCCGCTCGTGCGCCGCCTGCAGGCGCTGCCAATGCCGGTCGTGGCGGCCGTCAATGGCACTGCCGCGGGCGCCGGCGCCAACCTCGCGCTGGCTTGCGACATGGTGCTGGCGGCGCGCTCGGCCAGTTTTATCCAGGCTTTCGTCAAGATCGGTCTGGTGCCGGATTCCGGCGGCACCTGGCTGCTGCCCAAGCGCATCGGCATGTCGCGCGCGATGGGCCTGGCCATGACCGGCGAAAAGCTCACGGCCGAAAAGGCCGAGAAATGGGGCTTGGTCTGGGAAATCATGGACGATCCGCTGCTGCACGAGCAGGCGCTGGCGCTGGCCACGCACCTGGCAGCCCAGCCGACGCGTGCGCTCGCCGCCATCAAGCGTGCCATGTATGCGAGTACGACCGCGACCCTCGATGCACAGCTCGACCTCGAGCGCGACCTGCAGCGCGAGCTTGGGCAGTCCGCCGACTATGCGGAAGGCGTCAATGCCTTCCTGGAAAAGCGCGCGCCGAAGTTCACCGGCCGCTGACCGGCAGGCGCCACCGGGCGCCGCCCCATCGAGACAGGAGACCCGCTTGACCAAGAATCCGCAGGCACTCGCCGAGGCGGCCGCCGCCGCCATGTATGAAGCCGATACCTGCAGCCGCTGGCTCGGCATCGTGGTGCAGGAAGTGCGGCCCGGCTATGCCAGGTTGACCATGCCGGTGCGCCCCGAATTCCTCAATGGCCACGGCATCTGCCACGGCGGCCTGATGTTTACACTGGCTGACTCCAGCTTCGCTTTCGCGTGCAATAGCCACAATATCAATACGGTGGCAGCGGGCTGCAGCATCGAGTTCCTCAAACCCGTGCATGGCGGCGACGTGCTGACCGCCGAAGCGGTGGAACAGACATTGTCCGGGCGGCACGGCATCTACGATATCCGCGTGACCAACGCCGCCGGCGAAGCCGTGGCGATGTTCCGCGGCAAGTCGGCGCAGATCAAGGGACACGTGGTACCGCCGGACAGCAGCACCTGAAGTTCGCCAGGCCCGTGGCCTGACCCAGCACAAGACGATGACACGATGCAATCGACATGAACGCCCCACGTGCAGGAGACGATATGAGCACGCGCCTGACCGATCTGCCGCTCGAGCCCATCGAGACCGCCAGCCGCGCCGAGCTGCAGGCACTACAGCTCGAACGCCTGAAATGGTCGCTGCATCATGCCTACGAGCATTCGCCGGTCTACCGCCGCAAGTTCGACGAGGCCGGCGTGCATCCGGATCAGGTCCAGACGCTCGCGGACCTCGCGCGCTTCCCGTTCACCACAAAACAGGACCTGCGCGACAACTATCCGTTCGGCATGTTCGCGGTGCCG
Organism: Cupriavidus numazuensis; assembly: GCF_905397435.1. Lineage (GTDB taxonomy): Bacteria > Pseudomonadota > Gammaproteobacteria > Burkholderiales > Burkholderiaceae > Cupriavidus > Cupriavidus numazuensis. The sequence goes on from NZ_CAJPVI010000063.1 coordinate 7,518, forward strand.
CAGGATCGCGTGGCGCGCGTGCATGCGTCGTCGGGCACCACGGGCAAGCCGACCGTCGTCGGCTACACGCTCAAGGACATCGACACGTGGGCCACGGTGATGGCGCGCTCGATCCGGGCCTCTGGCGCGCGGCGTGGCGACAAGGTGCACGTCAGCTACGGCTACGGGCTCTTCACCGGCGGCCTTGGTGCGCACTACGGCGTGGAGAAGGCCGGCCTCACGGCGATTCCGTTCGGCGGCGGGCAGACCGAGCGCCAGGTGCAGCTGATCATGGATTTCAAGCCCGAGATCATCATGGTCACGCCGAGCTACATGCTCGCCATCGCCGACGAATTCGAGCGCCAGGGCATTGATCCCGCCACGACCTCGCTGCGCGTCGGCATCTTCGGCGCCGAGCCGTGGACGCCGGAAATGCGCCAGGCAATCGAGAAGCGCATGAATATCTCCGCCGTCGACATCTATGGTCTGTCCGAAGTGATGGGCCCGGGCGTTGCCAATGAATGCGCCGAGACCAAGGACGGCCCGACCATCTGGGAAGACCACTTCTACCCCGAAATCATCGACCCGGACACCGGCGAGGTGCTGCCCGACGGCGAGTTCGGCGAGCTGGTGTTCACGTCGCTGACCAAGGAAGCGATGCCGGTGGTCCGCTATCGCACGCGCGACCTGACCCGCCTGCTGCCGGGCACCGCACGCGCGGCGTTCCGGCGCATGGAGAAGGTCACCGGCCGGACCGACGACATGATGATCGTGCGCGGCGTGAACGTGTTCCCGTCGCAGATCGAGGAGTTGATCCTGAAGCGCCCGGAACTGGCGCCGCACTACCAGTGCGTGCTGACGCGCGAAGGGCCGATGGACCTGCTGACCGTGCGCGTGGAATGCGCCCACGGCGGCGAACCGGCGACGGCGCAAGCCGCGCGCGACGCGCTGGCCCACGATATCAAGGCCTATATCGGCGTCAGCGCCGGCATCGAGGTGCTGCCGACCGGCGGCATCGAGCGTTCGGTCGGCAAGGCCCGGCGCATCGTCGACCAGCGCCCGCGCTGACGGTTACCGCGCGGCGCGTCAGCTGCGCGGCATCAGCACCCACATCCGGCCGCCCTGCTTCATGCGGCCGGCAGTCTCGCCAGCGGCGTCGCCTGCCCCCCAGAAGAAGTCCGCGCGCACCCCGCCCTTGATCGCGCTGCCGGTGTCCTGCGCGAACATCAGCCGCTCGATCGGTTCGGTCGACAGCGGGCGCGTGGTCGACAGGAACACGGGCACGCCGAGCGGAATCGTGGCCGGATCGACCGCGATCGAGCGTTCCGCCGTCAGCGGCACGCCCAATGCGCCAACCGGGCCGTCATTGGTCGGCGGCAGTTCGCGGAAGAACACGAAGCGCGGGTTCACGTTGAGCATTTCCTCGACGCGCGACGGATTGGCGCGCGCCCATGCCTTGATGCCCTGCATGGTTGCCTGCGCCGGCGTGATCTCGCCACGGTCGAGCAGCCACTTGCCGAACGAGCGGAACGGCTGGTCATTGGTGCCGCCAAAGCCCACGCGCATCACGGTGCCGTTGGCCAGCCGGATGCGGCCGGAACCCTGGATCTGCAGGAACGCGGCTTCCACGGGGTCGTCCACCCACACCAGTTCGCTGCCGCGCATCGCCGGATTCTGCAGCAGCTCGGCGCGCCCGGGCAGTGCGCGGTTGGCGAACTGCGCCGGCTTGCGGTACAGCGGAACCTGGTATTGGCCCTGGCGCGTGCGCGAGCCATGCAGGATGGGCTCGTAGTAGCCGGTGATCAGGCCGCTTTCGGTGCCGTCGCCGTTGACCACGCGGAAAGGCTGGAAGTTGGATTCGAAGTAGGCGCGCATGGCACCGAGGTCGCCGGCGTCGACCATCAGGCCTGCGGCACAGGCGCGGCCCCACTCGGCGCGCTTCTTCAGCGCCTGGCAGCTAGCCTGCAGCGCAGGCCACGCGGCGCGCATGTCGTCCTGCGTCCAGCCGCTGATCTCGTTCCAGTTCGCGGCCTGCAGGCGGCCCTTCTGCGCACCCGGGGTCGGCGCGGTCGTGCCGGGCGTACCACCGGTTTCGATGCGCGGCGGCGGCCCGCTCATGCAGCCGGCCAGCAGCGCGGCGCCGGCGGCCAGCGCCAGCCAGCCGCGCCACGGCGCACCGGTACGGCTGGCCTGGGATCGCGAAAACGTGGAAAGGGAATTCGGAATTGCCATCTTGTCTGTTCGTATTGTCCAGCGCCGCCGCGCATGCATCGGGGACGATGCCCTACAATGCCCGGCGTCAGTCTTCACCGTTGCCGGCGCCTGTGAGGGACGCCCGCCTTACCGATCATGTACGAGGATCATGTCCGAGTTCCTTGAAGCCCACCCGATGCTGCTGTTCGCGCTCGAAGCCGGCGTGGCGCTGTTCCTGCTGATCTTCATCGTGGTCTGGACCATGGGTACGGCGAAGAAAAATCCACGCCCTACCCGCGCCCCGACCGACCATGCGTCGCGCCAGACTGAGGCGCCCGCGCAGGATCAGGACAGCCAGCCGCGCCAGTAGGTTCCCGGCGCCGCGAGTTTGCGCCTCAGTGCAGCATGCGCGGCAGTACCAGCGCGAATTCGGGAATCGGCACCTCGAAGCGGTGTCCGTCCTCGGCCACGCAGAAATACTCGCCCTTCATCGAGCCGACCGGCGTCGAGATCGTGGCCCAGCTCGTGTACTCGAAGTGCTCGCCCGGCTTGAGCAGCGGCTGGTGGCCGACCACGCCGAGGCCGGAGACTTCCTGCGACGCATTGTCGCTGTCAGTGATGATCCAGTGGCGCGAGATCAGTTGCGCCGCAACCTCGCCCGTATTGTGGATCGTGATGGTGTAGGCGAAGGCGTGGCGCCCGCGTTCGGGGTCGGACTGGTCGGGCAGGTACTGGGTACGTACCGCCACGGAAAAGGCGTACTCGCTCATTTGTCTGGTCTGCGGGATCCGGCTCAAGGGTAGGCGCATTGTGCGGCAAGGCTCCGGTAGCGGCAAGTGCAGCACCGGCCCCGGCCCTGCGGCGCGGACAGGCGTAAAATACGCGCGATTCGCCGGCCGGCAGTCCCGGATCGCCCCGCAGGGGCAGGATTTCCGCCATGCCGCCGCCCAACAGTCCCCTTTTTCCGCCCGCCGCCATGAGCACGCCCACCTACCGCATCGCCCCGTCCATCCTGTCCGCCGACTTCGCCCGCCTGGGCGAGGAAGTCCGCCGCGTGACCGAGGCCGGCGCCGACTGGATCCACTTCGACGTGATGGACAACCACTACGTCCCGAACCTGACGGTGGGCCCGCTGGTCTGCGAAGCGATCCGCCCGCACGTGACCGCGCCGATCGACGTGCACCTGATGGTGCGCCCGGTGGACCGCATCATCCCGGACTTCGCCAAGGCCGGTGCCAATATCATCACCTTCCACCCGGAAGCCAGCGAACACGTGGACCGCTCGCTCGCGCTGATCCGCGACAACGGCTGCCAGGCCGGCCTGGTGTTCAACCCGGCCACGCCGCTGCACCACCTGGACCACGTGATGGACCGCCTCGACGTGATCCTGCTGATGTCGGTCAACCCGGGCTTTGGCGGCCAGTCGTTCATCCCCGAGACGCTGAACAAGCTGCGCGCGGTGCGCCAGCGCATCGATGCCTACACCGAGCGCACCGGCCGCAAGATCCTGCTCGAAGTGGATGGCGGCGTGAAGGTCGACAATATCGCCGAGATCGCCGCGGCCGGCGCCGATACCTTCGTGGCCGGCTCGGCCGTGTTCGGCAAGCCCGACGCGGACGGCGGCTACCGCGGCATCATTGCCGCGCTGCGCGGCGAGCTGGCCAAGGCCGGCCAGTGAGCGCCGCGATGAGCGCCGGCATGACGCTGCGCCGCACCGACTGGCGCGGCATCGAAGGCGTGATCGTCGACCTGGACGGCACCATGGTCGACACCGCCGGGGACTTCCACGCATCGATCAACGCGATGCTGCTGGCGCTCGCGCACCTGCACCCGAACCTGGGGCCGGTCGCGCCGATGTCCGAGCAGGAGATCGTGAGCTTCGTCGGCAAGGGTTCGGAGAACCTGATCCGGCGCGTGCTGGACGCGCGTTTCTCGCCACTGCACGCCAACGGCCTGTTCGCGCAAGCCTACGCACTCTACGACCGCGAATACATCCGCATCAACGGCCAGTTTTCGCAGATCTACCCCGGTGTGCGCGAAGGCCTGGCGGCCCTGAAGGCGGCCGGGCTGCGCATGGCCTGCGTGACCAACAAGCCGTACAGCTTCACCGAGCCGCTGCTGGCAAAGACCGGGCTGGCCCAGTATTTCGAGCTGGTCTACGGCGGCGACGCGTTCCCGCTGCGCAAGCCTGACCCGTACCCGCTGCTCAAGGTGGCCGAGGTTTTCCGCCTGGATCCGTCCGCCATGCTGGCGATCGGCGACTCGGAAAACGATGCACAGGCGGCGCGCGCGGCCGGCATGGGAGTGCTGCTGATGCCCTATGGCTACAACCATGGCAACCCTGTACAAGCCGTTGACGCCGATGGTATAGTCGATTCCATTGCCCGCGTGGCAGAGCTTCTTTCTGCACACGAAACGCGCTGAAATCCGGCTCAAAACCGGCAGTCCAAAGGCAATCAGACTTTCATAGCCCTGAACACCTCAATGTTCTTCAATCGCAAACGCATCTCTTCTGGCAGTGATCGGCAGGCTTGGCCCTGGCGTCGCTGGCGCGCCTCCCAACAGGCGTAAAGTGCGTTCGCGAGTCCGCTGAGCGGCCTTCGTACCGAAGGCTCGCCAGCACCGGCCAGGGTGCCGGCATCCTTACCAGGATCCCCTTTCACTCCCCGCCAGCAAGCGTAGCTGCATATGCTACGTTTAGCTCAAGAACGCGCCACACGCCGCCACGGCCGTGTGCGGTCTTGTCCGCAGTCATCCCGCACCACGGTTCCGCAGCCCGGAGCGGCCTTGCGCCTGCTCCCGCCCAATTGCCGACACCACGGCGCCGCGCCAACAAGAACCCGCCGCGCCGCAAACGAGGATCGACATGACCGAACTGGAATTCAAATCGCTGGCCGACCAGGGCTACAACCGCATCCCGCTGATCGCCGAGGCCTTCGCCGACCTGGAAACGCCGCTGTCGCTGTACCTGAAGCTGGCCCAGTCGCAGACGCGCGGCGTCAACACCTTCCTGCTCGAATCCGTGGTCGGCGGCGAACGCTTCGGCCGCTATTCGTTCATCGGCCTGCATGCGCGCACGCTGCTGCGCTCCTACGGCAACCGCGCCGAAGTGGTCACCGACGGCAAGGTGGTCGAGACCCACGAAGGCAATCCGCTGGACTTCATCGCCGAGTTCGAGAGCCGCTTCAAGGTGGCGCTGCGCCCCGGCCTGCCGCGCTTCTGCGGCGGCCTGGCCGGCTATTTCGGCTACGACGCGGTGCGCTATATCGAGAAGAAGCTGGCCAACACGCAGAAGCCCGATGACCTCGGCCTGCCCGATATCCAGCTGCTGCTGTGCGAAGAGCTGGCCGTGATCGATAACCTGTCGGGCAAGCTCTACCTGATCGTCTACGCCGACCCGACCACGCCCGAAGCCTACTCCCGCGCCCGCCAGCGCCTGCGCGAACTGCGCATGAAGCTGCGCCAGCCGGTGGATGTGCCCGTGACCAGCCCGTCGGTGCAGACCGACGTCTACCGCGAGTTCGACAAGGCCGATTACCTGGCCGCCGTGCACAAGGCCAAGGAATACATCATGGCCGGCGACATGATGCAGGTGCAGATCGGCCAGCGCCTGATGAAGCCGTACCGCGACGCACCGCTGTCGCTGTACCGTGCGCTGCGCTCGCTGAACCCGTCGCCGTACATGTACTTCTACAACTTCGGCGATTTCCAGATCGTCGGGGCCTCGCCGGAGATCCTGGTGCGCCAGGAATCGCGCAAGGTCGGCACCAATGGCGATTCGCGCGACGAGCATATCGTCACCATCCGTCCGCTGGCCGGCACGCGTCCGCGCGGCAATACGCCCGAGAAGGACGCGCAACTGGCCACCGAACTGCTCAACGATCCGAAGGAGATCGCCGAGCATGTGATGCTGATCGACCTGGCGCGCAACGATATCGGCCGCATCGCCGAGACCGGCTCGGTCAAGGTCACCGACAAGATGGTGATCGAAAAGTACTCGCACGTGCAGCACATCGTCAGCTCGGTCGAAGGCACGCTGCGCCCGGGCATGAGCAACCTCGACGTCCTGCGCGCCACCTTCCCGGCCGGCACGCTGTCGGGCGCGCCCAAGGTGCACGCGATGGAAATCATCGACGAACTGGAGCCGCGCAAGCGCGGCATCTACGGCGGTGCCGTGGGCTACCTGTCCTTCGGCGGCGAGATGGACCTGGCAATCGCGATCCGCACCGGCATCATCAAGGATGGCAATCTCTACGTGCAGGCCGCAGCCGGCATCGTTGCGGACTCGGACCCCGAAGCCGAATGGAGGGAAACCGAAGCCAAGGCGCGCGCCGTGATCCGCGCCGCCGAGCAGGTCCAGGATGGCCTGGACTCCGACATCTGAACGAGAGGGAACAAGGGAGAAAAGGCCATGCTGCTGATGATCGACAACTACGATTCGTTCACCTACAACCTCGTCCAGTACTTCGGCGAACTCGGCGAGGACGTGCGCACGTACCGCAACGACGAGATCACGATCGAGGAAATCGAGGCGCTCAAGCCCGACCATATCTGCGTATCGCCGGGCCCGTGCAGCCCGAAGGAAGCCGGCGTCTCGGTTGCCGTGCTGCAGCACTTTGCCGGCAAGGTGCCGCTGCTCGGCGTGTGCCTGGGCCACCAGGCCATCGGCGAAGCGTTCGGCGGCAAGGTAATCCGCGCCAAGCAGGTCATGCACGGCAAGGTCAGCACCATCGAGACCACGCAGCAAGGCGTGTTCGCCGGCCTGCCCAAACACTTCGACGTGACGCGCTATCATTCGCTGGCGATCGAGCGCGAGACCCTGCCGGACTGCCTGGAAGTGACCGCCTGGACGCCTGACGGCGAGATCATGGGCGTCCGCCACAAGACGCTGGCCGTCGAAGGCGTGCAGTTCCATCCCGAGTCGATTCTTTCCGAACAAGGCCATGCGCTGCTGGCCAACTTCCTGAAGACGACGCGATGAGACTGCTCGACACTGCCACGCCATCCGTTTCCATCGCGCCGCACGCCACCCAACCGACCGAGACCGCCATGACCATCACCGCCCAGGAAGCGCTGACCCGCTGCATCGAACATCGCGAGATCTTTCACGACGAGATGCTGCACCTGATGCGCCAGATCATGCAGGCGCAGATCACGCCGGTGATGGTGGCCGCAATCCTGACCGGCCTGCGCGTGAAGAAGGAAACCATCGGCGAGATCTCGGCCGCGGCGCAGGTGATGCGCGAATTCGCCAACAAGGTCACGGTGACGGACCGCGAGAATTTCGTCGATATCGTCGGCACCGGTGGCGACGGCTCGCATACCTTCAATATCTCGACCGCGTCGATGTTCGTGGCGGCGGCTGCCGGCGCCAAGATCGCCAAGCACGGCAACCGCGGCGTGAGCTCCAAGTCGGGCAGTGCCGATGTGCTCGAAGCGCTGGGCGTCAACATCATGCTGACGCCGGAGCAGGTCGGCCAGTGCATCGAACAGACCGGCATCGGCTTCATGTTCGCGCCGACCCATCACCCGGCCATGAAGAACGTGGCGCCGATCCGCAAGGAAATGGGCGTGCGCACGATCTTCAATATCCTGGGCCCGCTGACCAATCCGGCTGACGCGCCGAACATCCTGATGGGCGTGTTCCACCCGGATCTCGTCGGTATCCAGGTGCGCGTGATGCAGCGCCTGGGCGCGAAGCACGCGCTGGTCGTGTACGGCAAGGACGGCATGGACGAGGTGTCGCTCGGCGCCGCCACGCTGGTCGGCGAACTGAAAGATGGGGAAGTGCGCGAGTACGAGATCCATCCGGAAGACTTCGGCCTGTCGATGATTTCCAACCGCGGCCTGAAGGTTGCCGATGCAGTCGAGTCGAAGGAAATGCTGCTCGAAGCGCTCGGCAACGTGCCCGGCACGCCGCGCGAGATCGTCTCGCTTAACGCAGGCACCGCGCTGTACGCGGCCAACGTCGCCGATTCGATTGAAGACGGCATCCGCCGCGCGCGCGAAGCCATCGCCAGCGGCGCCGCGCGCGAGAAGCTCGACCACTTCGTGCGCGCCACGCAGCAATTCAAGTAAGGCAACCATGTCCGACATCCTCGACAAGATCCTGGCCGTCAAGGCCGACGAAGTCTCTGCGGCGCGCAAGAAGCGCGACCTGCCGAGCCTGCGCGCGGAGGCCGAGAGCCTGCGCCATGAAGCCGGCTTCGCGCCGCGTGGCTTCGAACGCGCGCTGCGCGAGAAGATCGCCGCCGGCCACGCCGGCGTGATCGCCGAAGTCAAGAAAGCATCGCCGTCCAAGGGCGTGCTGCGCGAGAACTTCGTGCCCGAGGCGATTGCAGAGAGCTACGCGAGCCACGGCGCCGCCTGCCTGTCGGTGCTGACCGACGTGAATTTCTTCCAGGGCCACGCCGACTACCTGAAGCGCGCTCGCGGCGCCTGCCCATTGCCTGCCCTGCGCAAGGACTTCATGGTCGACCTGTACCAGGTCTACGAAGCGCGCAGCTGGGGCGCGGACTGCATCCTGCTGATCGTCGCCGCGCTGGACCCGGGCCTGATGGCCGACCTGGAAGCGTGCGCACATGAACTTGGCATGGATGTGCTGGTGGAAGTCCACGGTGCCGACGAACTCGACAGCGCACTGCGCCTGAAGACGCCTCTGCTCGGCGTCAACAACCGCAACCTGCGCACGTTCGAAGTCTCGCTCGACAACACGCTGGACCTGCTGCCGAGCATGCCGGCCGACCGGCTCGTGGTGACGGAATCCGGCATCCTGGGCCCGAACGACGTGAAGCGCATGCGCGAAGCCGATGTGCATGCGTTCCTGGTCGGCGAAGCGTTCATGCGCGCGCCGGACCCGGGCGTGGAACTGGCACGGTTGTTCACCTGAGTGACAATCCCCGCCGAACACTGAAGTACGCTGCCGGTTTGCTCCCCTCTCCCGCAAGCGGGAGAGGGGACCGGATTGCAGTTATTGCACCGGGATCGCATTTGTCCGCCCCGAGTCTCCCACACGACATGCCCATGGAAATCGAACTGAAGCTCGCCGTTCCCAACGATGCGCTGGCCCCGATCGCCGCGTGGCTCGACGCCAACGGCGAGTCGAAGGGCGAAGTCACGCTGCTCAACGTCTACCTCGATACGCCCGAACGCGACCTGGCCCGCGCGCGCGCCGCGCTGCGCCTGCGCCGCAAGGGCCCGCAGTGGCTGCAGACGCTGAAGACCGCGGGGCAGAGCCAGGGCGGGCTGGCGAGCCGGCACGAGTGGGAAACCGAGGTGGCCGGCGAGGCGATCGATCTGCAAAAGCTGCCCGATGAAGCGCGGGCCTTGCTCGCTCCGCTGGCCGACCGCCTTGCGCCGGTCTTTCGCACCGACTTTGCGCGCCGCGTCTGGATTCTCGAACACGATGGCGCGCGCATCGAGGCCGCGCTCGACAACGGCACCATCACCGCCCCTGCCACCCACGCGCAGGAGCGCATCCAGGAACTGGAACTGGAATGGCTGTCGGGCGATGAAAGCCGCGCCGCCGACACGCTGCGGGCACTCGGTGCACGCTTGCAGGCCGTTGCCGCCCTGACGCCCTCCGACCTCAGCAAGGCCGCTCGCGGCTACCGGCTGGCCGGTGTCGCGGACGCCTGATCCGCTCCTGCCCTTCCGCACTCATTCGTACGCATGCAAGCCGATCTTTTTGCCATTGAGACTGACACCGCCACACCGCCCGCCGCCACCGCCGGGCTGCAAGCACAAGCCGACGCCCTGCCCGCCGACTGGCGCGCCCTGCTCGCGCCCTGCTTGACGGCACCCGCCTGGCAGGAACTGGCCGCCTTCGTCGATGGCGAGCGCGCTGCGGGCAAGCCGGTCTTCCCGCATGAGGTCTTCCATGCGCTGCACCTGACGCCGCCCGATGCGGTCAAGGTCGTGATCCTCGGACAGGACCCGTACCACGGCACCGGCGTGGTCGGCGGCGTGGAACTGCCGCAGGCACACGGTCTGGCGTTCTCGGTGCCGGACGGCATCAAGGTGCCGCCGAGCCTGCGCAATATCTTCAAGGAAATCGCCGCCGAATATGGCGACAGCCCGGCGCCGCGCGCGTCCGGCAACCTCGAAGGCTGGGCGCGCCAGGGCGTGCTGCTGCTGAACACGGTATTGACGGTGGAACAAGGCCAGGCCGCGAGCCACGCACGCCGTGGCTGGGAGGCCGTGACCGACTGCGTGATCCACGCGCTGGCCGCGAGCCATCCGAACCTGGTGTTTCTGCTGTGGGGCAGCCACGCGCAGGCCAAGAAGCCGTTGCTGACCGATAGCCACTGCGTGCTTGAGGCGCCGCACCCCTCGCCGCTGTCGGCGCATCGGGGCTTTCTTGGCTGCGGGCATTTCCGCGAGGCCAACCGGTGGCTCGAGGCGCATGGCAGGACGCCGGTGGATTGGCTGGCTGCCTGAACCGCTGTCTGCTGCCGGACGGGCTGCGGCTATACCGTCGGCCGAAACTCAAAATCCTCGAACGATCCCTGCCCCGGCTCCATGTCCACGCGCGAGACATGCGCAGCCGGCGGACCGGCCTGCATCCAGTTGCGCAGCGCCTCCAGCTGCTGGACCGTGCCGAAGGCCATGACCTCGACCGTGCCGTCGGCCCGGTTGCGCACCCAACCCCTTACCCCAAGCGCGATGGCCGCTTGCGCGCAGCCCGCTCGGTAGCCGACCCCCTGCACGCGCCCATGCGCGGTCATGTGCCAGGTTTCCATGGCAAGCTCCTTTTGCGGCATGTCGACAGCAACGATACATCGACACGTCACCCACAAGACGTAAACTAGTCGGCTGTCCCAGGCGTTACCAGAGAATGCGCGCCACAAGGCGTGATGTCGGCGGCACCCATGCCGCCTGCCGGGCCTGACCCCCAGGCCGCCCCTTCCGCCGCCGGCACCTGCCTGCCGGTTGTCCAGCCACCAAGCGCCATGATGCAACCGCCCGCCAACGATCATCCGGTCACGCCAGCACCTGGCTATGACAGCCAGTTGCTGACTGCCCCGCCCAACCGCTTCGATTTCGCGCTGCTGCCGATCCTCCTCGCGATCATCGTCATGGTGGCGTTCGCGGCACAGCAGATGAACGTGCCGTTCGTGCCCGGCGAGCCGATGACGGTACACCTGGACATCGCCTACCTGCCCTATTACCTGATGCGCACGAGCATCCGCATGCTCGCGGCGCTGGCGGCGTCGCTGGTGTTCTCGCTCGCGTTCGCGGCGCTGGCGTCGAAGAACCGCACAGCCGAAAAGGTGCTGGTGCCGGCGCTGGACATCCTGCAATCGATCCCTGTGCTCGGCTTTCTGTCGATCACGGTGACCGGCTTCATCGCGCTGTTCCCGGGCAACCTGATCGGCGTGGAATGCGCAGCGATCTTCGCCATCTTCACCTCGCAGGCCTGGAACATGGCCTTCAGCCTGTACCAGTCGTTCCGCACGATCCCCGGCGACCTGATCGAGGCGGCGGCCATGTTCCGGCTGTCGCCGTGGCAGCGCTTCTGGCGGCTCGAAGTGCCGTTCGCCATGCCGGGACTGCTGTGGAACATGATGATGTCGATGTCGGGCGGCTGGTTCTTCGTGGTCGCGTCAGAGGCCATCTCGGTGTCCGGCCAGGACATCCGGCTGCCGGGCATCGGATCCTATATCGCGCTGGCCATCCAGCAGCAGAACCTGGCCGCCATCGGCTGGGCCATCCTGGCGATGCTGGTGGGCATTCTGGTGTACGACCAGTTGCTGTTCCGGCCGCTCGTGGCATGGGCCGACCGCTTCCGTTTCGAGACGCTGGCGCAGGACAAGGAGCCGGAGTCGTGGCTGCTCGACCTGCTGCGCCGCTCGGAATGGGTGCGGGCGCTGCTCGCGCGCACGGCGGCGCTGGCGGAGCGCACGCTCGCGTGGGGCGCACGGCGCCAGGGCGCCGCGACGGCTGAACCCGATCCGCGCCGCGTGCAATGGCGCGAGCGCGCCAGCAATGCTGTCATCCTGCTGGTGGCAATGGCCGCACTGGGCCGCGTGATGTATTTCGTGCACAGCGAAGTCGGCTGGGCCGAAGTCGGCCATGTGCTGTGGCTCGGCACCCTGACCATGGTGCGCGTGATCGTGCTGATCGCGCTGGCGGCAGTGATCTGGGTGCCCATCGGCATCCGCATTGGCCTGAACCCGTCCGTCGCACGTATCGCGCAGCCGGTGGCGCAGTTCCTGGCGGCGTTCCCGGCGAACCTGATGTTCCCGCTGGTCGTCATGCTGATCGTGCGCTTCGGCCTGAACCCCGAAATCTGGCTGAGCCCGCTGCTGATCTTCGGCACCCAGTGGTACATCCTGTTCAATGTGGTGGCCGGCGCCTCGGGCATTCCGACCGAGCTGAAGCTGGCCGCGCGCAACTTCGGCCTGCGTGGCTGGCTGCTGTGGAAGCGCTTCCTGATCCCCGCCGTGTTCCCGAGCCTGCTGACCGGACTGGTGACGGCCGCGGGCGGTTCGTGGAATGCCAGCATCGTGGCCGAATACGTGACCTGGGGCGACCGCACGCTGGTGGCCACGGGCCTTGGCAGCTATATCGCCGAGACCACGGCGCGCGGCGATTTCCCGCGCATTGCGCTCGGCATCGGCGTGATGGCGCTGTTCGTGGTCGGCTTCAACCGGTTGCTGTGGAACCGCCTGTATCAACTCGCGCAGGAGCGCACCCGCTTGTAAGGCAACGATGGCAGAAAACCTGAACCCCGCCGTCACGGCACCGGCCGTGATCGCGCTGCGCGGCGTCTCCAAGATCTTCCGCACGGCCAACAAGAGCGACCGCGCCGTGCTCGAAGGCGTCGACCTGACGCTGCGCGAAGGCGAGATCGTGGCGATGCTCGGCAAGTCCGGCTCGGGCAAGTCGACATTGCTGCGCATCATGGCCGGCCTCGTCGGCGCCGACCGCGGCGACGTGCAGTTCCGTGGGAGGCGTCTGGCCGGCACGGCCGAGGGCATCGCGATGGTGTTCCAGTCGTTCGCGCTGTTCCCGTGGCTCACGGTGCAGCAGAACGTGGAACTCGGCCTCGAAGCGCAGGGCGTCGCCAAGGCCGAGCGCGCACGCCGCGCCGAAGCGGCGATCGACATGATTGGGCTCGCCGGCTTCAACGGCGCGCTGCCCCGCGAGCTGTCCGGCGGCATGCGCCAGCGTGTGGGCATTGCCCGCGCACTCGTGACCCAACCCGACCTGCTGCTGATGGACGAGGCGTTTTCCGCGCTCGACGTGCTGACCGGCGAAACCCTGCGCGACGAGATGCTGGACCTGTGGGAAAGCGGCCGTGCGAATATCAAAAGCATCCTGATCGTTTCGCACAACATCGAGGAAGCAGTGATGATGGCCGACCGCATCGTCATCCTGTCGAGCGATCCGGGGCGCATCCGTGCCGAAGTGCGCGTGCCGTTCCCGCGCCCGCGAAATCGCGACGACGCCCAGGTGCGCGCGCTGATCGACGAGGTCTACACGCTGATGACCTCGCCCGCGGCGGCCGAGCCACGCGCGCCCGCACTGGCCCCGTCGCGCCAGATCGGCTACCGCTTGCCCGAGGTGGACATCAGCCAGATGGATGCCATCCTGGACCTGCTGTCCGAACCGCCGTTCCATGGCCGCGCGGACCTGCCGCACCTGGCCGACGAAGCCGGCCTGACCGACGACGACCTGCTGCCCGCGTGCGAAGCGCTGCAGCTGCTGCAGCTCGCGCATATCGAACGCGGCGACATCACGGTCACCACGGCTGGCCGCGATTACTACGCGGCCGAGCCGACCGTGCGCAAGGAGATGTTCGGCAGGCAGTTGCTCGCGCATGTCGCGCTGGCCACGCATATCCGGCGCGAACTGGAAGCGTCGGAAGACGGCGAGGTCGGCGAGGAGCAGGTGCTGCGCGAGCTGGAGGCGTTCCTCAAGCCCGAGGAAGCGGAGCGCGTGCTGTCCGTGGCGGTGGACTGGGGCCGGTATGGGGAGGTTTATGAGTACAGCTATAACAGCGGGATGTTGACGTTGCCGAGGGAAGAGCAGGCAGAGTCTGGGCAGGCTGCCGGATAGAACCGTTGCCTGCCAGTACTCAGGGCCCGGACTCCCCTCTCCCATTTGTGGGAGAGGGGTTGGGGGAGAGGGTAGGCGTATCTCGATGCGATACGCCCGACTTCGTAGATGCGCCTGCCCTCTCCCCCCCCTCTCCCGCAAGCGGGAGAGGGGGGGGCACACCATTGGTGTACGAGCCTGCCCCGCCCTCAATCCCGCGTCCGCATCGCCCTTCCGATCGCCCCGGTGCGCAGCGCGATCTTCGCCGCATCCTCGCGCAGCGCGCGCAACCGGCGCTCGAGCACCGCATTGGCGGAACGGCCGGTCGAACTTGCCGTCGGGCCAGGCTCTTGAACGGATTCCCCCGCCGCCGCCGCATGCGCAAGCTCATCGGCACGGCGCCGGTCGGCCGAATCGGCAAGCCGCGCACGCCGGTCATCGGCGTGCTCGGGCGGCGGGCCTTCCAGCGACGGACCGCTGGCGCTGGCCACCTGCTCGCTCGGCCGGATAAAGCCCGCGCCGCGGCTACCCGAGCGGTCGTCCGCAGCCAATCGTTCGATCGCGAGCTGCAGGCTGCGATTCGCCGCATCGGTCGCCTGTTCGATCGCAGACTCCGCCGCAGGAATATCAAGCTCGGTGTAGTGCTGGCGCACCTGGATACGCGCCGCCGCCACGTGCGCCGCGACCAGGTAGTTCTGCACGATGAAGCGGTTCAGGTTGTCCACCGCGCGGTGCCGGCTCTTGGGCTCGTCGAGCATGCGCTGGAACGAGCCGATCAGTGCCGATAGCGCGTCCATGAACTGCTTGCGCTGCACGCGATAGGCGAAATCGTCCTTGGCACGGCGCAGCAGCAGGTCGCGCGTGGCGGCGATGTAGCGGCGGTTGGCCTGCAGCACGCCTTCCACGAGCTTCGGGATCGCGCGGTATTCCCAGCTCGGCAGCACGAAGCTGAACAGCGAGGCGATGATGCCGCCGATCACCGTATCGACGAGCCGTTCTCCGGCCGCGTTCTGCGTGTTCGGCATCAGCAGGTTGATCTGGATAAGCACCTGCACGCAGGCCGCGATCGCCGTGTAGCGGTATTTGATCGTCGAGAACGCCGCGCTCGCGACCAGTGCCAGGAACAGGAAACCGAGCAGCACCAGCGGTTCGTGGAACACCTTCAGGATGCCCACGGAAATGATGCAGCCGATCAGCGTGCCGATCACGCGGTCGTTGTAGCGCTGCTTGGTCATGCTGAAGTTCGGCTTCAGGATGACGATGATGGTCAGCAGGATCCAGTAGCCGTGCGATGCGTATGGCAGGTGGTCCGCGATCCACAACCCCAGCGCCACCGCCATCGAGATACGGATCGCGAAGCGGAACGCCGGCGCACGCCACTTGAGGTTGTCGCGCAGCACGCCGAGTTCGTATTTCTGGCGCGTCAGGAACGGCGTCATGTCGGCGCCGGGCAGCACTTTGGCTGGCTCTACAGGCGTGCGCGAGGCTTCGTGCAACTGTCCCACCAGCGTGATGGCGCCGCGAATCATGTCCAGCGTCTCGCACAGCGCCGTCATCGCCGCAGGCGAAATGTGGTGGTGGCGCAGCTGGGCGATCTCGCGCTCCACGGCACGCAGGTCGTCGCGGTAATCGACGGCGGCGTAGGACGGCCGCCCGCGCGTGACTTCGTAGGCGATCTCCTCGACGTCCTTGCACATCAGCATCACCAGCCGATGCAGGTGGTCGAGCACCGGCGTGCTGCCGAAGGTCTGGCGCAGCAGCGGATAGTCGGTATTGGTCGACAGGATGTACTCGTACAGGTCCAGCATGCGCAGGTGGACCTGCACCAGCAGCCCGTCATGCGGCGTGCGGTTGCCGCGCAGCACCAGATCGCGCGCGGCCTGCTGGCGCTCGGCCACGATGATCTGCTGGCGCACTAGCCGGTTGAACTGCGCCTCGTAATCGTTGCCGGCGTCGTAGAAGGCGGCCTTGACCTCCAGATAGCTAGCCATCTCGTACAGCGATTCCGCGAGGATCTGCTGCTTGGTGCGGCGTTCGGTGATCCAGCTCACCAGCATCGCGTAGCCAAGATACGCCACGGCGCCGAGGATGAACAACGCCGTGTGCTCGAGCGCGCGGCGCACCACGAAGTCCTCGTTGATGGTCAGCGTCATCACGAACAGCGTGGAGAACTGCAGCGGCAACGTCTTGTTCCCGTACACCGACATCATGCCGGCCATGAAGGTGACCAGCACGAGCACGAATGGCATCACGCGCGGGAACGGTGTTGCCAGCGCGACCACCAGCGTGACGCCACCGCACAGCAGCACGCTGGCCAGCATCTCGTTGAACTTGTGGTTCACCGGGCTGGGCAGATCCATCAGGCTCGTGCACAGCGCGCCCATCGAGATCACCATCGCCGTGGGCAGGTCGGCAAACTGCAGCGCGATCAGCGTGGCGCCGATCACCCCCGTGGCCGAGCGCAGGCCACGGTAGACATAGTGCGAATAAACGAAGGTGCGGGGATCGTGCGCGTATTGCATGGACGCGTGGCTAGGTCAGGCTGGGCGGAGATGCGGGCGGGATGCGGACGGGCTGGGACGCTTCAGCGTCCCAGCCAGCGCGTGCGCGAAGCGTGTTTCCCGCTCTCCAGGTTCAGCTTGTACTGTGCCGCCGGTTCGCGCGCGAGCGTCAGTGGCAGCACGTGCAGTTCATCGCGACGGAAGACATGCAGCGTGACCGGGTCGCCGGCGCGGTAGCGTCCGAGCAGCTTGTCGAGCTGGCCCGGTGCGACACGCAGGCCGTCCACGGCGGCGAGCAAGTCGCCCGCGGAGATGCCGCCGGCCTGTGCTGCGCCGCCGTCGAGCACCTGCGTCACGCGCACCCAGCCATCGTCCGACTTGACCTTGATACCGAGCGCCGCCGTGCGGGCCGGCTTCTGCGCTTCGGCCTTCACGCCGAAGCGCTTGAACAGCGGCGCCAGCGGCAGTTCGCCGGTGCCATCGGTCAGCGAGCGCAGCAACGCGCCCAGGCGCAGGCCCGTGATCTCGTCGAACAGCGCATGGACTTCGGCCTCGGTCACGCCGCGCTGCACGGCGTCCGGCGCATAGAAATCGCGGCCATAGCGCTGCCACAGCGCGCGCATCACGTCGTCGAGCGAGCGCCGTCCGCCGGTCTTGTCGCGAATGGTCAGGTCCAGTACCAGCGCCACCAGCGATCCCTTGGTGTAGTAGCTGACGATGGCATTGGGCGCGTTCTCGTCCTGCCGGTAGTACTTGGTCCACGCATCGAACGAGCTTTCGGCCACGCTCTGCTTGGTGCGGCCATTGCCACGCAGCACGCCGTTCCAGGTCTTGGCCAGCATCTCGACATACTGCGTGTCGGTCACGCAGCCCGAGCGCACCAGCACGAGGTCGTCGTAGTAGCTCGTAAAGCCCTCGAACAGCCACAGCAGCGGCGTGTAGGTTTCCTCCTGCAGCCGATATGGCACGAACGCCGCGGGCTTGATGCGCTTGACGTTCCAGGTATGGAAATACTCGTGGCTGCACAGGCCCAGGAAGGTGCGGTAGCCCTCGCTGGTCTCGCTGTCGCCGAGCACGGGCAGGTCCGAGCGCGCGCACATCAGCGCGGTGCTGGCGCGATGCTCGAGGCCGCCGTAACCATCGGTAGTCACCATCGTCATGAAGACGTAGCGGCGATTGCTGTCGAGGAACGGTGCGCGTGCGCTGCGCGGTTCGAACAAGCGGATCTGAGCTTCGCAGATGCGCTTGAGGTCGCGGCAAACGCGGTCGATGTCGAGTTGCGGCACGCGGCCGGTGAACACGAGGTCATGCTGCGCCCCGCATGCGCGGAAGCTGGCCATCAGGAAATCACCCATTTCGACCGGGTGATCGACCAGTTCGTCGTAGTCGGCGACCTGATAGCGGCCGAAGCCGTAGCGCTTGGCACCTTCACGGCCCGAGGCCTCGCGCATTGCCGTGGCGACGCGCCAGTTGCGGTAGGTCTCGCCGGCGGGCGCGTGGATGTCCACCGTGCACGGCTGATCTTCCTGTCCCTCCACGCACAGGAAGACCGAGCTGCCGTTGAAGAAGCCGTGGGTCGTATCGAGATGCGCGGCGCGCACCGACAGGTCCCACGCGTAGACCTCGTAGCTCAGCGTGAGCGGACCGGCGGAAACGTCGACCGGCGCGGCCTGCCAGCTCTGCTTGTCGAGCTTGGTCAGGGTCACCGGCTTGCCGCCCGCATCGGCGCGGATGCGCACGATATGGCGGGCGAAGTCGCGAATCATGTAACTGCCCGGAATCCAGGCCGGCAGGAAAAAGCGCTGGCCGGCGGGATCGGGCGAAGTCACCGTGACGGTGACGGCGAAAAGATGCGCTTCAGGTTGAAGCGGGGCGATGGCATAGCGGATCGGCGTCATGGGCATGATTGTATCGTTCGTCATTCGGCGCGATCCGCCGAGGCTGCCAACGCGCTCAGGTGCGGTTGACGTTGACCACCGTGCGCCCGCGCAAACCGCCTTCGACGATGCTGCGGCCGGCGTCGACCGCTTCGCCCAGCGTGATCTCGCGCGTAATCGCGTTGAGGCGGTCCGGCTCGAGGTCCGTGGCCAGCCGCGCCCATGCCTGTTCGCGCAGCGACATCGCCGCCATCACGCTGTCGATACCGGCCAGCGTCACGCTGCGCAGGATGAATGGCGCGACCGAAGCCGGAAAATCCATGCCCTGCGCGAGCCCGCATGCCGTCACCACGCCGCCGTAGCGCACCTGCGCGCATGCATTGACCAGCGTGTGCGAGCCCACCGCGTCCACCACTGCCGCCCAGCGCTCCTTCTGCAGCGGCTTGCCCGGCGCCGACAGTTCGGCACGGTCGATGACCTCCGCCGCGCCGAGCGCCTTGAGGAAATCCGCTTCATCGCGCTTGCCGGTGGAAGCCACCACGCGATAGCCGAGCTTGCCGAGGATCGCGATCGCCACCGTGCCCACGCCGCCTGATGCGCCGGTGACGAGCACATCGCCATCTCCAGGACGTACCGGGCCGTTGACGCCGCCGCGCTCCAGCCCGAGCACCGACAGCATCGCCGTGTAGCCGGCCGTGCCGATCGCCATGGCCTGGCGCGTCGTAAAGGCATCGGGCAGCCGCACCAGCCAGTCGCCCTTCAGGCGCGCACGGTGCGCCAGGCAGCCCCAGTGCGTTTCGCCGACGCCGTAGCCGTTCAGCACCACCTTGTCGCCGGCCTTCCAGCGCGGGTGCGACGACTCCAGCACCGTGCCGGCGCCATCGATGCCGGCCACCATCGGCCACTTGCGCACCACCGGCGAGCGGCCCGTGATCGCCAGCCCGTCCTTGAAGTTGATCGTCGAATAGTCGACCGCGACCAGCACGTCGCCGTCGGCGGGCAGCTGGCTCTCGTCCAGCGTGGCGATGTTGGCCTGGGTCGCACCGTCGGCCTGGGTCAGCAGCAATGCCTGGAACGTCATGGAAGTCTCCTGTGCCGCCCTGCCGGGCGATCTTGCGAAGGGATGATCCGGGAATGGTCCGGAATGCAAAGCGGCCGGACTGAGCCGGCCGCCTGCTAGGGCCGGGACATGCCGGCCGGTCCTTACTTCTTGATGCTGGCGAGCTTGCGTTCGAGCGTGCCGGCGTCGGCCGCGCCCGGAATGCGTGTGCCGTCCATAAAGAACACGGCCGGCGTGCCCGTGATGTTCATGCTCTGGCCGAGTGCGAGGTTGTCATCGACCGGCGTCTTGCAGTTGCCGTTGCCGGTCAGCGCGACCTTGTTCAGCATCCAGTCACGCCACGCCTTGGTGCGGTCGGCCGCGCACCAGACCTGCTTCGCCTTGGTTTCCGAATCGGGCGACAGCACCGGATACAGGAAGGTGTAGACCGTGATGTTGTCCATCTGCTGGAAGGTCTGCTCGATACGCTTGCAGTAGCCGCAGTTCGGATCGGAGAACACGGCGACCTGGCGGCTGCCGTCACCCTTGGTCCACTTGATGGCACGCGCGAGCGGCAGGTCCGACCACTTGATGCGGTTGATATCGGCCAGGCGCTCCTCGGTCAGGTTGGTGCCGGTCTTGGTATCGATCATCTCGCCGTTGATCACGTAGCGGCCGGTGGCATCGGTGTAGACCACCTGCCCGCCGACGTTGACCTCGAACAGCCCGGGCACCGGGCTCTTGGTCACGCTCTTCACTTCGGCGCGGCCGCCCAGCATCTTTTGCAGGGATTCCTTGATGCGGTCCGTGCCCGGTTCGCCCGCCGCCATGGCGTGCAGGGCAAAGCCTGCGGCCGCCAGGCCGCCGGCAACGGCGGTCGTCCAGGCGGGGTAGCGGCGCATGAGTTGGAACATATCGACTCCAGGTATTCAGTCAGTATCCGGGCACCGGCGTCAGCCGAGCGCCCGTTCAATCAGGATGCGCTTGAGCAGCGACTGCCGGCCCACGGTGCGGATGCCGGTATTGCGCACCACGCGCGCCGCGCTGCCGGGCAGCGAAAACAGCCGGTGCAGGCCATCGGTCGCGGCGGTCAGCGACAGCAGGTCGGTAGCGCGCGCGCGCTCGTAGCGGCGCAGCAGGCGCAGGTCGCCCTCGCTGCGGAAAGATTCTTTGGCGGCCATGACCTTGCCGAGTTCCGCAACATCGCGCAAACCGAGGTTCATGCCCTGCCCGGCGAGCGGATGCACCACGTGCGCGGCGTCGCCCACCAGCGCCAGATGCGGCTGCACGAACTGCTCCGCGCGCTGCAGCACCAGCGGAAAGCCCTGTGCCGGCGTGACACAGCGCAGCGTGCCGAACTGGCTGCCGACCGCGCCCGCGGCCGCTTGCATCACCGTGGCGGCCAGCGCCTCCGGCGACAGCGCGAGCAGTTCGTGCGCGTGGGCTTCGTCGGCCGACCACACCATCGACATGCGCGAGCCCGGCAGCGGCAGCATGGCCAGGATCTCGCCGTTGGCGGGCTCCTCGTCGGCCATCAGCTTTTCCGGGGCGCCCAGGAACCATTGCCACGCGGTGTCGTGGTGCGGCCGCTCGCATTCAAAGTTCGCCACCACGCCAAGCTGGCGGTAGCGCCGCGTCGTCACGCCGATATGGCACTGCTGGCGCACCCAAGACCGCGCGCCATCGGCGCCGACCACGCAGGCCGCGCGGATCTTCGTACCGCCGGAAAGCGTAAGGGTCGCGCCATCGGCATCGCGCTCGAAGCCGGCGGCGGTGTCGTCGTGCCACTGGACCTGGTGCTGGAAGCCGAGCGCGGTATCTAGCGCGCGCTCCACGAGCCCGGATTCGACGATCCACGCGAGCTGCGGCACGGCTGCGGCGTAGGCCGAGAAATGCAGGTCGCCATCGAGGCTCGGCGAGGTCTCAGCGGCGCTCACGTCGCCGAACACGCGCATATCGCGCACCGGCTGGATGCGCGACGGATCCAGCGCCTCCCACACGCGCATGCGCTCAAGGAGCGCCTGCGAACTCGCGGAGAACGCATAGATACGGCTGTCCCAGTCATCGGGCCCGGCCGGCGGGCGCCCCCGCGCGGGACGCGGCGCGACCAGGGCCACGCTCATGCCCTGCTGCGCCAGCAGCAGCGCGCAGGACTTGCCCACGATGCCGCCGCCGACAACGGCGATCTGGAAAGCTGAGGAATTGCGGATGGACGCGTTGGATCGGGTCATGGCTGGATTATAGCCACCTCACCCGCGCGGCCCCGGCGGCTCACGGCGCGGCGGGGCAGGGCCGAGAGCCCCCATCCGCTAGAATATGGGTTTTGCTATTTCCCGCCTGACACCATGAGCCTCCAATGCGGCATCGTCGGCCTGCCCAACGTCGGCAAGTCCACGCTGTTCAATGCCCTGACCAAGGCCGGCATCGCCGCCGAAAACTATCCGTTCTGCACGATCGAACCCAATGTGGGCGTGGTCGAAGTGCCGGATCCGAGGCTCGCCAAGCTGGCCGAGATCGTCAAGCCGGAGCGCATCCTGCCGGCCACGGTCGAGTTTGTCGATATCGCCGGCCTGGTGGCGGGCGCTTCCAAGGGGGAAGGCCTGGGCAACCAGTTCCTCGCCAACATCCGCGAATGCGACGCCATCACCCACGTGGTGCGCTGCTTCGAAGATGAGAACGTGATCCACGTGGCCGGCAGGGTCGATCCGCTGTCGGACATTGAAGTGATCAACACCGAACTGGCGCTGGCCGACCTGGGCACCGTCGAGAAGGCGCTGGCCCGCTACATCAAGCCGGCCCGCGCGGGCGACAAGGAAGCGCTGCGGCTGGTCGCCGTGCTGGAAAAGGCACAAGCCGTGCTCGACCAGGCCAAGGCCGTGCGCACGCTCGACCTGGCGCCGGAAGAGTGGGACGCCATCCGCCCGTTCTGCCTGATCACCGCCAAGCCCACCATGTACGTCGCCAACGTGCGTGAAGATGGCTTCGAGAACAACCCGCACCTGGACGCCGTACGTGAATACGCGAAGGCGACCGATTCGCCGGTCGTGGCTGTCTGCGCCGCCATCGAAGCCGAAATCGCCGACCTGGACGACGCCGACAAGGCCGAGTTCCTGACCGACCTGGGCATGGAAGAACCGGGCCTGGACCGCGTGATTCGCGCCGGCTTCAAGCTGCTGGGCCTGCAGACCTACTTTACGGCAGGCGTGAAGGAAGTGCGCGCCTGGACCATCCACGTGGGCGACACAGCGCCGAAGGCCGCCGGCGTGATCCACACCGACTTCGAACGCGGCTTCATCCGTGCGCAGACGATTTCCTATGACGACTACATCGCCTTCAAGGGCGAGACTGGCGCGAAGGAAGCTGGCAAGATGCGGGCCGAAGGGAAGGAGTATGTGGTGAAGGATGGGGATGTGTTGAATTTCTTGTTCAACGTCTGAACGTTACTGGTACTGCGGTTTCCGTACAGAAGAATCCCTGTGACCTTTAGAGGCACGGGGATTTTTTTTGGGTGTTGTGCTTGGCGGGCGCCGCTGTTTCTGTTTGGCGTAGCCGGCGGGGGTTTTGTGGTTGGGGTTGGGTGTCGCTCTTGGCCCGCGCGGCTGTTTCGCCGGCGTAGCCGGCGAGTCACTTTTTGTCCGAGCGACAAAAAGTAACCAAAAAGCGCGTCGTTGCCGCTGGCCATCAATTCCACGGCGGCAGTGGTTCAAACGGCTTTGGACGCCTGCGATGGTGGTCGGCCGTTCGACCCTGCTACGCCATGTGAGTCAGAACCTGTGCCTCACGCGGCACGACTTTTGGACGATCCCCAAGACGGACTCGGGTACAGCGTTTCAACACGGTCAGTGGTGGGACGCCTTCGGCTGCGCTGCGCGCACGTCGTCGTCTGGGGGCAAGCGCATCAACGTCGCTGGCGCCCGAGGTCCGTTTCCTTTCTCTACGTGCATGCAAGCGCGGGCATCTTCACCGAGGCGTAGTTTGCCTTGGGCCTGTGTGCTCAGACTAGGGCCCTGCGCGCAGCGCAGCCGAAGGCGTTCATACGATATGGGTGGTAGCAGGGGCCACGAACGCTTGCAGGGCTCGTTCAATCAGCGCCGTATGCCCGACCACGGTGGTGCCCCACGCGGCAGGCAGCGTCACTGACTCTGAAGCCCATACCCGTACAACACCCTTGGCACACTACGATAAAAATTCGCCCCTTTGGGGCAACCAAAACGCGTTTTTGGTTACTTTTGTCGCTCGGACAAAAGTGACTCGCCGGCTACGCCGGCGAAACAGCCACGCCTGCCAAGAACGACATCCCCACAATTCGCGCCCAAAGAACTCCCTTCCCCCCTATAACCCCTCCATCCCCTCCCCCCTCAACCCCACCAGCAAAGCCTGCCCGCTCCCATCCACCCGGAACTCCCCAAACCGCGCCTTCTCGAAGCGCCCACCCTGCCCTTCCTGAAAGAAATAAGCATCGGTCGACACCTGCACCTGCCTGCCGCCCCACCGCGAATCGACGGTCTGGAAGCGCAGCAGCTGTTCATCCGCTGCAAGCGGCTCATCGCGATGCAGGCGGACGAACGAGGCTTCCCGGTTCGCATCGAGCCGGATGACTGCAACACCGTCGCGTTGCTCGAGCCCCGCTGGCTGCGCAGCACGGATGGCCGCGCCGATGGCGAAGTTCAGCGCCATGTAGTCGCCCTGCATCAGCGACCGCGGATCGACCGGGGCGAGCCGGAGGTAGACGGTGTCGCCGTGCGCCAGTACGCGCTCCTTGCCGAAGATGCCCACACCGGCCAGCGCCAGCGTGAGCACCCAGGCAATCAGGATCCATCGTTTCATGCGACCTCCTTTGCCGGCGCAGCCTGCATGAGCCATTGGCGCAGGCCGAGCAGCACAATCCCCGCGCCGACGAGCGTGGCGGACTTGGCCAGCAGCGTCCAGTGCAGCGAGCTGTAGTACCAGATAAAGCCGATGGCGATGGCGGCGATGCCGAGGCCCAGCCATGGCAGCGAAGCGCGCCGCAGCGCCAGTCCGAGCGCAAGTGCGCCGGCGCCGACAGCGGGCGCTGCGGACATCAGCACGCCGAATGCTGCTGCGCCGGCCAACACGACGGCAGTTGCCGGACCAGACAGGGCGAGCCGCTGGCATTCCATCCACACGAAGCCAACCAGCACCACGCCGACCAATGCGCCTGCCAGCCAGCGTGCGCTGGTAAGGAGCGGTACGGTGTCGGGAATCTCCAGCCATGCCAGCGGATGGCTGGCGCCCGTCACTACGAGCGCGGCGCCCAGCGCAAACAACAGCGTGGCATCCATGGCCGGCTCCAGCCACACATGCCGGCCCGCGGCACACAGGCGCTGCTCAGTTACGGTGAACCACGCCGCGAGCGCGCATGCGGCCGGCGCCAGCCAGCCCAGCGACCACGGAATGGCCAGCCACGCGTGTCGCACCGAGTCCGTCAGCACAAGGTGGACGGCGACTGCCAGCCCGATCCAAACACCTGTCGCGGCCAGGAAGCGGTGCAATCGATTGGGGATCAGCACGTACAACAGCGCTTCGAATACGGCCAGTCCAACCCAGAAGCCGGCCGTCTCGACCAGCCGCTCACCGCCAAGCACCGTCGCAACGCCATAGATCACCATGCCCTGGCCGCTCAGGCTTACCGCCAGCGCGAACTGTCCCAGCGCGATCCCCGTGCCGCTGCGCCCGTACAGGACCGCGGCAAGGGCAATCATCGCAAGCCCGGTCAGCGCGATCGCAACCGCGTTCTCGCGCACCGCAACGAAGACGGCGCCCAGGAAGAACATCTGGAAAAACAATGCGCCGAGCCATCCGGCCGCGCCCATCAACGCGCGCACCGCCCACGGCGTGCGCACCCGTGCAACGAGTTCGCCCTGCACCTCGCCACGCGCGGCCAGCTCGCGCCACAGCGCCTGTTCGGTCTGAACGGTATCGGTCATGACAGCTCCACGGCTTGCGCGCGGTAGGCCTGCATCAGCCACGCGGCCGCACCAGCGGCCATGCCTACGGTAAGTAGTCCGAGCAGCAGGAAGGCGCCGAAATCGGCCTTGCCTTCAAGCAGCAGACGACCGACTGCGGCTACGACGAGGACGATGCTGGTCAGGCTTGCCAGGCTCAGCACCACGATGTCGAAGGCGCGCTGCCGGAACCACCAACCCAGGGCGAGCAGCGCCAGCGCCGCGAAGCCAAAGGCCGACAGGTCGGGCCGGTTGGCAAACAGTGCGGACAGTCCCACGAAACCCGCATGGAAACAGGCCATCGCCGCAAGGATGCGTGCGCCGGTCTGGCCGCGGAAGCCGAATGCGGCGGCATGCGCGCAAAGCCAGGCCCACAGGGCAAGCTGAAACAGCACAGCGCCAAGCAACAGCAGCGTCGTGGTGCGCGCGTGGCGGGCATCGAACAGCAGCTCGAACATGCCGCCAACGCCGAGCCGTACGCTCAGGTAGCGCAGCAGCGCCACGTTGCCGATCACGATCACGAGCCACCAGTGCGGCGCCGCGCGCGCCGCCAGCGCCCATGGCACGGCCAGCAGGGCCCACAGCGCGAAGAGCTGCCAGGCATCGGCTCCGGTCTGGTAGGTCTGGCCGATCACGGCGAGCAGCACGCCGGCCAGCGCCTGCGCGCCGCCAAGCGCGGCGCGGCCCGCCATGTCGCCGCCCGGCCGGACAAGCGCAAACCCGGCAAGCAGGCTGATGGTCGCCGCGATCACGCCGAATTTCGCGAACTTGTGCAGGTCTTGCCAGTTGAAGGCGAAGAAGACGATCACGCCTGCACAAAGCAACACCGTGCCGAGCGCAAGCAACCCGTGGTCGAGCCAGCGGTGCCAGTCGGCCGCTTCCGGCTCGGTGCCGGCCCAGGGACGCGCCACGCCGCCGGCAGTCAGCCGCCCGTCTGCGCGCCAGTCTGCCAGGGCCTGGCGGATGGCGCGCCGCTCGCCGGTTGCCGGCGTCGATGTCATAGTCATGCACGTGCCCCGGAGTCGGAATGGATCGACTCTAGCAAAGCGCAGCCAGCGCCGCACGTGGAAAGATCAAGACGGCCCCAGCGTCAGCCGACAGCCTCGCCGCAGTCCGCCGACATCGTCCTGAACCCCTCGGGATTCCGGGCCTGCCACCGCCACGAGTCCTCGCACATCCTTGCCAGGCCGAACCGCGCCCGCCACCCCAGCAAGCGCGCGGCAAGCGACGGATCGGCATAGCAGACCGCGATGTCGCCGGGCCGGCGCGCGACGATCTCATAGGGCACCGGACGGCCGCTCGCGCGCTGGTAAGCGTCGATCACTTCCAGCACGCTGTAGCCCTGCCCGGTCCCCAGGTTGACCGTCAGCCCCCTGCCCTCGCGGCGCAGGTACTCCAGTGCCGCGACGTGGCCCTCGGCCAGGTCGCAGACGTGGAGATAGTCGCGCACGCCGGTGCCGTCCGGCGTCGGGTAGTCGCCGCCGAAGACCTGCAACTGTGCACGGCGGCCCGCCGCGACTTGCGCAACGTAGGGCACGAGGTTGTTGGGAATGCCCTCGGGGTCCTCGCCAATCAGGCCGCTCGGGTGCGCGCCGATCGGGTTGAAATACCGCAGGCAGGCAATGCGCCAGGTTGGATCCGAACGCGCCAGGTCGCGCAGAATCTGCTCGCCGGCGAGCTTGGTCTGGCCATACGGGTTGGTGGCCGACAACGGAAAGGATTCGGCGATGGGCACACTCGCCGGATCGCCATAGACGGTCGCCGAGGAACTGAACACCAGCCGGCGCACCTGCGCGACCCGCATCGCCGAGCAGATGGCAAGCAGTCCGTTGACGTTGTTGTTGTAGTAGGCGAGTGGGTCGGCCACCGACTCGCCCACTGCCTTGAGCCCGGCGAAGTGGATCGTGCCGGCGATAGGCAGCCGCGTGAACAGCCGCTCCAGCAGGGCCCGGTCGCGCACGTCGCCTTTGACGAAATGCGGGGTGCGCCCGGTGATCGCGCCGATGCGCCCGACCACCTCGCGACAGCTGTTGCTCAGGTTGTCGAGACCGATCACGTCGTAGCCGGCATCGAGCAGCGCCACCCATGTATGCGAGCCGATATAGCCCGTGGCGCCCGTCAGCAGCAGGGTTTCAGCCATGGCGTGCCTCCTGGGGCCGCACCTCTGCTGCGCAGCCATCGCCCGCGTGCGCCTTCGCCAGGCAGATGGACAGCACCGTCCCCGCTGCAAAGCCGACCATATCAATGCCGATGTCGAGCAGGCGCGGATGCCGGTTGATGGCGAAGATCTGCAACGTCTCGGTCAGCACTGCCAGCACCAGCATGCATGCACCGATACGCCGGGGCGCCCACGCGATCGGGCGTGCCGCCAGCAAGCCCGACATGCCGGTGAACAGGACGAAATGGGCCAGCGACGACAGCGGAATCGGCGCGTGCAGGCTGCGCTCGATCCCGTCGCGCAGGCTGCCCGGCATCTGGGTGCCGATCATCAGCACCACCACCAGGCCGAGCATGAGTGCCCAGGCATGACCTCGTTTCATTGTTTTCCTCCGTTGCTGTCGACCTGCCGCGCCGCGATGCCATGCGCAGCCGCTTTATGACCCTGCTGCCTGCACGGCCCCGCTGGCGCGCACCAGCCGCCGCGCCTCCTCGCAATGCAGACGGCCGGCCGCCCGTTCGCTGACGCCGTTGAGTACGCCGCCCACCACATGTGCGCCTGCCCGCCCCAGTTGACGCAGAGCCTCGGTGGCGGCAGTGCCGGAAGTCTGGCCCGCGCGCAGGAAAAGCAGCGTGGCCGATGTCACGTTGCAGACCAGCATCGCATCGGACACCGCCAGCACCGCGGGTGTGTCGACCAGCACCAGGTCGAAGCGCTCGGCGCCGGCTGCCATCATTTCGCGCAGGCGCGGCCCGGTCAGCAGTTCGGACGGGTTCGGCGGCGGCGTGCCCGCCACCAGCAACCACAGGCCCGGCGTGCCGCTGGCGCATACGGCGTCGGCGACGCTTGCCCGGCCCGCCAGCACGTCCGACAACCCCGGCGTATCGGCAACGCCGAAATGGCGCGCCACGGCGCCGCGGCGCAGGTCGGCATCGACCAGCAGCACGCGCATGCCGGCATCGGCGGCCAGCACCGCCAGGTTGACAGCCCCGAACGTCTTGCCGGCTCCGACGCCGGGACTGGTCACGGCCACCGTGCGGCGCCCCTCCGCCAGCAAGCCCAGACGCAAGGCCGTGCGCAGCGCGCGCAGGCATTCGACCGCCAGCGCATCGGGATGCTGCCGCGCGAGCAGGAACTGGCTGTCTGCAGTCCGCGCGGCCGTTCCGTCGGCCAGCCTGTCAGCTTCCGGTCGCCGCTCCACCAGGCCCGGCAGTACCGGCAAACGCCGGGCCGCACCGGCCCGTTGTTCCAGGGCCCGTTGTTCGGGACTGAAAACGACTTCGCAGACCACCGGCAGCTCCAGCGCCGCCTCGACCGTCGCCGCGCTCGACACGCCCGTGGCCAGCCTGCGCCGTGCTGCCACCAGCCCCATCCCGAGCAACAGGCCGAGCGCCGCGCCGGCGGCGGTGATCGCCCCACGTGGCGGACCTGCCGGCACCATTGGCGGCACGGCGCGGTCGAGCAACTGGACGTTGCTGACCACGTCGCTCTCGGCCAGTCCAAGCCACTGGGCTTGCCGCCGCAGCGTCATGTAGGTCTCTTCGGCCACCCGGACGTCGCGCGCCAGCGAGACCTGGTCGCGCTCGGCCTCCGACAGGCTCTGCAAGCGGCCATCCAGCCCACGCCGGTCCTGCCGCAGTTGCTCGATCTGGTCGTCGATTGCGCGGACTTCCTGGTTCTCCGGCGTGTAGCGGCGCAGCAGCCGCGCGCGCTCCATCCGCAGCGCCGTGATCTGGCGCTGGTATTCGATGCTGCCACTGAGGTACGACTGCGCCTCCTGGCTCGGCGCCAGCGAACCGGCGCGCGCGCGATGGCGGGCCAGCGCGCGCTCGGCCTGTTCCAGTTCCGTGCGCACGCGCGGCAGCTCGCTCTCGACGAACGCCAGCGTGCGCGATGCCTGCTCGTTGCGCTGGCGCACCAGTGCGGTGATGAAAACATCGGCTACCGCATTGACCACGGCGCTGGCGCGGCGCGGATCGGCGTCGCGCCACGCAATACGCAGCTCGTCGCCCTCCGTATCCGCCGTACCGACCGTACCGGCAGCCACGTCACGCCGCGCGGACACGACCGTCAGCGCACTGGCCAGCCCCTCCGCCGCGCTTGCCGCGTCGCGACGCACGAGCGTGAAGCGCGTGCCGGGTCGCGCCACGACCTGCGCGATGTGGATCGACACGCTGCCTGCCGTCGGCTTGTCGGCATGGACTGTCTCGCCGATCCGCCCGCTCAGCAGTCCGGCTCCATCGGGCCCGAGCAGGCGGAAATGCCCGGCGTTCTCGATCTCGACGATGAACGGCTGGTTCAGCATGATCTCCGGCACGTTGAAGCTGTCCACGGCGATGCGCTCGCCGCCCCACCCGTAGCGAGCCGGCGCCAGCCACGGTGCGGGCACCAGGCCATCGGCACCGGGACGCACGACCCGGGACCATGCACCCGCCAGCCATGGAACGCTGAGCGGCCCGGCCTCGATGTCGAGGCGTTGCGCCTGCACGACCGGTGCCAGCAGCGCGCGGCTGGTCAGCAGGTTCGGCTCGAGCGCGGCGGTCCCGCCCGCACGGTCGTGCCAGGGGACGGCATCGGGCCCCAGCAGGCGCACCCGCGCATCGGCTTCGTACGATGGCGGCAACGACCCGGCGTACAGCGCCCCCGTCAGCGCACCGGCGGCAGCCAGCGCGGCGCACATTGCCAGCGCGCCACCGTCCTGGCCGCGCCACGTGATAGGCCGAAAGGCCGCTGCGATCCGTGCGGCGGCATCCATCAGCAACTCCCGGAATCGGCGAGATGGACGACGCGCAGAAGCGGAGGTTCGTACGGGTCGTCATCCGCTCCGGGCAAGTCGTCCTGACGCAAGCTGTCCGCCATGCCTCCGGCGCCGGGCAACAGCAGCCGCTCATATTCGCTGCGTATCTGCCGATAGCAGTCGCACGCGAGCCGCTCCAGCCCGCTCCGGTCGAGTTCCGCGATACGTCCGCGGCTGTGGCGGATCAGCCCGAGATCGGAAAGCCGGCCCATCACCGTGGCCACGCCTTCGCGCCGCACGCCGAGCGCGTCGGCAATGCCCTGCTGCGTAATGGCCAGTTCGCTCACCGGCATCCGGTCCAGCGTCAGCATCAGCCAGCGGCACACCTGTTCCTGCAGGCTGTGGTGCCGGTTGCAGACCGCAATCTGTGCAACCTGGGTCAGCAGTGCCTGCACATAGAGCAGGCACTGCCGCCGCAACACCGGCAAGCGGCGAAACGCATCGCGCATGTCCGCGGCCGGCAGCCGGTAGGCAAAGCCCGTGCAGCGCACTTCGATACGGTATGGCATGGTGTCGCCGCCGGTGAGCACCGGCAGGCCGACCAGCCCTTCGTGCCCGACCACCGCGATTTCGATGCCATCGCCATCGGGCGTCAGCGACGAGAGCGCCACCACGGCCGACTTCGGGAAGTAGACATGCCGGATGAGCTGGCCGGGATCACTCAGCAACTGGCCGGCCCGTAGCCGCACCAGTTCGAGGCCAGGCGACAGCACTTCCCAGTCGGACGGCCCCAGTCCGGCCAGCATCAGATTCACTTGTGGTGCGATGCCCTGCATATTCATGTCGGCTCCCCGTTGTGCAAAGAATGGCGTATCCCCGTATCCCGGTCCCCCACCCCTTCAGCGCGCCAGTTCCTTCGTGAAGAACAGCGTCTGGATGGTCGGTGTGATCTGCTCCAGCACGCGGTTGAAGCGCACTGCGTCGGACGTGCCGACGTACACCACGTCGAGCGGCTCCAGACGGAACTGCGTCGACAGCAACAGCGCGTCGATCTGGCTCATGTCGAGGCGGTAGACTTCGGGCCGCGTGGGGTTATCGCGCATGCCGCGCACCACGAAAACCTGGCGCGGGTCGGCATAGCGCACGTCGATGCTGTTGACGCCGGTCAGCGCGTCGGCCAGCGTCAGGCGGCCACGCGTCATCAGCAGCGAGGTCGGCTTGGCCACCTCGCCCAGCACGAAGATGCGGCTGCCGAGGCGGTCGGGCACGCTCACCACGTCGCCGGCCTGCAGCAGGAAATCGCTCTCGCCTTCACGCCGCCCGATCAGGTTCTCGAGGTCCATCTCGTACACCTGCTGCCCGCGCGTGAGGCGCACGCGCTGCACGTCGGCTTCGGGCAGCGTGCCACCGCTGCGGGCGATGGCGTTGATCATCGTCAGCGGCACGTCGGTTACCGGCAGCGAGCCTGGATTGCGCACCATGCCCGTCACGTCGACCCGCCCATTGCGGAACGACAGCACGCGCACGTCCACGCGCGGATCGCGGATGTCGCGCGACAGCGCACGGACGATCATGGCGCGCACTTCATCCACGGTGCACCCGCCTACTCGCATCACCCCCACCGGCGGGTAGTACATCTCACCGCTGCGCGACACGCGAAAGCCGTTCTGGTCGAGCGGCACCGCCGGCTGTGCGCCCTCAGGCGCCGCGACCGCCGCTACGGGCGCCCCCGGTGGCGGCGCCGCGGAACTCAGCTGCGGGTTGTACAGCACGATCACGCCGACCATGTCCTGCGGGCCGATGCGGTATTCGTACCGCTCGATGCTGGCGCGCAGGTCGATGCCGCGCGCGGGCGAGCGTTTGCTGTTGGTCTCCGCCACCGCATCGATCTGCTCGCGCACCACATCCGCCGTGATGAGCTTGACCGCGTAAGTGTCATTCCCTGTCTTGGCCCGCATGTCGTCCTGCAGCCGGCTGCCGTCGAGCGCCGGTCCAGGCGCCCACGAGCAGGCAGCCAGCAGCGTGGCTGACAGCAGTACCGCAAGCGTCCTCGTCATCATGGGTCGGTTCTCCTTGTGGTGGATCAGGCAGGCGACCGCGCGGCGGCGGCAGCCGGAATGGAAAACGCCAGCACCTGCGCTTCCTGCGGCTCGGCCGCGCGCACTGGCGCCGCAGTGCGGCCTGCGCCGTCACCCGCCGTGGCCAGACGCGCGGCAAGGTGATCGGCCAGCCGCAGCGCCAGCGCCGCGATGGTGATGGTTGGGAAATTGGCGCCCACGGTCGGGAACACCGAACTGCCGCCGATATAGAGATTGCCGATGCCGTGCACGCGGCAGTCGGGGTCGACCACCCCCTGCCGCGGCGACACATGCATGCGCGTGGTGCCCATGTGGTGCCACGTGCCTTCAAGCTGCGCTGGCCACGCACTGCCCTCGACCGGCGGATCGAGCGTGACGTCCGCCACGCCGCTTTGCGCAAGTTCCTCGGCCAACAGCGCGAAGGTGCGGTCGAAGGTGCGCTGCACGAGCGAACCTAGCTTCCACGACACACGCACGCGCGGGATGCCGAGCGCGTCGCGCTGGTCCGACAGCGTGACGCGGCTTTCGGGATCGGGCTCGGCTTCGACGATCGCCTGCATGCGCACGCCGGAAATCAGCGAGCGCGGCTGCAGCAGGCGCGTAAGCCCGAAGCCGACCGTGTCGACCGGATGCCGCAGCATGGTGAGCAGGTCGCTCGCCGGTCGGTAGCCGGGCTGGTCCTTTTTCAGCAGCGCCTGCTTGGCGCGGATCAGCGCTTCGGCGCCGGCGCTGCCTTCGCCGTAGAACATCGAGTAGAACCACACGCGTGAGTTGAGCAGGCCCTCGCGCTGCAACACCTCGGGCCGCAGCGCGAACTGCGACGAGATATGCTGGCCGTGCGCGCTGACCGCCGCGTTCTGGTAGTGGTACTTGATGTCGTAGAGCTTGTTGCGCGCCCATTGCGGCCGGAAGCGCACGTCACCGGACATCAGCCGCGGGTGGTCCATGAAATAGCGCCCTACCAGGTCGTTACCGTTGCCGAGTCCGACGGACTGGGTGTGGCTCGACGCCAGCAACAGGCGCGCATTCTCGATGCCGCCGGCGGCAAGCACGAAGACCTGCGCGGCCACCTTCATGCTGCGGCCATTAAGCGTGCGGACCGAGACCTGCGTGACGGCGGTGGCGTCGGGATTGGTGTCGATCGACACCACGTTGGCGTACAGGTAGACGCGCACGCGGTGCGCCTGCGACAGCGCCTCGCGATACAGCTTGCCGAAGCGCGCGGGCGGGCTGAACTGCGAGATGGTGTCGCGGATCTTGCCGCCGGTGAGCGGCAGGCGCCGTACATCGGCGCGGCCGATGGCCGCCTCCCACCAGGCCGGATCGAAATTGTCGGGGCCCAGCTTGAGCACGTCGTGGGTGCGCTGGTAGTACGGCGTCAGCGTGTCGAGCCCGAACGGCCAGCCGCTGTTCGGCACCCAGTCGCGCCGCTCCAGGTCCCACGGGTCGAGCGGCCGGCACCAGCCACCCCAGCAGTTGCTGCTGCCGCCGAGGTAGCGGCTGCGGCTGCCGTCCGCAAACGTGTACGGCAGGCCAACGTTCTCGCCGCGGTACAGGTCACGTGTCTCGTCGTCGGGCTTGAAGCCGCCGCTCTCCAGCAGGCACGTTGCGATCCCCGCGCGCTGCAACTCCAGCGCGAGCGTAATGCCGGCCACGCCGGCGCCGATGATGCAGACCGTTGTCCGGACAATACTGTCCTGTTCGACTTTTCTTGTATCGATGAACATTACCGCTCCCGCCTGCCCAGGCTCTGAAGGTGAAGGCCCGCCGCCGTGACCGGGCCGCTGCCGGCGAACGGCACCGGGCCGCCCTGCACCACGCGCAGGACGTCGGCCGCCATCGCTTCGACGGTGAAATGCAGCGCGAAGGCCACGCGGGCCCGCGCGCGCATGCGCTCGCGTTCGGCGGGCTCGGTGGCAAGCCAGCGCCGCAGCATCGACTCGGTGCCATCCACCGAGTCGAGCGCGCTCAGTCCGGCGCCGTTGCGCACCAGCTCGCGCCAGATGTTGACCCGCGTCGACACCAATGCCGGCACGCCGCAACCGAGCGACTCGGCCACGGCGATGCCGAAGTTCTCCTGATGCGAAGGCAGCACGAACGCCTCGCTGGCATGGAAGGCGCCCCACTTCATCGCGTCTTGCAGCATGCCGGGCCAGCTCACGCGCGCACCCACGCCGAGCGCCTCTGCGCGCGCCCGCAGCGTGGGTGCCCATTGGGCATCGCCGTCGGGACCTGCCATCACCAGATGCAGCGAAGGATCGATGCCGGCCACGCGGGCGAAGGCCTCGACCAGCAGGTCGCATCCCTTCTTGGGATGGATGCGGCCGAGGAACAGCAGCAGCCGTTTTCCGCGCAGCTCGGGATGGGCGGCCAGGAATGCTTCACGCAGCGTGCCGTCATCGAGCGGTGGCCTGGCCGTGCCGAAGTTCACTACGGCCTCACGCACGCGATACAGCCAGAACGAGTCCCTGGCACGCAGCCGTTCATCTTCTGCCGTGAACATCACCACACGCGCGTCGCGCAGCACGCGGTACTCGGCCCACGGCCAGTACAGCCATTTCTTCAGGTGCTTGAGCGGATGCTGCGTGCGGAACCACGGGTCGAGCATGCCGTGCGGAAACACGTAGTAAGGCACGCCCGTGCCGCGCAGTGCCATCCACGCGGCAAAGCCGTGGTACTGCCACAGGCCGTTGACGATCACCGCATCGAAGCGCACCGCGTTCGCGCGCAGCCAGGGCAGCAGACGCGGCGAGTAGCGGTAGCCGCCGCGCGCGGGGCCCAGCGCATGCACGGCCGGGTCGTCCGGCTGTAACCACGGCGCGTCCGGCGCATCGAGCGTGACCAGTTCCACGTGGTGCCCGAGCGCGGCCATCCGCCGCGACATCTGGCGCACGCTTTCGGTCGTGCCGCCCTGTTGCGGGTCGAGCGAGGGAAGGAGCTGGAGCAGCTTCATGGGCGTTGTCCTGGCTGGGAGAGCGATGAAAGCGACGAAGGCGACGACAGGGCCGGCACTACACGCAAGGCCACCGCCGGTGGTGCGGACGGTGGCACCGCCCGCCGCAGCGACATGCGCTCCAGGCGAACCTGCGTGGCCACCAGCAGGCCCAGCGCCACGCCGTAGACCAGCCCCGAGAAGCGCGGCCCGAGCGGGTTGCCGCCGATCGACGTGGCCGGCAGCGCCGCCAGCACCAGCAGCGCACGGCCGAGCACGGCGAGATAAGGCGCATCTGGCGCCGCGCGCCGCCAGCGCCGGTAGAACAGGCTGCCGCGTGCGAGCGCATAGAGCACGATGAGCGGCAGCGCCAGCCCGAACGCGATGCCGCCGGCGAATAGCTGGTAGACCCAGAAGTTGTGCCCGGCCGACCATTCATTGATGGCGTAGAACTCCTCCTGCGTCATCTGGTCGGCCAGCGCGGGCAGGTACTCCGGCGAGTATCGGTAGTTGTGTCCGTAGCCCTTGCCGAACAGCAGCGACGCGCTGCTCGACCTCACCTGGTCGAGCTGGTCCTTGATTTCGGCAAGGCGCGTCGCGGTGGTCGGATCGATGCCCGAGGCGGTGGCCTTGGCAGCCTGCATGCGCTGCGTCCAGTGTGCCGCCACGCTGGGAAACGCGGCCGAGCCGATCACCACGGTCCCGCCCACAAGCGCCACCGCGATCACCGCCGTGCGCGCGAGCGAGCGCAGCAATTGCTGCAGCGACGGCGCGGCCAGCCACGTCGCCAGGCAGAACAGCAGCGCAGTGCCGACCAGCAGGCTGCGGGTCACGCTCAGCAGTTCGATCGCCAGCGAGATCAGGAACAACGCGAGCTTGACACGCGTGACGCGGCGCGCCACCACGATCTCATGCAGCAGCAGGCCTTGCAGCGCCAGGAACACCACCGAGACGATGCGAAAGCGGACGGTCTCCAGGCCGCCGCCCACCGCCATGCCGTAGCCGAACGCAAACAGCAGCGAGACCACCATGCCGCAGAACATCGCCAGTTCGATCTGTTCGATCCGCCTGACGTGCCACGGCCGGCAGGCGGCAAGGTAGCCCACCATCAGCAGCATGAACGGCAGCAGCACGCGCAGGTAGTTGCCCATGTCGTTGCCCTGCAGCACATGCGGCACCACGCTGCCCGGCACGGTCAGCAGCAGCGCGGCCATGACCAGCGCACTGAAGCGGTTGCCGACGCCGAAACGCGGCCCGATCAGCGCGAGCACGATCGCCGCGCCAAGTGCCGGCACGGTCAGCAGGATCTGCATGATGCCGCTGCCGTTCTTGTCGACACTCTTGAAGTCGACCGCCAGCGGACATAGCGCCAGCCAGATCCAGAAAGTCGCATAGCGGTTGTTCATGGTGTCGGCGTCCTGTTGTGTCCTGTTGCGTCGTCTTAACCCCGCGCCGCCACGGCCAGTGCCGGCGCGGCGGGCGCCAGCCAGTGGCGCAGCCGGCGCCGCAGCGGCTCCTCGTAGCCACGGAACACCAGCACGCTGAGCCCCACCACGGCGGCCAGCGCAGCCCAGCCGGAAGCGGCCGTCACGCCGGCCAGGTGCAGCAGCCGGCCGAACGGCACGTGCAGCAGGTAGAGCGCGAAGCTGGCTTCGCCGAGCGTGACCAGCCAGCGCCACGACAGGAACGCCGGACCGCCGGACATCGCCAGCCCAAGAATCAATGCGCCGAACAGCGGCGACTGCGCGTAGAACGCCGGCGACATGGGTTGCAGCACTGACAATGCCGCGATGCCCGCCAGCGCTGCGACGGCCAGCACGTGTCCCGTCCGCACGCGTTCCGCGCCCGCTTCGGCAAGCCGTGCATGGACCAGCGCGGCGCAGATGCCGAGCACGAATTCGAAAAGATGGGTCGGCGGAAACTGCGCGACGAGGAAGCCGTGCCGCGACACCGGCAGCACATGCTGCAGCCAGCCGATCCATGCGCCCTGCGCCAGCCACAGGCCCACGCACCATGCCGCCAGCGCGCGGTTGCTGCTGGCCCCAAGGCGCGCGAGCAGCCAGGGAAACAGCGCATAGAAGAATGCCTCGCACGAAATACTCCACGCCGGACCGTTCCATGGCTGGTTGAGCGAGGCGAACGGCGTCCACGCGGTCAGCGCGAGGCCTTGCAGCGCGAGGCTTGCACCAAGCGCGCGAAGGTTGGCGGCGTCGCTGCCGGAAAGGCCATACCACTCGCGCAGCAGGAAAGCGTCGCCGTCCCGCAGCAGCCATGCGGTAACCGGCAGCGCGAGCACGAGCGACAGCAACAACACCGGATAGATTCGCGCGAAGCGGGCCACATAGAACGCGCGCCGCGCCTGCGCACCGCCAGTCGCCAGCGGGCGGCGGTAGTTCCACGTCAGGATGAAGCCCGACAGCACGAAGAAGAACGACACCGCCGGCCGGCCACCGTCTGCAGCGCGCTGCAGGGCCTGCGGCACGGCCAGCAGGCCGATCTGGGCGAAGTGGCAAAGCACCACCATGAGCGCCGCGAAAAAGCGCAGGCTCGTCAGCGCCGGCAGCACCGCCGGCGCCCCAACGCCTGAAGCGGTGTGCGGATTCAACCGCGATGGCGCCTGCGCGCCCGGCTTGCCTGCGAACATGGGCTTGCTCCCGTGCACGGCAGCGCTTCCACGCTTGCCGTGATGCCAATAGATACCGCCACCAGCCGGATCAGCGTGCCGGGGCGATGGCGGCGGCGATATTCGCGTTGCCTGGTCCGGGTCATGGGTGGCCTCCGTCACGTCGCATGGCGCGGTCCATCGTGGCTACTCGGCCTCTTCGGCGCGCAGCGGCGCCGGGGCCAGGTCCGCGCCGGCTGGCCGGGCGGTGTCGTCCGAACACAGCGCGCGCAGCCGCGCATCGAGGCGGCCCAGGACTGCGGGCGCCGACAGGTTGCCGACGGCATAGGCCCGCGCCGACACGCCCAGCGCCGCGCACAGCTCGCCATCCGCCGCCAGCCGGCGGATGGCGGCCGCCAGCGCGTCGACGTCTTCGGGCGGCACCGCCACGCCGCGCCCTCTCAGCGCGTTGAACAGCTCGGTGCCAGGCTCGGCCATCGCCACGATTGCGCGCCCGCTCGCGAGCATCCCTGTCAGCTTGGACGGCATCACGAGATCGGCCGCGCCACCGCGCTGCGGCAACACGTGGATGTCAGCAAGGTTGAGCAGTTCGTTGAGCGCGTCGGCCGGCTGCAGCGGCAGGAAGTGGCAGTTGTCGAGGCCGGCGCAGTGCAACTCCAGTTCGGCGCGCGCCGGCCCGTCGCCGCAGAAGACGAACGCGATGCCCGGCTCGCCGGCCAGAGCGGCCGCCGCGCACATCAGCACGTCGAGTCCTTGCTTGGCGCCCATGTTGCCGGCGTACAGCACCACCTTCTGGCCTGGCCGGATACCGAGAGACTGCCGCAGTGCGCTGGGCCGCTCGAGCGGGCGGATGGCATCGGTGTCGACCCAGTTCGGCAACAGGAACAGGCGCGGCGCCGGCACCCCCTTCCTGGCGGCCGTCTCGACCATGTGCGACGTGATGCTCGACACCACATCGAAGCGGCGCAGCAGCAAGCGCTCCACGGCCAGCGCGAAGCGCCGGGCGCGCGCGCCGCGCAGCAGGCCAAGCTGGAAGGCGGCGTCGACCTCGTAGTCCTGCACATGGAGCCAGCAGCGCGCGCCTGCGATCCGCCCCGCCAGCCACGCGACCGGCGCGGCCATCAGGCCCGGTGCGACCGCCATGACCACGTCTGGGCGCCAGAACGTCTGGCGCAGCATGGCCGGCAGCGCAGCGGCCGCGAAGCTCGCAAGATGCAGCAGGCGCTTCGCGCCGCCGGGCTGGCGCGGCACCCACAGCGGCACGCGCTGCAGCCGCACGCCACGCAGTGTCTCGGAGCGGTAGCGGCTCGCGGAATAGCCGGGCTCGACCTGCCACGCCGGGTAGTACGGCGGGCCGCACACCACGCGCACCTCGTGGCCGGCGGCCACCAGCGCCTCGGCCATCTCGGCGGTGTACTTGCCCGTGCCAGTCAGTTCCGGCGCGTAGTTCTGCCCGCAGATCAGGATTCTCATCTTCCGCTCCGGGTGACTTCGACGGGAGCCGGCGCCACCGCCGTGTCGGCGGCCTCCGGCCGGCTGCGCGCGCGGCGACCGGCCAGCAGCG
>NZ_CAJPVI010000064.1 GCF_905397435.1 Cupriavidus numazuensis
GGCGAACCCGGTGCCAAGACAATCTGGCGCGGACTCGATCGTGTACTCTCCGCTGCTGAAACGCTGCGCGCGCTACGGGATGGGCTCGGCTGACTTATGTATAAAGGTATGTGTTGTGCCAGGTCACCGAGGGAGCAAGCGTTTCGGAATTTTTCGAGGATGGCGTCTATATCTGCTTTAATTCCTGAAAGCCGATTTTCCAGCTGGCGGTTATCGTGAACAGGTCCCTCCCGCTCAAGAAGTTCGCTTTTTACCGCATTCAGTAGCCGTTGAGATTGCTCCAACTCTGATTTTGTCGAGGCAAGTTTCCTTTCGGCTTCCGCCTGCTCAAGTGCAATTCTCGGATCTTTAGACGGTACCTCCACTTCCTTGATGATTGGCCGAACGCTCATCTCGCTCAATTTCCGTTCGAGATCGGCCTTTTCGGTATTCATCCGTTGGATGGCGAACTGGAGGCTGTTTACAGTATTGCTTTGTGAATCCAAAGCTAGTTGTGCCGCTGCGAGAGCACTTCGATGCTCCGCCTCCTTCTGGTCGGCTGCGCTGTTTCGCTCACGCAGATATCTGATATCCCGTTCCAGCTCTGTTCGTTTGGCGGTGCCCGCTGCAAGCTGCTCTTTGGCAGTTTCGAGTTGGGCCAGAAGTGTGTTGACCTCCTCGGTCGTTGCGCGATAGCGCTCAATGAAAGGAATGATCTCCTCGCGAGTGAAGGGCTCTTGCCGCCTTCTCGCGTCGACTATCAACTGCACCTCCTGGTCCGATATATCGGAACGCTTTAAGATCGTCAGTTCACCAAGATTCAAAAACTCCACAGCCTCGCTACTATTAACGAAGCGCTGGTAGACCTGCAGGTACTGGACAACGGTATGTTTGCTAATCTGAAGCGTTCGAGCGGCGAACTCGTTCAGGAGCATTGAAGATTGCGCCTTTGCCTTGGCCTCGTTCTCAAGGCGTTTGTTAAGGGAAATATAGATGGTCTGGTGAATATCGGCGAGGTATGAGCCGATGATCATGTATTCGGTTCGAATTCGTTCGCGTGATTGAGCGATCTGCTCCGCGGCATGCACAATACGGCCGATTGCTGCCGAGTCAATTTCTGACGATAGTAAAAGGCGCGTCAGTTGCAGGATCGATAGAGTCGCGTTTGGTTCGCTGGTAGCAGGTAGTCTATTCTTTTCGTCTTTTTTCATTATGCTTATTTTTACTTAAGAAGGCGATGTGGCATTGCCTACAGGATCGCAGGGAAGCGGTTCTGAGGGGGCAACGTTACTCCACTGGGATGCAGTACCAATTAAAGTGTGCTGAAAAGATTAGCCTAAAACCGGCGTCACGCGGCGGGCGAAAGCTCGCCAATTTCGGC
This sequence comes from Cupriavidus numazuensis, assembly GCF_905397435.1. GTDB lineage: Bacteria > Pseudomonadota > Gammaproteobacteria > Burkholderiales > Burkholderiaceae > Cupriavidus > Cupriavidus numazuensis. Next base: position 1,361 of record NZ_CAJPVI010000064.1, read on the forward strand.
ACTCTTTCAAGGAAATATCTGAAAGGCGCATCTGAATCCCACTCTTTCAACGGTAACGCCCAAGTCGAATTTAGGGTAAACCCTCCGATGCGGGGGGTTCTTGTATGTACAGGCGTGTACAGCACGTGCACCCGCATGCTCAAGTGGGTCAATATCGTGATATTGAGTTGCCCGCGGAAAGCTCGGCATTGGAGTGTGTGTTTCAACGAAAAAGGCGCTCGGTTGCGTGCGCATCGCGGATCGTGTAGATTTGGGTTGCGTTCCCACGCATCGAATCGCGGTAAGGGCATTCAGCCCAAACTGTCGCGCACTGCGGCAATCACCGACCGCCCATCTCCTCGTTTTTCCGAAGATTCATAGCGTGCTTCCGCCATGCATTCGGCATGCCGCAAGCGCGTTGTATGCGCTCACCGCAGAGGATTCCTTGCTCTTCGAGCATCGAATAAGCGCCTGGCATCCGCCGGGACATCCCCTTTCACCGTTTTCTCAAGAGAAAGCCATGGAATCCTTTGCTACCAACCTCATCAAGCGTCCGTTCAAGCTGTTTATGTTCTGCATGGTGCTTTACACGGCCTCGCAGTCGCTCATCGTCGGTGCTTTTGTGACCGTCGTAGGCCTGTCTTTCCTGTACCACCGCTTCATCGGGAACAAGGCAATTCCCGCAGCACCGAAGGTTTCGATGCCGGACCAAAGGTCCCAGTCGATGCCCGAAGTGCCGCGGGAGCCTGAGCGTCCGCAGTACGAGCGTTCAGCAGTCGTCACGCAATTCCCTCGCACTGGAACGCACGATCGTTCCTAAGCCGTTGCCGCCCCTCTGGGCGGCCCCTTCCACCTGTTGCGGGTGCTCGTCGCCCGCCGCCAGGTGGGTGTTCGGGCATTCGCCCGGAGACCCACATGGATGCAACTCCATCTGGATGGCAGCTGGACTTCTTCGGTGAAGCGTCTGCCATCGTCGTAACCCCCGCAAAGGTCGACCCGTTGCCCGATCCTTCGCTCTGGAGCGAGGATGTTCGGGAAAAGATGGTCGACGCCCTCATCAGTCTGGCGTGCGACAGCCGTCGCGGCGACAACATGCCCGAGTCGTTGATCGACTGTGCGGAAATGCTGCGTGCGCGTATGCGTAGCCGCTCCCTGGACCTGGAGGAATACTCCATGACCCTTGGTTGGATCTTCGGCTACTGGGACGGCGCACTGCCGTACTCCTACGTCTGTGCTGTCAGCGGTGTGAACCCCGAAACGCTGCAGGACGTCATCCTTAACCATACCCGCCTGCGCGACGACCTCAATGAGGTCCGCCGGATGTGCTGCGGCTCACTGCTCTAATCTGATGAATTGGCTCATCAACACCATTCAGCGCGCGGCAAGCGTGCTTTTCGCACCGAGCGTGTCGCAACGCGCACCGAAGGCGACAGTTGTCGGCGCCGACCCAGCAAAGGAACGGCAAGTCGTCATCGCTGGCATTCCCCATCTCTTCCGCGATGAGGACGATCACGTCGCACACTTCATCGCCGCATTCGATCATCGTGTCGTGGCGACGCCGTACGGCGACAAGCTGCTTCCCGAAGTGGTGCCTCGCTGGCGACCAAATGGCGTGCATGACGGCGCAACAGTGCAGGAGGTTGCGGCAAGGGCGATCCTCGACGCGGCTGTCCCACAAACCTCACGGGTTGCAAAAGCACTGGCTGCAAGCGACGTTTCTGTTGCATCGGTGGGGCGAAAGCCGAGGGCGGTGCCCACGACTTCGCTGCCCCAGCCGGCCTCTGAAGAGCCGGTGTCGCCTTCGAAACGGGCAAGGGCAGAGCGCTCATCGTATGACGTTGGCACGCTGACCTACTGGGGCGAGCTGGAATTCCCGAGGCGCGTCGCGCCAGGCTCCCGAGAGCCCGAGACCTACAAGTCGTTTGCCTTGAAGCTAGATACGCCGCAAGGCGAGAAGACGCTGCAAGGGGAGGGACTCAAGGATGCCATTGCGGAAGCGCGCTGCAAGCTCGGCGACCGGATCGCGGTAAAGCGCCTGCACAAGATCAAAGTCGCTGCCTTCGACCAGATTTCGGGGCAACCCATCATGGACCGCAAGACCGGTGAGCAGAAATATTGGGACAAGTGGGTCTGGAAGATCAATCTCATTCATTAACAGGAATCATCATGGCATCCATCAACAAAGTCATTCTCGTGGGCAACCTCGGGGCTGATCCGGAAACCCGTTATATGCCCAGCGGCGACGCTGTGACCAACATCCGTATCGCAACCACTGACCGCTACAAGGATAAGCAGAGCGGTGAGACCAAGGAGGCCACCGAGTGGCACCGCATCTCGATGTTCGGAAAGCTTGCCGAGATTGCTGGCCAGTATTTGAAGAAGGGCTCGTCGGTCTACATCGAAGGAAAGATCCGCACCCGGAAGTGGCAGGACCAGAGCGGCCAGGATAAGTACAGCACCGAAATCGTTGCCGACCAGATGCAGATGCTGGGCGGCCGATCGTCCGGTGGCGAAGCCGATGATGGTGGCGGTTACGGCCGCTCCGGTGGCGAGCATGGTCAGAGCGACAACCGTCGCCCTCAGGGTTCGGGGCAACGTGCCCAACGTCAGGCGCCGCCGCGTCAGCAGCAGGCGCCTTCGAACGGCTTTGAGGACATGGACGATGACATCCCGTTCTAGGACCTACTATGTTGGTTAGATTGACCGCGTAGCGCAAATTCTTCACTTCACCTCGCTGCGGCCGCCGGATTCTCCGGTGCCGCAGCGCCTCTCTTCTGGCCGTTCGGCCGCACCACCATTCAACGTCCGCAGCGCCATGCTGAAAAGACCTTCTGGCCGAGGGCCGGGATGTCTTTTGAGCAAGCGTTCCTCCGCCTGTCTCAGGCATCGACCCCCACTCCAACCTGGAGACATCCCATGACTAAACTGAGTGATATCGTGAAGAACTGGACGCCCGCTCAATGGGACGCTCTTGTTGCGCAGTTCCTGCCGGCGGACTTCCTGACGGACGCTTTCTGGAGAGGCCGTCCTGGTCCGTGCCCGATCTGTGGCGACGGTCACGACCGGTTTACCTATGACAACAAGCGCGGCCGCGGTGACTGGGTGTGCCGCAAGTGCAATGCCGGCAGTCCCAAGGCTGGCGACGGCATTGAACTCGTTTGCCGCTCGACCGGCATGTCTTACGTCGAGTTGCTGAACTGCCTGACGGGCAAGTCAAGCATGCCGACAGCCCTTCATGCAGCAGTACCGATCCGACAGCCGGGAACGAAGCCGTTGGACACTTCGGCAAAGATGCGCCGTATTGAGAAGCAGTGGGCCGCCGCGTCGAGCTTGTCGCACGGCGATGCCGCGACGCAGTATCTCGCGGCGCGTGTGCCGGGCCTGTGTGCACCGCGCCCGGTAGCCTTACGCTTGGCCTCGCAGGACTATTGGCATGAGGGTGAGCTGATTGGCCGTTATCCGACGATCGTTGCGCAGTTCACGCTGCCCGATGGTCGGATGGCCACGGTTCATCGTACATCCTTGGACCCGCAGCAGCCGGCCAAAGCATGCATTGTGTCGTCAGACGGCGAGGTATTGCCGCCCAAGCGCAATGACGTGTCGGCATTGCCATTGGATGGTGGGGCCGTGCGCCTCATGCCGCCGCGGGACGGCGAATTGGGTGTTGCCGAGGGGCTGGAGAATGGCTTTGCCGCCTACATGCTGTTCGGCGTACCCACCTGGCCTTGCTTGAACCGCGTTCTGTTGAGCAAGTTCGTGGTGCCGCCAGGTCTGGGAATCCACACCGTGCACATCTTTGCGGACTTCGACCAGATCGATCCCAGGACCGGTGTGTCCCCAGGGATGGCCGACGCACTCAAGTTGGCAAAGCGTCTTCGTGCCGAAGGCTTCAAGACGGTGATGCACCGTCCAAAGATCCGCGGTACGGATTTTTGCGACGAGTGGCGGACGGTGTACGAGCTCCGCCAGATGTCTCGACAGGCGGTCGCCGCCTGATTTACCGGCCACCTACCTGGTGGCTTTCTTTCTTCAACCTCTGCCCTGTGGGTCCTCCCCACAGGGCGGATTCCCGCGTGGCAGTCTCTTCCAGGAGAATTTGCAATGCCGCATAAGGGATTCACCGCGATCGTCAACAAACTGCACATTCACGCCATGCGGACTGCCGCGACGCGCGACGTGCAGGCGGGACAGTCCGAAGCCCAGTTCTTCCACGTCTACCGACGGGAGCAATCTGGCGAGCTGGTCTTGCTTGAGCGGACGGGGTCGTTCGATTCGGCCTTCGACTACTGCATTACGACACCAACTCTGCACTGAGTGTCCATCCCATTAACGACAAAGCCCGGCATTGCGCCGGGCTTTTTTCGTTTGTGCGTCGCAAACTTCAACGCTTGCGTGGACGACGACGTAGGCCTTGCAGGAGAACCAGACCAGCTTCCCATACGCACCAGCCGATCAGCACGGCGAAGACGAACACGTTAATGTCGTGGGTGTTCTTGAGGTAGCCGAAGAATTCCATTGCGATGTTTCCTTAACGGTTGGTGGTTGAGACTAAGAATGCCACAGGGAACTGGTGAGTCAAGCTTCGATCACGATGCAAAGAAGCGTGACATTGCCGAATTAATTGCATCGACATCCAGTGAGAAATCCGCTTGGGGCGGCCCGACTCGATCGGTCCGCGCCGCATCATTCTCCACGGGGAGCGATAGCTGCAACGGCGCCTCGTCGGTCGGCTGCGCCGGTGCCATGGGCAACGCGCTACCGCGGTCGCGTAATGCCACCTGCGCGTCGCCAAGGTTGCCGAACGCTGAAAGCGCGGCAATCGAGGGCGGTGGCAATATGAGACGGCCGCCGCTGGATGTCACCGCCTCCGCCCCGATCTCCGCGAGCCGACGGAAGATCTCGGCTCGCAATCGGGGATCTACGATCCCCGAAAGCTGACCGTACAGTCGCGGTGTGGTCACTGGATTCAGGACCACCTTGATTGCGAATTTGTCCATCGGTCAGGTTAAGCGCGGGCCTGCCGGGCGCTGCCAATGTCGAAGAATCCAGTAACGTTGGCAAAGCAGGGCGAATCCATGGAGAAGATCCTCGAGCGCGGGAACGCCGCACGGATCGCGCCGGCATAGAGCGCGCTCCCGCCGCCGGTCAGGACGATGGCCGCAATGTCTTCACTCCGGCCGACGCGAGTCTGCATTTCTTTCACCGCCGTCTGGCACTGCGCCTTGGCGACTTCCAGATATGGCCGAAGGTCGATGAACTTTTCGTAGAACCGCATCGGCTTGCCTTCGCGCAGAGACTTGTCGATACGCTCAATGCCTGTGACCGGTTCACCTTCGTCGGCCGCTAGCAAGGTCGCAACCTGCTGATAGATTCGTGAGGACCCTCCGGGCACACCGCCGCTGCGGGTGTCGTCCATCATGAATCCACGCGCCACCACCCAGTCAGTCGTGAAGTAGCCCACGTCGACGATCAGGCAGGTATCGTCGGTGTCAAGCTCCTTTCCGGACTGGCGCATGAACGTGACCAGGGAGCCTAATGGCTGCGGCAGGGAGACAACGCGCTTGATGTTCACCGGACCATGGCCAAAGTCATGACTGCCGGCGAAGCGTTCCTGCAGGACACCCGCGTACTTTTGCAGGGTATGAACCGGTAAGCCGAGAATCAACTGTCCGACTTCCTTGGCCTGTGCGTAGTGCAAGGCGCCAAAGAGCAACGCGGCGTACTCGGACGTCGTGACATAGTCTTCCGATAGCGTGCGGCCGGTATTGCCATAAGCCGACGTGATGGAAACACCGGGTCCTACCTCATAGTTCGCGCCGTCGATCGTCACATTCACGACGTCGCGTGTCTTGAAGTAACCCGCGCCGTGACTGGTGAGGCTGGAGGCGGACCCTGTAGGAGCCAGCGACGGAAACATCCGAGTGACCACGTCAGCGCCGAGGGGAAACGCGAACTTGGTATTGCCATAGCCAACGTCGACAGCGATGGTGGTGGAACTCATTCTCAAACTCCTTGTAGGTTTAGGCTAAAAATATGTCGGTCACACAAATGTGTGACTTCGCTGATGGACTGCTGACAGCATGGTGTTAGCAGGTGTCAGCAGTGGTCCCGAAAGAAGCGCTGGTGTTAGATGTGTGTTAGCAGCGTGGCACGCTGCTAACAGCTTGCTAACACTTCGGGTCCGAGCACCTTCGAATCTACCGGGAAAACTGCGAAGTCAAGTCGCCAAAAGCTCGCGTGTTTGGGGGCGTTACCGTTGCCAATTCGGGTGGCCCTGGTTTATTCTTCGAGGACTTTCAGCGTCCCCGACGCATCGACACCGCCGCCATTGCGCGGCAAATCTAGAGCCCACGGCGCAGTCAAACAACGACGCTGCTGGGCCTGCTGTCCAAGCCGCACAATGTCGCGGCATTTTTTTCAATCGGCTCAAGTAGATACTGGCCCACACTGAGGACCCCGGACACCGCGATACCAATTGGCTTTGCGGGTGGTTTTGGAGACTTGGTCGCACTGAGGACATGTGTAAGCCGGACACCGGACACATGATTTGTCCTCGCACACATCAATTGCCCAGCTGCGACGAGCGGGGTATGCGAACGCTGGACCCGATACACCGCGGTGCAGATGTCGCTACCTGAAGGGCAGGACGTAGATTGGCTCGGCCCAATCGGACGGTCCAGATTCATTCCGAACGGCGTGCGCGGCCGTAACAAGAACAGCGCAACAAGAGTTACGCGGGCGGCGTATTGAGGTGCGTGCACCGAAGCTACGTTCATGCTGGGAAGCGGTTCCCCCAGCAACCGGGTAGCCGGGCAGGGATCGGCGTGTTTAGCGCTGGGCCTTGTCGGGACGGTCACGCACGTTACTTCCACGTGCCGGCCGACCAGCCAATGGAATCGCTTACGGATCCGGAAGGGCAACACCATGGCCGATGGTTAAACGGCAATTCAGAGCAGCATGGACTTCGCAGGCGTAACGGGGGACGCTGCTTGGGGCGTGTTCTCAGGGCAATATCAGAGGGGTGAAATCGAGATGCGGCAAGCGGCGGTATTCGACATACGTGGCCTGTTGGCCAGGTATGCGCTTCCTACGCGGATGAAGGCGGAACTGGAAGCTGTGTTGATTGACAACTTGAAGCGGATTCTCAGTCAGACCAGGGTGAGTCTGAAGAGCGCGTCGATTAAGACGCAGGAGCGCCGGATGTACACGGTGTGCCGGTCGCTGACGGAGATTAGGCAGCAAGGCTTCATGATTGAGAGCCCCTATGCACTTCGGCACAAGCATGTTGAGGCACTGGTCAAGCGTTGGGTAGCAGAGGGCCAGAGTGGCGGAACAATCGAGAACAAGCTCAGTCACTTGAAGGCGTTCTGCCAGTGGCTGGGCAAGCATGACCTCATCCGATCTCTGGGCGACTACGTCGACAGGGAAGCGCATGGACTGGTGCGGTCGTATGTGACGACGAAGGACAAGTCCTGGGAAGGGAACGGCGTTGACCCTGTGGCTGTGATTGCGGAGATTGCAAAGACGGATGCTCGGGTGGCGGTGCAGTTGAAGCTGCAGGCGGCGTTTGGATTGCGGATCGAGGAGAGCTTCTCGCTAAAGATTGCCACGGCGCTGAAGAATCTGGACACCCTACGGGTAGTCGATGGGACAAAGGGCGGTCGGGCGCGAGAAGTCCCCATCCGGCTCCAGTTGAGCGTTCTTGAAGAGGCGGCGAAACTCATCGACCCGGTCAGCGGATCTACGACGCCGGCGTCGTATTCGATCAAACGGTGGCGTGGCCACTACAACGCGGTCTTGCGCAAGCATGGCATCTTCAAAAAGGGGCTGGGTGTGACGAGCCACGGATTGCGTCATGGATGGGCGCAGCGGATGTATGAAGAGATCGCAGGCGTGCCTGCTCCGGTAAAAGGGGGAGCAGCCCCCGACCTGGAAGCACACCGCCAGGCAATTCAAGCTGTTGTTCTCGGAGCGGGGCATAGCAGGGCATCGAAATCAGGCGCTTACCTCAGCACATTCACTGCTATGGCTGCTGAGGAGAGGCCCGAGGTGACTTGCGAGCAGGCGGAGGCTGCGCTACGGCGGCACGATGGCAATAAGACCAAGGCGGCCGAGGAGCTGGGGATTACCCGCCAAAGCCTGTATCGACGGATTAATCGCAGTGTCTAAATGTGGCGGAGATCCTGTTGGGATGTGCTCGGTCGGAATTGCTTGCCACGCTCGATGGGAGGTATATCCCCGGAAAGCTGGCCAAAAAGGTCTAGCTTTTCACGGAAATGATTGCTGCTGCGTCTGAGAAAATGCGCGTGCCGGCTTCATAGCCGGTTCGCCCGCACCGAGGCGCGGGCACCGTACCAGCCGTTCTCAGCTGGTTTCACGATTAATGAGTTGATAAAAGATGACGAAAGGTGAACTGATCGACGCGATTGCGTCTGGTGTGGACGGTCTGACCAAGACCAAGGCAGAGCAGGCACTGAACGTGATGCTGTCGGCGATCACGGACGCCGTTGCCAGGGGTGAGACGCTGAGCCTGAATGGCTTCGGCACGTTCAGCAAGGGTGAGCGCGGCGAGCGCACGGCCCGTAACCCGCGCACCGGTGAGGAAATCAAGGTGGAAGCGGCCAAGACGGTGAAGTTCAAGGCTGGCCAGAAGTTCAAGGATGCCGTCAACCATTGAGCCAGCCTGCAGTTAGGTTGTATCGGCGCCGACGCGCCCCGCCTCCGGCCGGTAGCCGGCTATCGAGAAAAATGGAAGTGAAGAAGATTGCTCCGCCCGCTGGCGCCAAGGAACGCCAGGAACGCATCGCCGAATTACGCCGGGAGGAGTCCGACCTCAATGCAGCGCTCGCGAAGCTGTCGTCGGGCTCGACTGCCGTAGGACTTGCCATGCGCGATGCCAGATCGCGGGAACTCGCCGCGGTTGTGGCCAAGCTGTCCGCATTCGGCGAAACGCCGATGGCGGCGGTGCGATAGTGTTTGCGTGCAGAGTCTGAATACGAAGCTATGCCACACACTTTCGACCAAAGTCGCCTGTACGCGGATGATGTCGTAGCGCTGCAGTCGCTGGCGAAGCGTCGCTGGGTGAGCGGCGAGAAGATCCTCTGGACGAACCATGGCGCATGGCGGGCTGCGAGCCATGCGGCAGTCCCGGCGCGCGAAGCGGCGAAACGGCTTGTCGCGATGGGATTGGCCGAAGAAACCGTCTGCTGCCGTGCATGCAGCCGCACGGCGATCCAGCTTACCGACCGTGGCGCAGGCGTGGCTCAGCGCCTATCGTGCGAATGCAGCGGCGAGTGCGAGGATCGCTTGCGTGTGTCGGACAAGCGGGGCGCTAGATTCAACGCCTGAGACAGTTCCGATCGCCTCGCCCGAGGCCAGCCGCGCGAAGGCGACGCGGCGCGCGACCTTCTCACCGGGATGGGGCGTCGGGGCTGGCAGGTCGAGGGCGGTGCCCCGCAGCGCCTTGGGCAGCGCCGGGAAAGCGTCCACGCCGGTGAAGTGCGCCAGTTCGTCAATGCTGATCACGCTGTATGCCGGCGTTTCGTCGTTGCGAACGACGTAGGCAGCCGCCCCGGCGCCTGGGACGTAAATAGCCTTCCACACGAAGTCAGGGACACGAATTCGGCTGCGCAGCTCACCGACGTCCCGGAAGGCCGGTCCCGTCACCACATAGGCGGTGCCCACCTTGCGGACGAGGCGCCGCGTCGAGGTCTCGATATGGCTCCAGGTCCTGCGGTTCGAAACCGAATTCTGCGGGATCACGTTGGCGAGGCTGAAGCTCTCGGCCTGGGAGTCCTTGTCGCCAAAGTCTCCACTGGGCGCAAGATGGCCACGATCGTAGCCGGTGCCGTGGCCATAGTCCGCAAGCCGCGCGCGGTCAGCGACCGGCAGGCGCCCTTCTTCATAGAAATCGCTGTCGCGCGGGAGCTGGCGAGCCGCATCCACGGTTTCCCGTGTGAGTCGCTCGGCGGACCAGAGCGCGGTGCGAGTCTGGCTGGAGTACAAGACTGCGTAGGCGCGGTAGCAGAGAAGCTGAGTGCGGCCGGCTGGCTTGGTGAGGACCGGTTGGCCTTGGGCAAGCGTGTAGTCGCAGGCTGCGGCAAGTTCTTTGGCTGACGCGGCAACGGGCGCGAGCGCGATGAGGGCGGCGACGAGAGAGGTGCGGAGCATGGTCGTTCCTGGAGATAAGCACCGTTCTAGCTTGCCAGGCCCCCTGCAAAGTCAAGCGTGGCCGCTGTCCGGCAGATCGTCCACCGCACGGGCCACGAACTCCTCCAGGATCGAGAACGGCCAGGCCCGTTCTTCGTTGGCTTCTTCTGCCACCTCGGCCGACAACGCCGGTACGTGTTCAAAGCGCACCATGGGCGCACCGTCTATATAGATGACCTTCGCACGCCTGACCAGCTTGCGGTATCGCGCGGCATCTTCGAGCACGGGCCCCGGTTCTGGCACTTGGGCGAGAAGGTCGCCGGGCTGAGCCAGGGCGGCGGCCATGGCCGCGAATCGGGGGCCATTCTCCGTCCAGCTGCCGGTGGTCGAGGCGAGCAGGTTGAGGAAGTACGGGATATCGGATGACGTCAGCTCGCGCCGTGCGAGCATCGAGATCGTATGGTGGTCGGCTGGCCGGTGCTCGACACGGGTGTTCCAGATCGCGCTGAGCTGCTGAAACGCGGCGTCGCGGTCGTGGGATGCGAGGTCAACGGGCGGTGTAGAGAGGCCGCATTCCTCGCACACGACAACGGCCTGGATACGGCCGCAAATGAAGAGGGGCGCGCCGTCGCAATGGGCGCAGTCGAGCAAACCGCTTGGCATGAGGGGCTCCGATTGGAAACCCCGAATTATGCCTATGGCGGTAGCTTGTCGGTCTAGTGGTGGCGTTGCACTGGTGGCGGCACCTCCAAATAGCGGGCAGAGGTCCTTAGCACATTGCGCCGGGCGGTTTGCTGCAGCGCCTGCAGCATCTCGGCGTGGTCGCGCAACGCGCGGCCAATCTGCCAGAACTCATTGAGCCAGTGGCCTGGCTCCCCCTTGGGACCACCGAGCCGCCCGGTGGCGATGGCGCCGCGAACGGCTAGCACCGTCTCCGGCTCCGGATACTCCCGTTCTTCGTTGTCGAACTGCTGCATGGCTATCTCGGTTGTGTTGCCCACTGGAGGGCTGGGTGCAGATTGAAGCCATTGGCTTGCCGGAACAGCTCGGCCCCGCCGCGGACGTATTGGAGAATCCATTCCGTCACCAGCCAGCGCCTACCAAGACGCTCTGCGGCAAGGCCGGTTCGGATCGTGCCGCCGAATGGGTCGACCACCAGGTCGCCCGGCTCGGACAGGAAGCGGATGAAAAAATCTGGAATTGCAGTCGGTTGCATGGCACCGTGGGCTGGCAGACCCAACGCGGCGGACTCCCGGCGATAGGCCAGCGTGTCGCGGCACTGGTGGCCTCGCTCGATCACGTTGCGGGGGAGCCGTCCAGCCGTGGGATTGCCAAATGCCTGCGGCCGGATGCGGTAGGCGCCATCGCCGTAGACGGCGGAGCGCTGTTCGCCACCGGAGGCCATCAGCCGTAGTTGCCGCTCGGTGTGAGCCTGCAGGACACGCCGATTGTTTGACCGTACTCGCGCCGGATCGTTCGTGAGCCACAGAACCGGCTCATAGGCCGTGGCCAACTGCACCCGGCTGACGCACGCCCACCGCGTTGGCCCGGGCGGCTTGCTGTAGTTCACCCATGGGATACGGTCCATGAGCGACAGCCCCAGCCGATCATGCAGGGCCAGTACGAGCCGCTCTATATAGAGGGAACGAGCGGGACTGCGGGCTTCGAAAATGTCGTTCGAGATGTTGAGCACGATGCTGCCTCCGGGCAGCAGCGCGGCGACGATGGGTTCGAGTGCCTCACAGAGGAAGTCCACATACTGCGCCTCAGTGGGATTGCCATACGCGCGTGCCTGGCGCAGTGGGTAGGGCGGCGAGGTGACGCAGAGCGCAATGGGCTCGCTGAGGCCTCGGAATACATCTTCGTTCCGCCCCCAAATGGCCACACCCAGCGTGGTGCTGAAGGCGACCAGCTTGACGCCGGCTGCGGCCCGGTCGAGCTTGTCGCCGGCAGGCTCGGTGAGTCGCCAAAAGCCAGCGCGATCCGGGACGCGCTCGACGACCCCCAACTGCTTGAGCGATTGCTGGTGCCATCGCACCGCTCGCTTAAATGGCGAGTGGAGGGCGCCCGCGGCACCGATAGGAACGCGTACCTGTGCCTCTGCCGCTGAGACACTGGCGGCAGCGGCAACCGCTTCGTACAGGGCGCCAGTCGAGATTCCATCGCGCGGCCCCTCAGCAAAGGCCGCGGCAACGTGGGCGAAGAGATCGAGTTGCCGCATTACTCGGGTTCCCGGAGCAGGATGCGGCGGCAAGCCGCCGACACGTCGGCGCTGCTCACGGGGAACGCATCGTGGAGGACGCCGTTGAGCAGGCGCCCGGCGGCCTTCTTACCCACGCGGTGCATCATTGCCCAACTGTCCTCGTTGCTAGCGGCCGCGGGATGGCCGTCGGCATCCCAACCGTCCCCCACCATACGGCCATCCAGAGCGACCGCCGCCATCGGATAGACACAGGCTCGGGTGTCGGTTGTTGCCGGTTCCCACGCGCCGTGCTGCTTGAAGAAGAAGGGGACGCCGGCCGCCATGCACTGGTCACGCAAATCCGTGGCCCACACCGGGTGCATCGGTCGTGCGCGGGTGCCGGATTCACCGCCGACAATCACCCAGTCGATGGCGCCCGGCGCATAGTCGTTGCCGGACGAGTGCAGGAGCTCACCTGTTATCTTGGAGAAGACGTCCACCGTGCCGAGCAGCGGCTCCATCGACAGAAATCGGAGCTTGGCGGGTACCTTCAGGAGTTTGGGGATGTCGCGCTCCGCCTCTGCCTGATTGACGATCGTCGCCCCCAGCCAAATGTCGGGCGGCGGATTGCCGGCGATCCACGTGGCCAGCCATGGCACCAACGGGTTGCTGTCGCTATCCGGCTGCGCAAAGAGGCGATTGAAGGCCTCGGCAAGGCGTTTAGAGACGTTGCCGATGCGCTTCGTGAGTAGGAGCTTGTCCAGGCTTGGCGTCTGCCGGCAAACGTCGAGGAAGTCAATAAACCACCCCAGTGGCACATCGAGGTCGAAGACGTCCGCGAGACTTGCGCAGAAGACCCGCTGGCGGCGGCCGTGAACGGCCATGAAAGCAGCGTGCGCCGCGTTCCAACGCAGCGGCTTACGCCAGTTGCTTTGGGATGTGCGCCGGCGTGGCATGCCCGGACCCCAGTTGACCGGGCTACCACCCGAGAAGCGGGCGTTGCGGGACTCGGCATAGCAGTTATCACATCCCGGGCTGACCTTCTGGCATCCTTCCCAGGGATTCCACGTGTGGTCGCACCACTCGATTGTGCTGTTCTCGCTCATCGTTGCTCCTGCGAAATCAGTTGGCGCAGGCCGCCGACCTGCAAGGGGCTGACGACGCCGTGGGCTTCCATCGCTTCGAGGAGCGCAGCAGCGCGGTTGTAACCGATCCGCAGGCGACGCTGCACCAGCGAGACCGACGGCAGGCGGTGCTCGCGTACGGTGGCCACCGCCGTTTCGTATAGTGGGTCTTCCTCGACTGCGGACTTTGCAGGTGCGGGCGTATGATTCGGGGCGGTGTCGGGCTTCGCAGACGTGTGGGTCGTGCACGGTGTGAAGGCGTGTTTGCCGAGCGCATCCGCGATTCGCTGGGTATCCATCGGCAGCGCCAGAAGGCGCAGGATGGTGAGGTTACGGAACCACATAGAAGTGTCTTGATGAGGTTGTAGGGACCCGGACGCGACGAAAAGCCGGCCGGTGAATTCAGCCTACGGTGATTCGGTCAATGTCAAGCCTGACGCTGGAGGGCGAGGATGGCGTGCGCGAATTGCCGTGCGCGGCGGCGCACCTTGCCTTGCATTTCCGAGAGAAGGCCGTGGGCCTCCATCACGGCGACGATGGCGTTGAGATTGGCGCCGGTCGGCGCCGCCCATGAGTGCTCAGGCGAGGTGTTGGCCAGCTGCTCGAGGATGGTCCCGCTCTGATCGTCGGCGAGCACCCAGGCGGCGGGGGATCCGTGGGGATCGCCAGCGGGAACGATGCGACAGAGCGGAAGCCCGCTCACTGCCGCCGGCGGTTGCATATGCGCTGGGATCTCAACCTGTCGAGGCTCGGCGGCTAGCCGGCGCGGCGAGGAGCTTTGGGTCACGCGCCGCAAGCGCCCTCCCAGTGCGTTGGCGGCATCCAGAAGATCCAAGGCAGCATCGGACGAACGTGCATCGTGGGTGGCGGTGCGCAGAAAGCGGGCGATCGCATCCATGGCGTCTTGGGCGATCCGGGTCGCCGAATCAGGCCCATTGCGGGTGTGGTCAGTCATCGTCACGATCGGGATACTTGTGGTCCAGCCATTCAACCCAGCCGATGAGCAAGATCAGGGCAATGATCGGTGCCGCTGGGGCAAGAGCGAGTAGAACCTCTTCCATTACTTCCCCTCGCTCATTTTTCCGGCATGTCGGGGCCATTCCCGCATCAGCCTGCCTCCTTGCTGGCGGGCAGGGCGAGCGCATCGATGGCGGCATCACACGCGATAGCGGCGCCAAACGGCTCGTAGCGCATCGTCGAATCATCGAACGCGGCGCAGGTCCGGGTGTGGCCCATCGTCGCGCCGCAGGTGCATCGCTTCTGCACGGCCTCTTTCCCGACGCTGGCTGGAGCTGGTTGAGCTAGCATCTCCTGAATAGCGTGTTCGACCCAGGCGCGGTCGTCCTTGCGCGGCTGGCCCAACAGGTAGGCCGCAATAACAGTCGCCGTCGCCTCGATGCTTTCGTTGGTCACCTTGTGGAGCGTTTGTGCGTCGAAAGTGGCCGTGAAAAGGTGGCGAATCGCTGCCGCTGCATCGATCCCGATGGCAATGGGTGCTCCTTGTGCGCGCTCGATTCGTGCCGCCAGGAGCATCATCCCGGCTCGTAGCTCCGCTTTGCATTGGGGCTGCGGGGCCTCGGCCCGCCTACTGGCGTCCATCGTTGTTGTCCTCTGCGCATGGCCTGCGTCGGCAAGCAGCGGCATCAGGTTGGTATCGATCCAGGCCTGAACTTCGCGGCCACTCCACTGTTTGCGAAGCGCAGTTGGGAATCTCGGAATTGTCATGGGCTTGAGAAACAAGTGTCGGTTTCTTCAAGCTACAGCCCTTCCGGCGAAGTCAAGTCTCTGCCGACCGTGGCTAGTCGGCAGGGTGGTCCTCGCCATGGAGATTGCCTGTGTAAAAGTAGAGGCCGCTGCGCAAGCGTCGCACGATCCTTGTTTCGTCGGCCATTCGCCGCAGTAGCGATTCGGCTTCGATCGCGTCGAGTTCAAGGTGGCGCTGGACCAGCACCACGGACGCGGCCCGGTACGTGTGAACCAGATCTACCACCCGGGCGTAAATTGAGTCTGCGTGCATCAGGAGAATTGCTTGAGCAAGCGGTTCGTTGCCACAGAGACGCTTGGGGTACCGACGGACGCGTCTCGAGGTGCGCGTGCGGTGGTTTGGATATTGGTGTTTATGGCGTGTCCAGGCGCATGTGTACCGTGTGCCGCGGACGCGTGCGGTGGTTTGCGACAGCCCTCGCTCACAGCGTCTTCTCCGAAATGGTCGCCGGCATCGGCAGCGTTACGTTGGCAAGCTCCTCGGCGGCTGGTGTCCATTCGATGCACGGTATCCGATTGGCCTGGTAGTGCGCCCGCTTCTCAGCGAGGTGCGTGTCGTACTGCGGATTTCCAGACATGCCGAGTACCTCAATCACGACTTCCGGCGTCACGTCCGTCAGCACGAAGTCCGGGTGCACGGCAGCTTGCCCGATGTGGCGCAACGGCTTGAGGAAGGACCGCTCCAGCGCGACCAGGCGGTCCGCCATGGCGATTTCGTAGGACGAATCACACGGCAGAAACTGGCGGTTGGCGAGCATTGCCGCCGCGTCCACCACCGTCAGGTAGTTCGCTTTCGACTTCTCAACGAGCAGGATGGCAATGCAGCGCTGCTCTGTCTTGCCGATGCCGGCGAGCGCCGTCGCGTGGGAACGCTGGAGTCTCTGGTAGACCGCCCCGGACATGAAGTAACGCAAAAGGCTTTGCCGGAGCACAAGCTTTCCGCCGAACTGCGTGGGCTCGTGCGATTCGATCTCGCCGATCAGAATGCCGCGCGGGCTCGTATCCTTGGTAGGCGTTAGCCGTGCCTGCCACGCATCCAGCTCGGCCAGGATCTCGGTCTTGCGCGCCGGGTCCCATCGCTGCATGACGTGCAACATGCCGTCGGCGGGCTTCCCGTTAATGCGGCAATCCGCAAGCTCTGTGATGAGGTGGGACCAGCAGGCGTTCCAGCTGCGCCCGCCGGTACCGGGCCAGACATTCAGACCAGCTTGTTCCCACGCGAATTCCAGAAATGCCAGGAGGCCGGCTGATCGGCGTGGCGGCTTTGCGCTCTTGCCCGTGGGTCTGGTTCGCGTGGTTGGCGTGCGGGTGCTGACCCACAGGCTGGCGTCGAGTCGGACATCGTGATGACCATCGCGCGTGCGAAACGCGTCCAGCGAATCAGTGGCGCTGGCGCGCTTGCTTCCGGCGCGGCGGTGAAAATGGCAGGTGACCGCGTGCTGATGGACTTGATCCGGCCACAACGCCAGCAAGAAGATTGGGCCATGCCGCCGAATCTGGAGCCTCGGTCTCGGCCGTCGTTGGCTGCAGCCGCACTCGGCCCAGCCTTGGGTGGTCTTGGCGCGCTCGAGCTGGCGAACGTATTGGCCGGGATTGTCAAGCACGTCTTCCAGTGCAAACTCGCTGGCGCCGATGCGTACAGTGGACATGGTGAAAACTCCTCAGACTCCGGCATCCCGGAACATGGTGTAGAGATCACGACGAATTTCGCTGATGTCGAGCACATGCTTGGCGCGGCTCATGGCGACATAGAGCAGGCGCATCTCTTCCGGACTCATCGAGAGGTCGCCCTCGTCGTTGGTCTTGAACTTGAAGTCGCCGGCGAGATGCACGCGGCCCCATTCCAGCCCCTTGGCCCGGTGGACCGTGCTGACGATGTAGTCGGCTTCGGTTTCCGGCGCGACGCGCGAGAGAATCAGCCGCAGGTAGTCCACACCTTCGCTATCGATCAGCGTCACCAGCGGCTTGAGGTCACGTCCGGCGAACGATTCGGCGTATTCCTGAACTTCGTCCCACGTCTCAAACAGGGCGAGGGAGGCTGGATACCCAATGCGCTCGCCACGCATGAGGCGCTCGGCGCCATCGGCGAATGCCTTCAGTTCATCGACGTTTGCCCTTACCGCCACGCGGTCGCCCCGGCCAACCCCTGAGGCCAAATGCGTCAGCACGGTGGCGTTCTTGCGGCAGAGGATGGCGTCGAAGCGGTCATGTCCGGGTGTCGAATCGTGCAGAATTCTCGACTCGATATGGTCCTGCCCACGGACCGGGACCTCCTCGTCCATCAGGCGCAGCACGCGGCTGGCCAACTGGGCGATGGCCGGACCGAACCGGAACGATTCGGTTAGCGCGCGTTCGGGCGCCTTGATGTGTTCCATCGCATTGATGGCCCCGCGCCACTCGTAGATCTGCTGGTAAGGATCGCCGACGTAGATCACCTGCGATGGCTGCGCGCGAAGAACCGAGAGCATGAGGCCGTCAGCATCCTGGGCCTCATCGAACAGGATGAAGTCCGCGCCGATCGTTGGGCGGCTTCGCTGCCAGAGTTTGACGTAGACGTCGTGCGTGATGGCGGAGGCGGCGGCCGGATCGCAGTATTCCTGCCACAAGCGCCGCACGAATGGGAGCAGCGCCTCGCGCAGATGCTCGACCTCGTCCTCTTTGATGATCGGCTCTACGGGAATGTGCCAAGCGAGCGGCTCGGGCTGTGCGGAGCGGCAGAACCGCGCGGCGCCATCCATGACCATGCGTGCGACCTGGCTCCCGCTCAGCTCCAGGTCCTTGCCGATCGACGTGGGCAAACGCATCGGGCCAAGCCCATAGCGTAAGGCGAGCTGGTGAGGCGGCTCAACCGGGCTCTTGAGCTTGCGGGTGATCTCCGGTCGGGTGGCGCCATAGGCGATGGAATGGACCGTGCGGCAGCGCGTGTTGGATGGGAACTTGCGTGCCGCATCGGTGGCAATGTCCTTGTTGAACGCCAGGTAGAGGCCGCGGGCCCGGCCCCGCGCCTCGGCCGCCAGCCGCAGCGTGGACGTCTTGCCCGCGCCGGCGTATGCCTTTACCTTGAGCGCGCCGCCGCCCCGGACCGCGCTGACCACGGCTTCCTGTTCGTCGGTGGGGAGCATCAGGCGATCTCCAGCGAGGTCTGATGCGGCATCGATGCCCATACACGATGGCGGATCGCGGCCGTCTTGGCATCGGCGGCCGCCACCCGGCGTGCGCGGTCGCCGCTCAGCTCGTCGACGATGTAAGTATCCTGCGGTGGTCGGGCCGGGCCACGCCAGCCACTTCGCGCGGATCTCGGCTTTGACCGGCTCGGGCAACGAGAAGAATCGGGTACGCGCCTTACGCCAGAAGCGCGCTTCGAGCGCGCGCCGACTGCACTCGATTCTTTCCGAGCGTTGCTGCCTGCGGCTCAGCTCGTCATCGGCTGAATGCTGCTCGCTGGCCACGTGCTCCGGAAATAACGGGTAGCGGTCGCGCTCACGCTGCTGCTTGCGGGCGAAAGCGGCCTGGCGCCGGGCGTTGAAGTCGATGGGCGTGTGGCGGTCGAAGCGAGTAAATCGCATGGCAGCGAGAAACGGGTTGGTCTAAGGCCAAGATACCGGCGCCACGGTAAAGTCAAGGCAGGCGGCTCGCCTGACTATTGTCGGCGCGAATCCGTACTGCATTTAGCCCGAAAGCTATATGATTTCGGCCATCTTTCCGGGAAATTCCATGTCTTCTAGCCTTCAAACCGGCATCCGCGAGGTATCCCTCGGCACCCGACCGAGGGACGAACGCGAGTTCATTCCCCTTGGCGACCCCTCATACCGAGACGTCGCGACACTGGATGCCTTCACGTTCAAACGCTATCTGGACCGCGTGTTCTGGCGCCCGCGCCCGGAAGTGCTGCGCTTCGAGGTGCGTGCGGTCCCAACCGCCGCAGGCACCATCTATGACGTTGTGGCGCTGGTGGCGCAGGGAGAGGGCGAGGCATGGTTTTCCGAGGCCGCGGTACCGACGCGCTGGGACTATGTCGCAATCAGCGAGACCAGTCACGGGTTGTCAATGCTGCAGACCGCCAAGCTGAAGGAAGAAGGAAAGCTGCCGGCTGACTACAAACCTATCGGGGACGATGGTCCCGTGCTCGATCACTCCAACCTCGAAAATCCGGAAGAGGTCGAACAACGGCGCTGGGCCGTCATCAACCGACTGCGCGCGGCAAGCCGGCAGGCGAGGAAGGCAGGAGTCTTGTCACGCGCGGGTCAAGCGCGATAACATTCGTCCGATTTCCCGCGCTTCTGCGCATCGACACCTGCCGGCGTACCGGCCATTTGCTTTTCATTCACCCATTGGGGCTTTGTCCCCATGGGGCATGGCTCCATTTTTTGGAGCCATCATGCCTGTCATTCACGCCCGTGAAACCGCCATCGCCACTGCTGCGCTGGTCGCCATTCTGTTCGTTGCGCTGTTCTTCACCGTCACCACGGTGAATCTCCCCCTGCTCGCCATGCAACTTGGCTCGTGCGTGACCCTCGGCCTCGCCGTGGTCTGCGCGTGGGTTCTCTCCAGGTTCACACAACTGTCTGATCCAGCCTGAAGGCTGACCACCACTTTTACTTCACCCGTGCGGGATACCCTCCCGCACGGGATGGGCTTTCCGCGCACTCTGTCTGGAGTTTCGCCATGCAAGCCCAATGGACCGCAGTCAATGTTGTGCGCGACATCCTCGGTGACGAGAATCTCATCGTCGAAGCCGTGCGCGCTCGACCAAACGCTGCTCAAAGTGGGGGACTTTCCTTGCTTCGGCAACAGGCAGCCTCAGGCTTGGCAGTATTCCCTTTTGCGTGGAACCGAAAGTCTTCCCGCCAGAGATCGAGCTGCCCAATCTCGACGCAACCGCTGCCTTCCGCATAGCGGCAGCGGCTCATGAAGCGCATCACGCGCTTTTGTGGCAGCGCCATCGCGACGACACGTACCGGAACGAAGGCCTCACGAACGCGCTCGCTGCCGCATGGTTGAGCCGGAACCTTGCCGGCTTCAAGCTTCATGCTGCGAGCGAGCCGATCCTGCTCAGCAATATCTACTACGGTCTGAACTGACCGTCTTCCCCGCGCGAACCACTTCGGTTCGCGCGGTCTTCATTTCACCCTGGCCGGGATGCTCCCCGGTAGGGCGCGTCCTGGCTCTCATTCGCCAGAACATGTCCCAAAAATCCATTCACCCGACCGGTCGGGAAGTCTATGCGTACCCATTTCTGCGTGAGGTGCGTCCATGAGCCGGGCCGCCCAACGCAAGGTGCATGCGCACGCCAGCGAGCCACACAAGGAACTGCTCGCGCTGTTTAAAGAGTTCGGCTATCGCCATTCCACGAACGATGTGTTCTCGGACTTTGTGGAAATGTCGGCGCTCGCCATCAGCAATGCGGTCGACCGTCACAACTTCGACGATCGAGAGAAGCGCTACCTGGAGATCGCGCGCAAGTATGAGCGCGACGACCTGCAGCGCTTCGCCCAAATGCTGGGGGCGTTGACGATGACGTTCGAGGACCGCGTGCAGCAGCTGGTACCGCACGGGGACGGCCTCGCCGACATCCTTGGCCAGACCTACATGATGCTTGAGTTGGGCAACAGCCGGGCTGGTCAGTTCTTCACGCCGTACTGTATCTCCCGCATGATGGCCGCAATCAACGTCGGTGATGGAAATCCCTACGTCGAGCGCGACGGCTTCGTGACGGTGATGGAGCCCGCTTGCGGCGCCGGCGGCATGGTGATCGCGGTAGCCGACGCCCTGCACGACGCCGGGCGAAACTACCAGCAGTCCATGCATGCCACGTGCATCGACATCGATCCGCGGTGCGCCCACATGACGTACCTGCAGCTCTCTATATTGCATATTCCCGCGATCGTCGTGCACGGCAATGGCTTGTCGGGCGAGACGTGGGGAACCTGGTTCACCCCCGCCCATATCCTGGGAGGGTGGGGGGCACGCCTGCGAGCAAAGCGTGCGCGCGAACGCGATACCGACGAGGACGTCTTCGTGCCTTCGGCCGTCCCGGTGGCCACCGCGCCTACCAATGCGGAGGACCAGGACGCACTGTTGCTGCAGCTCCTGATGGAACCCAAAGCGGTTACGCCGTCGTTGCGTGCCTTTGTACCCGACGACCAGCTGGCGTTGTTCTGAGTGCCACCAGTCGATACTTGATCGGACAGCGCTCCGTCAGGTATTCTTGTGTCACATTCCGCGTCGCTGACGCATCGACCCCGCACCGCAAGGTGCCAATTTTTGCAGTTCGGTGGCCACTGGCATAGCTTGCCAGTCTGTCCTTCCATCCCATCGGGAACCACGTTCCCGGTGCGGCTACGGGTTCCCCATTCCGTTTCGGAGAACCCACAATGCAATATCCATCTGCTGTAGCCCTGCGCAAGATCCGTACCGGCCGCAACCCGCGCACGTACTTCGATTCTGTCGAAATGGCGGAAATCACCGAGTCCATCCGGGCCGGCGGTGTTTATCAGCCCATCCTGATCCGTCCCATCGAAGACGAAGAGTTCGAGTTTGAACTCATCGCCGGCGAGCGCCGCTTCCGCGGCGCACAGGACGCCCACGGCGTGGACTGGGAGATCCCGGTGCTCGTCAAGGAAATGACCGACGAGGAGGCCGATCGCGCGGCGCTCATCGAGAACGCCCAGCGTGCCAACATGTCGCCCTCCGAGGAGGCGGCTGCCGCTTCCAAGATCGTCGGCCACTGCAAAGGGGATCGCGACGAGGCCGCCAGGTTGCTTGGCTGGTCGCGCTCCACACTCGACAAGCGCCTCGCGCTCATGAACTGCAGCCCGGACGTTCAGGTTGCACTCAACGAGCGCAAGATCCAGCTCGGCCACGCCGAACTGCTTGCGACGCTCGCCAAGCCCACCCAGGACAAGCTCCTGCCCGTGATCATCAGCGAGAAGAAGGCCGTCTCGGAGTTGAAGAAGACCATCGAGGCCGCCGCGTGCAGCCTGGAACGGGCCATCTTCGACAAGACCGATTGCGCGGCCTGCACGTACAACTCGTCGTTGCAGACGGAGATGTTCGGCGAAGCCATTGCCACCGGCAATTGCACCAACCGCACCTGCTACACCGAGAAGACCGAGAAAAAGCTCGAAGGCATTGCCTACGGGCTCAGGGACGAATACCAAGTCGTCCGCATCGTTCGACCCGGCGATAACCACACCCGCGTACAGCTGGTGGTGGAAGGTCCGACCGGCGTCGGTGAGGAGCAGGCGAAAGCCTGCCATGGCTGCGGGAACTTCGGCGCCGCGGTAAGCGGCCTGCCCGATTCCCTCGGGCGTGTGTTCGGCGGCCAGTGCTTTGACACCGCGTGCAACCAGAAGAAGGTTGCCGCGCGGCTGAAGGCGGAGCGCGACGCGAAAGTGGGCGCGTCGAAGCCATCGGCCAGTGTTAAGCCGGGTTCGACAGACAAGGGCCAGAAGGCAGCCGGTGCCACCGAGAAGCCTGTTACCTCCATCAGCGAGTCTGAGAGGGTGAAGGCCTATCGCACGGGCATTTGGCGACTGGCCCTGCGGCGCGAGGTTGCGCGCGATCCGTTGGTAGCTAACAGCTATCTGGTGGCGATCTCGTTGACAGGGCTGGCCCGTGAGATCAAGGCCGATGCAATGGGCAGGGTGTTTGAGAAGGTCATGATCGACAAGGCATCTTCGTCGGACCTGGCCAAGAACCTCTCACTCGTTGCCGATCTGCCCGACGACAGGCGCCAGAACCTGACCCTTGGGTTGACGGTCGCCGCCATCGAAGGACTGGACGTGAGCCACCTCGTGGCGCTGTGCAAGTTCCACAAGCTCGACCTGCGTCAGCACTGGAATCTCCAGAAGTCCAAGGATTTCCTGGACATGCTGACCAAGTCCGAGATGAAGGTGCTGGCCGATGAACTCGGTATCCGGAAGGCCATGGGCGACAAGTTCGCCAAGCTCTTCAATCAATCCAAGGCCGAAGTGGTGGAGGCGCTCCTGAAGGTGGAGGGCTTCGATTACACCGGCAAGGTCCCCAAGGTCCTTTGCTTCTGATTCACCTTTCATGAGGCGCCGCGTGCGCCTCTTCTATTCATTTCACTCTTTAGGATATCTCCATGTTCTCGGAACTCGTTCCGCTCGTTCGCGCGAGCGAAAAGGTCGTGCTCACCCTCACCATGCAGGGCGACATGATGTCTGTTGTCGTGGTGCCAGTCGTCAAGAACCCGACCGATGGTGCGCTCGCGACGCCTCTGGCGCTGTCCGCATCGCCGGCGGAGCTGGATGCCGGCTTTGCTGACGCCGTTTCCACAGTCACCGACGCGCACCGGTCTCTGGCCGAGCAGGCGGAGGCCACGAAGTCGATTCTGGATGCGGCTAAGTCAACGCAGTCGGCCAAGGCGACGAAGGCGCTGATCAAGGCCTCACCCACGTCCACTTCATCGGAAGCCGATGCCAACGATGAGGATGGCGAGGACGGGGAAGGTGACGCAAAGCCGGGCAATGAGGCGAAAGCCGAGCCTGCGCAGCCCGCCGAGCCGCTTGGCACCAACCTTGCCGATCTGCTTTAAGGAGGGCGCCATGGCTATCGAGGTCAAGAAGCTCACGCGTGAGTTTTCGTACAACGGCATGACGCTCATGGATCCCGGTCCGACGTTCACGCCGGATCAGGTGCGCGACGTCTATTCCGCCCAGTACCCGGAGCTGACCACCGCCGCGGTGGACGGCCCCGAGCACAAGGGCGAAGTGGCGCGCTACACGTTCGTTCGCGCTGCCGGCGCGAAGGGCGCCCATGCGCAAATCTGATCTGATGAAGGCGCTGTCCACGGGACAGTTCCAGACATCCAACATGGAGCCGCCCGAAAGGGCGGTTTTTTTACATTCTGAGGAGACCCAACAATGCTGTTCGATCCTCGGTCGTTTGTTCCTGAGCACGATGCGGGACAACCAGCCTGGGTCCCGTCGCGACAGCATTGCACTGCCCGACGTCGACCTGCCCATGATTTTCTGACGGTTCCCACGGTTCCCGTGGGCATTCCCGCGACCGCGCAACTGAGCTACGGTGACGAAATCGATGTGCAGGAGTTGGTTATCGCACAGTTCCGCGCTGGGCTTCTCGATGCGGAGCATGTGTCGACGCCAACGGGCGCCGGGGATGCTTTTGCCCAGGCGCTCCACGGCTGGCTTGCGCCGCGCATGCCCAAGACGAAGGCACTCAGCTTCGATTTCACATTGATCGATCACGTGGCGGTCGAGCATGAGATTTCCGAGTTTGGCTTCGACATGCAGGAAACGTCGGCGCTCTACCTCGGCATCCGGCTGGAAGAGGAAACCGTCTATACGCTCACGGAGGCACGCGCGGCGGCTTTACGCCACCTGCACCCGTCGTTGGTGTTCATGACGTTCCATCTCATCCGGGCCGCTGCGATGAAGTCCCTGCACATACGGACCCCGGACGATCTGCTCGACATGTTCGCGCGATGGCATTGGGATTTTGAACCGCTAACCGATGACGACGAGGCGCGCGAGCAGCTCAAGGAGCGGTTCGGCGAGGACGATCCAGATATCGACCGATATTTGCCTTCGGTTGTGCGGGCAGAACTGGCGCCGGACGAAGCGTTGCCCAAGTGGCAGTGGGCCCAGAAGGACCAGAAGCTGTCGCTGCTGAGCCGTCGCAAGCTGCGTGAGCTGGCGCGTCTCGGCGCTAACGACTGGCGTGGCAGCCTGTGTGGCGCACTGGCGGATCTCGATCTGGCGCTCAGCCGCATGGGTAAAGCAACGTTGCTCAAGGACGCCCAGTGGGCCGAGCCGGCCTATTCCGCGGCAACCATCGCCTTTGAGCACAGCGACTATGTTGGTGAGGTACTCGACGATCATTTCGAGTGTGCCAACAACGGTGGCTATGCGACGTACTTCCAATGCTTCATCCCGCTCGCCGGGAAGCGAGCATCCATCCTGGCGCAGTACGCCATTCTCGAAGACACGCTCAAGTTGATCGCCGTATTGGATCGGGTGCTTGGGCATTTCATTTGAAAGGAGGCCACATGGCCAGCATCCTGACCGCATCGCGGTCGCATGAGGTGGCCCTCCAGGGGGCCATTTTGTTTTATGGGCAGGGTCCCGGGCAGTTCACCTATGCCACGGCCCATCGTGTCGAGCCAGACCGCGAGGGGAAACCCGTGATCGGTGCCGGTTCGCCACTCAACCGCATGGCGCTGATTCATGCCGTACGTGAAGTGGCCCAGGCCTCGCTCCCCAAGGGCGAGTTCCTCACCCCCAACGTGCTTTCGATCAGTCCCAGCGCGGTCACATGGTGGTGCCCGCCTGCAATGCGCCGCGTGTTCTTCTCCTGCAAGGAGTTGGGTAAGCGCAGCGCTGTGGTACCGCATCCGGGGCTAGTGTTTCAGGCTTCACAGTCGGGCTTCGCTGTCTTTGCGCTGCGAGGCGACGAGCGGCCGGTGCCGGGCACTGCCTTGTTCGAGCCGCCGTACTTCAACACCTGGGACCGCGGAAAGATCTGCATCGGCTCGGCACACGTGCCCAAGCAGATTGATGTGGCCTCGATCGACGGTTGGGAGGCTGGCTTCTTCAATTCGGCCTTCACCCATCCCAACGTAGGCGGCAAGCGCGTGAATGACAAGCGCGGTGCCTATGCCTTCTGGCAGGACATGCTCGACGGGAAATTTCCCGAGTATCCGAAGCACGTCCTCATTCCCATGAAACTCACGCTGGCCGATCTGATCGCCGGCAAACTGGATAAATCCTGATGCATCCGGCTGACGCAGTCCTTCAACAGTCTTTTCCTTCCGTCATGGTGCCCCGTATGTCGAAGGTGATGCCCATGGAGCAGCCGGGTGAGCGACTGCTCATCGCGGCGAATGGTGTGTTCCTCGAGATCCTGCGGCCCTGGCTGCGTGTGGTCCGCTGCCTGGGCTCGTATCAGCATCGCACGGCAGTGCCCTACGGTACCGTCAGCGAAGCCACCGAGCTGCGGTGCGGGCGCATTCCGGCCGATCTGATCGGCCACTTTGCACGGATGGCGCGTGAGGCAATGCCCAAGGAGACGATGGCGTGGATTGTCTGGAATGCCGCTTCTGCGGCGTTCCGGCTGGTCCCGGTCCATCTTATCGAGCACAGTGCCTCGCATTTGCGGTACGACCGGCCGCCGCTGGACGAGGGCGATGTCCTGGTTCTCGACTGCCACTCGCACGGCGCCTTTCAGGCCGGGTTCTCTCGAACCGACGATACGGATGACCGTCACGACGTGAAGTTTGCGTTCGTGATCGGGAACTGTGGCTCGCCGAATCCGACGATGGTGCTGCGGCTCTGTGCAAAGGGCATTATCGACCTTGTGCACAGCGTTCCCGACGCGTGGCACTTCGCTGCGCGTGCCGCGCTTAACGAGACGGAGGCAGCATGACGCTCGAGCATCGCATTCCCGCTGACATGGCCGCCCGGCCATGGCGCGTGGCGGTAGTGGGCGCCGGCGGCACCGGCAGCGCGATCCTTCCAAATCTGGCCCGCCTCCACCACGCAATGGTGGAGCTGGGTCACCCTGGGGGGATCGACTGCACGGTGTACGACGACGACACGGTGAGCCAGACAAACGTCGGGCGCCAGGGGTTCTATCCGGTGGACGTGGGCCAGTACAAGGCCACGCTGTTGGTGAACCGGCTCAACAATTTGATGGGAACGCGCTGGGACGCTAGGACCCGGCGCATCGGAGCAAAGGATCGCTTCGACTGTGACCTGGTCGTCGGCTGTGTCGACACGCGTGCCGCCCGCAAGGCGATCCTTGGGGCGATGCAGCGCGGGACCGGAGGATACTACCTTGACTGCGGCAATGAATCGGATAGTGGTCAGGTCATCCTTGGCCGGGTCCGAGGCAAAGCTGCGGAGCGTTTGCCCCATGTGGGCGACCTCTTCCCGGAATTGTTGGATCCAAAAGGCGATAAGGCTGACACGGCGCCGTCCTGTTCGATGGCTGACGCTCTGCGCAAGCAGTCGTTGGTCATCAATCAGGCGATCGCGGTGCAAGCGTACAACCTGCTGTGGACGCTGTTTCGCACGGGCACGCTTAGGTACCACGGCGTGTTTGTGAACCTCGCGATGGGGCGAACGAATCCTCTGCCCATTGACCCGGCCGCATGGCTACGCTTCGGCTACGACGTGTCGGCAAATCAGTCACGAAACCGAGCCAAGGCGAAGTGAGTGGATCGCCCTCATTCCTGCACCCGCCCTCGACGTTTGTCGGGGGCTTTTTCTTTGCGCTTCGCGCGGAAAGCCTGCTACCATTGCAGCACCTACCGCGTCTCAGACGCATCGACCTCCCGGTTGTATAGCCGGACATCTCTTTCCCCACCTACGGGCCTTCCTGCCCGTAGGCATGTTGGCCCATTTTTATTTGAGGCCATCATGTTCAAGCGTTTCTTCCTGCTGTTTGCTGTTGTTAGCGCGATCACCGGTTGCGCTGCCCAGGCTTCGCCGAACGTCTACCATGGCTCCGATTCCATGCGTATGGGTTCTGCCGAGCAAGTGACCGTTGTGCGTGTACGCAATGTCACCATCGCGGGCGACAGCATCCTTTCCGCCAGCTCCGGCGTGCCGGCCATCCTTAGCACGTTGGTCGGGGCCGTACTGGGCGCCCGTGTCATCGGCAACGGTGACGGCCGCTATATCGCTGGCGCGCTTTCGGGCACGGCAGCGGGCGTGATTGGCCAGGTTGCCGCCACGCAGCTGTCGAAAAGCGACGGCTTCGAAGTCATCGTCCGCACGGACAGTGGCCGACAAGTCGTCGTGACGCAGGGCGCCGATCAGAAGTTTGTCTCTGGCGAGCGTCTGTATTTGGTTTCCAGCGGCAGCGGATACCGCCTGACCCGCTGACTGGTTCCCTCAGGAACCGCATTCCTTCTTCAACTTTCCCCCGCGCGGAGCCCCCGCGTGGGGCTTCCACATTCCGGATTCCCCTCGACGGCCGAGAAGGCTTCCCCAACCCTCGTGGGTTAGGTAAGCCGTTTTCACCCGCGTCACCGACGCATCGACCCACTGTCCGGCATCGCCGGGCCCACCCATTGCGGGACACTCGTCCCGTAGGGAAGGGATGTCCCGTTGCAACTTCGAGACCTCCATGAAACTTCCCAAATCATTTACCAGTCAATCGACCAACGCCGCCGCCTGCCAGACAATTCGCCAGGATGCTTGCCGCATGCTGCGTCGGGTCGCCGGCGACATGGCCCTGCGTCCGCGTGATTTCACCATTCGCGAGCATCGTCAGCGTCGTCGTGACGTCGACGTGTTCGCCTTGCACACCGATTCGCTGCTCGTGGAGATCCAACATCCTGCCGGCGCGGAAGGCGGGGTGCTCATGTCCTACCGGACCTGTCGCGGCCGCAACGACCTCACTGGTGGTCGTGACAATGCTGTTAGCGTTGAGTCGCTGGCCAGCGAGCAAGGCTACGCCAACCTGGTTGCCACGCTTCGCGTGGTGGCTGGGCGACGTGATTGATGGGGCAATACATGAGCCGCCTTATCAAAGTCACCTTCACCTCGACGTCAGGAGAGGAAACGACCGGCTTTGCGACCTTGCACAAGGACGAGATGGTCGAATTGCCCAAGCGGATGACATCGCGTGTTTCGGCTGCCGAGGACGCCGGTGAAGGATATGCCATCGTCGCGCAGTACAAGGGCGAGGCAGTCCCCATGCTCCATATTGAGGCCGCGAGCTATCGATTGGACATGCAACACGCCATCACCGAATCGTGGCTAAAGCGCATTGCCGAAGCATTTCGCGACCCGACGAAAGATCAGCTGCAGGCCTATGGCCGGTACTGTCACACGTTGTCCGCAGCTGCGGTCGTCGGCTTCGTAGGTTACGCGTCTGGCCGGCCAGGTTGGTCCGTCACGACCGTTCTCAACTGTGCGTGCCTTGCGGTCGTGGCTGGGGTACTATTGGCCATCGGCGCCGCATTCTTGAAAGGAGAAAAGTGATGTTTGGTCCATTTGTTTTGGTGTTCGGATTGGGCATTGCAGGCTTTTTCCTTTGGGTTCTGCGCAACGCGGATCGTTCGCGCAGGCTCCGCGATCTGGATCGCAACGGCTGACAGATCCTCGCCGCAGCCAGCCAATCTCAGGAGCCGATTCGTCGGCTCACCGCTTTGAACGCACCTTCGGGTGCGTTTTTTGTTTTCTCTCACCTACTCGGGGCACGTCCCCCGGGTGGGGCGTGCTCCGTCATCGGAGCACACCATGTATGTCATTTCGATTGGCTCCCAGCGGGCCGAAACGCGCACGACCCTCGCTGGCGTGCTCGAACATCTCAATCGGGACCGTGCCGGCCGCGCTGTCCCTCGCGTCGAGGAGATCGCGCTGCGCCACATCGAACGCGGCGCCATCCCGGTACTGCGCCTCAAATCTGGCGCGTTTGCGGTTCGCCCCGTTGGCACGGCGCGCTCCATCCTCACTCTGATTCTCGAAGAGATCGACCGATACATTGTGCGAACAGACGGCAGAATTCTCCGCCCGCAGGACATGAGCCGGTCCGCGTGGGGTGCGGTGATGGCCGCCGGTCGTCTGGCACACTTTCCCGAGGAGGCCATCGACCTGTCCCAAGGCGATGCCGGCCCTCTGTTCCGGACTGCGGACTTGTTCGAGGAGACGGGGCAATTCGGTATCGCCGAGTTTGTGCGTTCGGAATTTCATCGTCGCTTCGGCTACGGCATCAACGGCCCGCTATACGCGCCCAATGCCAGCCCGAATGGCCGACACGAAATCCATGTTGCGTATGCACTCTTGCGGGGTGAGAAGCTTCGCGAATGCGTGGTGAACGCCTACCGCGAGAGTGCCGAGGTCGGGGCAAACGATGTGAGCTGGCTGCAGCCGCTGATCCACGTGCCCGCGCTGCGTGGTGCGTTGGCGCCTGCGCAGCTGCAAGGCCTGTGTGACGCCATGCGCCATGCCAGGCTGGAGATCACCTCGACGAATGCCCCGCGGCTCGTTGCCATCATGCGAGGTCTGCCGGGTGATTGCAGCTACGTCCAGGTTGATGATGCCTTGTTCGAACATGGCATTCTGCCAGCGCTGGCCGAGCCGCTGCGCAAGCAGCCGGAAGGGGAGGCCTCACGACCGGTCTCGGGCCTGGCGGCGCGGATGCATCACTTGATCACGCAGCGGCAGTTCCACGCCACGATGGACAAGGCCAAGGCCGATCGCGAAGCCCTGCTGATTAGCCAGCGTCGTTTCGACGACATCGCTCGCCGTGCGGTGCACACCCGCGTCTCGACGAGTTTCGATTGGCCAAATGAGGTCGCCCTGGCGGTCCTGCAGCGTGACATCGCGAAGCTCCTGAAGGTGTTCGACAACCCCAAGGACTGGAATGCCGATTCCAAGCGCGCCCTGCGCGACGAACTCGACGTCGATCTCCTGCAATGCTCGGCGGCGGTCCGCCGGCGCCGGCTCTTCGAGTTGTGCGGGTTCTCTGCCGACGAGCAGCGCGAGTGGGAACACCAGGCGCTGGCCGAAAAGGCGCAGCGCAATGCCGAGCGAGACCTCGTGGAAGCCTGCCAGCGTGCGGAGGCCGCGAGCTGGCGCATCGAGACTGGCCAGGTCATGAATGGCCGTGAGTACGTCGACTTTTGTATTGCCGAGGGCTTCTCGGAGATCGTCGATCTGCCACGCGGTGGTGCGCGCGAGTACCGTCTCCGCGACCCTCGCAAGGGCTGCTCGCGCCGGTTACGCGCGAAGGACGGCACCCTGTCGTATGCGCGTGCTCGTCTGGCGCAGATTGCCACGCCGCTGGCGCTTGCCGCTTGATCCCTTGTATCTCCCCCAGCCACTGGCTGGGGGCTCTTTTCTTCAAAACGTCCAACGAAATCGCGAGCTTTCGACGGTCCACGACACCTCGTTGCATAGTAGTCTTGCCTTACCGGAAGCGGTGTTCGTACTGAACCGATTCAGTCCCAACACAGTTTCACCCGCGTCTCTGACGCATCGACCCCAACGCCGGTACGCCGGCCATTTCTTGAACCTTCCCACAGGGACCGCTCCCTGTGGGAATGGCCCGTGGGATTCACACGATTCCCACATGCAACGCTTCCCTTTTCCGCTGTAGCAACGGCAGTGCATCGCCATCCCAGCATCAGGCGAGCGCCTGCTGCGACCAACAGTCATTTCCCCTTATCCCCTTGCGACCGGCCGCCTGGCCGCGCTCGCACCATCCCTATTTAGGAGCAATCCATGCATCTCGTAGAAACCATGGCATACGTCGGCGCAACCCCGTGGCACGGACTGGGCAACCAGTTGGCCCCGAACCAGCCGCTTGAAGTCTGGGCAGAACGCGCCGGCATGAACTGGCGCATTGAGGAGACCGATGTGATGTACCGCATTGGTTCGCACGATCTGGACCCCATCCAGTCGTTCCCGGAACAGAAGGTGCTGTACCGCTCGGACACCAAGAAGCCATTGTCGACCGTCTCGAAGCGCTATCAGGTGGTGCAACCCGCTGAAATTCTGGAGTTCTATCGGGATCTCACCGAGGTCGGCGGCTACCAGCTGGAAACCGCCGGCGTGCTGAAGGAGGGCCGTAAGCTCTGGGCGCTCGCGCGCACGGGGCAGGCGACTTCCCTGGCGGGCGGTGACGAAGTTCGCGGCTACCTGCTGCTGGCTACCGCTTGCGATGGCACGCTTGCCACCACAGCGCAGTTCACCTCGGTCCGAGTCGTCTGCAACAACACGCTGCAGATTGCTGTTGGTGCGAACCGGGGTGCCGTCAAGGTTCCGCACCGCAGTCAGTTCGATCCGCGTGCCGTCAAGGACGAGTTGGGCATTGCCATCTCGTCCTGGGACGGCTTCATGGTGCGAATGCATGAGCTGGCGAGCCGAAAGGTCAGCAGCGCTGAGTCTGAGCGCTTCTTCGAGCGCCTGTTTACTTACTCGTGGGCGAAGCCGGAGACGGTGGATGCCAACAAGGTGAACGAGCGCGGATTCAAAGCCGTGATGAATCTGTTCCAGGGTGCGGGCCGCGGCTCGACACTCGAATCGGCCGCAGGCACTGCCTGGGGGCTGGTGAACAGCGTGACCGAGTATGTCGATCACCAGCAACGTGCGCGCAGTGCCGGCAACCGGCTTGACTCGGCATGGTTCGGCGCCGGGGCGTTTCTCAAGCAGCGGGCATGGGACGGGGCGTTGGAGCTCATTGCTTAACATCCGTCTCGGCAGCCACCAGGTTGGTGAGGTCCTTAAAATCAGCCTGATGCGGCCACTTCCCATTCCGTGAGGAGGAAGTGGCCGTGGTAGGCTTTTCTGCCCCGGTCACGACCGGGGCTTTTCATTCTTGTTGCCATGTCTGTTTTCGAGTCAACCGCCAAGGAGGGTACGTTATTGATCGGCTGGTGCATTGCGCGTAGGCGGGCAGTGACCGTTGGACGGCAACGAGTCCTGGAGCATTTATGCAACAGCGGATCGAGATTGCCAGTCTTGAGAAGGAGCGCTTTGTAGAGTTGTTTGATGAGTGGAGGAGAGAGGTTGCAGTCAAGGCGATTCCGCTTGGGTATGACGAATGGATGGACCAGCGTTTCGCGCGTGGCTCAGAGGCGACGGCATCCTTCCGACAGCGCTCTGTGTCCTTCGAGCTTTCACATGGCGGGCACTATGAGGTGCGCGGCGCCGATCGGAAGCGCCGAGTCTTTCGATGCCAGCTATCGGGCCATCTGCCGTACATCTCATTCGTGAACTTAGAGCGGGGCATCTTCTACCCTTGGATCTCGTTTCCGAGCGTGTTCACTCAAGCTGAGTTAGTGAGTCTGAAACGTCTCGGTTAAAGGAAAAGCCCGGCAATGCCGGGCTTTTTTTGTTGAAAGAGAGGGTCCGATACCCTACCTTTCCGCTGACAAGTCAATATCATGATATTGGCGCGGCCTGTGGAGTGGGGGCGGGCTCAGCTGCCGGGGCCTTGTCCGAGTGCGGCAGAAGCGAGGCGCGCGAAAGGGTCACGCCCTCCAGATCGGCACCCCCGCCCAGCCGGATCGTGCCGCCGTAGAGAATGCGGCCCTTGGCACGACCATTGAGAAGCAGGGACGATCGAGCCCTTACGCTCCCTTCCACGGTACCGTCCAACACGATATGTTCGCCTTCGACGTCGCCCCGGACGACACATCCCTTTGCGATGTGAACCAGACCGCTGGTGCTGGAGATGCTCCCGTCAATGAACCCCAGGCAGGTCATGCCTTGATCACTAACGATATCACCATGCACGGTGAAGCCGGCCTGGAGAACACTGAATTGCAGACTCGGGTTCATGGTTGTATCTCAGAAGAGTTTGATGTCGGTGGCAGCAGCCTCGGCCTTGACTGGTTGCGGCGCAGTGGGCCGCGGCGCCATGGCCGCCTTGTGGGTCTCTCTTGGGCTACTCGGCTGTTGTGCTCGTTCGACAGCGCGTGGGTCCTTCTGTGCGGCCACCGGCAGTGGCGCTGCGGCAGCCGAGGCTACGCCGGGCCTTTCTGGCCATTGCACGCGCTCGGTGGCATCTGGCGCGGGAGATTCCTTGGATGCGGCGGCGACGGACTGGGCGGGCGCAGAAGCTGGCGGCGCGAGATCGGGACGTTTCTTTGTGGACGCCAGCATCATGCCGACGGGAAGTGAGACCATCGCGACAAGCGCGATGATCCCGACGATTTTTACATTGTCGTTGACCGCCTTTCTGGCCGAGCGTACCAATGAGCCCGGGCTTGCCGGACTGGAATCGCCCGAGGAAGCGCTTAGGACCTGTACATTTGTCGGATCCATGTCGATGGTGATGGGCGCCTGTGCATACTGTTGGTGCATCTTCTGGATTTCGCGGATGTCCATGTCACTCCTTGGATTCGTTGGCTGATTGGGTCCGATTGCCGTCGCGATCGAAGCGGTCGTTGTCGGGAATGCAGAGCAGGTGGATCTGTGAGAGCTGTTTGGCGGCATTAATAAGAACGTTCTCTCGCTCCTCGCCTGTCACCGATCCGGCGGCGGTGCAAAAAGTCGTCGCCGCAAAGAGCCTGTCATAGAGCCTCACTGTACGAAGAAGGCGACCAGCCAGTTGATGCGTCACCTTCACAGGTACATCAAGGTATGCAAGGGGGAACTCGAACTGCTTCCTTTCTGAGAAATCGGCCAACGCCACTTCAAACCATGCTTCGGCGTCTCGGAACGCCTGATCCAAGGCCTTGACCTTGCCGCCGCGAGCCACGGTGAACTTCGCTGAGCAGAAGTACAGGTTGGCGTCCAGGAAGTCGCGAGCGAACCTTGAACAGTAAGACGCCACTGCGCCGGCATCCGTGTCCGGTACGATCCTGGCGATACGCTCATCGCTATTGAAGCGATCAATCGGACGTAGGCCAGTTGAAGCTTGTGACTGGCCAGATCTCGCATTGCCGCCCTCGCCATTCCGATTGCTCGACTGGGCGATGGTAGCTTCGACCTTCAAATCTTCAGACATTTTCCATGCGTTTTAGCAATCTCTCTCGACGGTGATTGTGTCTCAAATCGAGCACGGAATATTCGGTGAAAGCTATGCGATATTGGCGAGCATTTGAGGTGCAACACGCATTTTTTATGTGGCACAATTCACTCACACCTCGCGTCCCTGACGCATCGACCCTGACTCCAAGCGAGTCCATCTCTTAGTTCCAAGTCGTGCCTCGCGCATGCGCCGACCGGTTGGCTACCGGTGTGGAAATTTCCTTGTAATAAGTGTTTTCGCCGAGCACTTCCCTCATCAGCTCGTAATACGCGTTCTTGCTGTGCCTCTTCTGAGTGCACGCTGGACACCGTTCGAGCCTGGGACCATGTGGCGTCTCTCTCAAAGGCCCCTCCTAGGCAGAACGGCAGTCGTCGAGCCGATCCGTGAACCTGCGGCCGAACCTGTGGGTTCGCGAAATGGGTAGATGTGCAGCGTGATCCTGCTGCACGAGGACGACTTTACGTCCTCCAATTGAGCAACGCGCGATCTCGCGCGGCTCCCTGAGTGCCACGCCCCCGGAAGGGGCGTGGCATTGCAGGTCTTCCGACAAAAGCTCGCTGCCGGCGCATTCCGGAAGCGAGCTTTTTTTGTTGGGCAAGAGACCTCGCATTTCAGGAGACGCTCATGCATCAAGATGCTGAGATTTCCGCCGCGATCGCGGCAACGCTAGCGCGCCGCCGTCCGCAGTACGTGGACCAGGCGCCTGCGTGGCGAAACCTTTGTGAGGCGGCATATGTCGCCAGTCTTCCGGAAGCTGCTCGCGCGGCTTTCCTTTCCCAAGTAACGACCCAGCGCGGGGCCGACACAGCCCAGCGCCTTCGGGAGCAAGCTGCGTCCATCCGGGCGAACGTCGTTCGTTTTCTCGTCAAAAGGAGAAACAACGCATGCATGCACCCGTCACCTACACCGGCTTCGACGGCCCCAGAAGTCTGCTAGAGGAACGGCCCATGCGGCCGCCCATCATCGGCAAGATTCGCCCTGGCATCAAAGTGCTGACGCGCAAGGCCCGCGAGAACGCCGAAGCGGTTCGCATCCACGACACCTTGTTGGCCCAAGGGCACTCCTTCGAAAAGATCCAGGTCGAGATCGAGCGCAAGACGAATCTGCGCAACGCACTCGTGCCGAAGAACGTGCCGTGGTTCACCTGCCGGGCATCGGATTTCACCAACCCTGCGATCGCCAATGAGATTCTGCAGCGCTACGGTGAAGACCGTGGCGATGGCAATGGTCTCAAGCTGTGGCGCTTCCCCGTCAAATTCGCCTTCGACGACTGGCTCCAGAACATGCCGCATCAGCTGGTGGCATGGACGACGACCGGGCGCCAGTTCTTCTCCGACTACGGCTCGGACGGCAAGCGCTATTGCAAGGCGTATGCGCCGGTGCCGAAGAACGAGCGCGCCAATCGAGCCCGGCGGATGTGGGGCGGTCGCACCATCATCCTGCGCCAGGACGACGATATTCCGGACGGCCTTTGCGATCCGCAGGTTTGCCCGCAGTACCAGTTGGGGGCGTGCAACCTCTCGGCCTCGTTCTACTTTGCTGTCCCTTTCGCCCCCGGGCTCGGGCTTGTCGAGTTGCCGACGACGTCAATCTACGTACTGCAGAAGGCACACGCGGCCATGCAGACCGTCTTGATGGCGCGCGGCAAGCTGGTGGGCGTCGAGTTCTGGATCTCCAAACAGGAGATCGAGATCAGTCGCATCGAGGCGGAGTCGGGCAAGCCGGTCAGGCAGATGCAGTGGCTGATCACGCTCGATGCCGATATCGACATTGGCGCACTGCTGGATGGCACCGATCGGAGGCCCCCGGCGCTCGAGCTGGCCACGCACGCGGTGTCTGCGCTGGAGGCGGGTGCGGAAGTGGGCGAGCCGGTCGTTGAGGCGTCCTCCGAGACGCATGCGGCTGCATCTGCCAGCCCCGGCGCAGTCGAGCCTGGTGGCGATGACGGGACTGATTTCGAGAGCCAGTTCCGGGACCTCGTGGCACGCCTGGGTCTGAACAGTGACGATGGCATGGGGCAACTCAAGGTCTACGCCGCGGCCACGTTCGGGCGCGGCTGGTCCAAGCGCGAGCAGGACATTCGTCAGTTGTTGAGCGAGCTCCGAACGGCGCTGGCCCACCCGCTGGCGTTTCGCGAGCAGGTGGCTGCCATCGCTGCCGAAATCTCACCGTAATACCGCCAGCCACGTGCCGGCGCTTCAGGGAAGCCCAAGGGCTTCCCTTTCTTCTTTCCGCCGCGAATCCGCCGGCACATTTCCTGACCTTGGAGGTAGCACTATGCTCAACGACGGCGAAAGCCTGCGCGCGGGCCATTTTTCTGACCTGCACTATTCCCCGTCCAACCAGGCCGAGGCCGACCGCTGTTTCGGCTTTGCGGTGGAAGACGCGATTGCCTTTGGCTGTCATGTCGGCGTGGTCTCGGGCGATTCGACCGATCACCGCCTCGATGCGCACACGCCAGCGCTCTCGGCGCTCGCGCGCCGCGTCCACCAGCTGTCCGCACACATGCCAGTCTTGCTTCTACAGGGCACGTTCAGCCATGAGCCCCCAG
Organism: Cupriavidus numazuensis; assembly: GCF_905397435.1. Classification (GTDB taxonomy): domain Bacteria; phylum Pseudomonadota; class Gammaproteobacteria; order Burkholderiales; family Burkholderiaceae; genus Cupriavidus; species Cupriavidus numazuensis. The sequence continues at coordinate 38,586 of NZ_CAJPVI010000064.1, forward strand.
GTACGCTGGATCTGTTTCGCCTCATCGGCGCGCGGTATCCGGTCTATGTCGCGGATCGCATCCACCAGGTTGCGCTGTGTGCCGGCCAGTTCCAGCCATCAACGGGTGCAGTTTTTTCGGACTCGGAGATCGACGCGCTGCTCGCGCAGCATGGATTGCCGGATGCGGTGTTCACGTGCGTGCCGACTGTCAACAAGGCGGTGCTGGCCGCTGCGGCTGGGGTATCGAATGCTGCCACGGCGGTAGGCGACCATCTGGCCGACTACCTGGCTGCTGCCGGTGGCGTGAACCGCGACTGGCGGTCACGCGGTGTGCGCACGATCGGCGTCTCGCACGGCACCGTCAACGGGTGTCAGACGGAACACGGTGTGCCCATGGCGGGATTCGATCACGAGTTCAGCATCGGGGCGTTGTTCGACGCCGAATGTGACGCGTTCATGCTCGGTCATATCCACCGCGCCCAGCAATGGGAACAGGCGGGCAGGGTGGTGGCGTATCCCGGTTCCATCGGGCGGTTCCACTACGGTGAAATCGGGCAGAAGGGCTATCTCCAGTGGGAGATTGACCCGGGCCGGTCCTCCGCGACGCTGGTGGAGACCCCGGCGCGCGAGACGGTCTGCATCGACTTTGATGGCCCCCCGGACATGACACAACTCGCGACGGTCGCCGGCGACACCGCCGACAAGTTCGTGCGGATTCGCTGGACGATCAACGAAGAGCACCGGCAGTTGGTCGACCGGGACGCGATTCTTGCTTTGTTCGGAAAGAGCGCCGAGGTGAAGATCGAGGCGCGCGTGATGCCGGCCGTGCGCAGTCGTGCTGAGGGCATCAGCCGCGCCGCGAGCCTGACCGAGAAGCTGGCACGCTGGGGCGAGTTGACCCACGTCGATGCCACGCCCCTGGTTGACCGGCTGCACATGCTGGAGACGCTTGATGCCGAGTCGATTGCCGATGCGGTACTGGCAGGCTTAGCGGATGTCGTCGCCATGACATCGGTCGATTGGATGCCGGCCCGCGATGCGGTTGCCGACTCAAAACCGGTTTCGGTACCGGAGCGGGTCCAAGTGCCGTCCATCGCTGCGCCGGCCTCCGCGCTGGTCTGGCTGACGGACGATCTCTTTGCGGCGGAGCCCGCCTAACCCTTTGAACATGCGAGCCATGTTCCGACAGCCATATGGCTGTCGGAACCCGGTTTCACCCGCGTCCTGGACGCATCGATCCCGCAGTATCCATTTCTTTCTATTGACCCTGACGGGTGCTTTCCCGTCCGGGGCGCACTCCGTCTTACTTTGGAGTGCCCTCATGATTCTTTACCACGCCGGCCCTCAATGGGCCCAAATCTTTGAAGCCGACCTGACCCAGTCGGAGTTGGCGACGCGGCTGTGTACTGACCACGGCTTTGTCCGAGGCGCGTTGTACGAGCCGTTCGGTCCTGGCCGCGGTGCTGTCGTGGCCCAGCGTGACCACATGCTGGTCATGGCCCTCTGTGCTGAAGGCAATCGCACCTGGTTCTCCGTGGCCCCATCCAAGGAGATTCAGGACCTGCTCTGGTCGTTCTCGAACGGCTATGCCAGCCAGTGGAGTCCCCTGGAACTCAAGGCCATCTCAGGCTGCGAGGACTGGGGAGCGCTGCAGCAGCGCGTGCACAAGCAGTTCGCACAAGTGGTGCGCTCGGTAGAGCGCGCCATTCACGGAGCGCCGGAACACGACGCCGCGCCTGAAATGCCATCCTATGACGGCGATGTCCTTGAAGTGCCGTCCGATTACCTGGCGTCCATGACCGGCGAGGAGGTGATCGAATGCGCCCACTGAAACTGACCCTGACAGGTTTCCATGGCGTGCGCGATGGCATGCGCCGCGATAGCGTGTCCCTGGACCTGACCGACCTGCCACCCGGCCTGATCGCCCTGGTCGGCCCTAACGGGGCTGGCAAGACCACGATCATGGACAACCTGCATCCTTATCCGATCATGCCGAGCCACGCCAGCAAGATGTCGGTGGACGCGTTCTCGTACTGGGATCATCTCTGTGCCCCGCGCGCCGAGAAGGATCTGGAATGGGAACATGGCGGCAAGGTGTATCGGTCCGCGTTCGCGTTCGCGTTCCGCAATCCGGGCAAGAGCCGCAAGGCCGAGTATTACTTGTTCGAGAAGGATGCAGGCGGTGACTGGAAGCCGGTGCAACTGGCCGACGGCACGCTGTCGGATGGGAAGGCGGAGACGTACAGCCGCTGCCTCGAATCCGTCCTCGGATCGGCCGAGGCATTCTTCACCAGCGTGTTTTCTGCCCAGAGCCGCCGCCCGCTCGCCAGCTACCAGCCCGGCGAGATCAAGCGGCTGCTCGCCGAGTTGCTCGGCATTGACCATCTGCGTGACCTGTCTGCCAAGGCCGGTGACGTGGCGAAGGTGCTCAGCCGGTCGCTGGACACCCTGCAACGCGACGTGCTGGCCCTCACGGGCAAGCGCGACCGTGCGGCGGTGGTTGCCCGTGAGGCGCGAGAGATCGCCGAAACTCTGAATGCCCAGCGCGAGGCGCGTGACGCCGAAGCGGCCAATGGTGCCAAGCTGCTGCAGGAACGTGCCACGCTGGCGGCAAAGCAAGAGGCCAATGCTGGTGCCGAGGCTAGGCTGCGGGAACTGGGTCAGCGCCAGACGGAGCTGACCCGGCGAACCACCTTGCTGGCCAGCGATGCGCAGGCGGCTGCTGCCCGTTCGACGGCCCGCCGGCAGGACCTGGATCGGATCGTTGCGGGTCACCGCGCGGTGCTCGTCGAGGAGGCTGCCATCCTGTCGGCTGCCGGTGAGCGCGACGCCATGCAGATGGTCATTGGCCAGAAGCAAACGGCGTTGGCGAGCCAACAGGCCATCGTGGATAAGCTCGATGCGGTACAGGTCGAGCACGCGGCGCTCGCGTCCGAGCTCAAGGGCCTGGAGCAGCGCGGCGGTACCGCGGCGCAGTTGGCCAAATCCCTGAAGCAGCAGGCTGACGTTATTGAGACCGTTCCTTGCGCGGAGCATCCGATGCACGCCACCTGCCCATTGCTGGCTCAGGCACGCGAGGCCAGGGCCGGTCTGCGTGAGCAGGTGGTCACGGTGGAGTCGTTACGGGCGAGCTATCGCACGAAGCTGACCCAGGCGCAGGCTCTGCAGGAATCGCTCAACGAGCGTACAGCGGTGCGGAGCACCCTCATCAGCCTGCAGGCCGAGCTAAGCCGCGATCAGCAGTCGCTGCAGCGTCTTACAGCGTTGGCCGCCAGGAAACCCATGCTCGATACGGCGCGTGAAGGCCTCGCTCAGGTTGAGCGCGACCTGTCTGCACTGCAAGAGGAGGATGCCATCCGCACTGATCGCCACAAGCGGGATGTGGCGGATGTGCAGGCTCAACTTGGAGCGGTGCGTCGGGAGTTGGCGACGCTGGCGACCGCGGATGTGGCCGGCATGCTGGCCCAGCTGGACCGCCAGATTGCTGCCAGCCGGGAGGCGATGGCGGCAATTGCCGGCCGGATCGAAGCGTTGATTCGGCAGGAGGGCACATTGGCCGCGGAGCGTGAGCGCCTGGAGCTTGAGCTTGCCGGTTTGCCGGCGGCTGAAGCCAGGGCGCAGGCGCTGTCCGACGAGATCGCGCAATGGAAGCTGCTGGCGAAGGGGCTAGGCAATGACGGTGTCATCGCCTTGTCCATCGACGACGCCGGCCCTGCCATCACGAAGATCGTCAATGATCTGCTGCTCGCCTGCTATGGACCGCGATTCACCATCGCCATCCAGACGCAGACGGCACTGGCCAGTGGCGAGAAGCGCGAGGGCTTTGCCATCAACGTGATCGATGCCGACAACGACAGCGCGAAGGACTTCAGCGTGATGTCAGGCGGCCAGAAGGTCTGGATCAACGAATGCCTGACGCGTGGAATTGCCCTGTATCGGGCGCAGGACGCCCAGCAGCCGTTCCGGACGCTCTTCACCGACGAAGCCGATGGCCCGTTGGATCCGGAGCGCAAGCGCGCCTTCATGCGAATGAAACGCGAGGTGCGCCGGCTCGGTGGTTATGAACGGGAGTTCTTTATTTCTCAGACGCCGGATCTCGTCGACGAGGCGGATGCGGTCATCGACGTGGTGGCGCTGGCTGCTGCGTAGTCATCTCTTTCAACCCTGCGGGGCCATTCTCCGCAGGGGAGGGCCTCGCACATTTCCACGAAATCATGAAGTTCTTCGTTTGGACAGGCGGCGTGGCAACAGGTGGCGACGCCGCAGCACGCATTGTTCTGACGGTTCACCCCATGCAAAAAGCCCCGGAATCTGGCGATTCCGGGGCTTTTTCTTTCGCCGAATTGCGCAAGATTACAGCGCAGCGTCCTTCAGCTTCTTCATCGGGCGGACCTTCACCTTGACGCTGGCCGGCTTGGCGGCAAACCATTGATCCTGGCCGGTGAACGGGTTCTTGCCGAAGCGCTTCTTGGTGGCCGGGATCTGGACGGCCTGCACTTTGAGGAGACCCGGCAGCGTGAATTCGCCGGCGCCCTTCTTGTGGATCGCGCTGACGATGGTGTTCTCCAGGTGGGCAAGCACGGTCTGGACGGTTTTCTTGTCCAACTGCGTCTGCTCGACCAGGTGAGACAGCAGGCTCGACTTGTTGAAGGTGTCCTTGATCGGCTTGGCGACCGGGGCGGCAGCCGCGGCCTTCTTCGCCGGTGCGGCCTTTTTCGCAGGGGCTGCAGCCTTCTTGGCCGCGGTCTTCGTTGCAGTCTTTGCTACGGGTTTAGCTTTCGTTGCCATGTTCTTTCGGATTAAGATGCGCGCACGTCTCGGGATCGAGCGGTAGCGCTGCGGCGAAGCATAGCAAATGCGCTCGCGAGTACAAGCCCGGGATGCTTTTGACATCCTCCCCGCTCTAAAGCACCCTAAAGGACGGGGATTCCTACTGCGCTTAGGCTGACGCCAGGATTGACACCAGTTGGCCGTTGGCATCGTAGAACATCACCCGGTCCTCGCCCCAATTCTGTCGACGAGTCGCCACAACACCCTGGCCACCGCCATCCTCTGGGGTTACCCCGTTTCATCGGACAGATTTGTAATTGAATCAGATCGATCGGTTGTCTCCTTACGAATGGCCGGTAATTACCCCACCGCCATGCTGCACGGACTGGGCCGCTTCGGCCTGCACTGGCTGCGCGCGTGGCTGGATCGCCCGGAGTCCGGCGTGCGGCTCATTGCCATCCAAGACGTTCATCACAGCCTGGCCTCCGCACTGCGGATGCTGCAGGGGGAAGCCAAGCCTTCGTTCGCCGATTGCGCGATCCGCGCGGAAGACAACTGCCTGTGCATCCTCAAACGCGGCCGCAAAGCGCTGCGCATCCCTTACTGGCACGGGCCGGCCATGACGTCTCCGTGGCTGGGGCAGGCAGACTGGTGGCTGGAATGTTCGGGCGCGTTCTCCAACGGTGTAGCGAGCCGGCCGTTCCTGCTTGGCCGTACCCGCCGCGTGATCGTTTCGGCCACATGCCCGGGTGCGGACCAGACGCTGGTGTTCGGCCATAACGACACGACGTTCGACCATGCGGCCGGCGTCCTCTCGTATGGCTCATGCACCGTCAACGCCTTCGTGCCGCTGGCAGCCTGGCTGCATGCGGAGTATGGCGTGGTCGATGCCGAGGTCGGCGTCATCCATAACGTGCCCGCGTACAAGCTGTCCACGCACGCGCACCCGCAGCGGCGCGCCTGCACGCTCGAAGCCGAAGGGCCCAGGCTGCTGCCGTTCCTGTTGCCCGAGCGGTTCCGCGTGGACTACGTGCTGATTCCCTATACAGGGGTCTCGCTGATCGACTTCCGCTTCGACCTGGCGCGCGCCGTGGATGAAGCGCTATTGCTCGACGCGCTGGAACACGCGTGCGTAGCGGGCCCGCTGCAGGGCCTCTATGCGCTGGACGCCCGCGACGCGGCGCCGCCAGCGTATGCCATGCGCGCGGAATCCGCGGTGCTGCTGCGCCAGCGCGCGCGCCTGCGCGCGCGCCTGCGCGGCGGCAGGCTGGTGCTGCCAGCCTGCTTCGACAACGAGAACTCGGCAACGCGCTATCTGGACCTGCTGGAAAGCCTCGTCCTGCAGGGCGCTTAAGCGCTTGCCGCGCCGCCCGGGAGTGCTGCCAGTCCAGCCTGCAATACTTCCTCGACACGGCGCAACAGCGCATCGTCAGGGGTGTGCCGGTCCAACACCAGCTGTGTCAGCCGCAACGCCTTTTCCCAGTAGCCGTTGAGCCACGCGTTGGCAATGCGCGAGCAGGCATACCACTGCGTCAGCGCCGAGAAGCCGGCGAGATTGTGGGCACCGATGATCGTGTCGAAGAACGGATCCGGCGTGCGCCAGGTCTTGCCGTAGAACGCTTCCAGCCACGAATGCGGATCTTCCAGCGCCCACACCGCGCCGGCGGGACTGGCCTGGCTCACCAGCTTCAGCGGGCCGGGAAAGCGGGTCACGCGCTGATGTGCCGCAGGCACGCCACCCCCCGTCCAGAAGCCGCCGAGCAGGCTCGCACCGTCGCGGTCGGCCAGCAAGCCGCAAAGGTCCAGCACCACATCGAGGCGCGGATGGACATAGCTGGCGAGATTGTCGATCCGGAACTGCGGTTGCACAGGCCGCCATCCGTCGCCCGTCAGCAGCGCGTGCGCGGCGGGCAACTCATGCAGCATCAGGCCGAGATCCATGTCCTTGTCGAACGGCAGCAAGCGGCCGTCACGCACGAGTCCAAGCAATGTGCCCGCGTGGGCGAACGCCTGGACGCCCCCCGCGGCAAGTCGCGCAAGCGCCTGCCAGAGCACGACCTCGACCCGCGGATCGGCAAGGTGGCGCATGACCGGCTGTGGGTTGTAGACCTGCGGTGCGTCGCACAATGCCGCCAGCGCCTGCCGCTCGGCCTGCACGCCCGCTTCGACCTGATGCTGGTGCAGCAGCGCGGTGCCGAGAAAAAACAGCCAGTAGGGGCGCAATGCCGGATGCACTTGCGGCGCTGCCAGCAGGCTCTCGCAAACCTGGCGAACCGCCTGCGCGTGCCCGAGCTCCAGCCCCAGATGACACCAGTTGCGGATATCGTCGGGCGGCATCGGGCCGCCCTGTTGCAGGCGCGCGCTCAACGCAGCGAACTGCGCCTGCGCCGGCTGGGATGGAGATGGCGGCATTGCACCGCCTTGTATGGCTGCCATGATCTGCTTTCCACCGCACGGGCCGCCTTGCGACATCGACTCGGCCGAACTACCCGGCGCGGCAGCGCGCGATTGTGACACAGGCAGGCATCCCGCCCCGTAACAATCGCAGGGAAAAAAAGGCGGCGGTCCTCGGAGGAAAACCGCCGCTTCGGGAAGTCGAGAGGGGTCAGGCTCTCGTACGGATGATTCTGGGCGAGACCCCTGAGAGCGCCAATCCCGACTTACTTCGGGGTTGACCGGCGAACGGGCCCGGTTTCGGTATCGAACCGGCAAACGCGCCACGCAAGCCATCATGGCCCGACGGTGTGGTGCCGCCGGGCCGCGCCGTCAACCTCAGAACGGCATGCGCAGCTTGACCGACGCCGTCTGGTTGGTGAAGTGCTCGCGGACTTCCGCGTCGTAGCGCACGCTGAATTCCATCGCCTTGCTGCTGGTCACCACGAAGCCCAGGCCACCGCGCATCAGCCAGCGTGCCGGCGGCATGCCGCGCGTAATGAACT
>NZ_CAJPVI010000065.1 GCF_905397435.1 Cupriavidus numazuensis
ATAAAAATTCGCCCCTTTGGGGCAACCAAAACGCGTTTTTGGTTACTTTTGTCGCTCGGACAAAAGTGACTCGCCGGCTACGCCGGCGAAACAGCAGCGCCCGCCAAGAACACCCCCCTCACTCTAATGAATCTGCATCCCCCGCATCGCATGCAACCGATCATGATGCTGCCGCAGCGCTTCATACTGCCGCTGCACCGCAGCCGTAGCATCCGGCGGGAGCGTCTTCATCAGTACAGACTGATACTGGCGCCTGGCCGCCTCTTCCTCACGCTCGCACATCCCCAGCACCGCGTCGTCATCGTTGGGCGAAAGCATATGGCGGAAAGCCATCCAGCCACGCGCGAACATGGCGTTCATGCTGCCTCGGTCCGAAGGTTCGCCGCCCATGGCGCTGACCATCGATTGCAACTCCCTGGCCGAGGCGCGGCAGGTATCCGCGGTACTGGTCAGAATGTCGCGAAGCTCCGCATTGCGCACGTCGCGGGCACCGGCCATGCAGGCCCGTTCGCTGTCCATGTCGACCTCGATCAGCTGGTTAAGGGCGATCACGGTTTGTTTCTGGTTGACGTCCATGGAAGTCTCCTGACATGCCTGGAGAACCGCTTTTCCGCGATTTTCCAGGCGCCGCGAGAAGAGGAACCATCCGGCATACCCGGCCCCGAGCGCATCGTTCGCGAACAGCCAGTTGCCGCTGGACCTCAATTGCCTGCGCCACCACTGCGTCGCAGATCGGGCGCCTTTCCATCATAGGAAATGCAAGGCGCGTGGTTGAGCCAGGCCAGTAAAGGAACAGGCCGGGGAACGACACGGCCCGGTGCTGGCGAGCCCATCAGCGCCTGGGCCGACTATTCGCGCTGGCCCATAAAGCAACAAAGGGTGCACTGCTGTGCACCCTTCCCGATTGCGATCTCGCGACCCGCTTACAGCACGTAACGAGACAGATCCTCGTTGACGGCAAGATCGCCCAGCCGCTCGTTCACATACGCCGCATCAATCGTCACCGTTTCGCCCGACGACTTGCTCGCGTGGAACGACAGGTCTTCGAGCAGCCGCTCCATCACCGTGTACAGGCGGCGGGCACCGATGTTCTCGACCTTCTCGTTGACCGAGAACGCGATCTCGGCCAGGCGGCGGATGCCGTCCGGCGCGAACTGCAGCTCGACCTCTTCGGTCTTGAGCAGCGCCTGGTACTGCTTGGTCAGGCTCGCATCGGTCTGCGTCAGGATGGCCTCGAAGTCCTGCACGGACAGCGATTCCAGTTCCACGCGGATCGGAAAGCGGCCCTGCAGCTCGGGGATCAGGTCGCTCGGCTTGGCCAGGTGGAACGCGCCCGAGGCAATGAACAGGATGTGGTCGGTCTTGATCATCCCGTACTTCGTGCTCACGGTGGTGCCTTCCACCAGCGGCAGCAGGTCGCGCTGCACGCCCTGGCGCGACACTTCGCCGCCGCCCATTTCGCTGCGGTTGGCGATCTTGTCGATCTCGTCCAGGAACACGATGCCGTTCTGCTCGACGTTGGCGATGGCCTTGTGCTTGAGCTCCTCGTCATTGACGAGCTTGGCGGCCTCTTCATCGATCAGCAGCTTGAAGGCTTCCTTCACCTTCATCTTGCGGCGATGCTTCTTGCCCTGCCCCATGCCGGCGAACATCGAGCGGATCTGCTCGGTCATTTCCTCCATGCCCGGCGGACCCATGATGTCCATGCTCGGCAGGCCGGCGGCGACTTCGAGTTCGATGTCCTTGTCGTCGAGCTGGCCTTCGCGCAGCTTCTTGCGGAATACCTGGCGCGTGTTGGAATCCTTCTCTTCCGGCTGCGAGAAGCCGATGTCGCGCGGCGGCGGCAGCAGCACGTCGAGCAGGCGGTCCTCGGCCGCTTCTTCGGCCTTGGTGCGCACCTTCTTCATCTCGGACTCACGCGTCTGCTTGATGGCCATCTCGGCCAGGTCGCGCACGATGGTGTCCACGTCGCGGCCGACGTAGCCGACTTCGGTGAACTTGGTCGCCTCGATCTTGATGAAGGGCGCGTCGGCCAGCTTGGCCAGGCGGCGCGCGATCTCGGTCTTGCCGACGCCGGTCGGGCCGATCATCAGGATGTTCTTCGGCGTGATTTCCTGGCGCAGCGGCTCGGCCACCTGCTGGCGGCGCCAGCGGTTGCGCAGCGCGACGGCCACGGCCTTCTTGGCCTTGTTCTGGCCGATGATGTGCTTGTCGAGTTCGGAAACGATTTCCGACGGGGTCATGGTATGCGACATGGTGTCCGTTCAGCGTTCAGTGGGGCGCGTCGGCCCGTGCGCGGGCCGGCCGGCGCTCATTCCAGCGTTTCGATGACGAAGTTGGTGTTCGTGTAAATGCAGAGTTCGCCGGCAATGGTCAGCGCTTTCTCGACCACGTCCTTCGGCCCAAGCTCGGTGTTCTCCACCAGCGCCTTGGCGGCCGACTGCGCGTACGAGCCGCCCGAGCCGATCGCGGCAATGCCGCCTTCGGGATCGAGCACGTCGCCGTTGCCGGTGATGACCAGCGTGGTGTCGCGGTCGGCGGTAATCAGCATCGCCTCCAGCCGGCGCAGCGCGCGGTCTGAACGCCAGTCCTTGGCAAGATCCACCGCGGCACGGGTCAGGTTGCCCTGGTACTTTTCCAGCTTGGCTTCAAAGCGGTCCAGCAGCGAAAACGCGTCGGCCGTGCTGCCGGCAAACCCGACCAGCACCTTGCCGTTGTAGATGCGGCGCACCTTGCGCGCGGTGCCCTTCATCACGATATTGCCGAGAGTGACCTGACCATCACCGCCGAGTGCGACCTGATTGCCGCGGCGGACGCTGACGATGGTAGTGCCGTGATACTGTTCCATGGTGGCTTCCGTGAATGTGTCAGGAGGCTAGGTGGCGACGCATGGCGCCGGTTTCAAGAGCCGACCCGGGCACGCCGCCGGCCGGTGGTGCGCAATCAGACCAATATAGGACGCCGCAGCATCCGCCGCGGTTCGGAAGACCGCAAAAGAAAAAGGCCATGCACAGCGGCATGGCCTTTTTCTTTTGCGGCAGGATGGCGCGCGAGCCTTGGCCCGGCGCCCCTCGCATCACTCAGTCGGCATAGACGCCGGCCTTCTTGATCACCGGGGTCCACTTGTTGATTTCCGCGCTCAGGTAGGTGCGCAGCGAATCCGGCGTGGCGCGCTGCGCCGGCACCGCTTCGGCACCGAGCTCGGCCATCTTGGCGCGGAAGGTCGGGTCGGTCACCGATTTTTGCAGTGCAGCGGACAGCTTGTCGATCACGGCCTTCGGCGTGCCCTTGGGCGCGTACATGGCGTGCCAGACCTTCACCTCGATGCCCGGCATGCCCTGTTCCTGCGCGGTCGGCACGTCCTTGAACGCTTCCACGCGGCGCGCCTGCATGGCCGCGTACGGCTTGACCGAGCCGGCCTTGAGGTGGCCAGCCAGGTTGGTGGTCTGGTCGCACAGCAGATTGACCTGGCCACCCAGGATATCGGTCAGCGCCGGCGCCGCACCCTTGTACGGCACGGTGGTCAGCTCGGTCTGGATCGCGCTCTGGAACAGCAGGCCGCACAGGTGCGAAGCCGAACCGATGCCGGCATTGGCCAGCGACAGCTTGCTGGCGTTGGCCTTGATGTACGGCAGCAGGTCCTTGAAGCTGCTCGGCGGCAGCTGCTTGTTGCCGACCATGATCATCGGCACGTCGGCGATTTCGCCGACCATCTCGAAGTCCTTGAGCGGATCGAAGCCCAGGTTGCGGTACAGCGCCGGGGCCGTGGCCATGCCGATATGGTGGATCAGGATCGTGTGGCCGTCGTTCTTGGACTGCGCCACCTTCTTGGCGCCGATGGTGCCGCCGGCACCACCGAGGTTTTCGATCACAACGGTCGTGCCCAGGTGCTTGGACATGATCGCCGTCAGCTCGCGCGCCACCTTGTCGGTCGGGCCGCCAGCCGAGAACGGCACCACGGCCGAGATCGGCTTGCCGCCCGGAAACTCCTGCGCCTGCGCGCCGGCATATGCGCCCATGGCGCCCACTGCCACGACTGCGGCGACCAGTTTTGCAACTCGTTTCATAGTACTCTCCTGTTCCTGCTTCCGTCTGCAAAGCGCCGCCGGTGCCGGATGCCGCGTGTCATGACGCGGTCTGTGCGCAAGCCGCGGGGGGGTGTCCCGTTGCGCGATCGACAATGGGATGTCTGGCAGCGCCGCCCGCGCGCCTGATATAGCGGCCTGGGGCGGCGTCGATGTTAGCAATTGCAGACATCCAGACGGAATCAGGGCTAACCCGCGCGCATCGGGGTGCAATGCGGCGGAAGCGGCCGGACGGCAGGAGAGGCTAGCGGAAGAAGGCGAGCATCTCTTCCAGCAGCGGCTGCGGCGATTCCTCCGGAATGTAGTGGCCGCAGTCCAGCGCCTTGCCGGTGACGCTTCGGCCAAGCGCTTCCCACAGCGCCAGCGGCTCGAAGCAGCGGGCCACCACGCCGTGCTCGCCCCACAGCACGCGTACCGGCATCTCCAGCCGGCGCCCGGCTTCGCGGTCGGCGCGGTCATGCTCCAGATCGATGGTGGCGGCCGCGCGATAGTCCTCGCACATGGCATGCACGCGCGCCGGCTCGCGCATGGCCGCAGCATAGGCCGCCATCGCATCGGGAGAAAACGGCGACACGCCCGCATGGCGCAGGCCAAGCAGCTTGTTCAGGTAGAAGTCGGGCTCGGCGTTGAGCAGCGTCTCGGGGAACGGCGCGGGCTGGATCAGGAAGAACCAGTGCCAGTAAGCCGCGGCGAATGCCATGCTGGTGCGCTCGTACATGTCCAGCGTCGGCGCGATATCGAGCAGCATCAGCCGTTCGACCGCCTGCGGATGGTCCACGGCAAGGCGGTGCGCCACCCGCGCGCCGCGGTCGTGGCCGCACAGCGCAAAGCGGCGGAAGCCGAACGCGGCCATGACGTCGACCTGGTCCTGCGCCATGGCGCGCTTGCTGTAGTTCTCGTGCCCGGCGTTGCCGGCCGGCGCCGAACTGCTGCCGTAGCCGCGCAGGTCGGTGGCGATGATCGTGAAGTGGTCGGCCAGCACGGGCGCCACCTTGTGCCAGATCAGGTGGCTTTGCGGATGCCCGTGCAACAGCAGCAACGGCGGGCCGGAACCACCCTGCACGCCGGCGATCTCGATGTCGCCCACGCGGCGCCTGAAGGGTTCGAAGTTGGGGAACAGCAGCGCGCTTGCATCGTTCAGCATCGCTAGTCTCCGGTCTGGGCCGTTGGAAGGACTGGGTGGCGACGGACGTTCCTTGCCGATCATAGGCGCAAACCACGCACCTGGTGTGCCGCGCGGGCAACCTTCCGGCTCGGACCAGCGCCCCCAATAACCCCACACGCAACTGAATTGCAACAGCGCGATGCCTATGGTTAAATCCCCCGCATGACCCGTCTTACCCCGAGCCAGCCCGATACCCGACCGGCGCCGGCTGTCCTCGAAGCCGCGCAGGAGCGCCTGCGCCGTCTCGGTGCCCGCGTGACGCAGCCGCGGCTCAGCATCCTCGCCTGCCTGATCGGCAGCAACGAGGCGCTGACCCACCAGGCCGTGATCGACCGTCTGCCCGGACAGGGCGAGGCCATCGACCGCGTCACGGTCTATCGCGTGCTCGACTGGCTGGTGGAACAAGGCGTGGCGCAGAAACGCGCCGGCAACGACCGCGTGTTCCGCTTCAGCCTGGTCGAGCACGAGGCCGCGCGTGCCGAGGTGCATCGCCAGCACAGCCACTTCCACTGCACGCGCTGCGACCGCACGTTCTGCCTCGATGACGTCGGCATGCCGGCGCAGCCGGCCGCGCCGCGCGTGCCCAGCGGCTTCGCCATCGAACATGTCGAGCTGACCGTGAACGGCGTGTGCGCCGAATGCGGCGCGCGGGTGGCTCGACACCCCGACAGCGCAACCTGACGCCCTGCCCGGCGCAAGGCCCCCATTCCCCCGGAGAATCCACCCATGTCCAAACTGATCCCGGTCACGATCCTGACCGGCTTCCTAGGCAGCGGCAAGACCACGCTGCTCAAGCGCATCCTCAACGAGCAGCACGGCATGAAGATCGCCGTGATCGAGAACGAGTTCGGCGAAGAAAACATCGACAACGAGATCCTGGTCCAGGACGGCCGCGAACAGATCGTGCAGATGAGCAATGGCTGCATCTGCTGCACGATCCGCGGCGACCTGGTGCAGGCGCTGTCGACGCTGATGACTCGCCGCGACGCCGGCGAGATCGAGTTCGACCGCGTGGTCATCGAAACCACCGGCGTGGCCAATCCGGGACCGGTCGCTCAGACCTTCTTCATGGACGACGAGATCGCATCGCGCTACCTGCTGGACGCGGTGATCACGCTGGTCGATGCCAAGCACGCCCACCTGCAGCTCGACAAGCAGGAAGAGGCGCAGCGCCAGGTCGGCTTTGCCGATGCGATCTTCATCACCAAGTCGGACCTGGTCAGCGAGGCCGAGGTGGCCGATCTGCGCCACCGCCTGCTGCACATGAACCCGCGCGCGCCGATCCGCCAGGCCAACTTCGGCGAGACCCCGATCGACACCATTTTCGACCTGCGCGGCTTCAACCTGAATGCCAAGCTCGAGATCGATCCGGAGTTCCTGAGCGCCGACGACCACGATCATGACCACGGGCACGATCACGCTCATGGCCACGATCACGACCATGAGCACGGCGAGCATTGCGGCACGGACTGCGGCCATGACCACAGCCACGACCACCACCATCACCACCACCACACCGACCGCATCGCGTCGTTCGTCTTCCGCAGCGACAAGCCGTTCCACTACGGCAAGCTCGAGGAATTCCTGTCCGGCATCCTGGCCGTCTACGGGGAAAAACTCTTGCGCTACAAGGGCGTACTATATATGGAAGGTGTGGACCGGAAAGTCGTGTTCCAGGGGGTCCACCAACTGATGGGCAGCGACGTCGGTGCCAAGTGGGAAGATGAAACGCCCGGCACCAAGATGGTGTTCATCGGCGTGGACTTGCCCCGCGATGCCATTCTGAAGGGGCTGGGCAACTGCCTGGCCTGAGTGCGGCAGCCGCCCCACGGCGGCTCCCTCGCTCCGCGTCGGCTCCGGCATGTCCCCCGTTCGGGGTACCGGGGAAACACCGAAGGCATGGCTAGGCCTTTTCCGTATCTTGGAAAAATTTGTTCAAGTACAATAGGCCGGATTTGATACTGGCGGCGCACCTTTTTCCCGCCGCCGGTATGGTCCACTGAAGCACGGTGGGCCGCAGGGCGGCGGTTGTCGTCAGCACGAGGCAGACCGCCGGCAGGTGCGGTCGCAGGGCTTCGTGCGGAGACCGCCCTCCGCTTGGGGTACCAGCACGCGCCGTTCCATACCGACGCGAGAGAGAGGTGTCCCCATGACAGCCGCAACAAAGACGAAAGAAAGCCGCAGCAAGACAGGTAGTGCCGCGGCAGAGACGCTCAAGGCGCAGTCTGTGAAGGCTGCGCCAGCTCCCCGCGGCAGTACGGCACACGCCGGCGCGGGCGAGGCCAAGGGAGGCCCGCGAAGCAGCAAGACTGCAGCCAGCCAGAGTGAAACGTCCGCCCCGCGCAAGCACGTGGACACAGCACCCGAGCGGACACAGACGCCGCCGGTCGGATCAACAAGAGAATCAGCAGCAACCATGAGCAGCAACAAACTTCTGACTGAAGCTGAAATCCTGAAGATGAGCGACAAGGATTACATGAACGAAGCGCAGCTCGCTTTCTTCAAGCATCGCCTTGAGCAGCTGCGCGACGACATCCTGAAAAACGCTGATCAGACCACGGAACACCTGCGCGAAACAGTCATCGTGCCGGATCCGGCGGACCGCGCCACCATCGAGGAAGAGCACGCGCTGGAGCTGCGCACCCGCGACCGCGAGCGCAAGCTGCTCAAGAAGGTCGAGCAGTCGCTGACCCGCATCGAGTCCGGCGACTATGGCTGGTGCGAGGAAACCGGCGAGCCGATCGGCGTGCCGCGTCTGCTGGCCCGTCCGACCGCCACGCTGTCGCTCGAAGCGCAGCAACGGCGCGAACTGCGGCAGAAGCTGTTCGGCGATTGATCAGCGACTGATCCGCGTGCCGGCACCGCCGGCGCACGACACCCTGACGGCCCGGTTATCCGGGCCGTTTTGTTTTGTCGCGGCGCGGCGACGGCACTACCATGATGGGGAGCCTGCCGGCTGTCGGGCGAAGGCCCTTTCTGGTACAGTCGCAACTTTGTTGCAATAACGGGCGCATCTGACCGGGCGCCCTCTTTCGCTTTCACATCGCCATGGCCGATCGCCTGCCCGTCACCGTGCTGTCCGGATATACCGGTGCCGGCAAGACCACCTTGCTGCAGCACGTCCTTGCCACGACCGTCGGCAAGCGCGTGGGCGTGGCCGGCAGCCTGCCGGAGGCTGGCGAACTGGCCGCCCGTGGCGGCTTCGACCATCTGGTGCTGGAAACCGCAGGTACGGACGATCCGATGGCCATCGCCGAGGCCGTGCTGTTCGAGGACGAGCACGGCGGCAACGCAACGCTGAGCCTCGACACGCTGGTGACCGTTGTCGATGCCTCCACATTCCTGCGCGACGTCAACGATGCCGAGTTCCTGCACGGCAGCGACGATGCGCAGGACAACGGGATCGAGGACGACGACCGCACCGTGGTCGACGTGCTGATCGCCCAGGTCGAATTCGCCGACGTGATCGTGCTGAACAAGTCGGATCTCGTCGACGCGGACGCGCTGGCACGGCTCGAGGCAATCCTTCGCGCGCTCAACCCGCGCGCGGACATTGTCCCTGCGAGCTTCGGCAAGATTGCCGCCGAACGCGTGCTCGGCACCGGCCAGTTCGACTTTGAAGACACCGCGAGCGCCCCGGGCTGGCTGGCGCTGCAGCGCGGCGAGAGCCTGCCGGAATCGCACGGCATCGGTGGCTTCCTCTACCGCCGCCGCCGTCCGTTCCATCCCGCGCGCTTTGCCGACCTGATCCACACCGAGTGGATGCGCGAGCATGGCAGCGTGCTGCGTTCCAAGGGCCTGTTCTGGCTCGCGAGCCGCATGGGCATCGCGGGCGACTGGGCACAAGCCGGCGGCGTGTGCCGCCCCGCGGCGGCTGGTGCGTGGTGGGCAGCGCTCGATGCTTCCGAATGGCCGACCGATGCGGCCGACCGTGCCGCGCTCGAAGCCGACATGCTCGACGAAGGCCAGCCGGCCGCCTATGGCGACCGCCGCCAGGAACTCGCGCTGATCGGCGTGGACCTCGATCGCGCCGCGCTTGAGGCTTGCCTCGACGCCTGCCTGCTGACCGATGCCGAGATGGCGGCCGGCCCCGAAGCGTGGATCGCGTATGCCGATTCGTTCCCCGCATGGGAAGACGCCTTCGACGACGAGGACCACGATCACGACCATGGTCATCATCACCATGGCCATGATCACCAACACGGTGGCGACTGCGACTGTGGCCACCCGCATGATCACTGAGATCAGCGGGCACTGCGCCCGCCTGCGCGCACGAGGTCCGGGGCTGTGGATGGCCCTGTGGCTGGCGCTGAGCCTGCTGCTGGCGCAGCATGCGGGCCTGACGCACCGCGTCGTGCACGGCGGCCTGATGGGCACGCCGTTGTCGGCCATGGCGGCCGAGACGGGCACGGCCGACCATGGCGACGCGGACCCGCTCGCGCAGAAGCTGGCCGGCCACTCGTGCGTACTGTTCGATGGCGCCACGGTCGCCGACACCCATTGCAGCCAGATGCCAGCACTGACGCTGGTCTTCGGCAAACCGGTCAAGCCGGCCAACCTGGCCTGGCGCTGGCCCGACCTTCCCTCCGCCCACCCCTTCCGCTCGCGCGCGCCGCCGGCGCACACGCCCGCCTTCGCCTGATCCCGGGCCGCGGCCATGCCGCCGGTCCGCAGTACGAACGCGCGCGTCCACGCCTGCCCGCCTTGTCCGCGATCCCGCACTTCGTCGTGTGGGCTCAGCGCCATGCCGGCCCGGTGCGGCCGTTCGCCCGATTGCCATCGCATCGATTCGCGAGCCATGTCTTCTACCCTGCAACACCCCATGCAGCGGCGCACGCCGCTGGCAGCCCTTGCTGCCCTGATCGTCTCCACCGGCGCATTCGCCCAGTCCGCCAGCGAACCTGCCTCGACACCCGCACCCGCAGCCGCCACCCTCAAGGAAGTGGTGGTGACGGCAAATCCGCTCGGCAGTGAACTCAATGACATGGTCGCGCCAGTCTCCTCACTGAGCGGCGACGCGCTGTCGCTGCGCCAGAACAGCACGCTCGGCGAAACGCTCGACAAGCTGCCGGGCGTGTCGTCGAGCTACTTCGGCCCGAACGCCAGCCGCCCCGTGATCCGCGGCCTCGATGCCGACCGTATCAAGGTGCTGCAGAACGGCGGCTCCTCGGTCGATGCCTCCACGCTGTCGTATGACCATGCCGTGCCCATCGATCCGCTCGTGGCCGAGCGTATTGAAGTCGTGCGCGGCCCCGCTGCGCTGATGTACGGCGGCAATGCCATTGGCGGCGTGGTCAACGTGATCGACAACCGCATCCCGAAGGAGCCGATCGAAGGCATCGGCGGCGCGGTCGATGCCAGCGCCACCGCCGGCGGCGACGTGGCGCGTAACGCCAGCGCGCTGGTCGAGGCCGGCAACGGCCAGTTCGCGATCCATGCGGACGCCTTCGCGCGCAAGACCAGCGACCTGCATATCCCCGGCTTCGCGCGCAGCGACCGCCTGCGCGCAAGCCAGCCGCTGCCCGAGGGCGAGACCGAAGCCAGCGGCCGCCTGCCCAACACCAGCGCGCAACAGGACGGCGGTTCGCTGGGCGGCTCGTACACGTGGGCCGACGGCTTCATCGGCGCGAACTACAGTGCCTACCGCAATGAATACGGCACGCCGGCCGAAGACGACGTCCGTCTGAAGATGCGCCAGGACCGCTTTGCGCTCGAAGGCGAAGCGCGCAACCTGCAGGCCAGCACGTCAGGCATCATCGAATCGGTCAAGGGCAAGTTCAGCTACACCGACTACGAGCACAAGGAAATCGAAGACGGCGAGGTCGGCACCATCTTCAAGAACCAGGGCTGGGACGCGCGCTTCGAGGCCAAGCACGCGAAGATCGGCAGGATGAGCGGGGTCGTCGGCACGCAGTTCGGCCACACGCAGTTCTCCGCACTTGGCGAAGAAGCCTTCGTGCCGAGCACCAATACCGACAACGCCGCTCTGTTCGTCTTCGAAGAACTGCCGCTCGACAGCGCTGGCGACTTCAAGCTCAACTTCGGCGGACGGCTGGACCACAGCAACATCAAGGCCAGTGCGAACGGCAATGACCGCTTCAGCGACGCCAGCCGCAACTTCAACGCCACGAGCGCATCGGCGGGCCTGCTCTACAAGCTGAATTCTTTGTGGTCGCTGACCAGCAATGTGTCGTACACCGAGCGCGCACCGACCTTCTACGAGCTGTACGCCAACGGCCCGCACGTGGCCACCGGCGCCTGGGAGCTCGGTGACCCCAACGCCAACAAAGAACGCGCCACCTCGGTGGATCTCGGCCTGCGCTACAAGTATGGCCCGCACAGTGCAGGCGTATCGGGCTACTACAGCCGCTTCGCCAACTACCTCGCGCTGACGTCGACGGGCCGTTCGCGCGACGAGGCTGGCGACGTCGTCGCCTCCGGCAGTCCGGGCTCGCTGCCCGAGTTCCAGTACCTCGGCGTACCGGCCACGCTGTACGGCTTCGAAGCCGAAGGCAAGGCGCGGCTGTTCCAGAAGATGCTGACGTCGAGCGATACGCTGGACTTCGAGGCGCGAGCGGACTATGTGCGTGGGGAAAACCGGGATACCGGGGAGCCGCTGCCGCGGCTGGCGCCTCTCCGTCTGGGTGGCGCGCTGGTCTATGGCGCGGGGCCCTGGGGGGCGCGCGTGGATGTGACCTATGCAGCCAAGCAGACGCGCGTGCCGGTGAATGACACGCCTACCGATGCCTATACGCTGCTCAGCCTTGCGCTGACGTACAAGTTCAAGACTGCCGGGACCCAGACGCTGGTCTACCTGCGCGGGGATAACCTGACGAACCAGGAGGCGCGGAATGCGTCTTCGATTTTGAGGGATATTGCGCCGCTACCGGGCAGGAGCGTGAAGGTGGGGTTCAGGACGACGTTCTGAGGAATGGATTTGGGGGTGGCTTCGTTCTTGGCGGGCGCCGCTGTTTCGCCGGCGTAGCCGGCGACCTACTCTTTTGTCCAAGCGACAAAAGAGTAGGCAGAAAAACGCGTCGTTGCCGCTGGCATCCATTCCACGGCGGCAGGGGTTCAAGCGGCTTTGGATGCCCGCCACGGTGGTCGGCCGTTCGAGCCTGCTAACGCTATGTGAGTCAGAACCTGTGCCTGGCGCGGCACGACTTTTGGACGATCCCCAAGACGGGCTCGGGTACAGCGTTCCAACAAGGTCAGTGGTGCGACGCCTTCGGCTGCGCTGCGCGCACGTCCTAGTCGGTATTGGTAACCACGTCACCTTCGACCACCAACGCCTTGACTCCGGCAAGTGCCCTCAGCGTCTGCGACAGAATTTCGTCCATCGATTGCTCAGCCATAAAGCGCTGGTGAATCGCCCGCATCAGCGGTGCAGCCTCCATCCAGCCGAGCAGCGCATCACGCCGCATCCGCTGCGCCTCAAGCAGCTTGAATTTGACCAGCACCTTGACCGCATGACTCGCGTTGCGTTGCGGGTCCTTGCCAAGATAGGCGAGCCGGCCGCGAGCGCGCTCGACCGCTGCGGCGACATCAGTGAAGGGCCGGCCGTGGCCGGGAATCACCATGCACACATCCAGTTCGGCGATCCGTTCCAGCACCGCCGCCTGCTCGATAAATCCACTCTCCCCCTCCAACTCGGGAAAGATCACGCCAAACCCGTTTTCCCATAGCGCATCACCGGCGATCAGGATGCGCGACTGCGGCGCGAACAGCATCACCGCGTGCGGATCATGCCCAGGCGCGGCCACGACCTGCCAGTCGATGCCGCCGAGGCGCAGCGTGTCGCCGTCATGCAGCAGTGCATCGAACGTGAAACGGTCGCATTCCTGGCCGGTGGCCTTGTAGGTCAGCGCATCGACATCCCATGCCGAAACGGCAGCCGCCTCGGCGCCGGGGATCCATGTCTTCGGCTGCCAGCGCGCCTGCAGCGCCCCGTTGCCGCCGCAATGATCGGAATGCAGATGGGTATTGATGAGCCGCTTGAGCGGACGCCCTTGCAGCGCCGATTCCACCAGCGCCACCGTCTGCGGCGCGTGCGTGACATAGCCGCTGTCCACGAGCGCCGTATCGTCGCCGTCGATGAACAGGATGTTGTTGGCCGACAGCCAGCCGCGTTCGAAAACGCGCATCGTGGCCGGCAGTTGCGGGGGCGTGTTGTCGCTCAAATCGATGGTCTCCTATTCGGCGAGCCAGGCGGCGCGCTGCGGCAGTTGCGCCCAGACGCCGCGCTTGTCGTCGTCCGCCATGCCCGACCAGCCAGCGATTTCTTCGATGGTGCGCAGGCAGCCTTCGCAATAGCCGCTGGCCGCGTCCATGCGGCAGACGTTGCGGCATGGCGACGGCACCGGTCGCGCGGTTTCGGCCCAGCGTGCGCGGCGCGTGATGTCCTTGATGAGGGAAGCTGCCAACGCCATGCTCTCAGCCGGCTGCCGCGGACGCTCGGGCGGCCTTCGCGGCAACCTTCTGGTTGAAGCGCGCGGCGTCAATCACGTGGCGTTCGTGTACGCCTTCGGTGATCTTGTCCTCGCCATCCCAGGCGCTCACCTCAAAGCGCAGCCTGCGCCCGTCCACCTCGACGAGCCGGCCCTTGACCGTGATGGTCATGCCCGGCGGCGTGGCGGCCAGGTGCGAGAAGCTGACGAGCGTGCCGAGCGTCTGCTCGCGCGGCCAGTCGAGGTAGTCGCGCAGCGCCTGCAGGCACGCGCACTCCATGATGCCGACCATGTAGCCGGTGGCCAGCACGTCGGGCATCTCCGTGCACATCGCGATGTCGTCATAAAGACGCGGCACGGTGGCCTTGGGCGGTACGGTGTACTCCCAAGTGAACGCAAGGCCCGGGCGCAGTTCGGGGCTCATGCCGCCGCCCCCTGCGCCACGTCGGCCACCTCGGCGCCGGTCATCTGCTGCAGTTGCTGCGGCGTCAGGTTGAAGACAGCGTGCGGATGCCCCGCGGCAGCCCACAGGCTTTCATAGCGGAACAGGTCCTGGTCCAGCAGCATCACCGGGGCCACGGCGTGGCCAATCGGGCAGACGCCGCCGATCGCATAGCCGGTCTTCTCGCGCACGAACTTCGCGTCGGCCTTGCCGAGCGCGCCCACGCGCGCCGCCACCTTGGCTTCATCCACGCGGTTGCTGCCGCTGGCGATCACGAGCACCGGCGCATCGTCTTCGACGCGGCGGAAGATGATCGACTTGGCGATCTCCGCCACGCTGCAGCCGAGGCCGGCGGCAGCCTCGGCCGAGGTCTTGCCGGTGGCCGGCAGCATCACCACGGGACGGTCATGTCCGATCCCGGCCAGCAGGCCGGCAACGCGCTGTGCGGACTCCGGCAATGCTTCGGACGGGGTGGCGCTGCCCTGGTCAGCGGACTGGCTCATGCTTGCTCCTGAATTCTTTGGTGTCGTGGATTCACGCGCACGCGGGCGCGGCTTCGCTGGCTGCTGCCCACTTGGTCAGCAGCGCGCGGCCCACGCGCGAACTGTTGGTGCGGCCGATGGCTTGCGAAATGTAGTCCCCCGCACGCACCACGGCTTCGAGATCGATCCCCGTATGGATGCCGAGGCCATGCAGCATGTACAGCACGTCCTCCGTCGCCACGTTGCCGGTCGCGCCCTTGGCGTACGGGCAGCCGCCCAGACCCGCCACCGATGCATGGAAGATCGAGATGCCCACTTCCAGGCTCGCCAGGATATTCGACAGCGCCTGGCCATACGTATCGTGGAAATGCCCCGACAGGCGATCCATCGCGAACTCGGCCGACACCGCGCGCATCACATCCTGCACTTTGCCGGGCGTGCCGACTCCGATGGTGTCGGCGATATCGATCTCGTCGCAGCCCAGTTCGCGCATGCGGCGCACCACATCCACCACGGCGCTCACGGGCACCTCGCCCTGATACGGGCAGCCCAGCGCGCACGAGATGCTGCCGCGCAGGCGGATGTTCTTTTCCTTCGCTGCCGCAGCCACCGGCTCGAAGCGTGCGATTGATTCGGCGATCGAGCAGTTGATGTTCCGTTGCGAGAACGCCTCGCTCGCGGCGCCAAAGATCACGACCTCATCGGCACCGGATGCCACCGCGCCTTCGAAGCCCTTCATGTTGGGCGTGAGCACCGAATACAGCGTGCCGGGACGGCGCTGGATGCGCGCCATCACGTCCGCGCCGTCGGCCATTTGCGGTACCCACTTGGGCGAGACGAAGGAAGCGGCCTCGATATTGACGAAGCCGGCATCGGTGAGCTGGTTGATCAGCGCGACCTTGACGTCGGTCGGCACCATCGCCTTTTCGTTCTGCAAGCCGTCGCGCGGGCCGACTTCGACGATCTTCACGTAGTTGGGCACGTTCATGGCTGTCTCCAATGTCTGTTCTTGTCCTGGATGGCTGGGCTCAGTAGCCGCGCTGCAGGTCGACGACGCCTGCGATCGGCTGGCCCGCGCGCAGCGCGCGGATCTTGCCGGCAATCTGCGCGATGCTGTCCTCGCGCAGCGTCAGCGCGGAGATATGCGGCGTGATGGTGATGCGCGGCTCCTGCCAGAACGAGTGGTCCGCCGGCAGCGGCTCGGTGCGGAATACGTCGAGCGTCGCGCCAGCGATCTGCCCTGCCTGCACGGCCGCGAGCAGATCGTCTTCGGCGAGATGCTGGCCGCGCGCGACGTTGATCACGTAGGCGCCCTTCGCCAGCTTGCCGAACAGCTCGCCGTTCAGGATGTTCTCGGTCTCCGGCGTCAGCGGCAGCACATTGACCAGCACGCGCAACCCGTCGAGGAACGGCACGCGGCCGGCATCGCCATGGAAGCCCACCACGCCCTCGATCGCACGCGCGGTGCGGCTCCAGCCGCGCAACGGAAAGCCGAACCCGGCCAGCGTGCGTGCGATATGCGTGCCGAGCGTGCCGACGCCCATCACGCCGATCGTGAAATCCTCACGGCGGTGCGGCTTGAGGAACTTCCAGTTGCCAGCCTGCTCCTGTGCCGCATAGTCGTCCAGCCGGCGGAAATAGCGCAGCACCGCATGGGTCACGTATTCGGCCATCTGGGCGGCCATGCCGGCGTCGTCCAGGCGCACGATCGGCACGCCCGCGGGCAGCGCATCCGGATCCTGGTCACGCAGGCGCAGGATGCCGTCCACGCCGGCGCCGAGGTTGAACACCGCCTTCAGGTCCGCACGGCCGCGCAGCATTTCCACGGGCGGGCGCCAGACCACGGCGTAGTCCGCCGGTTCGCCGCGGCTGTCTTCCCAGGTCACGCACTGCGCTTCGGGCAGCGCCTGCGCGAAGCCTTCGATCCAGGGTTCATAGCGGCCATCGGGCACGTACAACTGCAACTTCATGGGAACTCCGGGGTGTCTGTGGCGGGATGCCTGCATTTTCGCAGAGGTCGCGGGACGGTGCCGGCCCGTGGCCGGCAATCGCCCCGCTCCCGCCGGCGGCTCAGCTTTCGCCAGTCGCAAATGCCAGCAACTGCGCCCCTTCGGTCACCTGCTCGCCCACGCCGAACAGGATCTCGCTGACCACGCCGTCCGCCGGTGCGCTGATGGTGTGCTCCATCTTCATCGCTTCCATTACGAGCAGCGGGGTGCCGCGCGTGACGGTGCTGCCCGGCTCCACCATGACGGCGATGACCTTGCCCGGCATCGGCGCGGTCAGCTTGCCGCCCTCGCCCTCGGTCTCTCCTGCATGCGCAAGCGGATCGAGCCAGCCAAGCACCGCATGGCGGCCGGCGTTGAAGACGTGGAAATCATCGCGTTCCACATGGACCTGGCCATGCGCGCGGCGCGTGCCAAGATCGACGCGGATGTCGTCGGCCTGGCATGCGGCCTTGAACGGCGCCGCCTGGTCCGCGTAGATCAGCGTGCTGCCCCGCGCGTTTGCAGTCAGCGTCACGTCGAGCGTGTGGCTGCCATAGGCAAAACGCAGCGTGCGCGTGGCGCCGCCGTTCAGCCGCCATGCGCCGGCATGGGTCCACGGCGAATGCTGGTCAGCGGCGTCGATATGGCGCTCGCGGGTTTCACGATCGAGCAGCGCGGCGACGGCCAGCGCGATGATCTCCATGCCGACCGGCGCCGGCTGCGGGAACAGCGTCGCTTCGTTACGCTCGATGAGGCCCGTGTCGAGGTCGGCCGTGCGGAACGCTTCGGATTTCACCAGCCGCTGCAGGAAGGCCACGTTGGTCGACAGCCCCACCACGTGGTACGCGGCCAGTGCCTGGCGCATGCGCGCCAGGGCCTCGTCGCGGTCTTTGCCCCAGACGATCAGCTTGGCGATCATCGGGTCGTAGTACGGGCTGATCGTGTCGCCCTCTCGCACGCCGGCGTCGATGCGGACACCAGCCGGGCCATGCGCATCGCCGCCGCGCATGAACTGCACGGCAGGGGGCGTGCGCAGGAAGCGCAGCGTGCCCGTCGAGGGCAGGAACTGTTTGTCGGGGTTTTCGGCGTAGATCCGCGCTTCAAGCGCGTGGCCGTCGATGCGGAGCTGGTCCTGCTTCAGCGGCAGCGGCTCGCCCGCTGCCACGCGCAGTTGCCATTCGACCAGGTCCTGCCCGGTGATCATCTCGGTGACAGGATGCTCGACCTGCAGGCGCGTGTTCATCTCCATGAAATAGAACGAGCCGTCCTGATTCGCGATGAACTCGACCGTGCCGGCGCCGACGTAGCCGACCGCCTTCGCGGCGGCGACCGCAGCTTCGCCCATCGCGCGGCGGCGCTCTGCGGTCATGCCCGGCGCGGGCGCTTCTTCCAGCACCTTCTGGTGGCGGCGCTGCACCGAGCAGTCGCGCTCGAACAGGTAGACGCAGTTGCCGTGCGTATCGGCGAACACCTGGATTTCAATGTGGCGCGGACGCGTCAGGTATTTCTCGACGAGTACCTTGTCATCGCCGAAGCTGGCCGACGCCTCGCGCTTGACCGAGGCGAGCGCCGCTTCGAACGCATCGCCCGACTCGACCACGCGCATGCCCTTGCCGCCACCGCCGGCACTGGCTTTGAGCAGCACCGGGTAGCCGATGCGGTCGGACTCGCGACGCAGCAGGCCGGCGTCCTGGTGTTCGCCGTGATAGCCCGGTACCAGCGGCACCGAGGCCTTTTCCATCAGTTGCTTGGCCGCGCTCTTGCTGCCCATCGCGTGGATGGCGGAAGCCGGCGGACCGATGAAGACGAGGCCCGCCGCGGCACAGGCTTCAGCAAAGGCTTCGTTCTCGGAGAGGAAGCCGTAGCCGGGGTGGATCGCCTGCGCCCCGGTTTCCTTCGCCATCTCGATGATGTGGTCGGCGCGCAGGTAGCTGTCGCGTGCCGCGGCGCCGCCGATATGCACGGCCTCATCGCAGAACGCGACATGGCGGGCATCGGCATCAGCGTCCGAATACACCGCGACGGTGCGAATGCCCAGCCGGCGGCAGGTGGCGGCAACGCGGCACGCGATCTCGCCGCGGTTGGCGATCAGGATCTTGCTGAACATGAGCTCCCTCCTTTTAACCCCGTTATCGGGATCTTACGGCGGGGAGCTCCTCACGTGGAGATTTCTTAACTATTAGCCCGCGTAGCCTTCCGCACGGATGTCCAGGCGGGCCAGCAGCGCGCGGTCGCGGTCCGCCTGCGGGTTGCCCGTGGTCAGCAGCTTTTCGCCGTAGAAGATGGAATTGGCGCCGGCCATGAAGCACAGCGCCTGCAGCGCCTCGTCCATCGCCTCGCGGCCGGCGGACAGGCGCACCATCGCGCCCGGCATCGTGATGCGGGCCACGGCGATCGTACGGACAAACTCGAACGGGTCCAGCGCCTCGGTACCGGCCAGCGGCGTGCCTTCGACCTGCACCAGGTTGTTGATGGGCACCGATTCCGGATACGGGTCCATATTGGCAAGCTGCGCGATCAGCCCGGCGCGTGCCTCGCGCGATTCGCCCATGCCGACGATGCCGCCGCAGCAGACGTTGATGCCGGCGTCGCGCACATGGCCGATGGTATCGAGCCGGTCCTGATAGGTGCGCGTGGTGATGATCTTGCCGTAGAACTCGGGCGAGGTATCCAGGTTGTGGTTGTAATAATCCAGGCCCGCGTCCTTCAGCTGCTGGGCCTGCTCGGCCTTCAGCATGCCGAGCGTGACGCAGGTCTCCAGGCCCATCGCCTTGACCTCGCGCACCATGTCCATGACCGGCTCCAGGTGGCGGTCCTTGGGGCTGCGCCAGGCGGCGCCCATGCAGAAGCGCGTGGCGCCGTTGGCCTTGGCGGCGCGGGCGGCGTCGAGCACTTCATCGAGCGCCATCAGCTTCTCGGCCTTGACGCCGGCGTCGTGGTGCGCGCTTTGCGGGCAGTAGCCGCAATCCTCCTCGCAGCCGCCGGTCTTGATCGACAGCAGCGTGGACAGCTGCACGGTGTTGGCGTCGAAGTTCTCGCGGTGCACCTGCTGCGCACGGAACAGCAGGTCGTTGAACGGCAGCGCGAACAGCGCGGCCACGTCGTCGACGCGCCAACGCGCGTCGTCAGGCAGTGCATGGCTGTTGCGCGCGGTCTGGCGCAGGGCTTCGGCGGAGATGGTGGCGACGGTTTGAGCGGCTTGGGTCATGGTCAGCTTCTGGTTTATGCGGCGAGGCTTGTGGCCTCGGCCTGGTATTGGGGGGAATGGGCAAGCAGCGGCGCGAGGTCGAGACGTGTCGCAGCATCGGCCGGCGCCAGTTGCCACGGCAGTTCGCCAAG
Source organism: Cupriavidus numazuensis (assembly GCF_905397435.1). Taxonomy (GTDB): domain Bacteria; phylum Pseudomonadota; class Gammaproteobacteria; order Burkholderiales; family Burkholderiaceae; genus Cupriavidus; species Cupriavidus numazuensis. The sequence continues at coordinate 19,949 of NZ_CAJPVI010000065.1, forward strand.
GCACGGTGCGTCGAGCGCGTCGTGCAGCGTGGCGATGTTCTCGTCGGCCAGCAGCATGTCGGGATCGACGCGGTTGGCAATCCAGCCGGCCAGCGTCAGGCCGCGCGCGCGGATGGCTTCGGCGGTCAGCACGGCGTGGTTGAGGCAACCGAGGCGGATGCCCACCACCATGACGACCGGCAGCGCCAGCATCTCGGCAAGGTCTGCCGTGCTCCAGCGCTCCGCGCCGGTATCGAGCGGCACATGGAAGCCACCGACACCTTCGACCACGACGGCATCGGCCTGCTCGCGCAACGCGTCGAACGCATGGCGGATCGGCGCACGCGTGATGCGCACGCCTTCCTGCGCGGCCGCCAGATGCGGCGAGCATGGCGTGCGCATCAAGAACGGGCAGGTCTGCGCCAGCGGCACCGCAACGGAACTGGCGGCACGCAGCGCGGCCACATCATCGTTGTGCCAGTGGTCGCCGCGCCATTCGCTGCCGCTGGCCACGGGTTTCATGCCGACGGCGGCATAGCCGGCCGCGTGCAGCGCATGCAGCAGCGTGGCGCTGGCGTGGGTCTTGCCGACCCCGGTGTCGGTGCCGGTGACGAAACACTGGAACTTGACAGGCTGGCTCATGCGGCCTCCCGCTTCGCTTCGGCCGGCACCGCGTCTGCCAGCACGCCGACGAGGCGCTGCACGTCCGCCGACGTATGCGTGGCCGACAGCGTGATGCGCAGCCGCGCTGTTCCAACGGGCACCGTGGGCGGCCGGATTGCGCCAACGCGGATGCCTTCGGCCTCCAGCCGCGCCGCCAATGCCAGCGAGACAGCGTTGTCGCCGACGATCAGCGGCTGCACGGCGGTGGCACTGTCGCCGAGCTGCCATCCGGCCGCTGCTGCCAGTGGCGCGAGGCCGGCGCGCAGTTCTGCGATCAGCCGGTTCAGGTTGGCCCGGCGCTGCCGGCCCTCCTCGCCTTCGATGATTGCAAGGCTCGCCATCAGCGCATGCGCAACCGCCGGCGGCGCGGCCGTGGTGTAGATGTAGGGCCGGGCGGTGTTGACCAGATGTTCGATGATGGTCTCGTGCGCGGCGACGAACGCTCCGGCCACGCCGGCGGCCTTGCCGAGCGTGCCGATGTAGATCAAGCGCTCCGAGTTCAGCCCCAGCGCCTGCAGCACGCCATGGCCATCGTCGCCGAGCACGCCGAAGCCATGCGCATCGTCGACGATGATCCACGCGTCATGGCGCTCGGCCAGTGCGAGCAGTTCCGCCAGCGGCGCCACGTCGCCGTCCATGCTGAACACGCTGTCGGTGACGATCAGCTTGAGCGGACTGGAACTGGCCGTCAGCAGCGCGTCCAGCGCGGCGGCGTTGCAGTGCGGGTAGCGCTGTACATCGGCGCGCGCAAGGAGTGCGCCATCGATCAGCGAGGCATGGTTCAGCTTTTCACAGAACAGCGTCGCGCCCGCGGTGCCCAGCGCCGTCAGCACGGCCATATTGGCCATGTAGCCGGTGCAGAAGTACAGCGTGCGCGCTTGCGGAATGTACGGCGCAAACCAGCGCGCGAGTTCCTCTTCGAGCCGCGCATGCGCGAGCGAATGGCCGCTGACCAGGTGCGAGGCACCGCTGCCGGCGCCGTAGAGCCGTGCGCCTTCGGCGAGCGCGGCTACAACGTCGGGATGATTGGCGAGCCCCATGTAGTCATTGCTGCAGAACGTCAGCAGCGGCTGCGGCGATGGCGCGTCCACCGGGCCCACGGACTGGTGCGGCGCGCATGCGGAATGCGCAATGCGGCGCCGGCGCGTGAGCGCGCGGGCCTGGCGTTCGTCCGCGGCGCGGCGCAGTTGTTCAAGCAGCATGGCGAACCTCCTTGGCGGCCTCGGCGTTGCCGAGCACATCGTCCAGCGTGGCCTGCAGTTGCGTGGCCAGCCAGCGCGCCTGTTCGGCATCGAATACGTAGGGCGGCATCACGTACAGCGTGTTGCCGATCGGCCGCACCAGCAGTTCGCGCGCGCGTGCGGCCAGGTGGAAGCGCCCGGCGAAGCCTTCACCGGCCAGCTCGTCGCGGACATCGACGGCCCAGATCAACCCGCGCTGGCGCATGCGGTGCAGGCGCGCGTCGCTGGCGAACGGCTCCATGGCATCCGCCAGCCATTGCGCGCGCGCGCGATTCTGCGCAATAACGTCCTCCTGCACGAACAGGTCGAGCGTCGCCACGGCGGCGCGGCACGCGAGCGGGTTGCCGGTATAGGAATGCGAATGCAGGAAGCTGCGTGCGAGTTCATCGGCAATGAAGGCGCGCTGGATTTCCGGGCGCGACAGCACCAGTGACAGCGGCAGATAGCCACCGCTGATGCCCTTGGACAGGCACAGGAAATCGGGCCATGCATGCGCGGGCAGCGGCTGGTCCGCATCGCGGCATTGCTCCCACGCGAAGAACGTGCCGGTGCGCCCGCAGCCGACCGCGATCTCGTCGGCGATCAGGTGGACGCGGTAGCGATCGCACAGCGCACGTGCGCCTTCGAGGTAGGACGGGTCGTACATGGCCATGCCGGCCGCGCACTGCACGAGCGGCTCGACGATCATGGCGGCGATCTGGCCTGCGCGTTCGCGCAGCAACGTCTCGAGCGCGGCCAGTGCGCGCGTGGCGACGTCGGCAGCGGTCTCGCCATCGGCGGCCTGGCGTGCATCGGGCGACATCACTACGTGCGCACGGCGGATCAGCGGGTCATAGGCATCGCGGAAGACGTCCAGGTCCGTCACGCCGAGCGCCCCCACGGTTTCGCCGTGGTAGCCGTTAGCCAGGCAGACGAACTCGCGCTTGGCTGGCAGGCCCGTGTTGCGCCAGTAGTGGAAGCTCATCTTGAGCGCGATTTCCACGGCGGACGCGCCGTCCGAAGCGTAGAACGCGTGGCCGAGCGCGCCGCCAGTCAGCGCGGTGAGGCGCTCGGCCAACTCGACAGCCGGCGCATGGGTGCAGCCGGCGAGCATGACGTGCTCAAGCGTCTGGAGCTGGTCCGCCAGCGCGGCGTTGATCTTCGGGTTGGCGTGGCCGAACAGGTTGACCCACCAGGAGCTGGTGGCGTCGAAATAGCGGTGGCCGTCGGCGTCATGGAGCCAGGGGCCCTCGCCACGGACGATGGCGAGCGGCATGCCGGTGTCGTCGGGGCGCAGGCGTGTGCAGGGGTGCCAGACGGCGTGCTTGCTGCGCTGGCCCAGGGAATCGCTGGCGCCAGCCGGCAAGGCATGCAGGGACTGTTTTTCCAAGGGAGTCCTCCTTTGTTGGCCAATCTGCGATGCGTGCTTGGCTGCGCCGCGGAATGGTTCGGGAGGATCATGTTAGGAATGTATGTTTGGGGTTGGCAATGGAGGCTGTTTTTTTGAATTGGCTGCTTGTTGACGTGACTTAGGCTGATTTCGCACGGTGAAGACCCCATCTTGAGGGCAGCGTGTCGCTATCTTCACGTAAAATTTTCTTTTGGCGGGGGTCGGTGATTTTGCTGGCGGAGCCGGAGGGGGTTTTGTGGTTGGGAATGGGGTGTCGTTCTTGGCTGGCGCGGCTGTTTCGCCGGCGTAGCCGGCGGGTTTTGGTTGAGACCGAGGTGTCGCTCTTGGCCAGCGGCGCCGTTTCGCCGGCGTAGCCGGCGAGTCACTTTTTGTCCGAGCGACAAAAAGTAACCAAAAAGCGCGTCGTTGCCGCTGGCCATCAATTCCACGGTGGCAGTCGTTCAAACGGCTTTGGACGCCAGCGATGGTGGTCGGCCGTTCCAACCTGCTACGCCATGTGAGTCAGAACCTGTGCCTCGCGCGGCACGACTTTTGGACGATCCCCAAGACGGACTCGGGTACAGCGTTTCAACCAGATCAGTGGTGGGACGCCTTCGGCTGCGCTGCGCGCACGGCGTCGTCTGGGTGCAAGCTCATCAGCGTCGCCGGCGCCCGAGTCCCAATTTCCTATCTCTGCGCGCATGCAAGCGCGGCATCTTCACCCGGGCCTGGTTTGCCCTGGGCCTGCGTGCTCAGACTAGGGCTCTGCGCGCAGCGCAGCCGAAGGCGATCACACGATGCCGTTGGCAGCAGGGGCCACGGTCGCTTGCAGGGCTCGTTCAATCAGCGCTGTAATTCTGACCACGGTCGTGCCCCACGCGGCAGGCAGCGTGACTGACTCTGAAGCCCATACCCGTACAACACCCCCAGCACACTACGATAAAAATTCGCCCCTTTGGGGCAACCAAAACGCGTTTTTGGTTACTTTTGTCGCTCGGACAAAAGTGACTCGCCGGCTACGCCGGCGAAACAGCCACGCCTGCCAAGAACGATAAAGCCCCCCAAACACCAGTCCGTTCAGCCCAACATCATCAACAACCAATCAAGACCCACTATCAAACGGCAACCCCAGCGACCGAAAAAAAGCACCAACTTCCGGCAGCCAGATGGGAATGCCCTCGCGCGCGCTGAACAGCCGATGCGAATCCCCACCGAACTCGCCGACATCGACCATGCGCGCTTTCGCGGCCGGACCTTTCGCATTGGCCTTGTACGCATTGAACATGCGATCAGGCAGCGGCGCTGGCCAATAGCTGTCGTTGTCCCCATAGATCCACAGCGAAGGATAGCGCGCGTCCTTGCCATAGTCGCCGAAGGTCTCGATCAGCTTGTCTTCCCAGTCCACACAACTCAGGTTGCGCAGGCCGCCGGCGAAGTTGACTACGCCCAGCACGCCGGGATAGGAGATCGTGCTGAACGCCATGGTCGTCAGGCCGCCGTGCGACTGGCCGATTACCACGATGCGGTCCTTGTCGACATAAGGCTGGTTGACCATGTAGTCCAGCGCGGCCACCACGTCCTCGGCCTGCTGCTGGCCGTTGATCTCGATGTTGCAACTGCCGCCGATGTAAGGCCCGCCCGAGCGCGCGAAGCCCTGGCGCATCGGTAGCACCACGACGTACCCGCGGCGCAGGAACTCGACTGTCTGCGCCGGGAAGCGCGCACGGCCCTGGAACGCCGGCTTGCCGGGCGCCTTGCCGTGGTTGATCACCACGAGCGGAAACGGGCCATCGCCGGTCGGGCGGAATACCGTGGCTTCCAGGTCGATGCTGAACGGCGAAGCCGCCTTGGGCACGAGTACCACCTGCTCCGAAAAACGCACGCGCGCTGACGGGGCCGCCGGTGTCGTGCCCGGAGGCTGCGCCTGCGCCACGGTCTGCGCATACAACAGCAGACCGATGACCGGCAGCAGGGAAAGACATCGAAACAGCAAAGCAGGACAACCCATGACAATCGCGAGAGGCGTGTATTTCAGACGCCCTTACATGCGGAACACGCCAAACTTCATATCGTCGATCGGCGCATTCAGGCTCGCCGACAGGCCCAGTCCAAGCACCGTGCGCGTCTGCGCAGGGTCGATCACGCCGTCGTCCCACAGCCGCGCGCTCGCGTAGTACGGGTGGCCCTGGTGCTCGTACTGGTCGCGGATCGGCTGCTTGAACGCCTCTTCTTCCTCCGCACTCCACTTGCCGCCCTTGGCCTCGATGCCGTCGCGGCGCACCGTGGCCAGCACGCTGGCCGCCTGCTCGCCGCCCATCACGGAGATGCGCGCATTCGGCCACATCCACAGGAAGCGCGGCGAATACGCACGGCCGCACATGCCGTAGTTGCCCGCACCGAATGAGCCGCCGATGATCACCGTGAACTTCGGCACTTGTGCCGTGGCCACTGCCGTCACCATCTTGGCACCGTTGCGTGCGATGCCCTCGTTCTCGTACTTGCGGCCCACCATGAAGCCCGTGATGTTCTGCAGGAACACGAGCGGAATCTTGCGCTGGCAGCACAGCTCGATGAAGTGCGCGCCCTTGAGCGCCGACTCCGAGAACAGGATGCCGTTGTTGGCAATGATGCCGACCGGATAACCCCAGATGCGCGCGAAGCCGCAGACCAGCGTGGTGCCGTAGCGCGCCTTGAACTCGTCGAATTCGGAGCCATCGACGATGCGCGCGATGACTTCGCGTACATCGAACGGCTTGCGCGTATCGGTCGGGATCACGCCGTACAGTTCTTCGACCGGGTACAGCGGATCGGCCGGCTCATGCAGGCGGATCTGGTCAGGCTTGCGGCGGTTCAGGTGCTGCACGATGTTTCGGGCCAGCGACAGCGCGTGGTGATCGTTCTGCGCGAAGTAGTCGGCAACGCCCGACAGACGCGTATGCACATCGGCGCCGCCGAGGTCTTCGGCAGTGACTTCCTCCCCCGTGGCTGCCTTCACCAGCGGCGGACCGCCGAGGAAAATCGTGCCCTGGTTCTTCACGATGATCGACTCATCGCTCATTGCCGGCACATACGCGCCACCGGCCGTGCACGAGCCCATCACCACCGCGATTTGCGGAATGCCCTGCTTGGACAGGTTGGCCTGGTTGTAGAAGATACGGCCGAAGTGATCGCGGTCGGGGAACACATCGTCCTGGTTCGGCAGGTTCGCACCGCCCGAGTCGACCAGATAGATGCACGGCAGGTTGTTCTGCTCGGCGATCTCCTGCGCGCGCACGTGCTTCTTGACCGTCATCGGGTAGTACGTGCCGCCCTTGACGGTGGCGTCGTTGCAGACGATCACGCATTCCTGCCCGGCCACGCGGCCGATGCCGGTGATGATGCCCGCGCCCGGCGCGGCGTTATCGTACATGTCGTACGCGGCGAGCTGCGACAGCTCCAGGAACGGCGTGCCCGGGTCCAGCAATTGCTGCACGCGATCACGCGGCAGCAGCTTGCCGCGCGACAGGTGCTTGTCGCGCGCGGCATCGCCACCGCCTTCGGCGAGCTTGGCGACCTTGGCCTTGAGGTCGGCGACCAGCGCCCGCATGGCTTCGGCATTCGACTTGAACGATTCGGAGCGCGCGTTGAGTTTGGTTTCCAGCGTGGGCATGTTGAGGTCTCTTCCCCGGTTTGTTCCCGGTCTCTTGCCGCTTGGTCTCGGAATCTTTGCTTGAGGTTCGCCGCTGGCAGGCGTCAGCCGCTGCGCTTGGGCAGCGGATGTCCCGGCATCAGGTCATACGGGTGCTTCCATCCCGGCAGCTCGCGCATGCGCTCCGTCCAGGCGTGGATGTGCGGGTACTCCTTGCGCCAGTGCACGCCGATCTCGTCATCGAAGAACACATAGCCCGCAAGCGAGAAGTCGGCGATGGTCGGGTGGTCGCCCACCACGAAGCTGCGGCCGGCCAGTTGCGCGTTCAGCACGCTCCACGCGCCTTCGCAGCGTGCGCGGAAGAACTGCACCACAGTCGGGTCCGGCGCCGAGGCAAACGCGCGCAGGAAACGGTAGGTGGCGGTGTACGACGTGAACTTGTGGTTGTCGAACAGCAGCCAGCGCAGGACCTCGGCGCGCTCGGCCTCGCTCGCAGCGCCGTAGGCATCCAGGCGCGATGTGAGCGTTTCCAGGATCACGCCGGACTGCGTCAGGCGCTGCCCGCCGAACTCCAGCACTGGCACCTCGCCCATCACGTTGATGGCGCGGTATTCCGGCGTGCGGGTCTCGCCATTGAAGAAATCGACGAAGCGTGGCTGCCACAGCTTGCGGCCGCGCTGCACGCCGACGGTTTCCAGCAGCAGCGCCGCCTTGTAGGCATTGCCGGACTGGGCAAAGCAGTACAGCAGATACTCCGGCGCGTCGCCGGATGCCTTCGCTTCGGTGCTCATGATGCCTCCCCGATCATGTCGCCATCCACATAGAGCCACACCGGCGTCTCGCCGGCCGCGCGCGGCTCGCGCACGAACCGGCTGCGCTCATGCAGCCGCCAGGCGCGTCCGCCCACCTTGTAGCGCGCCACGAATTCGACTTCCGCGTGCGTATCGTCCTGCTGGGAATGGGCCTTGATCGTCAGGCCCAGCCAGCGCGTGCTCGTGTCCGGCAACAGGTCGGCCGGGCACGTGGACGGATGCCAGGTCTGCCGGAGCCAGTCCATATTGTCCATGACGTACGCGGTATAGCGCGAGCGCATCAGCGCCTCGGCATTGGGCGGCACGGCGTCGCCGCGGTGATAGCGGCCGCAACACGCGGCATAGTCCGCACCCACGCCGCAGGGGCATGGCGCGGGCGTGGCGCGAGGCGGTCGCTTTGCACTCATCCGAGCAGCTCCGCCAGTTCGCGCATGTCGGTGAACAGGTGATGGGCGCCGGCTTCGCGCAGCATGGCGGCATCATTGCGCGCCGCGTAGCCGAACACGGTCATGCCCGCAGCCACGCCGGCGGTGATGCCGGCCGGGCTGTCTTCGATCACCGCGCAGCGCGACGGCTCCACGCCCATGGTGCGCGCCGCGAGCAGGTACACGTCCGGCGCGGGCTTGCTGCGCTCCACTTCGGTGGCCGAGAAGATATGCTCGCGCTCGTCTTGCTGGAACAACTCCACCAGGCCCGTGCGCGTGAGCTGCAGCTTGACCTTGATGCGGTCCGCGCCCGATGCCACGCACACCGGCATGCCGGTCGCGGCAATCGCGGCCACCGCTTCGCGCACGTAGGGCACGCTCTGCACTTCGGCCTCGAGCACCTGGTTGCGCCGCACCAGCCAGTGCGACAACCAGTTTTCGGGCAGCGGCGCGCCGCGCATACGCTCGATGTTGCCGAGTTCCTCGCGCACCGCGCGCCCCAGGAACATCTTGGTCGAATCCTCGAGCGAGATGGCGATGCCAAGCTCGTTGAGCATTTCGTTGAGGACGCGGTTGACGATGGGTTCGCTGTCGACGAGCACGCCGTCGCAGTCGAAGATCACACAGTCGAAACGCGAGGATGGGCTTTGTGTGGCCCGGTCTGCTGCAGTCATGCGGGTTTCTTTTCCTTGTTGCTGTCCACGCTGGTCACGGCGCGCAGCTCGGTCTGGCGGCCGCGTTTCAGGTGGTCTTCAATCTGGTTGAATCGGTCGAAGCCCCAGAACGGTTCGCCGTCGATGATGACGAAGGGCGAGCCAAACACGCCCTTGGCCATGGCAACTTCAACCTCTGCCTTGAGCTGGTCCTTGATCTGGTAGCTGGTGGCGCCGGCGTCCATGGCATGCACGTCCACGCCGAGCGGCTCGGCCAGCTTCGAAATCTCTGCGGGCTCGGCGATATTGATGTCGTCCACGAACAGCGCGTGGTAGACCGACTTCGCAAACGCCGTGGCAACATCGGCGCCATGATTGTTCTGCAGCCACAGCATGGCACGCGCGGCATGCGTGGTCGGCAGCGGGAAGTGCGTCGGGCGCTTGTACTCGATGTCGTGAAAGCGCGCGGTGCGCTCGAAGTCGCGCCAGCAGTACTCGCCCTTGAGCGGGATCTGCGGCAGCGGCGACGAGCCGGTCGTCTTGAACACCACGCCGAGCAGGATCGGATGCCAGGCCACGAAGCGGCCGTACTTCTGTGCCAGTTCGTCGATGCGCGTGCTGGCGAAGTAGCCATACGGCGACGAGAAGTCAAAGTAGAAGTCGATCGCAGCGGTCATGTACGGGGGCCCTCTGTCGTGAGTTGGATGGCTTGGGGAAGCCTCCAGGACGCCTGGCCGTGCTTCCCAAGCCCCATGGTACGCGTGTCGGCGCCCCGCGGCTACGCCAGCGCGCGGGCGATCAGGATCTTCTGGATATCGCTGGTGCCTTCGTAGATCTGGCACACGCGCACATCGCGGTAGATGCGCTCGACCGGGAAGTCGCTGACATAGCCATAGCCGCCGAACACCTGGATCGCGTCGGAACAGACCTTCTCGGCCATCTCGCTGGCAAAGAGCTTGGCCATGGCAGCTTCCTTCAGGCACGGCCGGCCGGCATCCTTGAGCGAGGCGGCATGCCAGACCATCTGGCGCGCGACGTCGATGCGCGTTGCCATATCCGCCAGACGGAATTGCACGGCCTGATGCTGGAACAGCGGCTGGCCAAAGCTCTCGCGCTCCTTGGCGTAGGCCAGCGCCGCGTCGAACGCCGCACGCGCCATGCCGATACTTTGCGAGGCAATGCCGATGCGCCCGCCTTCGAGCCCCGACAGCGCCATCTTGTAGCCCGCGCCCTCGTCGCCGAGCATGTTGGCAGCCGGTATGCGGCAATCCTCGAACACGATCTGCGCGGTATCCGACGAATGCTGGCCGAGCTTGTCCTCCAGGCGCGCGACGATGTAGCCGGGCGTATTCGTCGGCACCAGGAACGCGCTGATGCCGCGCTTGCCGGCGGCCTTGTCGGTCACCGCCATGACGATGGCCACGTCGGCGTGCTGGCCACTGGTGATGAACTGCTTCACACCGTTGAGCACGTATTGGTCGCCATCGCGCACGGCGGTCGTGCGCAATGCCGAGGCATCCGAGCCCACATGCGGCTCGGTCAGGCAGAACGCGCCGAGCATCTCGCCGCGCGCGAGCGGCACCAGCCACTGCTGCTTCTGCGCTTCATTGGCGAACGCCATCATCATGCTGCACACGGGGCAGTTGTTGACGCTGATGACGGTCGACGTGCCGCCATCGCCCGCTGCGATCTCTTCGAGGATCAGCGCCAGAGAGAGATAGTCCAGCCCGGCGCCACCGTAGGCTTCCGGCACGGCCACGCCGTAGGCGCCGAGCCCGGCCAGCTCGCGGTGCACGTCTTTCGGGAAGGTCTTGTCGCGGTCCCACTGCGCGGCCTGCGGCGCGATCACTTCCTGCGCGAACTGGCGCACGGCGTCGCGAATCATTTCCTGTTCGGATGTCAGCAGCATGTCGTGTCTTTGTCAGGTGAGTCCGGCCCGCGCTTACCAGGGGATCGGGGTGCCGTCGTAATTGAAGAAGCTGCCGTTGTCCCGGTGCTTGGCGCCCGCCAGCACCTGGCGCAGGCCCTTCACGCTCTGCTGCGGCGTGATGTCGGCGCCCTTGCCACCCATGTCGGTCTGCACCCAGCCCGGATGCAGCGCCACGCACGTAGCATGGCGCGCGTCGAGCGCCACCGACTTGAGCGCCGCGTTGACGCCGGCCTTGCTCACGCGATACAGCCAGCTGCCGTTGCTGTCCATGGAGCTGATGCTGCCCATGCGCGACGACAGTACCGCCAGCACGCCACCATGGCCGCCCTGTCCGGTTTCGACGTAGGGCAGCACCAGCGGCAGCGCCATCATCGGGCCGAGCACGTTCACGTGCATTACGCGGTCGAAATCTTCGCGCGTGACCGGTTGCGCGCCTTCGGTGCGCGGGCCGAGCACGCCGGCGTTGTAGATGGCGACATCGAGCGACTCGCCGTCGAGCTTCCAGCCCAGGCCGGCCACAGCACCGGGGTCGGTCAGGTCGGCCTGGTGCGCTTCGGCGCCGAGCGCCTTCAGCGCCGCGACGCCTTCGGGCGTACGCGCCGCCGCGATGACGCGCCAGCCATCGGCTCGGTACTGGCGTACGAATTCAAGGCCGATGCCGCGCGAGGCACCGAGGATGAGTGCGGTTGGCAAGGGTGGGCTCCTAAGGCAAGGTTCAACTGATCGGGGTGTCTGGCGCCCTCTCCCATTTATGGGAGAGGGGTTGGGGGAGAGGGCCGGCGTGTCTCGATGCGCAGGACGGCAACTTCGTGGCAGCTCCTGCCCTCTCGCCCGGCCCCTCTCCCGCAAGCGGGAGAGGGGAGAAACATGGAGGATCGGATTAGACGATCTCGATACCAACCGCCGTCGCCTCGCCCCCACCAATGCACAGGCTGGCGACGCCACGCTTGCCACCGGTCTTGCGCAGCGCGCCGATCAGCGTGGTCATGATGCGTGCGCCCGAGGCGCCGATCGGATGGCCCAGCGCACACGCGCCGCCGTGGATGTTCACCTTGTCGCGCGGGATCTTGAGGTCGTGCATGGCGGCCATCGGCACCACGGCGAAAGCCTCGTTGATCTCGAACAGGTCGACGCTGTCGGTAGTCCAGTCGAGCTTGCGATACAGTTTGGCCATGGCTTCGACCGGTGCGGTGGTGAACCAGCCCGGTGCCTGCGCGTGGGTGGTGTGGCCGAGCATGCGTGCGATCGGTTGCAGCCCCAGCTTCTTCGCGGTCGATTCGCGCATCATCACCAGCGCCGAGGCACCGTCGTTGATCGAGGACGACGACGCGGCGGTGATGGTGCCGTCCTTGGCGAACGCCGGCTTCAGCGACGGGATCTTGTCGGTCTTGATGCGGCGCGGGCCTTCATCGGTGTCGATGACGGTGTCGCCGCCCTTGCCCGATACGGTCACCGGTGCGATTTCCCAGCGGAAGTCGCCGGACTCGGTGGCCTGCTGCGCGCGGCGCACGCTTTCGATCGCGAAGGTGTCCTGCTGCTCGCGCGTGAAGCCGTACTTGGCGGCGCAGTCCTCGCCGAAGGTACCCATCGCGCGGCCCTTGTCGTACGCGTCTTCGAGGCCGTCGAGCATCATGTGGTCATAGATCATGCCGTGGCCGATGCGGTAGCCGCCGCGGCCTTTCGGGATCAGGTACGGCGCGTTGGTCATGCTCTCCATGCCGCCGGCAACGGCGATGTCGAACGAGCCCGCCACCAGGCCGTCATAGACGTTCATGGCTGCACGCATGCCCGAGCCGCACATCTTGTTGACCGTGGTACAGCCGACGCTGAGCGGCAGACCCGCGCCGAGCGCGGCCTGTCGTGCCGGTGCCTGGCCCTGGCCGGCCGGCAGCACGCAGCCGAACACTACTTCCTCGACCTGTTCGGGCTTGATGCCGGCGCGCTCCACCGCCGCGCGGATGGCCGCGGCGCCGAGCTGCGGCGCGGTCAGCGACGCGAATTCACCCTGAAAGGCTGCCATGGGGGTGCGGGCGGCGGAAACGATGACGATCGGGTCTTGCATGTCTGTTCTCCTGATATCGGTATGCTTCACCACCGTCGTTCCGCACGGGCACGGAAACGACGGTGTTTGACTGGATGACTACACGATGCCGCGCACGTTCAGCGGATCGAAGCCTGCGGCGGATCGCCGAACTGGCGGTAGGCCGCGGCGAGCTGCTCGTGCAGCTCGTCGTTGTTGCTTGCGGCCATGCCCAGGTCGCGCAGCAGGCCGTCGGAGACGCCATAGATCCAGCCGTGCACCGTCACAGCCTGTCCGCGCGCCCACGCGTCCTGCAGCACGGTGGTCTGGCAGATGTTGCTGACCTGCTCGATCACATTGAGCTCGCACAGGCGCGTATGCGCATCTTCCTCGCGCAGGATGGTGCCGAGATAGGCCTCGTGCTTGTCGGCCACATCGCGCACATGGCGCAGCCAGTTGTCGGCCAGGCCGATGCGCTCGCGCTTGAGCGCGACCTTCACGCCGCCGCAGCCGTAGTGGCCGACCACGGTGATGTGGCGCACCTTGAGCACTTCCACGGCGAACTGGATCACCGACAGCGCGTTCAGGTCGCTGTGCGCGATCACGTTGGCGATATTGCGGTGGACGAAGACCTCGCCCGGCGCCAGGCCCAGGATCTGGTTGGCGGGCACGCGCGAATCGGAGCAGCCGATCCACAGGTATTCGGGCGCCTGCTGGTTGGCCAGGCGCATGAAGAAGTCCGGATCTTCCGCGTTGACGCGGTCGACCCATTCGCGGTTGTTGCGGAACAGCTGGGCGATAGCGTCACTCATGCGACTCTCCTTGCGAAACTGGCGACGGGCGTGCCATGCGCGGCCGTGCCGTAGCGGTTGATGAAGCGTTCAGAAATGGGATAGGCAAAGAAGTCATGAACATGTCCGGCCAGCAGCCGGTCTTTATGGCTCTGCCACATGGCAGGGTCGAATAAATCTTCGTGATGGCGCAGGAACGCCTCGCGCACGCGCGGGTTCCCGAGCAGGAAGGTACGGAACGTCTCCGGAAAGATGTCGTGGGGGCGCACGGTGTACCAGATATCGCCCGACATTTCTTCCTCTTCATTGCGCGGCTCCGGCACGCGGCGCACATTGCAGTCGGTGAAATACTCGATCTCGTCGTAGTCGTAGAACACCACGCGGCCGTGGCGCGTCACGCCGAAGTTCTTGTACAGCATGTCGCCCGGGAAGATGTTCGCGGCGATCAGCTCCTTGATGGCATTGCCGTATTCGATGATGCCGTGCTCGAGCTGCTCGTCGGTGCCCTCCTGCAGCAAGATGTTCAGTGGCGTCATGCGGCGCTCGATGTAGACGTGGCGCACCACGATTTCCTCGCCGCCGTCCTTGCCGCGCTGGTATTCGATCATCGACGGCGCGTGGTGTTCCAGCTCGCGCACGAGGCCCTCGTCGAAGCGCGACAGCGGGAAGGCCACGTTGGAATATTCCAGCGTGTCGGCCATGCGGCCGACGCGGTCGTGCTGCTTGACGAGCTGGTACTTGGACTTGATCAGCTCGCGCGTGGTCTCCTTGGGCGCCGGGTAGAAGTCCTTGATCACCTTGAACACGTACGGGTACGACGGCAGCGTGAACACCAGCATCACCAGCCCCTTGATGCCCGGCGCGCTGATGAACTTGTCCGACGAATGCTGCAGGTGGTGCAGGAAGTCGCGGTAGAACAGGTTCTTTCCCTGCTTCTGCAAACCCAGCGAGGTATAGATTTCCGCGCGCGGCTTGCGCGGCATGATGTCGCGCAGGAAGGTCACGTAGGCCGACGGGATTTCCATGTCGACCATGAAGTACGAGTGCGTGAACGAGAACAGGATCAGCACCTGCACCTTCTTGAGCAGCACTGCGTCCAGCGTCAGGTTGCCCGACGGCCCATGCACGATCGGAATTGCAAGCGGGTACGTACGATCGCCGTTCACGATGCGGCCGATGATGAAGGCTGTCTTGTTGCGGAAGAACAGCGACGACAGCACGTGGATCTGGAAATTCGGCGCGATGCGGAAGTCGCCGAAGTGCTCCTCCACGCCGCGCACGACATGGGCGACGTCGCGGCGCAGGTCCTCGAACGGCGTTTCGAGCTGGAAGTTGTGCACGATCCGCTCGAAGCACTCGGCCATGCCCTGCCGGCTGCCGGGGTAGTAGGCGCGGAACGTGGGCTTGGTCGGCGACTCCTCGTTCTCGATGTACTCGGTCGAGATCGCCGGACGCACGAAGATGAAATCGTTGTTGAAGTACGAGCGGTGCAGCAGGCGCGTGCAGACCGAATTGAAGAACGTCTCGGCCAGCTCCGGCTGGTGGTGATTGGTCAAGAGGCCGATGTAGTGCAGCTTGACCTGCTGCCAGATCTCGTCCTCGATATTCTCGGCGTCGTACTCGTCTTCGAGGATCACGCTGGTTTCGCGCACGCGCTCGTTGTAGAACGCGATGCGGTCGCGCTGCATCTGCTGCAGGCTATGCCAGTCGCCGGCCTCGAACTTCACCTTGGCCTGGTGACTGACCTCGCGGAACAGCCGGTAATGCTTGTCGAACCCGTCCAGCATGGTCCGCGCCACGTCGAAGGCAATCTGCGAAGAGAGCAGTTTGGGGAAATGGGACATGGGACGGGTGGACGGTCGGGCGGTGGGCGGGGGCTATCGAGATTGTAAAGGGGTTTCGGGGCTTGATTTGGGGTGCGGTGTTGCGAATACCTTTCGACTTGCCGGTGATTTGCTCCCCTCTCCCGTGTGCGGGAGAGGGGTTGGGAGAGAGGGCAGGCGCCAGCCAGAATGACGGCCTTCACCCTGCGGCAACTCCTGCCCTCCCCCCCGGCCCCTCCCCCACTTCGCGGGAGGGGGAAAAAACCAGGGGCGACAAGACAGGCGCCGTCAGAATCACATCGTCTCGGCAAACAACTCCCGCCCGATCAGCATCCGGCGAATCTCCGAAGTCCCCGCCCCAATCTCATACAGCTTGGCATCGCGCCACAGCCGCCCGGCCGGGTATTCGTTGATGTAGCCGTTGCCGCCCAGGATCTGCACAGTCTCGCCCGCCATCCAGGTCGCCTTCTCGGCCGTGTACAGGATGACCGCCGCGCAATCCTTGCGCACCTGGCGCACGTGGTCGCTGCCCAGCGAATCCAGGTTCTTGCCAACCGTGTACAGGTAGCTGCGCGCCGCTTGCAGCGTGGTGTACATGTCGGCGACCTTGCCCTGGATGAGCTGGAATTCACCGATGCTCTGGCCGAACTGCTTGCGGTCGTGGATGTACGGCGTGACCACATCCATGCAAGCCTGCATGATGCCGACCGGGCCGCCCGACAGCACCGCGCGTTCGTAGTCCAGCCCGCTCATCAGCACCTTGGCGCCGCTGTTCTCGCCGCCGAGGATGTTCTCGACCGGCACCTCCACGTCCTCGAACACCAGTTCGCCCGTATGCGAGCCGCGCATGCCGAGCTTGTCCAGCTTCTGCGCGACCGAGAAGCCCTTCATGCCTTTTTCGACGATAAAGGCGGTCATGCCGCGCGCGCCGAGGTCCGGTTCGGTCTTGGCGTAGACCACGAGCACATCGCAGTCCGGGCCGTTGGTGATCCACATCTTGGTGCCGTTGAGCACGAAGCGGTCGCCCTTGAAATCGGCGCGCAGCTTCATGCTGACCACGTCGGAGCCGGCATTGGGCTCGCTCATTGCCAGCGCGCCGATCCATTCGCCCGACACCAGCTTCGGCAGGTACTTCGCCTTCTGCGCAGCGCTGCCGTTGCGGTGGATCTGATTCACGCACAGGTTCGAGTGCGCGCCATAGGACAGTCCGACCGATGCCGAGGCGCGGCTGATTTCCTCCATCGCCACCATGTGGGCCAGGTAGCCCATGTTGGCGCCGCCGTATTCTTCGGCCACGGTGATGCCAAGCACGCCGAGGTCGCCCATCTTCTTCCAGGCGTCCATCGGGAACTGGTCGGTGCGGTCGATTTCGCCCGCACGCGGCGCCAGCTCCGCCTGCGCCCAGTCGCGCACGGCACCGCGCAGCATCTCGATGTCATCGCCCAGGTCAAATCTCAGGCCAGGCAGTTCGGTCATGGTGGTCTCCTTGGGATCTTGTTGGCAGCGGTGCGGTGCGCGTCAGACGTGTCCGAGCGTACGCACGACGCAAAGGGTCATCAGCATGGTCGCCACGAGCTTGCGGCGCCCCTGCTGTTCGACGAAGACATCGCCCTGGGCCACGATCAGCGTGCGGCCGGGCTTGAGCACCCGCCCCACGGCTATCAGGCGTTCGCCCTGAGCCGGGGACAGCAGGTTGATCTTGTATTCGGCGGTCAGGCCCGCCTCGCCGTCAGCGACCAGGCTCAGCGCCGCATAGCCGCACGCGCTGTCGGCCAGCGCGCCAACCACGCCGCCGTGGAAGAAGCCATGCTGCTGGGTCACGCCTTCGGACCAGGGCATGGCGATCTCGACCTCGCCGCGTTCGACGCGGGCCAGACTTGCACCGAAGGTCGTCATCAGGCCCTGGCGGGCAAAGCTGGTGGCAATGGTGTCCGCCCGAGCCGCCGACAACTGCTCGGGCTGGGCTGGGACAGCTGCGGCTTCAAGGTCCTGCGTCATGGCGGCTCCCTAGTGAGGTTGTCCGGAGTATTCTATTGACGTTTACGTAAACGTCAATCAGTAATGGTGCGCCGACGCGCCACAAGTGCAGCATCAGGCAGGCTCATGCTTGGCCGGAGCATTGCCGTGGGCCCGCTGGGCGTCGAGCAGAGCCTTGCACTGCTTCTCATGCTGATCGATCTCGGCGAGCTGCGCCTGCAGGTCTTCGAGCTGGCTTTCGAGTGCGGCGCGGTGCCCGGCCAGCGCATCGAGGAAGCGTTCGAGCTGCGGCGCGGTGTTCCGCGGCGACTCGTAGAGATCCAGGATTTCGCGGATCTCATTGAGAGTAAGCCCCAACCTTTTGCCCCGCAGCGCGAGCTTCAGGCGGGTACGTTCGCGCCCGTTGAATACGCGCGTGCGACCGCCAGGCCCGGCGCGCTCGGGCGAGAGCAGGCCCTGGTCTTCATAAAACCGGATCGTGCGCGGCGTGACGTCGAACTCGCGCGCAAGGTCGGTGATCGTATAGGTGACCGGGCTGGCGGGGGATCCGGAAACGTGTGTGGCTGCCATGGTGCGCCCAAAGTAAGTGAACGGTCGTTCGTTGCGAAGTCAACTTTTGGCTTAAGATGGAGACGAGTCGCACGAATTGACGTTTACGTTAGCGTCAACGCCTGCGGCTGGCAACCGGCGCCTGCATGCGTGGCCGACATGGCCCGCGTGACGGCAAAGACAAGAAAGCCCCGCCTGCCCCGGGCGTGAAATAGCGTGACATCGCGCGACACGGCGCAGGGCTTCGATCACGAGACTCCTCATGAACGCACTCGAACACCAGCTCCAATACCCGTTCGCGGACACCATGCCCGAGCCCGGCGCCAAGCAGGAAGTGGCGCCCGGCGTCTACTGGCTGCGCATGCCCCTGCCCTTCGCGCTCGACCACATCAACCTGTGGCTGCTGCGCGACCGCCAGGACGGCAAAGACGGCTGGACCATCATCGACTGCGGCATCACCAACGACACCATCAAGGCGCACTGGGAAACCATCTTCGCCAACGAACTCGAAGGGCTGCCGGTGTTGCGCGTGCTGGTCACGCACAGCCACCCCGACCACGTCGGTCTGGCGCACTGGCTGTGCAAGCGCTTCGATGTGCGGCTGTGGATGAGCCTGGGCGACTACATGAGCGCGCGCGTGATGGGCAGCGGCACCGGCGCGGGCTCCAGCGCCGGCGGCGAGCTGGCGGCCGAGCACTTCGCGCGCCACGGCCTGACCGACCCGGACAGCCAGGAAAAGCTGCGCGCGCGCAAGACCTACTACCCGTCGCTGGTGCCTGACCTGCCGACGCAGTATCGCCGCCTGATGGAGGGCGATACCGTTGCCATCGGCACCGATCCGGCGACTTCCGGCTGGCGCGTGATCACCGGTTTCGGCCACTCGCCCGAGCATGTGGCGCTGTACAACGCCGCGACCAACGTGCTGATCTCCGGCGACATGGTGCTGCCGCGCATCTCGACCAATGTCAGCGTGTTCGATATGGAGCCCGAGGCCAACTCGCTGCAGCTCTATCTCGATTCGCTCAGCAAGTACGAAGGCCTGCCCGAAGACGTGCTGATCCTGCCGTCGCACGGCCGCCCCTTCCGCAACCTGCACACGCGCATCGCCCAGTTGCGCGAACACCATGTGGATCGGCTGGCCGAAACGCTCGAAGCGTGCCGCGAAAAGCCGTGCTGCGCGCACGATATCGTCAGCGTGATCTTCAAGCGCCAGTTCGACATCCACCAGATGACGTTCGCGATGGGCGAGTCGCTCGCACACCTGCATGCGCTGTGGCATCGGGGCGAGCTGGTGCGGGAAATCGGTGATGACGGTGTGATCCGCTTCCGGGCGGCTTGAGCGCCGGACACCATTCTGTTTTCTCCCCTCTCCCGCCTGCGGGAGAGGGGTTGGGGGAGAGGGCAGGCGCATGGCAAGCATGATGACGCCTCGCTTCGTGGAGACTCCGGCCCTCTCCCCCGCCCCTCTCCCGCGCGCGGGAGAGGGGAGAAAACCAGGGCGAAGTTGAAGCCCTCAGTATCAATCAGCCACCACTGGCCAGCCGCGCCAAATAACGCACCCCTTCGATGGCCCGGCTGCCGTACCACGACAGCATCTCGCCATCGACCAGCTGCACCGGCTTGCCGAGCTGGCGCTCGAGTGCGTCGGCATGGTCTTCGGTAAAGCGGTAGGGCTCGGTGGATAGCAGCACCTCGTCGAGCCCGCGCACCAGCGCGTCGTTCCAGCGGAAGCTCGGATAGCGCTCTCCCGCCGCGTTCGGCCGGCTGCAGTCGCCGTCCGCGCAAGCCTGCGGCGTATCGTCGGGCCAGGTCTGCCAGTTCACCAGCGCCAGCATGCGGCTGATATAGGTGTTGCGCGACACGGTCATCCACGGATCCTGCCAGATTGCGTAGAGCACCTTGCGCGCAGGCCATGCACGCTCGCGGATGGCATCCAATTCCGCCTGCAGCGCGGCGCACAGGCGCTCGGCCTGCGGCTGGCGCCCGAAGATGCCGCCGAGCAGCCGGTACAGCTCGAAATTGTCTTCCGGCGCGCACGGATGCGTGACGATCACGTTGGGCACGAAGGCGCGGATCTCCTCCACGGTCTCGCGGCGGTTCTCGTCGATATTGACCACCACGTGCGTGGGCGCCAGATCGCGCAGGCGGTCCAGCTTCACGTCCTTGGTACCGCCCACCTTGGCCACGGCACGCACGGCCGGTTCCGGATGAATGCAGAAACCCGTGCGCGCGACCATCTGCTCGCCCAGTTCCAGCGAAAACAGCAGCTCCGTCACCGATGGCACCAGGGAGGCGATGCGCACATCGCCGCTGGCCGCGGCATGCTGCTGGCCGATGGCGTCGCGCCACATGGTCAGTCCCCTTCGCCGCCGCGCGGCTTGCGCGGGGCGCTTGCCGCGAGCGCATCGTAGAGCCAGCGCGGCATCACGTGCATCAGCGATGCGACCACGCCCATCTGCCACGGGATCACCTTGAAGCGGCTGCCGGCGCCGATGGCCTTGGCGGCCTTGCGTGCGAACACGTCGGCATCGGTCAGGAACGGCATGCGGTACGGGTTGTGCGCGGTCATCGGCGTACGGATATAGCCGGGAGCGATGGTCACCACGCGGATGCCATGGCGGCGCTCTTCCAGCCGCAGGCTTTCCAGCAGCTTGATCACCGCGGACTTGGACGCGCTGTACGCGCCGCCGCCCGGCAGCCCGCGCACACCGGCCACGCTGGCAATGCCGACCAGCGTGCCGCGCCAGCCGCCGGCACCGGGGTCCCGGTCACGCATGGGCTGCAGGAAGGGCTGGAAGGTGGTCAGCACGCCGAACCAGTTGGTATCCATGACCATGCGGAAGGCTTCGAGGTCCTCGCGCTCGCTGGCCACCGTGCCGACCGACACGCCGGCGTTGGCGATGACCACGTCGGGCACGCCGTAGCGGCTCAGGAAGTCCTGCGCGGCCTTCGCCATGGCGTCGGCATCGCGCACATCGGCAGCATAGACGTGCACGGCGCCAGGATTGGGCAGGCTTTGGGCAAGATCGCGCAGGGCATCTTCACGCCGCGCGACGAGTCCGAGGATGGCGCCTTGCTGCGCATATTCGCGCGCCAGCGCCTGGCCGAGGCCGCTGGAGGCGCCGGTGAGGAAGACTTTCAGGGGGCGCATCGGTCTACCGGAAGCTCAAATGAAAAAAGGCCGGTACGACATCGTACCGGCCTTCGGGAAATCGCGTTCAGAGCTTCTTGTCGCGGACCTGGGTCACCAGGTAATCCATGGCCTGGATCGCGCTGGTCTTGGTGCCGGCGATGGATGGCGAAGTCACGTACTTGCCCTGGACCACCACGGTCGGCACGCCGTCGATCTTGTACGCGTCGGCGATCTTGTTCGCGCGCTGCGCGTTGGTCGTCACCGAGAACGAGTTATAGGCATCGAGGAACGCCTTGCGGTCGATGCCGTTCTTGGCCATGAAATCGGCGATCTCGTTCGGGTCCAGCATGCGCTTGCGGTCGACGTGGATCGCGTTGAAGACCTTGGTGTGCATGGCGTCCAGCTTGCCGATGGACTCCAGCGCATAGAAGATCTTCGTGTGCGGCAGCAGGTCGTCACGGAAGGCCACGGGCACGCGCTTGAAGACCACGTCCTTGCCCTGCTTCTTGACCCACGCTTCGAGTTCGGGCTCGAAATCGAAGCAGTGCGGGCAGCCGTACCAGAAGAACTCGGTGACTTCGATCTTGCCCGCCGGCACAGGCTGCGGCGCCTTCAGCACCTGGTATTCCTTGCCTTCGGCGGGCGCCGCGTGGGCGGGGGCAGTCATCAACAGGCTGCCGACAGCGGCGAACGTAGCAATCAGTGCGGCAAGTTTCTTCATCTTGGAACGGCCTTCCGGTTTGGGCGATGTTTTGGGCGATGAGCGTATGACAGCGGCGGCGGCATCCGGTTCAGCGGGCCGCCGGCTTCGTGGTTACAGCGCGTTACTGCTTGGTGAAGCGGATCACGGAGGCATCGAACCCGGCCGACTGCAACCGGTCGCGCGCCTTGTTCATGTCCTCGATGCGGGCATAGGGGCCGATGCGGACGCGGTACATCTTCACGCCGTTGACGTCACGGTCGGTAATCCGGGCTTCGAAACCCTGCATCGCCAGGTTGGCCTTCTGGCGGTCGGCGTCGTCCGACGAGCGGAACGCACCGACCTGCAGCAGGTAGCCCACCTTGTTGGCATCCGCCTGGGCGATCTCGGCAATCGGGTCCGACACCGGCTTCTCGGCTGGCTTGTTGTTGGCCACGGTCCTGTCGGCTGGCTTTTCAACCGGCTTCTCGGCAGGCTTTTCCGCCGGGCGCGCAACCGCTACGGGCGGCTGGCGGTCGCCGTTGCCGTTTCCGTTGCTATTGCCATTGCCGCTGCGGCTTTCCGGTGCCGTGGCCACGGGCGGCTGTTGCTGCGGCTGCGCTTCAGGCGCGGGCTGGCCGACCGGCTTGGCCGGCGTCTTGCTCCACAGCGGCTTGTTCGGGTCGGTCGGGCCTTCCTGCTGGGACTGCGATTGCGTGGGGCTCGGCAGGTTGCTGGTTACGTTGCCGGGTTCGCTGGGCCGGGGCGGCGCGTTCTTCTGCTGGAACGGCGCCGGCGACTTGGTGATGTACAGGGCGACCACCACGGCAATGGCCAGGCCGACGATCAGCCCGAGCACCAGGCCCAGGAACGTTCCCCCGCGCTGCTGGCTGCGGCGGGCACTGCGCGCGTCGCGCTTGCGTTGCTGTTGCATAAGTCCTCTTAGGTGTTGCCGGGAGATTATAGTGCCAGCGCCGCGCGCGGCGGCGCCGGCCACATTGCGGAGCAACACTGCCCCGCCGGCCAGCCCGATCGCACGCTGGTGCCTTGACTTCCGTGCTTACATGCGGCGCGGCGCCGAGACGCCGATCACCGCCAGGCCGTTGCGCAGCACCTGGCGCGTGGCAGCCAGCAGTGCCAGGCGGGCACGCTTGACGGCTTCGTCGTCGACCAGCACGCGGTCGGCGTTGTAGAACGCGTGGAAATCGCCAGCCAGGTCGCGCAGGTAGAACGCGACGGCGTGCGGCGCCAGTTCGCCGGCAGCGGCCGCCAGCATCTCGGGGAACTCGGCCAGGCGCTGGCCCAGTGCCAGTGCCTGCGGGCTGACGTCGGCGCCGGTCACTGCGGCCAGGTCGGTGCCGGCCAGTTCGGACAGGCGGCTTTCCCAGTCGGCGCCACCCCACGATTCGAAGATCGAGCAGATGCGCGCGTGGGCGTACTGCACGTAGTACACCGGATTCTCGTCGTTCTGCTTGAGCGCCAGGTCCACGTCGAACACGAACTCGGTGTCGGCCTTGCGCGACAGCAGGAAGAAGCGCACGGCGTCGCGCCCGCGCGTGAAGTGCTCGGGCCAGTCGGCCACGCCGGCGTCCAGGCAGCCGCGGATGGTTTCATCGCCGCCGTTGGACCACTCGATCAGGTCACGCACGGTCACGTAGGAGCCGGCGCGCTTGGAGATCTTCACCTCCTCGCCGTTCTTCATCACGGTGACCATCTTGTGCAGCACGTAGTCGGGGTAG
Organism: Cupriavidus numazuensis; assembly: GCF_905397435.1. Classification (GTDB taxonomy): domain Bacteria; phylum Pseudomonadota; class Gammaproteobacteria; order Burkholderiales; family Burkholderiaceae; genus Cupriavidus; species Cupriavidus numazuensis. The sequence goes on from NZ_CAJPVI010000065.1 coordinate 43,360, forward strand.
CCCTTGGGGATGCCAATATCCAGCCCCTGCAGCCCGGCGCGCACGCGCGCGATGGTGCCGTGGTGGTCGCTGCCCTGCACGTTGATGACCTTGGTGAAGCCGCGCTCCCACTTGGTGGTGTGGTAGGCAACGTCCGGCACGAAGTAGGTGTAGGTACCGTCGGTCTTCTTCATGACCCGGTCCTTGTCGTCGCCGTCGTCGGTGGTGCGCAGCCACAGCGCGCCTTCGCTCTCGTAGGTCTTGCCCTTGCCGACCAGGCCCTGCACGGCGGCTTCGACGCGGCCGTCGGTGTACAGCGACGATTCCAGGTAGTAGCGGTCGAACTTGACGCCGAAGGCCTGCAGGTCGATGTCCTGCTCGTTGCGCAGGTAGGTCACCGCGAACTTGCGGATCGAATCGACATCTTCGGGGTTGCCCGACGCGGTCACCGGCTCGCCATCGGACGCGCTCACGGTCTTGCCGGCCAGGAAGTCGGCGGCGATGTCGCCGATGTAGTCGCCGTTGTAGGCGGCTTCGGGCCAGTTGGCGTCGCCGGGCTTGAAGCCGCGCGCGCGCGCCTGGACCGACACGGCCAGGTTCTGGATCTGCACGCCGGCGTCGTTGTAGTAGAACTCGCGGTGCACGTCATAGCCCTGCCACGACAGCAGGTTGGCCAGCGCGTCGCCAAGCGCCGCCTGGCGGCCGTGGCCGACGTGCAGCGGGCCCGTCGGGTTGGCCGAGACGAACTCGACCAGCACGTTGCCGTGCATGCCGCGCTCCTGCGCGCCGTAGCGATCGCCCTCGCTCAGCACCGCGCGCAGCACGTCGGCCTTGGCGGCCGGCGTCAGGCGCAGGTTGATAAAGCCCGGGCCGGCGATTTCCATGCCCGCGACCAGGTCCGCCGCACGCGGATCGGCCTGCACCGCCGCGACGATGCGCTGGGCCAGTTCGCGCGGATTGCTCTTGAGCGCGCGCGCCACCTGCATGGCGATGTTGCACGCCAGGTCGCCGTGGGCGGCGGCCTTCGGCCGCTCGAAGGTCACGGCGGGCAGGGCCGCATCGGCCGGCGCGAGCGCGCGCACAGCATCAGTGAACGCAGCGGCAAGATTGGAGGTCTGAACAGGCAGCATGGGTGTCGAGGCCCTGGTGGGCGGTAGTCGGGCAGGCGGTGCGTTGGGCCCGGGCGGCCACGCCGGCAATGACCGGCAGACAGCACGTGCGGAACGCCGAAGGCGGTGCGCAAGTGCGCGCCGCGCCGCGTGACCGGCAATGGAATTCGGAAACGCGGAATTTTATCAGGTGCTATGCTGACATCATGCGCGCGGCTCGCAAGAGCCACAATCCGAGCGGTTGCCCCGCCCCGGGAAACCGCCTTCTGCATGTCCGTGAAAGGAAACAACATCATGCTGATCACCTTCAAATCCCACGCCGCGCAGGACCTGATCATGATGCGAGATCTGGCCGTGACGCTCATGGGCATCATCGGCAAGCATCTTGGAGAGCGAGGGGTGATCACAGTGGAAGAACTGCCGCGCGCGATCCAGAAACTCGAAGCCGCGGTCTCCGACGCCAAGCGCACTCACCCGGCCGAAGCCGCCGTCGACGGCAAGCACGACGAAGACGAAGAAGAGCCGCTGCATCTCGGCCAGCGCGCCTATCCGTTCCTTGACATGCTGCGCGCCTCGCAGCGCGAAGGGGTGGACGTACTCTGGGGGGTCTGAGGGGATTCTGACGATGGTGTTGCGTTTTGTCGCAGCAGCGGAATGTTGCACTTAAAAAGGGTTCTTCGACGAATTTGGGGGTGTCGTTCTTGGCGGGCGCTGCTGTTTCGCCGGCGTAGCCGGCGGGTTTTGGTTGAGATCCGGATATCGCTTTTGGCCAGCGCCGCCGTTTCGCCGGCGTAGCCGGCGAGTCACTTTTTGTCCGAGCGACAAAAAGTAACCAAAAAGCGCGTCGTTGCCGCTGGCCATCAATTCCACGGCGGCAGTCGTTCAAACGGC
>NZ_CAJPVI010000066.1 GCF_905397435.1 Cupriavidus numazuensis
ACCACCACGACCACCACGATGCTGCCCGAACCTGCCTTGCCGTGCGAGGTGATCGCCTTGCACGTGCGCTTGCCAAACGGGGTGGCGTTCGATGTGGGCAAGGTGCGGCTCGAAACGCTGACGGCGATGGTCCAGATGCTGGGGAGGTTGTCGTGTTCCGATTCAACAACGGGCTGAAGGTCTACCTGCATCGCGATCCCGTGGACTTCCGTGCGGGCATCAACGGTCTGTCGATCCTGGTCGAACAGGCCATGGCGCTCAATCCCATGGCACAGGCGCTGTACGTGTTTGGCAATCGTAGGCGCGATCGCATCAAGATTCTCGCGTGGGATCGCGTTGGCTTCTGGCTGCTGACGAAGCGATTGGACACTGACCACTTTGTCTGGCCGCCCGATGGTGCCAATGTTATCGAGCTCAGCGTGGATCAGTTGCATTGGTTGCTCGATGGCATCGATCTCACGACGCTTCGCAAGCATCCGCAGCGATATTATGCGCGCGTGAGTTGAACGACGGACTGGCATGTCGGTCTAATCGCGCATGCCAGTTACCGTTACCATTACTGCCGAGGAACTCGAGGCGCTGCTCGCAGAACGCGCTGCCGCGCATGCGCTTCGGCACGAGCATGAAGCCCTGCGCAGCGAACTCAGGTTGGTGAAGGCGCAGCGGGATCTGGCAGAAGAGCGACTGCGTGCGTATCGCCGAGAACTGTTCGGCGCCAAGAGCGAAGCGCGGGATGCGGACCAACTGGGACTGTTCAACGAGGCCGAAGCGCTGAGCGCGGCCAATGCGCAGCCCGCGCAGGAAGACGTCCCGGAAACGAAGGTGGGCGCGCACTCGCGCAAGAAGCGTGGACGCAAGCCGCTCGATCCCGATCTGCCACGCGAAACGGTACGCCACGAATTGCCCGAGTCCGAGCGCTTCTGTGCGCACGATGGTCATGCGCTGGTGGAGATCGGTGTCGAGACGAGCGAACAGCTCGATGTCATTCCCGAACAGGTGCGCGTCATCCAGCACCAGCGCGTCAAGTACGCGTGCCCATGCTGTGACCTGGGCATCAAAGTCACCCCCGCGCCAGCGCGCATCATTCCCCGCGGCCTGTTCACCGAATCGGCGCTGGCCTGGATTGCCACCGGCAAGTACCAGTTCGGCATGCCACTGTACCGGCAAGCGGGGCTGCTGCGCCGCTTCGGTGGTGACATCTCCTCGAACACGATCGCGGCAAGCATGGTGCGCGTCGGTCTGGCCGCCCAGCCCGTCATCAACCTGATGCGGGATGCACTGTTCGACTCGGCGCTGATCTACAGCGACGAAACCACCTTCCAGGTCTTGAAGGAGCCAGACCGACGGCCACAAACCAAGAGCTACCTCTGGTGTCAAATGAACGGCTCGGGACCCCCGATCCGGTTGTTCACCTACACCCCTGGACGGGGCGGCAACCATGCCGAGCAACTGTTTGCCGGCATCGAGCCCGGCACGGCGCTAATGAGCGACGGCTACGAGCTGTATAACGGCATCGCCTACGACTACCAACTCGTGCACCTTGGCTGCTGGAGCCATGCCAGGAGGTACTTCATCAAGGCCGAGGATGCTATCCCGAAAGCGGCGCGCTCGCCAGAGCAACTGCCCACGCGATTCATCAAGCTGATCGCAAAGCTCTATGCGGCCGAAGCGCGCAGTGCCAACTGGCCGGCTCAGCGGCGACTGCACCTGCGCACGCGTTATAGCGCTCGGGTCCTCGATCTCATCCAGGCGATGCTCACCGAGCATCGTGACACGGTCGTGCCAGGCAGCTTGCTCGGCAAGGCACTGCAATACCTGCACGGCCAGTGGCCCAAACTCGTCCGCTACATCGAGAACGGGGACTGGCCCATCTCGAACAATCCTTGCGAGAACGCGATTCGTCCATTTGTGGTCGGGCGCCGCGGCTGGCTATTCGCCTCCACCGTCGCAGGCGCCCATGCCAGTGCCAATCTTTATTCCCTCGTTGAGACGTGCAAAGCCAACGGCATTGACCCGTATCGCTACCTGCTCTGGCTGTTCATGAAGTTGCCCCTGGCCACCACGGCCGATGACTATGCCGCGCTGCTACCTTGGGCTATGCCTGACGCAGTTGTGAGTGACGTCGTTTATTGACTGCATACAATCCTCGTCACGAACATCTCATGTGCGCTGGTGTCGAGTTCCAAACCCGTGCCGAGGGTGGTCAGGTAATTGAAGCCAAGCGCGCCTGCCTGGTTTCCGAGATAGTGCGAGTGTGACAACTCCAGCACGTAGCGTACCGGCCGATCGAGCGCACGCAGGCCGGTGGGCGCGCGCCACCGGGCGTACACGCTCGCTGTTTGGGCGGACGATGAGGCTTCGATCCCCGATGATGTTCCGAAGCTTCGCAAGTGAATGTTGGTGTAGCGAAGCTCGAGGTCCAGATCGCTGCCCTCGCGGTGGCGCTCCCAGTCGAGCATCACCGATCCGCCCAGGCCGTAGGCGTTCATCGTGCCACCATCAAGGAACGCAATCTCGCGACCGATCTTGTGTTCGATCACAAACTTTGCAATGGACAGGTCACTTGTCACGCGGCCGATCGACGCGTTGAATATGGGCCGGACAACCAGTTCGTTGTCGTCCATGAGCGGAATATCCCATCCCACACCCGCCGTGCCCGCCATCGTATTCCACTTGGCGGGCAGGCGGCGGGTCTCACGGCCATCCGACGCGACGAACGACGGATCATAGCGGTTGTACGCAACCGAGCCCTCCAGATAAAGCGGGAAGGAACGGCTTACCGTGGCGCCGCCCCCAAGTTGCCATAGCGTCAGATCCGGATTGTCCGTGCTGGCACTGCTGATGGACAGTGAACTTGATGCCAGGTCCGGTACCACGGCGAAGGACATCAATGACAGGGCAGCGACTGACTGCCTCTGGACATTGGCGCCGACCAGGGTGAATGCCGGCCCGGACTGTCCCCGTGCCGGCATGGCCACGACAGCGGCAATCAGCACGCTGACCGTCAGCACGGATCTCAGGGTGCCTTGCGGGCGGGCATTGATGCGCCCTTCTCGTTGAAGTGCAGGCCGGGCGGCGAACGACAACATTGGAATCAGCAAATGACAGAGATCGCGTTGCACCGGATCAACAGGAAAGGCCAGCGCCTCATTCCGCCTTGACTCCTGCAGTGCGGATGATTTCGCCCCATGTCCGGTAGTCAGCCCGAACGGTTTCGGCGAACTGTGCCGGGCTCTTGATCGGGGGCGCGGACATGTTGGCTGCCGCAAAACGCTGTGCGAGTTCAGGTGAAACCAGCACCTTGTTGATCTCGGCATTCAGACGCTGAACGATCTGCGGCGGCGTCCCTGTGGGCACAAACACGCCGTACCAGGAATCGGCATCAAAGCGATAGCCCTGTTCGGTCATGGTGGGAATATCCGGCAGCGCAGGCGTGCGCCGGGTGCCACTGACTGCCAGCGCGCGCAGCTTGCCGGACCGGATCAGCGGGGCCGACGAGGTCACATCGACAAATGCCACCTTGATCGTCCCGCCTTGCAGGTCGGTCAGGATCTGCGTCACCGTACGATACGGAACGTGGCGGATTCGCAGCCCGGACTGCTGCTTGAGCGACTCCATTGTCAGATGGCCGCCAGAGCCGATGCCCCATGACGCGTACTCGAGATCCTCGCCCTTCGCGCGCGCATACTCGACGAACTCCTTCAAGTTGCGCACAGGCAGGTCGGGTGATACCACGAGGTAACTACCGCCGGAACCGATCTGTGCCACCGGCGCGAGATCCTTCAGCGCATCGTACGGAACATGTGGCTGCAGCGTCGCGTTGATGACCATCGCACTGGCGTACGTAAACAGCACGGTGTAGCCGTCCGGCCTGGACTTGGCAACCGTGTCGTTCGCGATCATGCCGTTGGCGCCCGACTTGTTGTCCACGATCACCGGCTGCTTCAGCGCGCGGGAAACGCCCTCCGCCACCAGGCGAGCGAAGATGTCCGCGCCGCCACCCGCGGCCGATGCGGTAACCAGCCGGAGCGGGCGGGCTGGCCACGCATCAGTTTGCGCCGTCGCCGCACCAGGTGCGGCAACCACGCTCATGGCGGCCAGTGCCAGCACGACAGTACGGCGGTTGCGAAGAATGCTCGTCATCCTGTGTCTCCTTTGCCTTGCTTTCCCAATTTAAGCTATTGGCTTAATGCACGACGAATCGTCACCGCAAGCGAGAGTGCCGTCAAGTAGAAAAACCCCGCAGCCATCCAGGTACGCATTCCAGCAAGCCCGGCTCCCGTGTCGGACGCAATACGTGGCGGCGGAAACCGGCATCGGTGTTGGGGCAAATACCGGCTACGCGGGGGCACCCGCGAGCCGGTATGCTTTGCGCATGATTACGCTACGAGCTTAATACCGGGATAAGATGGAGTACGTCATGCGAAGTTCGGGGGCCACCGCGCCGCAGTACGGGGTGCCTGAGCCACTGGCGCGGCAAGCCTGCACGCGCCTGGCCTGTGCCACACGGTCTGGAGTCGGGCGATCAGCTTTCCTGGCTATCGGCGTTGCGGCCGATGACAGGTGTTAGGGATGTTGCTGCCCGTCGGTTGGTTTCGCGCCGGGATATCCGCGAGCGCAGATCCCGCCTGGCGTATTCAGGAGCGTTTTGTCCTGCTTCGCGTCGCCGGTTCGACGGCGGCACTCAGGCCACCTGCGCAGTAAGCGACCAGGTTCGCAATCGGCGGCTTGATGTTCCGCAGCCGGTCATGGCGGCTCCAGTGCGCCATGGCGTAGACCACGCTGTGGTTGAACCAGACATAGCGGTCGCGCAACACCTTGGCGGGAACGTCAGGCAATGCGACAGCGATCAGCCGGCGCACGCGCAGGATGGCCGAGATCGAGGCCGAATCAATCGCCTCGAGCGAAAATAGCTGCGGACTGAAGGTTGCCTGGGCCAGGACTTGCAGGTAGTCCGGTCCCCAAGGGGTTTCCAGGACTGTGTCGGCAAGCGCGGAGATCGATTGCCGGACGACATCCTTGAGCGCAGGCGTCTTGCCGTCCGCTTCGAGATCGTCCAGATAGCGGTGACGCACGGCGTTGACATGCGAAAGCCGCCAGTTCAACAGCTGGCCGACCAGCGCTTCGCGCGAGCCGAAGTAATAATGCAGAGCGGAGTGATTGCGCTGTCCGGCCTCGGCGGCAATCTGGCGCAGCGGCACCAGTTCGACACCATGCTGCGCGAACAGGCGTTCGGCCACTTCAAGAAGGCGCGTGGCGGACTTGCTGTCGGCCCCCGGCCTGGGCTCTGCCGTCCGCGCCTGCGATTTGCGGTCCGCCAGCTTCTCCACCACAGTCTGTTCGGCCGGTTCCGGCGTGTTGGACGAGCTTTGGGAGCGCCGCATTGGGACAAGAGCTTAGGGTTCGGTTGGCGCCATTATGCTTGCAAGCACCGAATGAGTGCAAGCGACGTGCAAATTGCACGACAGCCATAGGGAAGCCGAGCCTGCTTGCGACTTCGGCGTGAAGCGTGGAACGCCGAGGGCCGAGGCGGCCTAGGCTAACAAGGTCGCCTTGGACGTCTTCACAAATGCCTCGAACTGGTCTGGCGCAAGCGGTTTGCTGATCAGGTAGCCCTGTGCTTCGTCACAGCCGTGGCTGGCGAGAACCTCCATCTGATCGATCGTCTCTACCCCTTCGGCAATGGTCCTGAGCCCCTTGCTCCGGGCCAGGCGCGTCACCGCGCCTACGATCGCACGATCGTCAGCATCGCGGCAGATGTCCCGGACGAATGACCGATCGATCTTCAGCTTGAACACCTTGAACCGCTTCAGGTAGCTCAGGGACGAGTATCCGGTGCCAAAGTCATCGATTGCCACGCGGACGCCCAGGGTGTGCAGTTGATCGATGATGGCGACGGCGGCATCGGGATCCCGCATCGCCACGCTTTCGGTCAGTTCCAGTTCGAGCCAATCCGCCGGCAGGCTTGTCTCTTTGAGAACCTTGCCGACGAGTCCGGGCAAGCTCGGGTGGTGGAACTGGACTCCGGACAGGTTTACCGCGACCGGGAACCCGGGGAGGCCAGCGTGAATCCAGTAGCGACGCTGCTGCGCGGCAGTCCTCAGCACCCACTCACCGATCTGCATGATCAGCCCGCTGTCCTCGGCCACCGGAATGAACTCGACGGGCGACACTTCACCGAGGAGCGGGTGCGTCCACCGTATCAGCGCTTCCGCGCCAACCAGCGTGCCGTCCTTGATCGATATCTGCGGCTGGTACACCAGCCGGAACTGCCCCTCATCGAGCGCGTGCCGAAGGGCATTGGCAACGCTGAGTTGCCGGATGGTGCACGCCTCCATTTGCCCGGTATAGAAACGATAGCCCGAGCGCCCCTCCCGCTTCACATGATAGAGCGCCGTGTCCGCATGTCGCAGCAGAACGTCCAGCGTTTCACCGTGGGCAGGATACTGGGCGATACCAAGCGATGCCGACACGGAAAGCTCATGATTCTGCAGTTGGAACGGCTCCGAAATCGCCGCGAGTATGCGCCGCGCCAGCGGCTCGGCCTGCCGGGCTGTCGTATCGAGCAGCAGGATTGCGAACTCATCGCCGCCGAGTCGCGCTACGGTGTCCCGCGACCGCACCTGGCCACGCAGACGGCCAGCCAGCATCACCAGCAGATCGTCCCCAACACTGTGACCAAACGCATCATTGATATTCTTGAATCGGTCCAGATCAAGAAACATCAAGGCAAGTGGCCGCTGTTCGCTCTTGGCCTTGTCCAGGAGCTCTTCCGCCTGCTCCTGCAGCAGCGCCCGGTTCGGCAACCCCGTAAGAAGATCGAAATGTGCGAGGTGACGGATCCTGTCCTCGGCTTCCTGCTTCTGGATCGCAATGGTCGCCAGACTGGCCTGCGTCTCCGAGAGCCACCCGAGAATGCTGAACTCGCGGCCTCGCGGCACGGGAATCGCCGTAAAGAAGTCCCCCCGTCCGAGACGCGCGATCCTTGTATGCAGCTCTTCGACACGCCCCCCCAGCACCGCCGACATGCGCAGCCTCATGGCGGCGAGCACGGTCAATAAAAGGATGCCGCTTAGCACAATGGCCAGGCGCATCCGTGCGGCATTGGTAGCCGACTGGCGTGCCGCAGCCAGCGTCCGCGCGTCGGCCAGTCGGTAGAAGTCGCCGATGGCCGCCATGATGCTGGCCTTGGCCGCGTCATATTCGGCATCGTAGAGCATGGCAATGGCACGTTCGCGGTTGGTATCGGCCTGCCGCGTGCTCGATCCAACCAGGTTCATCGCCGCATACTCCCTGGCCGTCAACACGTCCGACTCTGCCTTGGCTCTGGTCAGCCGCGCAAACTCCTCTTCCGTAAAGCCCGCCTCTCGCATCATGGCAATCAGCGGAACTGGCCGGCGCTCCGTAGCGGCCTTTTCCGCGCCGGGCAACAGCAGATCCCAGTAGATGTTCTGATAGTTGAGCAATCGGGCCCGCTTGCCCTCCCGCACCTCGAGAATCTCTTCGTAGGCGCGCCTGTAGTTCTGGTTTCCGGTGACGACATAGGTCCGCGCCATGCGTGTCAGGTCATCCGATGACTGGCGCAACATCTCCGCCAGCAGGAACGATCGCCGCCGTACCTCATCCGCCCGTTCGCTTTCGTGCGAAGCCTGAAGATACAGAGTGAATGTCGCCGCGAAGATGACGAAGGCCACCAGCGCCAGCCAGTAGTTGAGGGAGTTTCCCCGGTCGGTTCTGTCGGCGGTCATTGATGCATTCTTATAGTCTCGGGGAGAAAGCGTACGCATTCCTGCGCCTCGATTCCGTTACAGGATTCTGCCCCTGCCGCAAACAGCTCGCGAGAGTAAAACTACCCAAGGTGTCATTGACCTGACAGCGCAGTGCCATCGAAACCGATAGAGGGAACAGGCTTGAGTAGTTCTACTCTACGTTCGCTGAATTTTGATGAACTACACTCCATTGGATATGCCAGTTTCGAGTGTTTTTCATGGATCTTCCGCTCGATGCCGTACGCGTATTTTCAATAAGCATCCCTGAATTGAAAGCAGGCGTCGAAATACTCAGGGCATCAGGTCCTCATGGGGGATCCTGGAATATAAGGACGATTAAAGTCGCTGCCAGCCAGTGAAACATCCCCCGCTAACGAGGGGGTGGAGCTTTCGATGCCCCAAACCGTAAGCTTTTCTCGCACATCCCCTTTGTGCAACGGTGCTTCCCCGGGCACCACCTTGGGCGGTCCATAGGCCGTTGGACCGCCCACTTTTTTTGCACCATTTCCGTGAATATTCCTTTGCTTTACGAATGGCCTCTCTGATTTCCTGAAAATATTCCTCCCCACTTTGTATTCCAAAAACTGGATTTCAACATGAGACGAATTTCGATTAAGCAAAGATTCATACTTCTCTCTGTGATCATCGCCGTGCTGATGGCCATGATCATGGCATCGATCATTGCGCTGAATATCAGCAGGGACCAGCTCAATAAGGCGCACGAAAACCGCTTCCTTGCCAGGCAACTGGCAACCGAACTGCGCCAGAGCTCGGACGATCTCACGCGGCTTGCGCGCACGTACGTCGTGACTGGCGACGAGCAGTACGCGCAGCAATACCAGGCCATCCTGGATATTCGCGACGGCAAGCGGCCCCGCCCCCAGAACTACGACCGGATCTACTGGGACTTCGTTGCCGCTGACGGCAAGCCTCCGCGGCCCGACGGCGACAAGGTTTCCTTGATCGAGCTGATGAAGCAGGCGGGCTTCACCGATGCGGAACTAGGCAAGCTCGACGAGGCCAAACGGAACTCCGACGCCCTGGTACGAACCGAGGTCGTCGCGATGAACGCCGTGAAAGGTCGGTTCGAAGATGCCAGTGGCGGCTTCACGGTATCCCGGGAGCCCGATCCCGAGATGGCGCGGAATCTCATGCACGACCACAACTATCACACCAACAAGGCGAAGATCATGCGTCCCGTGGACGAGTTCTTCGCGATGCTGGACACACGCACAGAGAGCGAGGTCATGGAGGCGCACCAGCGCGCCGACCTGCTTGGCATGGTGGTGTATGTCCTGGTAGCAGTGTGCTTAGTCATTCTCGTCGCCATGCTCGTCCTCACTTATCGCGCCATTGTTCGCCCCCTTTACTCGGCCATTGACGAGTTCGCATACATTGCGAAGGGGGACCTGACGCGCCATATCGATGTGCGAACCGGCGATGAAATGGGCACCATGCTGGGACGCTTGCACGATATGCAGCAGTCCATCGCCCAGACAGTCGGTGCCGTGCTCGACCGCTCTGACTCCGTCGGCGTGGCTACTGGACAGATCGCCGCGGGGAACCTCGACCTTTCATCGCGGACGGAGCAACAAGCCGCATCGCTGGAAGAAACCGCGGCGAGCATGGAGCAGCTCACCGTGGCGGTTCGACAGAACTCCGAAAGCGCGCGGCAAGCCAGCCTGCTGGCCGGCAACGCGTCGGACATCGCGGCAACAGGAAGCGCGGCGGTGCAACGCGTTGTCGAGATGATCGGGCAAATCAACCAGGGATCCAGCAAGATTGCCGAGTTCACCGGGATCATCGAAGGCATTGCCTTTCAGACCAATATTCTCGCGCTCAATGCTGCCGTCGAGGCTGCCCGTGCTGGCGAGCAAGGCCGTGGCTTCGCGGTTGTCGCCAGTGAAGTCCGTAGCCTGGCCCAGCGCTCCTCTTCCGCGGCAAAGGAAATCAAGGCGCTGATCGAGGACTCTGTCAGGAACGCGAGAAGCGGCACCGAGCTGGTGGGGACAGCGGGCGGCACGATGGAAGAGCTCGGCCAGGCGATCAAACGCGTAACCGATCTGGTCGGTGACATCGCAGCCGCGTCGCAGGAACAGAGCAGCGGCATCGAACAGGTCAATCTTGCCGTCGCACAGATGGACGAGATGACGCAACAGAACGCTGCGCTGGTGGAACAGGCAGCGGCCGCCGCGCAATCTCTTGAGGAGCAAGGCCAGGGCCTGAAAGGGGCGGTGTCGTTCTTCAGGATTCCGGATTCGCGCCCGGCCGCCAGTTCGGCAATCGCTGCCTTACCCTGACACATTCATGCATGAACACGGCGGAGGGAATCCCACCGCTCCGCCGCCACCGTGCCACGCGATCGGTGCGAAAGCCGCGTGGCCCTAATCCGTGGCAGGCGAGGCAGGACTGTCGCCCGCAAACATCCGGACCAGTCCGGCAAGAGAATCAACCTCGAGCTTTTCCGTTAGGCGGGCTCTATGGTTTTCGACCGTGCGCACGCTGATGCCGAGCGCCTGGGCGACGGTCCGGCTGGACTGTCCTTCTACGATGCGTTTCGCAATCTGCCGTTCCCTGGGCGTCAGCGTGGCAAGCCGCTGGCGGTTCTCCGCCAGCGCCAGCCTTTCGGCGTGCCGCGCGGGGCTGCACGCAAGTGCGGCCATGACCGCACGCACCAGCTGCGCGCAATCCACCGGCTTCTCCAGAAAATCGAAAGCACCAAGCTTCATGGCTTCGACGACGGCGCGAACTTCAGCCTGCCCGGAAACAAGGATCGTGGGCAGCTCCATGCCGACCTCCGCCAGTTCCCGCATCAGTTCGATCCCATCCATGCCAGGCATGCGCAGATCGCAGATGAGACATTCGCAGGGCCGCGGAGCGTAGCCCTGCAGGAAAGCGCGGGCAGACCTGAACAGCTTCAGCGACCGCCCATCCGCATGCAAGATCCGCTGATAGAGCCAGAGAACAAGTTCATCGTCGTCGACGATGTAAACCATGGGACGATATCCCGACACAGCTTCGTGCATTCCTCTACAACCCTCGGTGACAGTTCCGGTGCGCCGCGCACAAGTTCGCGGACGTAATGGCAGTACCAAGGTACCTCGCGCAAATTCCTGACTGCATGACGGCGTCCGCGACATGCCTCATCGCGAATGCCAAGGCCGCTGCGGCCCGCTATTGCGGCGCAGCGGCGTGGAGCTTGCCAGATGACGCCACTAGTAAGGCGCGTTGACAACGACAAACTCGGGGCCCCGGGACTGATACCACGTGGTACCGCACTGCTGGTAGACGAGGCCCGCGTAGTTGACCGGAACGCAGCCGGGCGGCACCGACCGTACGATGGAGCCGATCACCGCGGAAGTCACGGCAACTGTCGCGGTGACGGCGGCCGCTGTGGCGATGGGGTGATAATCGTCGTCCCAGCCGCCGTGCCTCTCGACGTTGACATTGACATTGCGGTTGACGTTGACATTGTTGATGCTGGAGTGCCTGACATTGCGTGTCCGCACATCCGCACGGCTGTTGTCGACGTGTGCGGTGTGTCGCACGCTGCTGACGCCGCGGTCACTGCGGCCGGCAGCCCTGTGCCGCTCCGCCGCGCCCGAGTTCGAGGGGGAGGCAATGCTGGCTGCGACCAGCGTTGCCATCAGCAACGACCTCACTGTGTGTTCTCGGATGATCATGTCGCGCTCCACTATTGGTTTGTCAGAGGCACGGCCTCGATCTGCCGTGCACCCTTGGGGGCGGCAAAGGTAAAGACTGAGTCGGAGAAGCGCGGACTGGTCGTCCAACGGATCGTCGACACGGACTGTGGACGTGCCTCATCCGACCGGTCTGTGATCACCAGCTTGCGCGGCAGCGGACGGCTGCCGGCAGCGATCCAGATCTGCCAGTCGATCTTTCCCTGGCGGAACGCGTAGTGCTCGCAGACGTCACCATCGACAATGTCCTGGCCTGCATTCATGGCGGAGTCGATCGTCCCGGTTGGAGCATTCGACGTGCCCCAGGCGAAAAGATCGGCAAGCGGAAGCTCGATGCCGTATCGATTCTCCAGCTGCTGTATCAGTCCGCCGAGCGTGTCGACCATCGCGATCGATGAATAGTATTTTTGAGACGGCGCGTAGATGGTGACGACCTTTCCATCGTAAAGGATCTCGCGCTCACTTCGCGCGCTCGATATGCTGGCCTTGATCTTGTTCGGTCGCGACACATCGAGCCGTGCGGCGGCTGTGTGCTGCAGTTTTTGCCCGTCTGCAAGAACCCGCTCGCCACTCAATTCAGTGGAAACCTGGAAGCGCTGCAGCGACAAAAGATAGGCGCCCATTGTCTTGAGGGCCTGGATCGCCTCCTGGTCGATGGCCCCGGCCTGAACGCCAGATCCGTTCGCCGGCTGTGCCGCCTGTGCAATGGCGCACGGCCCCGCCAAAGCCATGGCCACACCAAGTAGCAGAGCTTTCCGTTTCATATCTTCTCCATGGCTGTAAAGTCAACCGCTACGGCTGCCGCAGATAGCAGGCACCCGTGAAATGCCGACGTTTCGTCATTGACGCTATTGGCTGAATTCAAGATCGCTCGTCAAACGGAACGCACCGTCACGAGGCAAACGCTCGCAACATGAGAGGAATTACCGTCCTTGCCCGGTCCCCTCGTAGACGGAAGACCAGAGGTCCAGACGCGCCTTCAGCGGATCCGGGCCGTAGGCAGCGCCATGATTGGTAAAGTCGAAAACGCGGTCTGACGAGTTCCGGCCGAAGGGCGGCCACGTCGGCCGCGCCGGGCCATTCGGGTCACCGCTGCGCGCAAACGCCACCCAATAGGCACTCGCGAGCGTCGCCATGGACCTGTCGTTGGCGGTAACCGCATTGCCAACCAAGGCTGCCGGAAGGTTGAAGGTATATGGAATCTCGAATGAATGCGGCGTTCCCGAGAGCTTGCTGCGCTGGGATTCCGCGACGTATGAGAAGCGATATAGCCAGACCGGTTGCCCGGATGCAGCGACCATGTCGGCCAGGTGCCGTGCCGGCTCAACCAGCGTCTTATCCGCCAGTACCTGCTGCTTCAGCTCATCGAACATCAGCGTACCGTGCGGGTCGTATAGCCGGCGCGCCTCCTCCGCCCTGCTTCCGAACAGAGCGAAGAGATCTTCCTTGGTCATCGCCATGCCGACGCCGAGGTCGCGGCTGTTGGCACCGACCATGACCGGCACCTTGTTCCACTGTCCGGTAGCCAGCGCCTCGTCGGCACTGCGAACAAGGAACTTTCCATCGAGGATCGCCGTGGGGAAGCCGTCTGGCAACTTGCCCGAACTCAAGCCGGCAATGACCTCGCGCGCCGAAGCGCCCTCAAGCAGCGCTTCGGCGGATAACGCGCGCAATGCGCAAAGTCCCTGGAAGCCACGGTCATGCACGCCGACCGACTCCGCATAGTTCACAGCGCTCCGTTGTGCCTCTCCCAAGGTCACCAGCGGCAGACTGGCCGCGCGCGCTGTGGGCACACCAGGCGATTGCAGGATCGCGCGGGCAAACAAGCCTTTCGACATCGGCGAAGCCAGGTGCGCCAGCACCGACCCTCCACCAGCTGACTGGCCAAACAACGTCACCTGCGACGGATCGCCGCCAAATGCGGCGATATTGGCTTTGACCCACCTCAGGGCAGCAAGCTGGTCAAGATATCCGAAGTTTGCCGTCGGGTTGCTGCCGGCCTCGTCGGAAAGGGCGGGAAACGCAAAGAAGCCAAAGCGGCCCATGCGATAGTTCATGCTGACGACGATGACACCCTGACGTGCCAACCCATCGCCGAGGTACATGGCTGTGTTCCCATGCGCCAGAGCGCCGCCGTAGATCCATACCATGACGGGCATCGGCTTCCCGGTTGCCTTGACGGGGCGCCAGATATTGAGCGTGAGACAGTCCTCCGACTTCGGTATGTCATCCGTCTGCATGCATGCCGGACCAAACGCCTTTGCATCGAGCGTCCCAGCCCAGCGTGGGACCGGACGCGGCGGACGCCAGCGCAGATCGCCGACAGGCGCTGCCGCAAACGGTATGCCCTTGAACGCGACTACGTCGCGCTCGATCGTTCCGTGCACCGCTCCGGCCGGCGCATCGACAATGGCCGTGTCGTGCGCCTCCGCGAATAGATGAGGCGCAAATAGCAACAGCGACAATCCAACGATCCGCCTGTATCCTTGCCGCGTCATAGCTGCTCCGCCCTTCAACGTAGTCAGTTCGGTATAGCCCGCAGCGCTCGCCCTGCCTGCGCTGCCATGAGAATGGTCATTCCATCGGTAGCCGATGCCCCTGACGGGCTACCGAAGCCGAACGGCGTCCGGCATGAGGAAACTGCGGTCTAGCAGGTCCTTGCGTGGCTGGTAAAAGCGCACCGTCAATGAGAAGGGACCCGCCGGAGCTGGGAGCCAGTTTGCTTCGCCTCCCTGGGGGCGTGCGTGCTGAAGCAGGACCTCAAGCGAGCCGTCAGCCTGACGACTCAATCCCGGTGTGCGATCGCCCAGCGCATAGCGGCCGAGCGTGTTCTCGGTAAAGAACCGCCGGCCGTCTGGCGTGATCTCGTACATGGACAATGACCAGAACGCGTCGACCGGAACGTTGCCTGGAAGCGTCAGCCGGTATGCGTGGCTGCCATGCAGGGGCATGCCGGCCTCATCGGTCTGCGTGGTGAGGTAGATCGCCTCCTCGCGCTCCAGCGCGCCGAGGCCGACCATCGATACGAAGGCGCGACACGCGTAGTCGGCACCAAAGCGACCCAGATGATCCGGTCCGCCGGTCCAGGAGCCGCCGGCAGTATGGCGGGTACCCGGCGGTGGCACAGTCAGGCTGGCCAGATTCGCCTGGTGCGTGCTCGACCAGGCGTCACGGACGTCGGGATCGAGCATATGCCACGCACCTTTCTGCCCGGGACGAATGCCGACGGCCTCGAAGCTTTCAAAGAGTTCGCTCTCGTGCGGCGGCAACGGATTGCGGCCAAGTACCTCGTTCACCAGGTCGAGGTAGTGCTCCGGAGAGCTTTCCTGCGGCACACTTTGCAACAGCCGCGGCACGCCGGTCGAATCCAGCGGGCGAAGCGTAATGGCATCCTGGATTGCATGAACATTGCCAAGGTCCTCCTCGCCATCCACCAGCAAGCGCCCGAGCATCCACACATCGTTGCAGGAAAGCCGGATCACTTCAGCGCCATGGGGCACCGTCCCGTGCCAACCCGGTCCGGCGAGCAGCCATGTCTGCGCCGCCGTGCCCGTGGTACGCCGACCAATGCAGGCCACGTTATTGGTGAAGATGTCGAGAAACGCAAAGCTGAAGTAGCGGTCATGCATGTCCGGCAACGACAGCAGCATGGCACCATCGGCCAGATCGAGCCACGCCGATGAATACAGCGTGTCGTTATTCGGCGTTGTGACAGTGCGCGCACGGTGATCAAGGAGTGCGCGGTTGTGACGCAGCACATTCGGTGGGGTGTACTGCGGGTGCGCCGTCTTCTGGCTGTACTCCCAGCGCGACTGCGCCAGGTCGTGCACAGGGAAGGAATAGATGAATGCCTCGCGCACCTTGGCCGCAGGATGGTTCAATGAAAGTCTGTCATTCATGGCTGGTCTCCTTGGTGACGGCTATTCGGGCCGCTCTCGGCCACGTCAACGCACCGCAGCCCCACAATGGCAGCGCCAATGCGTGGGGACCTGGCCATGACGTGGCGGTTTCCGCCTATCCGGCGCGGCGAACGACAAAGAACATCGGGTGGTAATCGAGTCGATCTCGCCTGCTCCGTGCTCGCCCTCGTAGATTAAGCTAATCGCTTAACTCGATGGCCGATGATGACATCAAGGCTGACGGCGAGTCAAGCAGCACTACCCTGCAGGCGTACGAAGAGGCGAAAGAGACGACTTCGCGGCGAGACCACCGGCCTCCATCATGGCGGGCCCACACGTGGTGCGCCGAGTCGGTGTGATTAAAAAAAATACCCGCGACAGCGGGCGAAAAGGTAGAAATAGCGAAGCAAGGCGGGCAGTCTCCCCTACCTCGGTGGGGATGAACTCCGAGGGAATCGAAGCCGATATAAGTAGCATGCAGAGCAACTCTGCAGGTATCTCCCCCGATACCCTACAGGGTGCCTCTTTGAACAGGGGCACCCTTCTTTTTTTCAGGCTAAAGAGTCTTTGCGGACTGCCTGCCAAGCAGGATGGCCAGATGAGCCGATTGCAGTTCGCGATGGCCGTTGCCATTCAAGAGGTTATTGAGCATGCGCCCTTCGAAAATACGAAACTCGCAGATAACTTCTGTCGACGCGGCAATCTTCAGGACTTGAGCTGTGGTTAGTCTTTCCAGTATTGCGAGAAGATCCCGATTGATGCCCAATCGGTACGCTGCAGCCAATTGATCCTCGCGTGCGAGCTTTTGGGCAAGCAGCAAGTAAGAAAGGTTGAACTCCTGAATATCCGTCAGTGTCACACCGCCTTGCATTGACTTACCTCCAATCGACTCATTGCGGTCGGCGCGTCTTAGACGCCGGTTGCGTAGTCTAGGGAGGCCATCTTTTTGGCGAAAGAGTAAAATTACTTATGCCCATACGCCAAGCAGGCCTCCCAAAAAAAACGGCGCTTCACAAGGAAGGCGCCGTGTCGAGGAGTCGCGAATGGTTGGGTTTCGCAAAGTCGAGTTTGCTCCTGCGCCACGCTGCACTCAAC
Organism: Cupriavidus numazuensis; assembly: GCF_905397435.1. Taxonomy (GTDB): domain Bacteria; phylum Pseudomonadota; class Gammaproteobacteria; order Burkholderiales; family Burkholderiaceae; genus Cupriavidus; species Cupriavidus numazuensis. The sequence continues at coordinate 16,465 of NZ_CAJPVI010000066.1, forward strand.
CCCGCCTTTTTTGGGGATTGACCGTGCGCAGCAAGGATCGGGTATGGACTGCCGCGTCGAAATCGCACCGCGTCTGGAAGCCAACTTCTTCTCACTTTTTCGACTATCTGGCACCGACGGCTACAGCGGTTCGGCTCGCGGGAACCGCCAGCTACCATTCAATAGCTCGCTACGCGGCCGATACAAGCGCACCGTGTAGTTCCATCCTGGCATGATCGAAAGACAATTGGTGGCGGCGGCTCCGCAGTTCCCGAAGCGGACGGTGACCGAGCCGTCGGGATTGGGCACGGCCGTCAGATTACTCAGTGCATAACTGCCGGCTGTATCGCGTGCGATATAGCCATCAGGCTCGTACACGGTGATTGACCAGAAGCCGTCAACGGGAACATCCCTGACCGTCAGCTCGTGCGCGGTCTTGCCATCGTTACGACGCGGATAGACTGAGTCATAGATCGCTTCGCGACGCGGATTACCGGCCCAGCCGGTTGCGGTTCCGATCAGATGGTCAAGAGGATCGACTTCCTTGCGCGTCCCAAACCTGTCGGTGATTCCGCCCAGCTCTCCCAACTGAGCCAGCGCGTTGCGCACCTTGCTGCGCGAACCCGCGTCCCAGGCGGGCACTTCGAAGCTACCTGCGCTCGCCTGGTTGACCGTGATCGCATCCTGCACGGCATTTGCCGCCGCGATGTCCTGCGCATCGTCCGCATTGGCAAGGACGCGCACGATAAGGAATGCGTAGCGCGTGCCCACGGCCTCACGCGTATAGGTATGGCGGCCCGGTGTGTAGCTGACATCAACCGTATAGTGATCCTCGGAAATCACCTGCAATGCCATGTATCTGCCGGAGACCTCAGGGAGGATGACGCTTACCGCGCCAGCCTGCAGATCAAACACGCCTGCCGAGTACAGCGTGTCGCGATTCATGCGAATCACGTCCTGCTTATCCACCGCCGTGGGTTGGCGCTGGTGCTGAAGTCTGGCAAAGCCGCCTTTGGCGGCGATTCTGGCGAAGTACATGTCGGTCTCGGCACGAACGAAGTTGTGCACATTGACGGGTACGGGCACTTCTGCCGCATGGACGGCGAACAGTGGAGCCGCCAGTGCGGCGATGAGTAGTCGGCGAATCATAGGAAGGCAAAGACCAGGGATCGGGAAGAGGGATTCGAGGCACGTCATCCGGTATGACGAATCCGCGAGTGGGCAAACGCGAAACAGCTGGTACAAGCGGTACAAGCGCATCGTCAACAGGAGCGCTGCATGCAAGCGCCAACTCCGTACGTTCCCGGCGATATTAAGCTAGTAGCTCAATTTAACGAAATGCTCGCCAATGTCAAGAAGTCACCCAACGACACGCCGACACAAGCGAATGAAGAGTCACGCCGAGTTGCGACACATCGTTTGAGGCAGGGGCGTCACTTTCATGACAGTGACTGCGTATCCCCTGTCGTAAAAAGACCGCTCCGCGTCACGAGTAGCGCTTGTCATGTTGCACTGCAACATATAGTCTTGCAGGTGTCGGATGTCCGGCGAAATGACGAAACCCATCCTCCTTTGGAGACAGAAATGAGCAAACAAATCGAAGACATCGCTGCAGCGCACCAATCCGTATTCCAGGCGCTGACGGGCCTGACCTCAACCGCCTTCTCGGGCGTCGAGAAATTGCTGGAACTCAACCTCGAGGCCGTGCGCATTCAGGTGGCCGACCGCACGGAAGGCGTCAAGCAGGTGCTGGCTGCACGTGACCCGCAAGCTCTCCTGTCGGCTCAGAAGGACCTGCTGAAGCCGGTGGCCCAGCACACACTGGACTACAGCCGACGGGTGTACGAGATCACCTCGCAGACGCAGTCGGCGCTGACTGCAGCAGCCAGCGAGCAACTGGCCGCGAACGCGAAGCAGGTAGAAGCGCTGCTTGAAAACCTCGCCATGAATTCGCCGGTGGGTGCGGATGCCGCGGTTGCCATCGTGCGCTCGGCCATTCAGGCCGCCAACAATGCTGCGGCTTCCGTGCAGAAGGCGGCCGAGCAGGCCGGCGAACTTGCCCGTACGAACTACAAGGCCGCGACCGACGCTTTTTCCGGCGCCGCGGGCAAGGCACTCTGATACAAGACGAGCCACGTGCGGGTTCCGCCCACGGCGGAACCGCGCCACCCGTCGTGTCGAATCCGGAATCGGCCCCACACGGGGCCGATTTTCGTATCGGGAATGCACGCCAGCGCGAAGGGTCAGGCCTTCTTGCGACGCCCTGCGGAAGCCGGGGCGGGACGCTTGCGACGAACCGGCTGGGCTTGCGCGTCGAGTTCGATCCGGGGTGACAGGATCACCTCTGGTACATGCGTCGCGTCGCGGTCTGTGGACGAAGCGGCCATGGTCACCACTGGCAGTTCGCTACCGGACGGTGCCTGCGGTTGTTCTGCGGCGGCAGCGGGCACCCCTGGCGGCGCCACAGAACTTTGTTCCGGCAAAGCCGTCTCCGCAGCCGCCGTACCCGCTGCCGCCGCCTGGTTGCGCGCCAACGACAGCAACAGCCGGTGCTCGGCCAGCAGATCGTCACCGAGCTCCGTCAGGTCGCCAAACGCACGGCGGCAGGCGATCAGGCCGTAGTCGAGGCGGCCGTTGTAGCTATGCACGGTAATGTTGAGCGCCATGCCGTGCGACGGAATCGACACCGGATAGTGCGTCACCACCGTAGCGCCGGCGAAATACATCGGGCGGTTGTGGCCGGCGACGTTGGAAACCACGAGGTTGGCGACCGGAGGCATCCAGTCCGCCAGGCGCGAACGGCCATAGAGCGAGGCCAGCCCCGAGATCAGCCACGGCGAGGCGAAGATCGGCACGTCGGTCCCCATGGCACCCTTCACGGGATCGATCACTGCCTTGCGCTGCGTCGATACCACGCCGATCTTGCGCAGCCGCTCCACCGGATCGGCCACGTCAGTGCAAAGGTCGGTGACCATCATGCCGACCTGGTTGTTCGCGGTGCCATCGTCCTCGGCGCGCAGGCTCATGGGCACGGCCGCGCTCAGCGATTTCGCGGGCAACTCATCGCTCGCCATCAGGTAGTTGCGCATGGCGCCGGCCACCACGCCGAGCACCACATCGTTGAACGAAACACCGAATGTCCTGGCAATTTCCTTCACTTCCGCGGTCGGCGTCGTGCGGCCCGCGAAGGTGCGCTGATTCGTGATGGCCACGTTCATCGGCGTGCGCGGCGCCAGCAAGCTGGCCAGCGGCGAGTTCAGCAGGCCGCCGACCAGGTTCTCCGCAGGCTTGCCGGCTCCCGGTGCGACGCCGGGCGGACTCCATACCGGCAGCGCCTTGCCCAGTGCCGGACTCAGCAGTCCCTGGAAGACGTTGAGGAAGTCCGGTGCCATCGTGGCCAGCTTCAGGTACTGCTGGGCCGAGTTTCGCACCGCGGCCATGGCAAGCTCCGCCACGCCCAGCTGGTAGGGATCGCGGCGCGGCTTCTGGCGCGGAGGACGGATCTTGCGGCCGGTCGGCGTGCCATCGAACAGCGCGCGGCCGATCGCAACGCCGGCCTGCCCGTCGACGCCCGCATGGTGCGCCTTCACATAGAGGCCTACCTGTCCGCTGCGCAATCCATCGATCACGACGATTTCCCACAGCGGGCGGCTGCGGTCGAGCAGGCTCGAATGCATGCGTGCCACCACTTGCTGGAGCTGACGGTTGCTGCCGGGCTTCGGCAGCGTGACATGGCGGATGTGGTAGTCGAGATCCAGATCGTCATCGTCCACCCACACCGGGTTCGAGAGATCAAATGGCATCAGCGCCAGCTTGCGCGTGAAGATCGATGCAAGATGCAGGCGCTCTCTCATATGCTTCTTGACGTCCTCAAGGAAGTCGCCTTCGTAGCCCGCGGGAAGATCCAGTACGTGCAGGCCGCCAATATGCATTGGCATTTCGGCGGACTCGACGTGAAGAAAAGACGCATCGATGGTGCTAAGCGGGGTCATGCATGTCTCCGGAATAATGCGTTGGGCGTCACGATCGGACAGGCGCCTTGAACGGGAAGAGCGAGCGGTACAGGCCGCGTGGCGCGAAGTGGGTCCAGCCATCTTCCGGCAGCGCGAGGCGGTCGCCCACGGCATACCAGACCAGCGGGTTGACGCCGAGGCCGAGGTGGCTGGCCACATTGATCTCGATGTTGTCGGTCATGGGGCCAGGGCGCTCCACGCTGCAGCCCCAGCCCACCACGCCGTCGGCGCGACTGTAGATGGACGTGGTCGGAACGGGAGGTGCCACGTTGCCGCGGGCCGATTCATCGACGGCCTGCCCGCGTGTGAGGAAGCGGAAGACCTGCCAGGCGTTGCTGCTCGTCTCGGGCGCACCGTAAAGCGGGCTGCCAAGCGTGATGACCTGCCGGACCTTCTCGGGCATGGCGCGCGCCAGCTCGCGCGCGTAGACCCCGCCGAGGCTCCAGCCGATGAGGCTGATCTTTCGGCCCGAGGTCTGGTGCAGCGACTCGACACGATGCTGCAGGGCTTCGAGCAAGCCCTCGCGCGGGCCGAGGTTGTTGCCCTGCTTCCAGCCGTGCACATCGTAGCCACGGCTGCGCAGAAAGCGGCGCAGCAGCGAGGTCGAGTGGTCGCTGGCCAGCAGGCCTGGCAGCACCAGCACGCTGTGGCCGTCGCCCCGCGGCACATCGCGCAGCAGCAAAGGGAGGGTCCACGGCAGCGAGGCCAGTTCCAGCAGCGCGCGGCCCTCGATGCCATAGAGCAGGATGGACGGGCAGCGTTCGTCGGGCTCGCGATTGAAAGGGGCCGCCAGCGAAGCGATGAGATCGGACATGTCGGTCATTTCCTGTTAGCTGTTCAGGGATGGATCAGTGGATGCAGGGATCATCAGGCTTGCACCTCGTCCAGCAGCATCTTCTTCGACAGCTTGCCCACCGCTGTCTTGGGCAGGTCTGTACGGAACTCCAGGGCGTACACCATCTCGTGCTTGCCGAGATAAGGCTTCAGAAACTCCTTGAGTTCGTCGAGCGAGAACGCGTCGTGGCCCTGGCGCAGCTTGATGTAGGCCTTTGGCGACTGGCCGCGGTACGGGTCGGGGATGCCGATCACCATCACTTCTTCCACGGACGGGTGACTGTAGATGGCTTCTTCGATGACACGCGGATAGACATTGAAGCCGCCGCACAGAAGCATGTCCTTCGTCCGGTCGATGATGTACAGATAGCCATCCTCGTCGAGGTATCCCACGTCGCCGGTACGGAAGAAGCCGTCGGCGGTGAAGCTGTCGGCAGTCTCGTCGGGCTTCTTCCAGTAGCCGGCCATCACGTTGGGCCCACGCACCGCAATCTCTCCTGGCTCGCCTGGCTTGGCGGCGTGCTCGGGGTTGTCCACATCGAGAAGGCGGATGTCCACGCCCGGCATTGGAATGCCGCACGAGCCGGGGCGCGGATCGATGTGGTTCGGCGTGAACGTGCCCGTGGATGACGTCTCGGTCATGCCCCAGCCCTCGCTCAGCGTGCAGCCGGTAAGCTGTTGGAACTGGCGCAGCAGTTCCACGGGCAGCGGCGCACCGCCGGAGTTGCAGACCTTGAGCGAACGCAGGTCGAAGCGCGATACCTCGGGATGGCAGCACAAGGCCGTGAACATCGTGGGAACGCCGGGGAAGTGGCTGATGCTCCGACTGCTGATCTCCTGCAGGATCGCGGCCGCATCGAACCTGACCATCAGCACCAGCTCCGCCCCGATACGGATGCCGAGCAGCAGGTTGACGACCATCGCGTACACATGGAACAGCGGCAGCGCCACGAGCGAGCGTTCCGCGCCCTCCTGCAACAGGTCATCGCCCATGGCAATCGCGTGTGCCTGGGCGGTAGCGGCGGAAAGGCTTGCGTGGGTCAGCACGGCACCCTTGGGCAGGCCGGTGGTTCCCCCCGTGTACTGCAATACCGCAACGTTGGTGCGCGCATCCGTCGCCAACGGTGCAACGTATTGCCCGTCGTTGTCGAGGAGCGCCGCAAACGTCATCGCATTCTCATCGCCGTCGATAGCCGCCAACTGCCCGCTCGCCTGCATCTGCGCGCGCACCTGGTCCGGTTGCGCCGAGAATTCGCCAAGCGTGCCCACTACAAGCTTGCGCAGGCGCGTGCGTTGCGCGAGGTCGCGCATGGCCGGGTAGAGCGAGGCGGCGTCAATGGTGACGAGCACGTCGGTCTCGCTGTCCTCGATCTTGTGTTCGATCACTGCGATGGCATCGAGCGGCGAGTAATTGACCACCGTCGCACCGGCGCGCAGGATGCCGAAAAAGGCGATCACGTACTGCGGCACGTTTGGGAGATACAACCCAACGCGGACACCGGGCGCGACGCCCAGGGCGCGCAGCCCGACCGCGGCGCGGTCAACCAGGGCCGACAGTTCGCGGTAGGTGAGCGTACGGCCCATGTAGCCGACAGCCGGGCGAGCCGGCCAGCGGCGCACGGCATCGTCGAGCAGGGAAATCAGGTGAGTTTGCGGCAGTTCGGCGTTCCAGCTCACGCCCGGAGGATAGAACTTTGCCCAAGTGGGTTGACGCATGTGAGGCTCCTGAACAGGCTGTGAAGATCAAGATGGCTTGCGCGATCCCTGGTAGGCAGAGACCGGAATGCTGGTCAACAGCACGATGCTGGTGAAGAGCAGCAAGATGCCGAGATACATGCCAGCGTCGAGCTTGCCGGTGCCGGACTGGATCGCCCCCAGCACCGCCGGGCTGACCATGCCAGCCAGGCTGGCTACGCTGTTGATCAGGGCAATGCCGGCCGGCGCGGCTTCTTTCGACAGGTAGGACGTAGCGATCGCCCAAAAGATGGGCATCGCGCCCACCGCGCCGCATGCGACAACGGAGATCGCCACCAGCATGCCGCCCAGGCTGTCGCCGAACGCCACAGCGCCACCGAGTCCCGACATGGCCATGCATAGTGCGAACACGTAGTGGCCGCGTCGCTCGCGGCGCGCGTCGGAACGCTGTGCGAACCAGATCATGAAGATCGCGCCGAGCAGATTGGGAATAGCGGTGTACATGCCAATGGCCTGTACGTCGGCTACGCCGCTGCGCTTGATCATGGTAGGTAGCCAGAATGCAAGCGCGTACGTGCAACAGAGAATGCAGAAGAACATCACTGCGAGCTTCCAGACCGTTGCGTTGCCAAGGGCTGCGCGCAGCGGCCCGTGCCCCGCATCCGCAGGGCTGGCGTCGTCAGACAAGGACTCGGCTGCCGCCTGCTGCAACAGCGCCTTCTCTTTCTCGGTCAGCCAGCTCGCACTCGACGGCCCCTCCGGCAAGACGGCGAACACTACCAGCCCCATCAGGACACTTGGAATACCCTCGAGCAGGAACATCCATTGCCAGCCCTCCCAACCGTGCACGTTATGCATGTTCTTCAGGATCCAGCCCGACACCGGGCCGGTAATGGCACCCGCCACGACCGACGCGACCATGAACCACGCCACCACGCGGGCGCGGTATTCGCGCGGAAACCAGAAGGTCAGGTACAGGACAATGCCGGGAAAGAAGCCCGCCTCGAACACGCCGAGCAGAAAGCGCAACAGGTAGAACTCGGCCGGCGTAGAAACGAAGAGCGTAAGCGTCGATGCCAGGCCCCAAAGCACCATCACGCGCGTCATGGTCTTGCGCGCCCCGATGCGGCGCAGCAACAGGTTGCTCGGCACCTCGAAGAGAAAGTACCCGACGAAGAAGATGCCTGCGGCCAGTCCGTAGACGGCATCGCTGAAGCCGAGCGATGGCTTCATCTGCAACTGCGCGAGCCCGATGTTCATCCGGTCCATGCAGTTGAGTACATAGCAAAGAAAGAGCAGAGGCATGAGCCGCCTCGCGACCTTCCGGTAAAGCGCGCTCAGGTCAGGCGTTTGCGCGGCGCCGAGCGAGTCGCGTGCGAGGACTGGTGAAACGTTATTTGTACTGGACGGCATGGGAATTCGGATTGCGTCGGACGGACTGCGAGTTCGCCGTCGATGGATGGCTGCGCCGTGGCGCTTGCGCTCGCACGCATCGCTCCGGTATAACGGGCGCCATATGGTGAGGCCGGCACGCACTGGGTGCGCAGGGCGGCGGTGCATGCGCGACAGCGCGCAATACCCCGGTACCGATGCAGAATGGGCTACGGTGATGGCCGCATCTTTGTCTCCGTATTTTGTTCTTTCAATTCTGGTGTTTGCCGTCTAGCGTAAATTCCGGACATCGCAGGGAACAGGTCGGGAGACGCCAGGGAACGGGTTACTTTCTGACAGGGAGCATGGAGACATCGCAAACGATTACAGCGTCCGCGACCGATCTCTGGACGCGAGGCCGTGAAGGTGGCTATCTGGCTCACGCAGTGGCTGTCCTGGTGCGCTTCATGGAGGCGCGGGGCGTCGCACCGGAGCTGACGCTGCGGGATACGGGACTCGAGATGCCTGGGTTGCTTGCACCCGCCAAGCGGCTCTCGAAGCACCAGATTCTCAAGGCATTTGGCAATGCGCTGGAGCGCTTCGGCGAGCCCGGCCTCGGCCTTCAACTGGGCGCACGCATGCACATCGCGGCGTGCGGCATCTACGGCTATGCGTTGCTGAGCAGCCGCACGCACGCGGAGGCCATCGAGTTTGCGAGCAAGTACCACGACATCCTGAGCCCTTTCACGCCAATCCAGTTCGTGCGTCACGGCGGCAACGTCGGCTGGCGTATTGATCCCGCCATCGACGCCGCGCAGACCGACCCACTGTACCGCTTCGTCGTCGAGCTGACGGCGGCCGGCATGCTGACGCTCCTCAGGGAACTGTACGGCTCCCGATTCCAGCTCTCGCTGGTGGAAATGGCAGGCCGACGCGAAGCAAGCGATAGCATGGTCGAGGCGCAGATGGGTTGCCCGGTCAGCTTCAATGCACCCTTCAACGCCATCTGGTTCGATGAGGCGTGGACTACGCAACCGATGACACATTCGGACCCGATCACGCACGAGACGATGCGCGAGCTTTGCGAGATCGTGCTGCTCAAGCTGCCGCGCGATGGGCAACTTGCAGGGCGTGTGCGGCGCTTGATGCTGGAGACCCCGGGCCAGTTTCCCGACATGGACCGCGTGGCTGGGGCACTAGCGCTGAATCCCCGCACGCTGCAGCGGATGCTCGACGAGGAAGGCACTTCGTTTCGCCAGATCCTGGCGGAAGTCCGCATGAATCTCGCCGATGTGTACCTGCGAGTCAGCGACCTGACCGTCGAGGAGATCGCCAACCGCCTCGGCTACAGTGATCCTCCAAACTTCCGTCGCGCATTCATCCGGTGGAAAGGCCTGAGCCCAAGCGAATACCGCAAGCAGCTGGCTGGCTCGCCCAGGAACTGAGTGCTGGTCCGCCAACTGGCACTTGACGACCTTCCCGGCCGTCCGGCATTTGCTCTTTTTAAGCTTATAGCTTACCCTGAGCGCGACGTCGGATCCAGCGGCCGGCACGCCAAGCAGTAAAAGCCGCGCCCATCAGACGCGTATCCCCGGACAACACCTGCCACCAGAGCACGACACGTCACGCGACATTGGCCGCCCCTACTCCCGTGGCGTGTCGTGCGGCAGCGCAGGCTCACGATCTTTGCCATGCCCGCCTTCGACACCATGAATATCCCAGCGGCGTTGCTTCACAGCGCGCCTCGCTTTGCGCAGATCCGCCAGCGTATACATGCCGCACCGGAACTCGGGGCCGACGTCCCGCAAACCGCGGCGCTCGTCGCGGGACTATTGCGCGAGTGGGGCTATGACGTACATACAGTGGGCGGACATGGGCTGGTTGGCCAGCTCAAGTTGGGATCGGGAACGCGCACCATCGGCTTGCGAGCTGACATGGATGCCCTGCCGGTGCGTGAACGTACGGGGCTGCCGTATGCGAGCCGCCACGAAGGCCGCATGCACGCATGCGGCCACGATGGACACACGGCAGCCCTTCTTGCCGCCGCGGAGTACCTTGCGGCCTCGCGCAGCTTCAATGGCACGCTCAACCTGATCTTCCAGCCCGATGAAGAGGGACTGCGCGGCGCCGTGGCCATGATCGCCGATGGCCTGTTCGAACGATTCCCGTGCGACGGTGTCTATGCCTTTCACAATGCACCCGGACTGCCACTGGGTGCAGCGATTGTCCAGAGCGGGTCGCTCGGCGGCTCCTCCGACCGCGTCACCGTGACGTTCCGCGGCAAGGGCGGACACGGCGCCAATCCGGATCTCGCCGTCGACCCGACCGTGGCACTTGCGTCCACGGTCATGGCCTTGCAGACCATTGTGGCGCGCAATATCGCACCGGCCGATGCCGCTGTCGTCAGCGTCGGACAGATACATGCTGGGTCGACGTACAACATCATTCCCGAAACCGCGACGCTGGAACTCAGCGTGCGCGCCGCCCGGCCGGAAGTCAGGGAACTCCTGGCCCGTCGAATTACCGACCTCGTTCGGCATCAGGCAGAGGCATTCCAGGCAACCGCGGATATTGATTACGAACCTCTGGTGCCCACCGTGCGCAACAGCGAAATGGAAACCGGGATCGCCCGCAAGGCAGTGGGGTCGGTCGTCGGCGAGGAGCGCATCATCCAGATCCCGCCGGGGTCGCAGCTGGGCAGCGAAGACTTTGCCTGGATGCTGGAGCGGGTACCGGGATGCTACTTCGCCCTGGGCAACAACCTCGAGGGGCAGCCGTGCGTCGGCTGTTCCCTGCACAACGAAGGTTATGACTTCAACGACAAGCTCATCCCGATCGGCGCAGCATGCTGGGTAGCGCTGGTGGAGCAATACCTGCGCTGACCCGGGCACTTCAGCGAGGAACAGCGCGGCGCAGTTCCTCTATCGCTGCTTCGTCATCGAGCTCGTCATTCGCGCGCCCGGATGCCACCCATCACGCCGGGAAGACCGCGCCGGCATCGGGGCGAATCGCCAGATGGTCTCGGCTCAGCCATTCAGCTTGAACCCGGCAACGGCCTCCGCCAGGTTGCCTGCCTGCTCATCCAGCAGCGACGAAGCCGCCGCTGCCTGTTCCACCAGCGCGGCATTCTGTTGCGTGGCTTGCTCCATTTCCTCGACGGCCTGATTGATCTGGCCAAGACCCGTGCTTTGTTCGGCCATGGCCGCACTGATCTCGGAGATGAGCGAGGAGACCTGGCGGATGCCGTCGACGATTTCCGTCATGGCATCGCCGGCGGCCTGAACCCGCTGGGTCCCGGACTGTACGCTGGCTTCGGAGGTCTCGATCAGCGTCTTGATCTCCTTGGCCGCCGTGGCACTGCGATGCGCAAGGCTGCGCACTTCGCCGGCGACCACCGCGAAGCCTTTGCCATGTTCGCCTGCACGTGCGGCCTCGACGGCCGCATTTAGTGCGAGGATGTTGGTCTGGTAGGCGATACCGTCGATCACGCCGATGATCTCCCCGATCCTCGATGACGATTGGGCGATGTCGTCCATCGTCGCGACGACGTCGGAAACGACATTGCCGCCCCGCTTCGCCGCGTCACTGGCGGACGATGCAAGACGTGTTGCCTGAACGGTTGCCTCTGCGGATCGGCTCACCGATCCGGTCAGTTCGGACAGCGAAGCCGCTGTCTCTTCCAGATTGCTCGCCGCCATTTCCGTACGACGCGACAGGTCCTGGTTGCCAGCTTCGATTTCATTGGTGGCGACCTTCACCGATTCGCTGCCACGCCGAATCCTGGTCAGTGTGCTGCCGAGCTTTTCGACGAATGTATTGAAGGAGGTCGCGATCTGCGAGACCTCGTCGCGGCCGTCGACCGGAAGGCGGCGGGTCAGATCGCCGTCACCGGTGGCGATTTCATTCATGGCGTCTCGCACTTCGGATAGCCTGCGAAACGCTCGTGCGGTGAACAACCCGCTGAGTGCCGCAGCCACCACCGCCAGCAGCACAATGGCCAGCGCCGAGGTCTTGATCACGCGATTCAGCGCTGCAGTGGCCTCTGCCTTGTCCAGCGCCACGACAAGCTGCCAGCTCGTGCCATGAATCGGCCGGGCGCGCAGCAGCTTCATTCTGCCGTCGAGTTCGATCTCGAGCGGATTTCCTTCGTTTTCGAGCAATGCCAATGCCTGCGGCGTCAGGGCCGGTGACAACGCCGACGCCGGCTTGCGAATGTACCTGGCGTCCGGATGCGCCAGGATACAGGCATCCTTGTCGACGACGAAGCCAAGGCTCTCGGGCGTCGGGCGCACGGCCGTCACGACATCGCGGACGCCATCCAGGGACACTACCGCAGACACCACGCCACTTGTCGCGCCGTCTCGCACAATAGGTGCGGCGAACGAGACAAACGGCTTGCCCGTCGTCGCATCAGCGTATGGCTTTGTCACGATCGGCCTGGCTGCCGCCAGGGTCTCCTTGTACCAGGGACGCGCGGTCGGATCGAAGCCTGCCGGCATCTGGTCCTTGCTTGCAACAAAGGACTTGTCCTGCCAGCCGGCAGTGGTGATCGGAAATGCTCCGGCCTTCTGCAACTGACGAACAATGCCGCGTGGGTCGCCCGGTGCAATCTGCTCCGCGGCAGCAGCCACCATGGTGGCTTTCCCCGCCGCCCATTCATCCAGGGCAATGGCATGGCCGGTGGCGATGGCATCGAGATTTTGCCGGATCGTTTCCAGATTGCTGTCGCGGACGATGACATAGGTTGCACCGGCTGTCAGCGCAAGCGATGTCACCACGATGCCGGTGGAGATGACCTGAATTTTCGTGCGAATCGATGAAAGCATAAGAGAGGGGCAAAGATTGGCGCGGCGTTCCCGCATGTCTCGTCAGGACTGAAAAAAGCCCGGGGAAGGCCCCGGGCTGTTTCACAGTAGTGCTGCAACCGCTCAGAATTTATGGCGGATACCAACCACAAGGCCGAACTGGTTGGCACCGGGCACCACGCGCTCAATGGAAGTCGCACCCAGCGCATCGTTGAACCCGTTCACGCCAAGCGCCGACTTTGGATTGTTGTTCAGCGCGTACGACATCGAGGCATACAGGTCGGTACGCTTGGACAGGACGTAATCGGCGGTAGCGACGAACTGCCAGGGATTGCCAACCTGGGCGTAACGCAGGTTCTGGTAGTAGGCAGCGCCGGTCAGCGTGAAGGCCGGCGTCAGCTGGTAACCGAGCCCGGCCCAGGCGAGATTGGAATAGGTGTTCGTAGCGCCGGCGGTGCCCGGCAAGGACGCGCCGTTGTAGGCACGCGCATAGCGGTAGCCGCCGTAGAGCTTGGCCCGGCCCAACGCATACGTGCCCGCAATCGCTGCGCGGCGGAACAGCTGGTTGGTCGTCAGTGCGGATGCGGATGACTGGTTCGTCTGGTCGTATACGGCACCGACCGAGAGCGGGCCGGCCGCGTAGACGGTCATCAGCGAGTACTCGCGGCCGTTGGTGAAGTTGCCCGGGATTTCCTGGTTGTTGTAGTTGAAGCTGTACAGGCCGGTCACGGTCAGTCCACCGAACGTGCCGATGTACTTGGCCGAATTGTCGGCACGCTGGCCAAGCATGAACGGGTCTTGCGCGCCAATGGCGTAGCGGCCCGCGTTGGACATCGGATCAAACGCGCCAGCGAAATCCCAGAACGGCGCCGTATGGCGGCCCACGGTCAGTTGTCCCCACTGGTTCTGCAGGCCCACATAGGCGGCGCGGCCAAACAGGCGATTGCCTTGCGCCATCTTTCCGTCGTCAATGGTGAAGCCGCTTTCCAGCGTAAAGACGCCGCGCAGGCCTCCACCCAGATCTTCCACGCCGCGCAGACCCCAGCGCGAACCTGCCTGGTTGCCTGATTGCAGGGCCAGCAGGTTCGAACTCTTCCCGACGGCATCAGGAACCTTGTTGAGGTACTCGACACCGGCGTCCACGATTCCGTAGAGGGTCACGCTTGATTGCGCACAGGCGCCGGCCGACGCAAGCAGCCCGGCGGCGATGGCGAACAGTTTGAGCTTCATGTTTTCCTTATTGGAAGTTCCAGCAAATGCACTGCAGGCGCTGTCAGGCCTGGGGGGATCTGTTTGCTACCGGTTGAGTTGCGGGGGAGGTCGCGCCAACCACCGCGCTGCTCCAGCCGTCAGGCCGAAGTACGCATCTCGCGGCGGAGTATAAAATACGTAATCTGTAATTACAACGCTAACAACATACTGATTTATATGTATTTATTTATCGTACTTTCAGAGCAAACCAGAATGAAGCAATGCGGGAGGGACGTGCAGAGTCACAGGGATAGGCGCAGACTGCTGTGATACGAGTCGACAGCTTCGCGGGGCCCGACGCGGGTCGGGCTTCCTCAGGAGCAAGCGGAGAAAGCGCCGGCAGCCGGTTGTACAACAGCCCCATCGCCCCTGCTGGCAGTAATATGAGCGGCTCCCTCTATCGATTGGAAATCCGCAATGCAAGTACTGGTTGACGCAGACGCCTGCCCTGTCGTTGTCAAGGAAATGTTGTATCGGGCTGCGCAGCGTGTCGAAGTGTGCGTCACATTGGTGGCGAACAAGTATTTGCGCACGCCGCCGTCTCGCTTTATCAAGGCACTGCAAGTGCCCGCCGGCTTCGACGCCGCCGATGACCGTATCGTCGAACTGGCCGGCCACGGCGATCTCGTGATTACGGCTGACATTCCTCTTGCCGCCGCGGCCCTGGAAAAGGGCGCTTATGTGCTCGACCCGCGAGGAAGCTGGTTCAGCCGCGAGAACATTCAGGAGCGCCTGACGATGCGCGACGTGATGGAACAGCTTCGCAGCTCAGGCATTGATACCGGCGGTCCGGCGCCATATGCCGCGCAGGATAGCAAGGCGTTCGCCGGCCAATTGGATCGGTTCCTGGCGCGCCATGGGTCGTCAAGTGGGGGCGGCTGAAGCGTGCGAGCCACTGAAGGGGGGCTATGGGAGCCTTACCGGCCCGAGATGGGCCGACTAGAGACGCTTACACACCCTCATGCCGGCGTGCCGCACGTCTTCGCTCACACTCGAGCAAGCTGCCGGACGGGGTTGGCCTGAGACGAGGCAGATTTTCTCTGAGTCACCTGCTGGCCCGATGCGATATCTCGTCACGGATTTGCCATCACACTGCGAGACCGCTGACAAACTGCTTGATGCTGGACAGAACGGCTCGCTGGTCGCCCGCGAAAGCCCAGTGATCGGCGCCGTCAAGCTCGACGTATCGAGCCCGCGCGATGTGGCTGGCGAGGTGCCGGCCGGCGCCGATGCGAACGGCGCGGTCGTCGTGTCGGTGGAGCACCAGGGTCGGAGCAGAAATTCGGCCCAACAGATCGCGCACATCCATATCGCGCAATGCCTCGAGCACGCCCTTGATGGCGCCCGGGCTCGACGCGGCCCTGAGCAAGCCCGCCCACCAGGCTCTCGACTGTGGATCGCCAGACAGGCTCGGCGCAAACGTTTCAATGCCGGCAGGCCCACCCCAGTCTGCGACGAGGTGCTGAAGCCACGCGTCATACTGGCTGGCCTGCAGCGCGTGCGGATAGTCGGGCGTGGCGCTTCCCTTGGCCAACGAGCCAAACAGTATGAGGCCGGCGACCCGGCCGGGATGATCGGCGGCGAATTTGATGCATGCCGGTCCGCCCTCAGACGCACCGAATAGCACCACCCGGCGGGTGCCGGCAGCGTCGAGCACCGTGCCGATGTCCTGCGCAGTCGCGTCGACGCTGGGATTGAACCCGACCCGGTCGGAAAGTCCGATGCCGCGACGATCGAGCAGGATGAGCCGGCCCATTCCGGCGAGAGAAGACAGAAACTCCCTGCACCGGGGTTCCTCCCAAATCCGTTCGACGTGGGACACGAAACCCGGCAGTACCAGTACATCGATAGGGCCGGCGCCGTAGGTCTGGAACGCGAGATGGACGCTGCCATCGCAGACATAGCGCGTCGGCGGCGGATCCTCGACCGGCAACGCGGCGGCGTCCAGCAGCGCGCGAGTCTCGGTTTCCGGCGCTACATCGAGCGCATCGCGAAGGCGCTGGGTTAAAGCCGCGAAGTGGCGCTCGGCCGTAGCCCGGTCTCCGGAGAGCAGGAGATTGCGGATGAGGTGCCGGCCGTACACTTCGCTGAGCGGATCCAACTGAACGAGTCGGCCGGCGTGCGTAGCCGCGGCCGCGTAGTCGCCGGCCGCATGCCTGTCGTGTACCACCCGTTCCAGCGCCTGGATCGCCCTGCCCCGCAAGGCCTCGCGGCGAAAGAAAGCCCACTCGTCAAACTGCGGGCAATCACCTGGCGAAAACCCCTCGAGAAAGTCGCCGGAATAATGGCGACACGCCCGCTCGAATTCGCCGCTATCGCAGGCTTGCTCGAACAGATGGGAATCCAGTTGCAGGTCAATCGTTGATGACCATCGAACCGTCGACCGGTCGCTTGTCAGAACGTTGTCGCCAAGCGTGAGCCGGAGGCGGAACATGAGGCGCCGCAGCCGCGCCCGTACTACATCTTCGCTGCTATCCGGCCACAACATGGTTGCGACGACGTCGCGCCCGACTGGGCCCTTCGCTTCCACCAGATAGACGAGCAGGGCCAGGCCCTTGCGCAAGGGCAGCGGGCACGGCCGGTCGTCCCGACGGATCTCCGGATATCCAAGCGTCCGCACGCTGAACAGAGCCATAGTTGTGCCCTCTCAATCACGGCGTCCAGGGGACGGCCAAGGGACGAGCCGATCCTAACATGCACGGCAGACGATCGTCGCTGAACGCATTCCAGCGGATCGCACCGGAGATTGACATGAAAAACCTGGGCAAGCATGCGATCGTGATAGGCGCCAGCATGAGTGGACTGTTGGCCGCACGCGCGCTATCGGATTTCTATACCACCGTCACCGTGCTCGAACGCGATGCGTTTCCAGCAGCAGACAACCCGCGCAAGGGCGTCCCACAGGGCCGCCACGCCCACGGGCTTCTCGCCCGCGGAAGCCAGGTACTCGAGGAATTTTTCCCCGGATATAACCATGAGGTCGTCGCACGCGGCGGGTTGCTCGGCGATGTCGCTAACGATGTGATCTGGATCGGTCACAACGTCACGCTTGCCAACGGCGAGAGCGACCTGATCGGCCTGCTTGCGAGCCGACCCGTGCTCGAAGGCCATCTGCGACGGCGGCTCATGAACCTGCCGAACCTGCGCGCCATAGAGAATTGCGCTGTGCGGGGGCTCGCCAGCGATGTCGCCCGCAAGTGCGTGACGGGTGTGCGCATGCGTGTCGAAGGCGGGCCGGAGGAAACCGTCAACGCGGACCTTGTCGTTGATGCGACTGGCCGCGGCTCGTCCAGCGCGATGTGGCTCGAAGAACTCGGCTACCCGCCTCCCGCCAGCGAGAAGGTCGAGGTCGGCATTGGCTACATGACCCGCACCTATCGACGTCGGCCGGCGGATCTTGACGGCAAGCTCGGCATCGTTGTGGCCGGTAGTGCGCCGAACTGGCGGAACGGCGTCATGCTCGCGCAGGAGGGCGAAAGCTGGATCGTCAGCACCAGCGGCTTTCTTGGCGACGAGGCACCCGACAACGATCAGGATTTCCTCGCGTATCTGGCGACGCTGCCGACCAAGGAGATTCACGACGTTGTCGCCAGAGCCGAGCCGCTGAGCGACTACAGGCGCTACCGCTACGCCTGCAACTTGCGCCGCCGGTACGAGGAACTGGCGCGCTTCCCTGCGAACTACCTGGTCTTCGGTGACGCTATCTGCAGCTTCAACCCGGTCTACGGACAGGGCATGACGGTCGCAGCAGAGGAGGCGCTAACGCTGAAACAGTGCCTCCTACGGGCGGGCGTGGACGATCTTGCGCGGCGGTTCTTCAAAGGTGCTGCGGAAATCGTCGATATCCCGTGGGCCATTGCGGTTGGCAATGACCTCCGCAATCCGCAGGTCAAGGGCGCGAGGCCGCCGATGCTGCGTTTCATCAACTGGTACATCGGCAAGTTTTATCTTGCTGCTGCGCATGACAGCACACTGGCGACCGAGTTTCTGAAGGTGGTCAACCTGATGATCCCGCCGAAGTCTCTGCTCAGCCCTGCAATGGCCTGGCGGGTCTGGCAAGGCTGCGGGAGGTCTGAACTATCGCGCCCGCAATCGAACGAGCCGCCTGACGAGCGTATTGAGCTGGCCTAGCGTAGGAACGCCCCAGCCATACAGCTTTGGCAATCATGTACGGCCGTTCACGCGCTCGGCGGGTGGAGAGCCTCTCCGGGTCAGTCAGAGACGATCGAGCGTCCCTCAACGGGCATCCGTCTCGGACCGGGCCCGGCCGTCGGCCAACTGATCCTATTGGGATGTGCAATCAGAATTCCGATGTCACGGGCGCGGCGTCCGCCTCGGCTGCCAGCATGTGCAGCACTGCGTCGCGCTTGTCCAGCAAATGCTGGCGCAGGATCGCCGCGAGGCGCTTGCCATCACGTGCCTCGAGCGCGATCAGCATTTCGTCGTGATCGTGGATGGCACTGTCCCACTTCGTTTTCTGGAAATTCGAACGGAATCGCAGCGCCTGCAGCCTGCGGTTGACCGCCAGGTAAGTCTGGCGCAGCGCGGAATTGCGTGCAGCCTGATTGATCCTGTCATGGATCTGCCGGTTGCAGTCGTAGTAGCCGGACAGGTCATCCTGCGCACGGCAGGCAAGCATCGCGTAGTGCAAGGCTTTGAGTTCTGCAAGCTCGACAGCTGTCATGCGTTCGCAGGCCAGCTCGCCCGAAAACGCCTCCAGGCCACTCATCAACTCGAAGGTATCCCGGATTTCCGTTGCCGACAGGCTGGCGACCGTGGCGCCGCGATTGGGCGAGATATCGATCAGCCCTTCCGCCGCGAGCACCTTCAGGGCCTCGCGCAGCGGTGTGCGCGAGATGCCAAGCGTTTCGCAAAGTTCTCGCTCGTTGAGCTTTGTGCCGGCCTTCAGTACCCCCTCCACGATGAAGTTGCGAAGGTGGCCCACGACCGTGTCATGCAGGCGTTGCCGCTCGACCTTCGGAAGCATGGAAGCGAGTGTGGTATCGGCTGATGGCGTGGAATCTTGCATGCAAAGTCCAACGATGGTCGTTTTCCGTGGATTTTAGCAGACCTATAGCACAGTACCGCCAGGGCGCAAGATCCCCACAGCTCGGGGTAAACACTGCGCTTTTTTGTTGTACTCGCCCCCTTCCCATCCTTGCCTCGCCTGCTAAAGTATTTTGAATGCAAAATTCAACAGGAGGAGCAAATGCTGAAACTGGACTTCCATCCCGCCGGCCGTCATTTCCTGCAGATCCCCGGACCGAGCCCGGTGCCGGATCGCATCCTGCGGGCGATCAGCTACCCGACCATTGACCATCGCGGCCCGGAGTTTGGCGCGCTGGGACTGAAGGTGCTGGCCGGCATCCGCAAGATCTTCAAGACCGAGCAGCCGGTTGTGATCTATCCGGCCTCCGGGACGGGCGCATGGGAAGCCGCGCTATCCAACACGCTGAGCCCCGGCGATACCGTGCTGATGTTCGAGACCGGCCACTTCGCCACGCTCTGGAAAAAGATGGCCGAGAAGCTTGCCCTGCGCCCGGAGTTCCTGGGCCTGCCAGGCATCGAGGGCTGGCGCCGCGGGGTTCAGGCCGACATGATCGAAGCGCGCCTGCGCCAGGACAGCGGCCATGCCATCAAGGCAGTCTGCGTGGTGCATAACGAGACCTCGACCGGTGTCACGTCGGACATCGCCGCGGTGCGCAAGGCCATTGACGCGGCGGGGCATCCGGCCCTGCTGATGGTCGACACGATCTCGGGGCTGGCCTCCGCCGACTATCGCCACGACGAGTGGGGCGTGGACGTAACCGTCTCCGGCTCGCAGAAGGGGCTCATGCTGCCGCCGGGCATCAGCTTCAACGCCGTGTCGCCCAAGGCCATCGAAGCCAGCCGGTCCGCGCGCCTGCCACGCAGCTTCTGGGACTGGGAAGAGATCATCGCCATGAACCAGACCGGCTACTGGCCCTACACGCCCAGCACGAACCTGCTCTATGGCTTGTCGGAGGCGCTGGACATGATCCTGGAAGAAGGGCTGGACAACGTCTTCGCGCGCCACCATCGCCTGGCCGAAGCTTGCCGCCGTGCGGTGCGCGCATGGGGCCTCGAGATTCAGTGCGCGGACCCGTCGGTCTACAGTCCGGTGCTGACCGGTGTGATGATGCCCGACGGCATCGACGCGGACACCGTGCGCCGGATCATCTATGACCGCTTCAACATGTCGCTCGGCGCGGCGCTGGGCAAGATGAAGGGTCGGATGTTCCGCATCGGCCATCTCGGCGACTGCAACGATCTCACGCTGATGGCCACGCTTGCCGGCTGCGAGATGGGGCTGAAGTTGTCGGGTGTGCCAGTGGCCGCAAGCGGGGTCGCTGCAGCCATGGACTATCTCGCGGCCCACGCAAACCCCTTGCCGCTGCGGGCTGCCGCCTGACGCAGGCCGCCGGGTCCTGCGGTCGCGGCGAACACCAGTTCACAGGCAAGGCCGGGGAGGGCCTTGCTACAAGCTGGTTGCCGGCACCCCTGCACACGTGCCGTCACAGGCCCCGGCGATACAGGCCCATTCCACGTTCCACACAGCGCCGATCGGCTCAGCATCGGCGCAGCAGCACCGACGTACCTGACAATACAAAAGGAGACGCTGTGGAAACTACCCTGCAGGCCGGGGCAAAGGTGAGTTCGTACGAAGACGCGGTTTATCGCAAGGTAAGCTGGCGCCTCGTGCCGTTCCTGATGCTTTGCTTCCTGATTGCCTATCTCGACCGAGTCAACGTCGGCTTTGCCAAGCTCCAGATGTCGCAGGACCTTGGCTTCAGCGAAACCGTCTACGGCCTCGGCGCCGGCATCTTCTTCATCGGCTACTTCCTGTTCGAGATACCCAGCAACCTGGCGCTTCACCGCTTCGGCGCCAAGGTCTGGATCGGCCGGATCATGGTGACGTGGGGCCTGCTTTCGGCCTGCTTCGTGTTCGTGGAGACACCGACAGCCTTCTACACCTTGCGTTTCCTGCTGGGCCTGGCCGAAGCGGGCTTCACGCCTGGGATCGTGTACTACTTGTCCTGCTGGTATCCCTCGCATCGACGCGCCAAGATCATGGCGATCTATTGCATGGGCTCGCCGCTGTCCGGCATCATCGGCAACCCGCTGTCAGGCTTTTTGATGGGCAGCATGGGCGGCATTGCGGGTTGGGCGGGCTGGCAGTGGATGTTCTTCATTGAAGCCGTGCCTGCCATACTGCTCGGCCTCGCCTGCTTCTTTTACCTGGACAGCTCCATCTCCAAGGCCAAATGGCTCAGTGACGACGAGAAGCGGGTGCTCGAACTGGCCAAGGCGGAGGACAACAAGGCGGCAGGCCCCGAGGCGCGCGTGGGCAATGTCTTCACCGACCCGCGTGTCTGGCTCATCAGCCTGATCTGCTTCTGCTATGTCACCGGGCAGTACGGCATTACGCTCTGGCTGCCAACGTTCATCAAGTCGACAGGGGTCTCCGATCCGCTGCATATCGGCCTGCTCAGCGCGATCCCGTATATGGCAGCCATCGTCTCCATGTATGTATTCGGCAAGAGCGCGGACAAGCATCGGGAACGGCGCTGGCACCTGATCGTGCCCTGCATGATGGGGGCCATCGGCTTCCTGGCCCTGCCCTGGATCATGCACAGCACGGCGCTCTCGCTGGTGTTCCTGTCGATTGCCGCGGCCGGCATCCTGACCTGTTCGCCGCTGTTCTGGTCATTGCCAACCGCCTTCCTCAGCGGTGCGGCAGCGGCCACGGCCATCGCCATGAGCAACTCCATCGGCAACCTGGCCGGCTTTACCAGCGGCTACATGATCGGGTATCTCCGCGACGTGACCCAGAGCGGCACCAGTGCGTACTACATGATTGCGGGCATGCTTATCCTCGGAGCATTCGCCATCTGGACCTTGCCGGCGAAGCTGGTCAACCGGTAGTGCAGGCGGGGAGCGGCATGCCGCTCCCCAAGGACTCATCACCCCGGCGCCCTTTGGCTCGGGCGCAAGGAATGCAAACATGAAACAACCGACCGACTTCAGCAGCAGCGTCATGGAGGCCACCGTAGACGGCGTCCATGACGCAATGCGTGAAGGCCGACTCACCGCGCGTCAATTGGTGCAGAGTTACCTGGACCGTATCGCCGCCTATGACAAGAATGGCCCGGGCATCAACAGCGTACTGCAGCTCAATCCGCACGCATTGGCGGAAGCCGACCGACTGGACGCGCAAGCTGCGGCCTCTCCATCGGTTCCCCTCGCGTCTTTGCATGGCATCCCGGTCCTGATCAAGGACAACATCGAATGCGCCGGTATGGAGACGACCGCGGGCGCAAGTTGCCTGCAGGGCAATCTTGCTGTGGACGACGCTTTCATCGTGCGCAGACTGCGCCAGGCTGGCGCCATCGTGCTGGCCAAGACCAATCTGCACGAGCTGGCATCGGGCGGCGAGACCGTCAGCACGCTGGGTGGGCAAACCCTGAACCCTTATGACCTGACGCGGACGCCGGGTGGCTCCAGCGGCGGCACCGCTGCGGGTATTGCGGCCAACTTCGGCCTGCTGGGAATCGGCACGGACGGCATCAATTCCATCCGCTCCCCGGCTTCGGCGAACAACCTCGTCGGCCTGCGTCCGACGATGGGACTGGTCAGCCGTACCGGGCTGGTCCCTTGTGGGCTGACGCAGGACACCATCGGACCGATCACGCGCACCGTCGCCGATGCCGCGCTCCTGCTCGACGTCATTGCCGGCTATGACCCCGCGGACCCCACTACCAACGCAGCCGCTCCGCATATCCCGCGCAGCTATACCGATGAACTGAATCCCGACGCGCTCAAAGGCACACGCATTGGCGTGCTGCGCGCCTTCTTTGGCGATGGACCCGAGCACCGTGCCGTCAATGCCGTCATGCAAGCTGCGCTCGCCACCCTCCGGGCACAAGGTGCGGAGCTGGTCGAGATCGACGAAGCGATCCGCCCCGACGCGCTGCTGGCCGACACGCTGGTTCACCTCTACGAGATGAAAGGCGATCTTGATGCCTACCTTGCCGAGGCACCATCCGGCGTGCGGGTACGCTCGATGGCAGACATCATCGCTTCAGCAAGCGTGCATCCCAGCGTCGCGGGAACGCTGAAGAACGCCGTGACGCTGGCAGGCAACGAGGCGGAATATTGCGAACGGCTGCAACGCCAGCAAGCGTTGCGCGAGCGCATCCTCGGGCTGATGGCAGCGCATCGTCTCGATGCGCTGGCGTTTCCGCATCAGCGCCGCCTGGTTGTGCCCGTGGGCGAGGCGCAGGCCGAGCGCAATGGTGTGCTCGCATCAGCCACGGGCTTCCCTGCGATCGTCATCCCGGCAGGCTTCTCCGAGCCGGATGCCAACGCCCCGCATGGCGTGCCGGTCGGCCTGGAGTTGTTTGGCCGACCGTTCTCGGAAGCCGTGTTGTTGCGGCTGGCGTATGCGGCAGAGCACGCTCTGGGCGCGCGCCGCCCGCCCCTGAGTGCGCCGGCGCTGACATAGCACCGCGTCGCAGCCGCACTTTCATGACTGCTCTGTTCCAATGCCGGCCAAAGATGCCGGCGGCAAGTTTGCGGACACACCGTGACTGACCTCATTTCGAGGAGGAGACAAGATGGGCGCAGAAGTGAATGTCCAATCGTCGCGTTCGCCCCAGCAGCACGAACTCGACCGGGCAATGGATGGCATCGGCGTTACCGCCGCACACAAGAAGATCATCTTCCTGATCATGCTGGGCGTGATGTTCGATGTGTTTGAACAGAACGCCGTTGGCCTGGTCGGGCCCATCTTGCGCGAGCAATGGGGCATTTCGGTCGCGCATATCGGCTTTCTCAATACGCTGACGTTCAGTGCGGCGGCGCTGGGACGCGTGGCTTCGGGCTATATCGCCGACCGCTACGGCCGCCGCACCATGTTGAATGTGAATCTGCTGCTGTTCACGCTGGGTGCGGTCATCTGCGCGCTTGCGCCGAACTATACGGTGCTGGCTACAGGCCGGTTCATCGTCGGTATCGGGTTGGGTGGCGAGATCTCGGTCGCCGTGACAATCCTTGCCGAGTTGTGCTCCACGCGCTTCCGCGGTACCGCGGTCGGCATGGTCAGCGTGGGCAGCGGCGGTCTGGGCAATATGCTGGCGCCCGCCTTCGGACTGGCTGTGTTCGCGCTGTTCCCCGGACCGGACAGCTGGCGCTGGCTGTTCGGCTGCCTGGTGGCGCCCGCCATCTTCGTCGTGTTCTACCGTCGTTTTATTCCCGAGACGCCTCGCTTCCTGTTGTCCAAGGGTCGCGTGGACGAGGCGAACCGCGTGCTCTCCGGTCTCGCTTCCGGGCGCCTTGGCAAGCTGCGCGGAGAGCCGACGCAATACATCCGGGAAGCCGTCCAGGACGATTCGCCACGAACCCAGGTACGGTTGCGCGATGTGTTTCAGGGTCGCTTGGGCCGGCGCACGGTCGCATTGGGTATCGCGGTCTCGATGACGTACGGCGCACAGATTTCGGTGCTGACGCTGATGCCCACCATCCTGATGTCGCAGGGCTACACCATCTCGAAGAGCCTGTTGTTCACCATGGTGATGCAAAGCGGAAGCCTGTTCGGCGCACTGGCGGCATCCTATTGCGGCTATCACTTTCCGCGCAAGCGCGTGCTGACCATTGGTGCGGGACTGGCATGTGCGGCGGGGCTGAGTTTCGGCTTCCTGACGTTCAACGTGGGGCTGGTGCTGTTGTTCGGGGCTTGCTTCACCTTCTGCGTGGTGCTGCTGAACACCTCTATCTGGATCTTTGCCCCCGAGCAATATCCCACCGATGTCCGTGCATTCGGCACCTCCCTCATCCTCGCGCTGGGTACGCTGGCCGGTGCGCTGACACCGCTGCTCAGTGGCCGTGTGTTCGAAACCTACGGTGTGGGCGGCATGTTCAGCATGCTGGCGGCCATGTACGCTGTGTTCGCGCTAAGCGTACAGTTTGCGCCTGAAACCTTTGGCCGCCCCATGGGTGAACCTGAGCCGGAAGACCAGGCAGAGCTGGCAGTCGGCACGGGTACCGCCAGCGCCAGCGGGTCCTGACTTTGGCAATGACATGCATCCGATCCTGTTAATCAACCCGAATACGTCGCAGGCAACCACGCAGATGATGGTGGAGATTGCGCGTTCCAGTCTGGGCGGACGCGCAGCCATCCGCGGCTTGACCATGGAAGACGGCGTGCCGATGATCGTCGAAGAGGGCGATCTGCAGGCCGCGGCGGACGTGGTCGGCGCCGTCGATGTGGGCAGCGTCCGCGGCGTCATCGTCGCTGCGTTTGGCGACCCCGGCGCCGAGGCACTGCGGCGCCGGTTGATGGTGCCGGTCGTAGGCATCGGGGAAGCGGCCATGCGCGAGGCTGCGCAACATGGCCGCTTCGGCATCGCCACGACCACGCCGGCACTGGCCGCCGCCATCGCGTCGAAAGTCCATCAGCTAGGACTGGAGGCCAGCTTTACCGGAACACGGTTCACGTCAGGGGACCCTTTGCGCCTTGGCCAGGACCCTGAAGCGCTGGAGACAGCGTTAGCCGCAGCCGTGCAGTCCTGCATAGAGACCGATGGCGCACAAGCCGTAGTCATTGGCGGCGGCCCGCTTGGCCGCGCCGCCGAGGCGCTCAGCAGGCGGTTCGCCATACCCGTCATCGGTCCTGTGCCCGCAGCATGCCGCGCCATCTTGCGCGCCCTTGATGGCCACTGATGGGCCGTCGCTTCCTTCCCCCCTTCCAACAAGATACCTAATATGAATTCGGACCAAATCGACGCCGTCGCACAAGCCATCATCCGTGCAAGGCGCGAGCAACAGTGTGTCGACGCGCAATCGCTGGCAGGCGCACTGACGACGCCCGACGCGTCCTACGCAGTCCAGGATAAGGTTGCCTCAGCCTTCGGCTGGCAAACATCCGGCCCTGGATTCTGGAAGTCTGGCGGACCCTCCCGTCAGGCGCAGTTGACGCACGCACAACTCCCTGTGGAAGGCGTCTGGAATAGCCCGGCGCAAACCGAGGGCTGGCCCTTCACCTGGCGTGGTATCGAGGCCGAGATTGCGCTTCGACTTGGCCGCCCGGTAGACGCTGCCGAAGCGGCCGCCCTTGATAGCGACAAGGCGTCTGCATTGATCGATGCCATGGCGGTCTCGATCGAAGTCGTCGATTCGCGCTGGCGGCAGTACACCGATGCGCCGGCGCTGCTCAAGCTCGCGGACTTGCAGGCGCACGGCGCGCTGGTGCTCGGTGAATGGATTCCCTACCAGCCTCGCGACTGGGCTTCGCAGCGTTGCCACGTCAGGATTGGCGCACAGGAATTCGAGCGGCGCGGCACGCATGCGCTTGGCGATCCTGCATACGGGCTGCCGGCCTGGCTCCGACACGCCACGCGCGAAGGCAGGCGCGTGGAAGCGGGTACGGTGGTGACCACGGGTACATGGGTCGGCATCCTGCCCGCGTCGGCCGGCGATCTGGTGACGGTGGAATTCGAAGGTATCGGCCGCGCCTCGATTCAGTTTTGACGAGGGCAGTCTCCCTCCCGTTCGCCATCCTGCCTGGAAAGAATGCCGGGCAGGTATGGCTCGATTAGCACGCGTACCCCATACGAGCCCCGGTATCAGTCGTCTCTTTGAGGCGTCTCGCTAAACCGGATGCTGACTCGCCATCCACGCCTGGCCGCCTCGTCCACGTATCCCGCGGAAAGACTTGCCCCCGTCCGCTGCAGGATTGCCTGGACGATGGACAGTCCCAGGCCGGAACCAGTGGCGGGAGTGCCAGGCGTCCGGTAGAACGCGTCAAACACTCGTTCGCGCTGGTCCGGTTCAATGCCGGGCCCGGAATCCGCAATTTCCAGCATGACCACGCCGGCATCTTCCCGAACGGACATATCGACGCGCCCATACTCCGGTGTGTAGCGGATAGCGTTGTCCACGAGATTCTTCAGCAAGGTCTGCAGGTCGATTTCGCTGATAAGGACCGTGGCATCGGCTTCACCGACGATGCCGATATCGATGTGCCGAGCATCCGCCAGTGGCATCAGGTCTTCCAGCACTTGTCGGTAGGCCTGGCGGACGGATATGGGCCTGGTCGGCGGTGGAGCCTCGGCTTGAACACGCGCAAGACTTAGCAACTGCTCAAGCAAAGCACGACTACGTTCGATCCCGCGGCGCAGCGTGAGCAGCCGCGTCCGCGCTTCTTCCGACATGGCAGCCTGTTCGAGCCGCTCCGCCTGCAACGACAGCGCAGTCATCGGCGAACGCAGTTCATGGGCGGCGTCCGCCACGAATCGTCGCTGCATGTCCATCGATTGCGCCACACGTCCGAGGAGCCGGTTTATCGCCACGACGAATGGATGAACTTCGGCTGGCACGTGCTCATCGCGAAGTGCGTGCAGCGCGTTGTCGCCCCGCGCGTCGATCTCCTCCGACAAGGCCGCGATTGGCTTGAACATGCCGCGCACAAGGATGGCAATGATCAGCACCATCACTGGCACGAAAATCACGAGCGGGAAGAGCGTTCGCAGCGCGCTATCGCGTGCAATCTCGTCGCGCATGCCAGTTTCCTGCGCGACGATGATTCGTCCTCCATCCGGAAGTGCGCGGCTGAACGCACGATACGAATCCCTACCTATGCGCAACGTGCTGATACCGTGAGGAACGGTGGTGAGTCCCGGGATCCCCGCTTTACTGATTGCTGGCGCCACGCCCCGCCCGGCTTCCGGTGGCAGGTATTCGACGATGACCCGTTCCTCTTCGTCTGCCACCGCGGCGTTCTCCGGCCCGGCAAGTGTCGGGGCGGGTAGATGATCGGCGTCGAAGAGAAGCGAGATTCGCCGGAGAAGGTCATCCTGGAACTCGTTGGCTTCTCGGAACGCTGCAGCGAAAGACACGATGCCGGCAGCGATGGCCATCGCCAGAATGGCTAGCGATAGCCACAGTGACAAGCGGCTCTGGACGGAACGCATCACGGCTGCCTCGGCACCAGCCACCCCAGCCCTCTCACGTTCCGGATGACGGATGCGCCCAGCTTCTTCCGCAACCCATAGATCAGGAACTCGACAGCGTTGCTCTCCACCTCCTCGCCCCAGCCGTAAAGGCGCTCCTCCAGTTCGGCCTTGGAAAGAATAGCGCCCGGCCGTACAAGCAGCGCCTGAAGCAGGGCGAACTCGCGGTTGGTGAGTTGCTGGGGCTCCCCCTCCGCCACAGTGGCTTGCTTGGTGGCAAGCTCCAGGGTAACGGCACCATTGCTAAGCACCGGCGACGCGATCCCTTCCTTGCGTCGCCAGACGGCTCGCATTCTGGCGAGCAGTTCGGCCATCTCAAAAGGCTTGACGAGGTAGTCGTCCGCGCCAGCATCAAGGCCAGCAATACGGTCCTCCAGTGCATCCCGGGCGGTAAGAATCAGGACAGGCACAAGATTGCCACCGGCCCGTAGTGAAGCGAGTACGGACAGGCCGCTCTGACGGGGCAGACCGAGGTCGAGCAAGACAACATCGTAGTGCTCCGTGGCCAACGCGCTGAGCGCCAGTTGTCCATCTTCCACCCAGTCAGCCGCACACGAAGCATCCCTGAGCGCGTCTTGAACAACCTGGCCAATCATTAGGGCCTGTTCACACTAATTTGATTTAGTTGTATGCTTCGGTGATGGAAATCACCGAAGCCCAATATCGACAGATTGAACACTGCTTGCCTCGCCAGCGTGGCAACGTGA
>NZ_CAJPVI010000067.1 GCF_905397435.1 Cupriavidus numazuensis
GTGGTCTACCTGAACCCCGAACGGGCCGAGCCGCAAACCACGGAGTACAGGAAAGCAGCATAGCGGCGGACGCGACAACTACCTTGACACACGCCGCGAGCGACAAAAAGTAACCAAAAAGCGCGTCGTTGCCGCTGGCCATCAATTCCACGGCGGCAGTCGTTCAAACGGCTTTGGACGCCTGCTACGGTGGTCAGTGGTTCGACCCTGCTACGCCATGTGAGTCAGAACCTGTGCCTCGCGCGGCACGGCTTTTGGACGATCCCCAAGACGGACTCGGGTACAGCGTTCCAACCAGGTCAGGGGTGGGACGCCTTCGGCTGCGCTGCGCGCACGTCGTCGTCTGGGTGCCAGCTCATCAGCGTGGCTGGCGCCCGAGTCCAGATTTCCTTTTTCTGCGCGCATGCAAGCGCGGCATCTTCACCCGGGCCTGGTTTGCCCTGGGCCTGCGTGCTCAGACTAGGGCTCTGCGCATAGCGCAGCCGAAGGCGATCACACGATATCGCCGGCAGCAGGGTCCACAGACGCTTGCAGGGCTCGTTCAATCAGCGCTGTAATTCTGACCACGGTCGTGCCCCACGCGGCAGGCAGTGTGACTGACTCTGAAGCCCATACCCGTACAACACCCTCAGCACACTACGATAAAAATTCGCCCCTTTGGGGCAACCAAAACGCGTTTTTGGTTACTTTTGTCGCTCGGACAAAAGTGACTCGCCGGCTACGCCGGCGAAACAGCCGCACTAGCGAAGAGCGATAACCCCCCACGAGAAGCCCCGCCGGCTACGCCGGCGAAACAGCAGCGCCCGCCAAGCACGACAACCCACCCCCAAAAATCAAACAATCCCCATCACCTCCCTCGCCACCACCCGATAACCCCGCAGGGTATCCTCCAACGTCAGCCCCTCAAGCCCCCGCCGCGCACGCGGCTGAGCAGCAGCCCGCACCAACGCCTCCGCATAGGCGCCAATATCCCCGGTATCCAGCAACTGCACCGACTGAAAGCCATCGGCAAACCGAAATGCGGGAATAGCACTGGCGACAACCGGCACACCGGTCGCCAGCGCTTCCAGGAACGCTATGCTGTGCGCCTCTGAAGCCGACGGCATGGCAAACACGCTGGCCTGCGCCAGTAGCTGCGGGATATCCCCGCGGGGACCGTTGACGCTGACCTGCTCCCCTAACCGCAGTTCACCAACCAGCGCCTGCACGGATGCGTGATATGACGGGTCTTCGATCACGCCATACAACGCCAACCGCGCCGCAGGCACCACGCGCAGCATCTCGGCAAACGCGCGCACGGTGTGCAACTGGTTCTTCACCGCCGTATAGCGCCCAAGCTGGACGACCAGCGGGCCATCGGCCACGGTCGCCGCCTCGGCATCCGGTGCAGCCGGCGCAGCAAAGCGCCGCATATCCACGCCATTCGGAATCAGCCTCAACCCCGGATGGCTCCCCACCGCCGCGCGATAGTCGCTGACATTGCTCTGTGCCACCGCCACCACGGCGCTTGCGCGCCGTGACAGCAGCCGCTCTGCAATCCGAAACAAGGGCCGCTCGAAATCGTTGACCGCGGAATGCATGACGTAGACCACCGGTGCCGGCCAGGGCAGCGCGCGCGCGTAGAACGCCGGGATGGTCGCGTGCGCGAACACGACGTCTGGCCGGAAGCGCCGCAGTACGCCCAGCAGATGCCAGAGCCGGCCCGGCGCGCGCATGCGCCGCTGCGGGAAATCGCACGACACGCCGGCTCGCTCCAGGTCGGCACGCATTGTTGCGAAGTCGCTGTGAGCCGGCAACAGCGAAGCGACGCCGACGATGTCGCCCGCTTCCTGCTGCGCCACGGCTAGATCCCTGGCCAGGACTTCGGCACCCGACAGCCGCGGCGCCAGTACAAGATGGAGTATCCGCATCACGCTCTCCTCAGCATGCGAAAAAGCATCCACGAAGCCGCGCAGGCGAGCCCGACCGTCATCGACCACGCGATGCCGATCGCACCGTAGTGCTGCGTGGCAGGGGGCACGGTCACGAGCAGCACGGCGACCTGGATCAGCGACGCCTCCGTGGCCGCGCGTGGCAGGCCCACCGCGCGCAGGTAGGCAACCAGCAGCGCGATCAGCGCGCCGATGGCCATGTTGACCGCGAACACACGAAACAGCGGCACGGCGTCGATCCAGCGCGGACCCAGCAGCAGCAGGAAGAGCGGCTCGGCCACCGAGGCCAGCGTGGCGACGGCGACGGCGAGCAGCACCGCACCGAGCATGAGCAGGCGGCTTGCGAGCCGCAGCGCGGATCCGTCCTGCTGCCGATGCCGCTCGGCAAAGGTCGGAAAGAGATATTGCGACAGCGCGATGCCGGCGTCGGCGAGCAGCATCTGCGCGAGCTTGGATGACATCTGGTAAGCGCCGAGCTGCGCGGGGCCGAGCAGCTTGCCCACCATCACCTTGTCGAACTGGTTCAGCAGCAGGTTCACCACGCTGCCAGCCCAGATCCAGCGGCTGAAGCCCAGGTAGTGGCCGATGCCACTCCAGCGCAGGCGCAGGGGCGGCCGCGGGCCCAGCATCGCCCAGGTCAGCACGCTCTTCAGGGTCTCGCCCGCCAGCAGGCCGATGATGATGCTGTACGCGCCCGCGCCGGCCAGCGCGCAGGCCAGGCTCACGGCGCAATCGGCGCACGCATTGGCTGCCTCCACGCCCGCGAGCTGCTGGAAGCCGCGTGCGCGCGTGACCACGTAGTAGGCGGGCGATGCCAGGCCCCGCAGCAGCGGCAGCGCCGCGGCCATCCACAGCAGGGGCACGGCGCCGTCGAGATGGAACTGCGCCGCAAGGAAGGGGGCCAGCGCTGCCAGCAGCAGTCCCACCAGCGCGCCGCGGCAGGTCAGTGCCGTCCACAGCGCCGACAGTTCATGCGGCGCGGGCGCCTGGCCGCCCTGCACCACCGCCTGCGGCAGGCCGGTATCGCTGAGCGACTCGGCAATCGCGACCGCCAGCAACGCTACGCCCGCGACACCCAGCGCCTCCGGCCCGAGCATGCGTCCGACCAGCAGGAACTTGACCGCCACCAGCCCGCGCACCAGCACCTGCTGGAGCAGCACCCAGGCCGCGGAATGGGCCGGCGGCCACCCGCGCGGCAATGCCGCCATGATCTTCAGCGCCTTGCTCATAGGACCCCGCAGTTTTTTTCGTGTGCGATCCGGTCGCCTCAACGGCCCACGCCCCGTGCACCGACCGACCGACCATATCGCGCAGCCCGCGTGGCCGGCACGCCATCTTCCTGTCGTTTTCGGTCAGCCGTGCCGGCCGCGCGACAGCGCTGCGCACCGCATGTGCCCGGCCGCGCGGATCGCTGCAGGCACCAGCTTGCTTTTGGCGGCAGCGGACAGGCGCACGCTGTTAGTGTCATGACATCGGGCACGCCTGCTCCGGCAGGGCCCGGCGAGCACGAGCCCTTCGGGAAGCGGCTCCCCACAGCACGCAACGACAACCAGGACAGCGATGCCGGCCTCCAATTCCGCCCCTGCGCTGCTGATCATCGAACCCGACTTCACCGGGCACCGCTGGCGCTATGTCGAATGGGCCATGCAGGCATTCGCCGAAGCCGGCCATCGCTGCGTGGTCGTGACCGACAGCGCCAATCACGGCCACCGGCTCGCGCAGGCATTGGCCGCGGGAAACTATCCGGGCTGTAAGCTGCTGCTGGCAACCCCGGCGCCCGATGCCGGAAGCGGTGCGGGGCGGCTGTCCTATATCCGCTACTGGCGCGTCTTTCACGATATGTACCAGCAAGCCTGCGCAACGCTGCAGCCGACCCTGGCCGTCGTGCCTTACGCCGACTATTTCCTGTATGCGCTGCCGGTGCTCGGTTCGCCCTTTGCCGCGACGCCGTGGATCGGCATCACGATGCGGGCGAGCTTCCACCACGCCAGCGTGGGCGTGCGCGCGCCGCGCCAGCCAGTGGTCAACACTGCGAAAGCGCTGCTGTTTCGCGCGGCGCTGCGCACGGATGGCCTGCGCACGCTGCTGTCGATCGACCCCACGCTGCCACAGTGGCATGCCGGCCGCCGCGGCGGCGCCGCGCTCGGCTACCTGGCCGATCCAAGCCCCGATGCAACCGGCACGGGCAGCACCAGCGCCGACGACGCACGCGCGCGGCTACGACTCGGAAGCGGGCCGCACCTGCTTGTGTACGGCGACGTGAGCGCGCGCAAGGGCATCCGCGAACTGGTGGGCGCGCTGTCCGGACACCCGCGCGCGCCGACGCTGGTGATTGCCGGTGTGCAGGACGCCGAGACGCGCGACTACCTGCGCGCGGCCACGTCCGCGCTGGCGCGCGAGCCTGTCGTCCTGGACCGCTTCATCACCGAGACCGAAGAAGCCGACTTGTTCGCGGCCTGCGATGCGGTGTGGCTCGGCTACAAGGGCCACTACGGCATGAGTGGCGTGCTGGTGCAGGCCTATCGCAGCGGCAAGCCGGTGGTGGCTACCGCGGACGGGCTGATCGGCTGGTTCTGCAACGGACGCGAACTGGGGCCGGTGCTCGAAGACCTGTCTGCGCCCGCCATTCGCCGGGCGCTGGACCAGCTCTGGCCGCCGCCGTCGCCCGGCGCACCGTCGGCGCCATCGCCGGGCGTGCCCGGCCGTGCGCACCTGCTGGCGCGCCATACCGTTGGGGAGTTCAAGCGCACCTTGCTCAGCGCCGCCGCATGACGCGGCGCCGCCACGGCGCGGCATCCGAGCCTCAGAGAATCCGCGGCATCGCTTCGGTAGCGATGCCGCACTTGTCGCAGTGTCTGCCATTTCCAGCCTTCGAAGCGCCGCGCAGACGGCGCCACCTGCCTGCAGGGTAGCGGGTCCCTGCGGGTCAGAGGACCGTCACATGACTCCCAGCCATCAAGACAAGGCGTCGCCGCCGGGCGAACGCCTGCTTCAGCTCGATTTCCTGCGCGGCATTGCCATCATCGCCGTGATGGGCATCCACTTCTTCACCGTCGACACCGGCAGCACCCTGGTGTGGCTGGTGGAATATCCGCTCAAGCATTTCGGGCGCGAAGGCGTGACGCTGTTCTTCACGCTGAGCGGGTTCCTGGTGGGCGGCCTGCTGCTGCGCGAGTATGCGGGCACCGGGACGATCGATGCGCGCCGCTTCATCGTGCGACGCATGTTCAAGATCTGGCCCGCGTACTACGCGCTGATCCTGTTCCACGTGGTGATCGGTCGGCACCCGCGCGACACCTTTCTGGTCCAGAACACCTTCCATCTGCAGAACTACCTCGGCTCTTCCATTGCGCAGACCTGGAGCCTCGCCGTCGAAGAGCACTTCTACCTGTTGCTGCCGCTCGCGCTGCTGGGCGTGGCGCGCGCGCGGCCGTCGCCGCAGACACTGCTCGTGTTGCTGGCCGCGCTGTGCACGCTGGTGCTGGCCGGCCGCCTGGCGGCCGTCGCGGCCGGCGATCTCGAAGGCGCCTACGTCTATACGCACTATCGCGTCGACAGCCTGCTCTATGGCGTCATGCTGGCAGTGGTCTATTGGCTGATGCCTGCCACCTACCGCGCGCTGGCCGCGCGGCGCACGTGGCTGGTCGCGGGCGTGGCACTGCTGCTGGCGTGGCTGCTGTGCCTGCAGCGCACGGTCGCATTGCAGGAAGGCATCGGCTTCACTGTGCAATCGATCGGCTTCTGCGCGCTGATCGTGCTGGTACTTGAGCATTCCGGCCGGCTGCGCGAGACGCTCGCCTACCGCTCCGTCGCGTGGATCGGTGTCTACTCCTATGGCATCTACCTTTGGCATACCGTCGCACGCGAGCCGGGGCGCATCGTCATTCGCACCGCGCTCGAGTGGGGCTGGCCGCCATTGCTGATCTGGGCGCTGGCGACCGTGCTGCAGTTCGCGATCGCCATCGTGGCCGGATACGTAACCACGCGGCTCGTCGAATTTCCGTTCCTGCGCCTGCGCGAAACCGTGATGCCGGCACGCCGGTCCGCATTGCCCGCTGAGGGCATGGCAACAGACAGGAATGACCCGCGGCGCATTGGGCCGTCACCGCGGCAACAGGGCGTAGTCGATTGACGCCAAAACCTCTGTCCCCGTGGACAAGCGCGCCTGCCTGTCCCGCCGGGAACGCTGCGGCATTCAATAATTCTTTTACCGAATCGAAAACGGAATGAACGTTGATAACGAACGGGCCTGCGAAGACCAGGCCGGGAGGAACGGGACATGGATGCTGAGGCGCTCCGGCCGCCCCGCCACGCGGGCGACGCCGTCATTCCGCTCGACCGCGCGGGCAAGGGCAACTATGTCAGGCGCCGCAGCCTGGCGGTAGAGGCCCTGTGGTTCGTCGTGGAAGCCACCGTGATCAACAACCGGCTGATGCCCGCCTCCGGCGTTCGGGTCGCCCTGCTGCGGCTGTTTGGCGCTCGGATCGGACGTGGCTGCCGGATGGTCCATCCGATGCGCGTGAAAGCGCCGTGGAATCTTGAGGTGGGAGATGCCTGCTGGTTCGGCATCGATTGCTGGATCTACAACCAGGCGCCGATCCGCATCGGCTCGCACGTCTGCATTTCGCAGGGCACTTTTCTTACCGCCGGCTCGCACGCCGTGGATACCAATATGGACTTGTCGGTCGCGCCGATCGTGATCGAGGACGGCGCCTGGATCACGGCGAAATGCGTGGTGCAGAAGGGCGTGACGATCGGCCGGTCGGCGGTGGTCACGCCGCTGTCCGTCGTGCACCGTTCGCTGCCGGCAGGCGGCGTCTACGGCGGGAATCCATGCCGCTTCATCCGCCCGCGCTTTTCAGGCGAACGTATGCCTTCCTGGCGCGACTGCGGCATGTAAGGAGACCGTCATGGACAACTTCGGCACTTCCGGAAAACGCACGCATCAAGGCTCGACCGCGGGCCGCGCGATCGAACTCGACTTCGTGCGGGGCCTGGCCATCATCATGGTCATGGGCATGCATTTCCATACCGTCAGCGCGGGCCATCCGGTGCTGGCCTGGATCGAATACCCGCTGAAAAACTTCGGCCGCGAAGGCGTCAACCTGTTCTTCACGCTGAGCGGCTTCCTGGTGGGCGGCCTGCTGCTGCGCCAGTATTCGCAGGAGGGCCGCATCGACGCGGGACGCTTCATCGTGCGGCGCATCTTCAAGATATGGCCCGCCTACTACGCGCTGATCGCCTTCCATGTGCTGGCCGGCCGGCACCCCACCAGCACGTTCCTGTACCAGAACCTGACGCACCTGCAGAACTACTTCGGCTCATCCATCGCCCAGACCTGGAGCCTGGCCGTCGAGGAGCACTTCTACCTGCTGCTACCGGCGCTGCTGATCCTGCTGGCGCGCTGGCGGGCTGGCGCGACCACCATCCTCTGGACGCTGGGCGTGACCTGCGTCGTCGTGCTGGCCGCGCGCTGCGCCGCCGTTGCCGATGGCAACCTGGAAGCCGCCGCGGCCTACACGCAGTACCGCATCGACAGCCTGCTCGTCGGCGTGATGCTCGCCACGGTCTACTGGATGCAGCCCGCGTACTACCGTGCACTCGCGCAGCGGCGCGCGCTGCTGGTGGCACTGGTGCTCGGTTTGGTGGTCTGGCTGGTGTGGCTGCAGCCGATGCCGCGGATGGAAGAGAGCATCGGCTACACGATCCAGGCCATCGGCTTCGCCGCGCTGATCATGCTCGCGCTCGAATACTCGGGCGACCTGCGCCGCACGATGGTGTACCGCGCGGTGGCATGGATCGGCATCTACTCGTATGGCATCTACCTGTGGCACTCGATCGCACTGGCCCCCGGCGCGCTGTTCATCCAGAAGGCCACGGGGATGGAATTACCTGTTGTGGTGACATGGGCAGCAGCGCTGGCCGTGCAGTTCATCATCGCGATCGGCGCGGGTTACGTGACCACGCGGGCGATCGAGTTTCCGTTCCTGCGTCTGCGCGAGGCGTTGTTTCCTGCGCGGCGCAGGCCGCAAGAGGCCGTGCCGCCGGCGCAGCCTAATGAGCTACCAAACGAGCGTCCGGCCGCGTGAGCGGCGGCATGCGAGGAAACAGGCGTGGCGAGATACCGGCAAACCTTCAAGGACCGCGCCATCGCGCGCATGCTGCCGCCCGAGAGCGCCAGCGTGGAGCAGGTGGCGGCGGAGACCGGCATCTCGCCGGCAGCGCTCGAGCGATGGCGCGCCTGCGCCCTGCATGCATCGGCGCGAGATCCCTCCGGCACCGGCGCGGCGCGGCTCGATATGCTGCTGGCGGCCAGCGGCCTCGACGAACACGAACGGCTGGCATGGTGCTTCGGGCATGGCATCGAACCGGGCGCACTCGATCACTGGCGCCAGCTTGCGGCCGCTGCACTGGCGGCGGACGCCGAGGGCATGGCTTTCGACGGCCGGCACGAGCGCGACCAGCGGCGCATCCGCGAGCTGGAGCGCGAACTGCGACGCAAGGAACAGGCGTTGGCGGAAGCGGCAACGCTGCTGGTGCTGGAAGGAAAGCCGGGGCTGCGGCGTGAGCCGGACACGGGCTGAGCGGAAGCGAGGCGGAATGTGTTGCGCGGGAGGAACGAACGGGCGGAAAG
Organism: Cupriavidus numazuensis; assembly: GCF_905397435.1. Classification (GTDB taxonomy): domain Bacteria; phylum Pseudomonadota; class Gammaproteobacteria; order Burkholderiales; family Burkholderiaceae; genus Cupriavidus; species Cupriavidus numazuensis. The sequence goes on from NZ_CAJPVI010000067.1 coordinate 8,566, forward strand.
GCGAAGCGCGGAAATGACGAGCGGCCCGCACGGGCCGCTCGCACTCGGAGGCTTGACTGCGCGATGCTTACTGCGCGACGTACCCTTCCGGCACCGTCACGTTGGCCTGCATGACCGACGCATCGCTGGAGATCACATACAGCGGCGTCGCGGTCAGGTGCAGCGTGACGACGCCATCGCTGTAGGCCTGGCTGGTGACATTGCCCATCATGTCGACGACCGGCACCTGGCCGCTCGTGCCGGGTGCGCCGACGCGCAGCGCATAGTCCACGGAGCGGTTGGCGTCGAAGCCGGATGCCGCGCTCCAGCTTGCATTGTCATGCGTCCACAGCGCGGTCACGACTTTGCCGCCGCCAAGCCGCTGGAACGCATAGCCGTACACGCCAGCCGGCAGGTTCTTGAGCGGACCGAGCGTGCTGGTGCCGTCGACCAGCCGCGTCATCGCCGCGACACCGAGCGCCGCCGGCTTCGGGCTGATCAAGTTCGGGCCGAAGCTGCCCTGCGCGGACAGCAGGTCGAAGAACAGGCCATAGCCAGCCTGCGTCGGGAAGTCATTCGCGTAGAACATGTACGTGACGTCAGCCCCCTCTCCAAGCAGGATCAGGTGCGTACGGACCACCACCGCGCCGTGCGCGTAGAGCACGTTGGGCGTCGGGTAGTCCGAACCGTAGCTCGTGCCAAGGTCATAGCTGATGCCGGTCTCGGTCACGAACAGGCGCGCACCGCGCTTGAGCTGCGATGCCACCGCATGGCGCAGCTCGCGCATGGAAGCCGGCAGCGAATTGGCCGCGGTGGCAGCGTCGGCGTTGCCCACGAGCCGTTCCGGCGGATGCGACGGCGAGGTGCCGACGTCGTAGTAGCCATGCACGGTGACGCCATCGAGGTACTGCCCCAGGCCCAGCGGCACCAGCCGGTTGAGCCATTTGGTGTTCTCCCTCACCATCGCGTTGGTGGTGCCCATGATCACGGCGGCCGGATCGGTCGCGTGCACGCCCTGCCAGACCGCGCGATACATGGCGACGAAGTTGGCATCGGTATCGAGCCACGGCAGGCCGCCGTTGTAGTCGGGCTCCCAGGTGACCTGGTAGTAGTTGCCCGCCTCCGACGGGAAATAGCGCTTGCGGATGATGTCGGCCTCTTGCCCCACGCGGCTCGCGTAGTCCTGGAATGCCGTGAGCGACTTGGGCGCGTAGCTGTGCGTCGCGGCGCCGGTCGGGCTCGCCCAGCCAGGTATGCCGTCGAGCTGGATCAGGCGCATCAGGTCGCCGCCCTTCAGGTACGGGACGAGGTTGTCGGCCTGCGGGTTGAAGGTGTTGGGTCCGTCAGGCTCCATCCTGGCCCAGCTGCGGTTGTCGTTGACCCAGCTCAGGCCGAGCGCGGTGTAGAGCGGCCGGTAGCCGTCGCCGGTGCAGCATTCCTGCCCGGGCAACAGGTAGGCCGCGCCCTGGCCACCGAAGCGGTGCTGGTCCTGCCTGGCATAAGTGACGGCAGGAAGCACCTGCGAGACGTCGGGCAGCACGCCGAACGTGGCGATGCCGTTCGGCCGCGTCCCGCGCGCCCGTAGTGTGCTGCCGGAATTCAGCGATGCTGAAAACGCGAAGTATCCGGCCAGCGACGACACGCATTGCAGCGTCGCGGCCCGCCCGCCCGCTGTCACCGGAAAAGTGCCGACCGCGCGCACCGTGCCCCATGCGTCGGCGATCTGCCAGCTCACCGTGTCTCCGGCACCGGTGCGCGTGATCACGTTGACCTGGAACGGCGAGCCGGCCGCCACCATGCGCGTACCGTCACCGCCGGCAAGATCGGCCTCGATGGCATCGCCCGCGCTGGCTACGTCGCTGCTTGCAGCGGGTGGCGTGCATTGCAGCGCGGCCGTGCTCGGACTGCCGGCACTGCCGCTGCCCGCGGTGGCCGGGCTGGCGACCCAGCAGGCCTTCGCCGATCCCGGCGCGGGATCGCCGAACACGCCGTTGTCGCAGTTCACGCCATTGCTGAACGTCTTGGTAATGAACTGGGTGGAGGTGCCATAGCGCACCTGGCGCGTACCGCTGAAGCTGCAGTAGGCGTTCTCGTTGGCGCAGACCGTCCAGTTGCCGTCGGCGGTGACGGTGCCGCCGGCAGCGCCATCGCCACTGGCGTCGTACCAGCAGCTCTTGGCCGATCCCGGCGCAGGATCGCCGAACACGCCGTTGTCGCAACCCACACTGTTGGTGAAGGTTCGGATCACGAACTGCGTCTCGGTGCCGTACTTGACCTGGCGCGTGCCGGTGAACGTACAGGTGTTGTACTCGGTCGCGCACAGGGTCCAGCCTTCGGCCGCATCGACCTTGAGCGCGGTGCCAGCCGACCCGCCGCTGCGCTCGCCGCCGCAGCCATGGAACGCGAACAGCACCACGCTCAGCACGCACGCGCCAGCGAACAACGAACGCACACGGATGAGCATGGCCCGGCCTGCGTCGGAAATCATCGGGATCTTCATGGCTTCTCCATCGTTGTTCACGCGTGGTGGCGCACATGTCCACGGCTGTACCTGCCCGCGTGTGCCCGGCAATCCGGCGGTGTCAGGCCGGTAGGGGCACTTTATGCCCCGTGGGAAGGATCGGTCGGCCAAAAGCCAGAGTCCTGCCGACGAGTGGATGCAATCGGCTGCACGTGGCCGAATATGGCGAAGTGTTGGCAGATGGGCGGACGTGCCGCCGAATACGCTCGATTCACCGGCTCGCCAAAGATGGCCCCTGTACCTGGCGCGACCCGCGGAAAGCCGCTCGGGTTCCACACCATTGCGGCGGGCCGGTACCAATATCTGTTCTCCAGACGACGGGGTAGTCATGCTGAAAGTCAAGAAAGCGGTATTCCCGGTGGCAGGCCTCGGCACGCGATTCCTGCCGGCCACCAAGGCCAGTCCGAAAGAGATGCTGCCGGTGGTAGACAAGCCACTGATCCAGTACGCGGTGGAAGAGGCCGTGGCGGCGGGCATCACAGAACTGATCTTCGTGACCGGCCGCGGCAAACGCGCCATCGAAGACCATTTCGACAAGTCCTGCGAGATCGAGGCCGAACTGCAGGCGCGCGGCAAGCAGCAGTTGCTGGATCTCGTGCGCGGGATCAAGCCGCCGCACGTCGAATGCTTCTACGTGCGCCAGACCGAGCCGCTCGGGCTTGGCCACGCGGTGCGCTGCGCGGCCAAGCTGGTTGGGGACGAGCCATTCGCGGTGATCCTCGCCGACGACCTGCTCGATGCGCCGACGCCGGTGCTCAGGCAGATGATCGACGTGTTCGACCACTATCACAGCTCGGTCATCGGCGTGGAAGAGATCGCGCCGCACGAGTCGCGCTCGTACGGCGTGATTGCCGGCAAGGCGTGGGACCACCGCGTGGTCAAGATGACCGGCATCGTCGAAAAGCCCGCGCCCGAGGACGCGCCGTCCAACCTTGGCGTGGTCGGCCGCTATGTGCTGATGCCGCGCATCTTCGACCATCTGCATGCGATTCGGCCCGGCGCGGGCGGCGAGCTTCAGCTCACCGACGCGATCCAGGCCCTTCTCGCCGAGGAGCAGGCGCTTGCCTACCGCTATCACGGCCGCCGCTACGACTGCGGCAGCAAGCTCGGCTACGTGATGGCGACGGTGGAGTTTGCGTTGCGCCATGCCGAGACCGGCACGGCGTTCCGTGAATTCCTGCGGACGGAATATGCGGCCTTCTCCAACGCCGTGCCCGGCGATGCGGCCAGCCGCGCGTTCACCGACGACCGGGACGACAGCGCGGAGGAGCCGGACAGTGCCGTGATTGCCTAGCGGCGGGATTGCTTAGCGCCAACTGCTGCGGAATCCCCGGCCGCGGTGGTGGTGCCGGGTTTTTGGCCCGCTGCGGCGGGCCGGCTTTTTTTGGGGTTCTAGGGGGATGGTTTTTGTTTTGCCGGCGTAGCCGGGGGGCTTCTCGTTGGGGGTGGGTTGTCGCTCTTCGCTGGCGCGGCTGTTTCGCCGGCGTAGCCGGGGGGGCTTCTCGTTGGGGGTGGGCTATCGCTCTTCGCTGGCGCGGCTGTTTCGCCGGCGTAGCCGGCGAGTCACTTTTGTCCGAGCGACAAAAGTAACCAAAAACGCGTTTTGGTTGCCCCAAAGGGGCGAATTTTTATCGTAGTGTGCCAAGGGTGTTGTACGGGTATGGGCTTCAGAGTGAATTACGCTGCCTGCCGCGTGGGGCACCACCGTGAGTGGGAATACAGCGCTGATTGGACGAGCCCTGCAAGCGTCTGTGGACCCTGCTGCCAACGGCATCGTGCAATCGCCTTCGGCTGCGCTACGCGCAGAGCTCAAGTCTGAGCGCGTGGGCCCAGGGCAAACCACGCCTCGGTGAAGACGCCCGCGCATGCATGGGCGTAGAGCAAAAAACGAACCTCGGACGTCAGCGACGTTGATGAGTTTGCCCCCAGACGACGACGCGCGCGCAGCGCAGCCGAAGGCGTCCCACCACTGACCGTGTTGGAACGCTGTACCCGAGTCCGTCTTGGGGATCGTCCAAAAGCCGTGCCGCGCGAGGCACAGGTTCTGACTCACATGGCGTAGCAGGTTGGAACGGCCGACCACCATCGCAGGCGTCCAAAGCCGTTTGAACCACTGCCGCCGTGGAATTGATGGCCAGCGGCAACGACGCGCTTTTCTGCCTACTCTTTTGTCGCTCGGACAAAAGAGTAGGTCGCCGGCTACGCCGGCGAAACAGCGGCGCCTGCCAAGAACGCCACCGCCACTCCGCCCAAAAGAAATTCCGCCGGCTACGCCGGCGAAACAGCGGCGCCAGCCAAGAACGACAAACCATCTACCACGCCCACTACCCACCAAAATATGCCTTGGTATTGACATGAACCATGTCATCCGCCAGCAACTCACCCGGCAACACCCACCGGTACGCACTGTGCTGCCCTTCCTGACCCGGCAGCACGGCGGTAGCCGCCGTCACACCGTAACCGAACACAACATAGTGCGTGCCCACGCCCTCGGCACCGGCGAAGTTGTCATCGTAGAAGTGCTCGTAGACCCCGAGCAAGACGGCATCGCCACGCCGCGCCGACACGCATGCCTGCCCCCCCATCGCGTCGCCAAGTTCGTCAATCACAATGCGCCGGAAGGCGTCGTCAAGCGTCTCGCCCTTGCGAATGCGGCCACCCGGTACAAACCAGCTTCCCTGCGCTGGCCGGTTGCGGCGGCAGCCGACCAGCACGGCACCCCGCGGGTCCGTGACGATGAGATCGATGGCAACCAGCGGCGCCAGGCGGACCACGGAAAGGAAGTCGTCGCTGCTGAGCATCAGCATGTCTCCAACGCTGCATTGAAGTGCGCGACTCTAACGCAGCGCGCGGCCCGGCAACGGACGGAATGCCGTGCCCGCCCGCCAGCAGTGGCGGCAGGCTATCCTATCGGTTTCCCTTTGCCACGCCCCCTATGACCCTCGGCATCCTCGCCGCCCTGCATGACGAAGTCGACAGCCTGGTCGCCGCCATGCGCCATGAAGACGCCCGCGCGACCATCCACCGGATCGGCATGCGCGACTATCACGTGGGCCACCTGCACGGACAGCCGTGCGTGCTGGTGCTCGCCCGTGTCGGCAAGGTCGCTGCGGCCGCGACCACGGCCACGCTGATCCGCGAATTCGGTGTGCAGGAGATCGTCTTTACCGGTCTGGCCGGCGGCGTCGGCGACGGCGTGCGCGTGGGCGATATCGTGATCGCCAGCGAAACCATGCAGCACGACATGGACGCACGCCCGCTATTCCCGCGCCATGAAGTGCCGCTGCTGGACTGCGTGCGCTTTCCCGCGGACCCGGACCTGACCGAAGCGCTGCGCGCGGCGGCCGACCGCTTCCTGCGCGAAGACTTGCCGACCGATGTGCCGCCTGCTGTGCGCGAACATTTCGGCATCGGCACGCCGGCGCTGCAGCTTGGGCTGGTGGGTAGCGGCGACCAGTTCATCAACTCGGCCACGGCTGTCGCAGAACTGCGCGAGCGCCTGCCGGGACTGATGGCCGTGGAAATGGAAGGCGCCGCCGTGGCGCAGGTTTGCCACGAATACGGCGTGCGCTACGCGGTCATGCGGACCATCTCCGACCGCGCCGACGACAGCGCCCATGTGGATTTTCCGGCATTCCTGAAGCAGGTGGCCAGCCACTATTCGGATGGCATCCTGCGGCGGTTCCTGGCCGCGCGCGCTTGATCCGCATCAAACGCGGGCGCCGATTCCTGCGCGATCGTCAGTTCTGAATTTATCCGTGGCGGGGCCGCAACGCGCCCCACACGCCGACGAGCAGCGCGGCGCCGAGGATCGCCGCGAGCCAGCCGCTGAGCTGGCCGTCGATGAACAGATGGAGCGCGCGTCCGCCGTAGAAACCCGCCGCAGCGCCCGCCATGCCAAGCACCAGCGCGGCTGGCAGGGATACCACCCTGCCGGCTGGATGCATCTGCCGCGCGCTCAGGCCGACCAGCAGTCCGACGATCAACGTGCCCAACATCCTCGCTCCCATGTGTTGCGTTCACCACAAGACGGTGGCATCCGCGTAACGATACTGCACTGGCATGTGGCTGCCGCGCCTGCCTGCAAGATCCGATCCCGACGTTATAATGGCAATCGGGCCGCACACGCTGCGGACCCGGTACCAGTCCCTACAAATGCAACTGCTCGCGATCGGCATCAATCACACGACGGCACCAGTCTCGCTTCGCGAGCGGGTGGCGTTTCCGCTTGAGCAGATCAAACCCGCGCTTGGGGCGCTGCGCACGCATCTGGCCGGGCGCAATGGTACCGAAGCTGCCATCCTTTCCACCTGCAACCGCACCGAAATCTACTGCGCGACCGACATCCTGAAGCCGGGCGCCGAGGGTTTCGAGCACACGCTGCGGTGGCTGTCGCAGCATCACAACGTACCGGCGTCCGACCTGGCGCCGCACCTGTATTCCCTGCCCCAGTCTGAGGCCGTTCGGCACGCGTTCCGTGTCGCCAGCGGGCTCGACTCGATGGTGCTTGGCGAAACCCAGATCCTGGGCCAGCTCAAGGACGCGGTGCGCACCGCTGGTGAAGCTGGCTCGCTCGGCACGTACCTGAACCAGCTGTTCCAGCGCACTTTCGCGGTGGCCAAGGAAGTCCGCGGCCAGACCGAGATCGGTGCGCATTCGGTGTCGATGGCGGCGGCGGCGGTACGGCTGGCACAACGGATTTTTGAAAGCGTCTCGACGCAGCGCGTGCTGTTCATTGGCGCCGGCGAGATGATCGAGCTGTGCGCGACGCACTTCGCCGCGCAGAAGCCGCGCCAGGTGGTGGTGGCCAACCGCACCGTCGAGCGCGGCGAGAAGCTGGCCGAGCAGCTGGCCGAACAGGGCCTGACGACGCAGGCGATCCGCCTGCAGGAACTGGGCGAGCGGCTCCATGAATTCGACATCGTGGTGTCCTGCACCGCGAGTTCGCTGCCGATCATCGGCCTCGGTGCCGTGGAACGCGCGGTCAAGCGCCGCAAGCACCGCCCGATCATGATGGTCGACCTGGCCGTGCCGCGCGACGTGGAGCCAGAGGTTGCACGGCTGGACGACGTGTTCCTCTACACCGTCGACGATCTCGGTGCAGTCGTGCGTGAAGGCAACGCGCTGCGCCAGGCTGCCGTGGCGCAGGCAGAGGCCATCATCGAAAGCCGCGTGCAGAACTTCATGCATTGGCTGGAAACGCGCAGCGTGGTGCCGGTCATCCGCGAACTGCAGACCGCCGGCGAGTCGATCCGCCAGGCTGAACTCGAACGCGCGCGCCGCATGCTGGCGCGTGGCGACGATCCGGAAGCCGTGCTCGAAGCCCTGTCCGGCGCGCTCACGCGCAAGTTCCTGCATGGCCCGACCCATGCGCTGAACCACATGCAGGGCGAGGACCGCGAGGCGCTGGTGCGCCTGGTGCCCGGCCTGTTCCGCCAGAGCAGCCACTCCGAGCGCTAGCCGCGCCGACCGCTGCGCCCGCGCGCGATGCGCGCCGGCAACCGCCGCCCGCCTCGATCGCGGCCCGGTATTCCGCCCGATTCCCGCCCGATTCCCGCCTTCCCCACCCGGATTCCCATGAAAGCCAGCATGCTTGCCAAGCTCGACCAACTGGCCGAGCGACTCGACGAAGTCAACGCCCTGCTTGCACGCGAGGATGCGACCGCCAAAATCGACCAGTACCGCAAGCTCAGCCGCGAGCATGCCGAACTGTCGCCGGTGGCCGAGCAATACGGTCTCTACCGCCAGGCGCAGGACGATCTGGCCACGGCGCAGGCGCTGCTCGACGATCCGGAGATGAAGGACTTCGCCGCCGATGAGATCGCCAGCGCGCGCGAACGGCTGGAGACCCTGGAAGGCACCCTGCAGAAGCTGCTGCTGCCCAAGGACCCGAACGACGACCGCAACCTGATCCTGGAAATCCGCGCCGGCGCCGGCGGCGAGGAAAGCGCACTGTTCGCGGGCGACCTGCTGCGCATGTACACGCGCTTTGCCGAACGCCAGCGCTGGCAGGTGGAGATCATGAGCGAGTCCGAATCGGATCTCGGCGGCTACAAGGAAGTGATCGTGCGCATTGCCGGCGATGCCGCATTCTCGCGCCTGAAGTTCGAATCGGGCGGCCACCGCGTGCAGCGCGTGCCGGCCACCGAGGCGCAGGGCCGCATCCACACATCGGCCTGCACGGTCGCGGTGATGCCGGAAGCCGATGAAGTGGGCGAAGTCGAGATCAATCCGTCCGATTTGCGCATCGACACGTTCCGCGCATCGGGCGCCGGCGGCCAGCACGTCAACAAGACCGACTCGGCCGTGCGCCTCACGCATATCCCGACCGGCATCGTGGTCGAGTGCCAGGACGACCGCAGCCAGCACCGCAACAAGGACAAGGCCATGAAGGTACTGGCCGCGCGCATCAAGGACCAGCAGATGCGCGCCGCGCAGGCGAAGGAAGCGAGCACGCGCCGCAACCTGATCGGCTCGGGCGACCGCAGCGACCGCATCCGCACGTACAACTTCCCGCAGGGGCGCGTGACCGACCACCGCATCAACCTGACGCTCTACAAGATCGACATGATCATGGACGGCGATCTGGAAGAACTGGTGTCCGCACTGGCGGCCGAGCATCAGGCCGACCAGCTGGCGGCGCTCGGCGAGGATAGCTGACGCGCGGCTGGCGAGTGCCCGAAACGATACATCAGAGCAACGCCGCGCAACGGCATCGAACGCTTTGTATCTGTTGTAAATGCTTGAAACAGCACTGGCGGCCATAGGGCCGCTGTCTATAATCGTTCTCGACCGGCTACACAAGAAGCTGCCGGCATTTGTCTCTCCTGACGCACGGACATAAGGACGAAATCATGAAGAAACTGCTCGCACTGTTGATGATCACCGCGGCTATGGCCGCTTGCAGCAAGAAGGAAGAAGCCCCCGCTACGCCGAGCGCCGATACCGCCATGCAGAACGCGGCCGAGTCGGCCAAGGCCGCCGCCAGCGATGCCGCCGCGGCCGCCAGCAATGCCGCCGATGCCGCCAAGGCCGCGGCCAGCAACGCCGCTGCCGATGTCTCCGCCGCTGCGGACAAGGCCAAGGTCGACGCTGGCAACGCCATGGAAAATGCCAAGCAAGCCGCCAAGGATGCCGTCAACGCCGGCGCCGACAAGGCCAAGGACGCCGTCAATAAGTAATGACCGTGACGCGGGTTTCACGCCAGCCGCCAGGGTTCAGCGCTACACTGTCTCCCTAGCTGCCAGACCCGCCGAAAGCCCCGCCAGGCCAACGCCCGGCGGGGTTTTTTGTTTTTGGCTGGCGCTTTACCGCCGGCATTTCCGCTCCCGCATTGTCGATGTCCCCTGCCATGTCCGGCGCCTTGCCGGCTACTCCCACCGTGCGTGAAGCGCAGTCGCTCGCCGCCATGGCCGGCCTGCCGACGCTGGAAGCGCGGATGCTGCTGACCCACGTCACGGGCCTGACCCGTACCCAGCTGATTACGCGCGACAGCGACACCCTGAGCCTGCCGCAGCGCGATGCCTTTGCCACGCTGCTGGCGCGGCGCCTGGCCGGCGAGCCGATGGCTTACCTGATCGGCGAGCGCGAGTTCTTCGGCCGCAAGTTCCGCGTCACGCCCGATGTGCTGATCCCGCGCCCCGACACGGAAATCGCCGCCGAATCGTCGCTCGCGCGGCTGGCCGGCGTGCCGCATCCGCGCGTGCTCGATTTGGGCACGGGCTCGGGTATCCTGGCCGTGACGATCGCGCGCGAACGGACCGATGCCGAGGTCTGGGCCACCGATATCTCGCCCGGCGCGCTGATGGTGGCGCAGGACAATGCCAGCGCGCTTGGCGCCGACCGCATCCATTTCCTGGTATCGGACTGGTACGCCGCGCTGCCGGCCGAACTGCGTTTCCACCTGATCGTCAGCAACCCGCCCTATATTGCCGAAGGCGATCCGCACTTGGTCGAGGGCGATCTGCGGTTCGAACCGATCGATGCGCTCACCGACCACAATGACGGCTTGTCCGACCTCGCGGCGATCGTGGCAGGAGCACACGGCCGGCTGCTGCCGGGCGGCTGGCTGCTGATGGAGCATGGCTACGACCAGGCCGAGGCCACGCAAGGGCTGCTGGAGCGTGCCGGCTTCACCGAGGTCTTTACCGCACGGGACCTGGCCGGGCAGCAGCGCTGCACTGGAGGGCGCCGGCCGGCCGCCTGAAGGCTGGCGGCGATTCCGGTAAAATTTGCAGCCAGATCACCACCGCACGGTCACCGTGCGGCCTTCGACACCCGGTGGCGCCTGACGGTCAGGTGCCCCTCAACCGACAAAGCAACCATGAGTGACGTGCAACAAAAGATCGACCAGATCGTCAAGGGCAACCCGGTGGTCCTGTTCATGAAGGGCACCGCGCAGTTCCCGATGTGCGGCTTCTCGGGCCGCGCCATCCAGATCCTGAAGGCCTGCGGCGTGGATTCGCCGGCGACGGTCAACGTGCTGGACGATGAAGGCATCCGCCAGGGCATCAAGGAATACGCCAACTGGCCGACCATCCCGCAGCTCTACGTGAACGGCGAGTTCGTCGGCGGCTCGGACATCATGATGGAGATGTACCAGAACGGCGAACTGCAGACCCTGCTCAAGGGCTGAGGACTGCCATGCCCGTGACCGGCGGCGCCGTGCCGCAACGGCTGATCGTCGCCATCACGGGCGCCACCGGCGCCATCTATGGCGTACGCCTGCTGCAGGTATTGCGCGAGGTGCCCACGGTGGAAACCCACCTGCTGATTTCCCCGGCGGGCGTGATGAACCTCCAGCACGAACTGGAGATCGGCCGCGCCGACGTGGAAGCCATGGCCGACGTCGTGCACAACGTGCGCGATATCGGCGCCACCATTGCGAGCGGCTCGTTCCGCGCACATGCCATGGTCGTGGCCCCGTGCTCGATGCGCACGTTGGCAGCGATCGCCCACGGTCTCTCTGACAACCTGATCACTCGCGCTGCCGACGTCACGCTCAAGGAACGCCGCCGGCTGGTGCTGATGGTGCGGGAAACGCCGCTGAATCTCGCGCATCTGCGCAATATGACGGCAGTGACGGAAATGGGCGGCATCGTGTTCCCGCCCGTGCCGGGCTTCTACCAGAAGCCGCAGAGCATTGCCGAACTGGTCGACCATACCGTGGGACGGGTGCTCGACCTGGTCGATCTGCCCGATATCGGCCAGACACTGGCACCGAGCTGGCCGGGGCTCAATAGCAAGGCCGACGAGAGCGGCGCCAACTGATCCGCTCTCCGCCTCTCCGCCTTACTTTCCCCTGCCCTTACCAATAGCGGCGCCGGCCATAGTAACCGCCATAGCCGTAGCCGCCGTAGTAATACGGCCGCGGCGACACCACCACCGCCGGCGGGCCTACATAGACCGGCGCAGGCGCCACCGCGACAGCGGGACCAGGTCCTGCCGGATACGGATACACCGCGCAACCGCCCAGCAAGGCTGTGGCGGCGGCCGCGGCGGCCAGTCCAATCGTTACCGTTCTCATCGTATTTTTCCTCGGGGGTCGCTTCGGCATGTGCCTGCCCTGAGAACGTTATACGGGGCGCTTTGGTAATACAGCGTCAAGGCGCTGTAACCCTTGTTACGATTCGCAACGGTTTGGCGAACGTAAATCCTCCCTCAGATATCGAACCGGATACCCTGCGCCAGTGGCAAGGTATCGCCGTAGTTGATGGTATTGGTCGCGCGCCGCATATAGCCCTTCCACGCATCCGACCCCGATTCCCGCCCGCCGCCGGTCGCTTTCTCGCCGCCGAACGCGCCGCCGATCTCCGCGCCGCTGGTACCGATGTTTACGTTGGCGATGCCGCAGTCGCTACCCGCCGATGACAGGAAGCGCTCCGCCTCGCGCAGCGATTCGGTGAAGATGCACGACGATAGTCCATGCGCGGCCGCATTATTCAGGGCGATCGCTTCATCAAGCGAGGTGTACGGCATCAGGTACAGGATCGGTGCGAAGGTCTCGGTCAGCATGGTGTCGTGCTGCTCGTCGGTCATCACCAGTGCCGGGCGCACATAGCTCGCGTGCGGGAAGCGGTCTGCCAGCAGGCGTTCGCCGCCCGTGACGATATTGCCCTGCGCGCGGCAGGATGCCAGCGCGTTGGCCATGGCATCGGCCGCGCCCGTATCGATCAGCGGGCCGAGCAGCGTGCCGTCTTCGAGCGGATCGCCGACAGGCAGGCGGTCGAACACCGTGACCAGGCGGCTCGCCATGGTATCCATGAGGTCGGCATGGACGAAGCAGCGGCGCAGCGTGGTGCAACGCTGCCCGGCCGTCCCGGCCGCCGCGAACGTGATGGCGCGCACCGCCAGTTCGATATCGGCCGACGGCGCCACGATGGCCGCATTGTTGCCGCCCAGTTCCAGGATGCTGCGCTTGAAATGCTGGGCGCAGGCGATGCCCACCTCGCGGCCCATGCGGGTCGAGCCGGTCGCACTGACCAGGCGCACCGCCGGATGCCCGACGAGATGCGTGCCGACCATGCGACCGCCCGGCAGCACCGCCGATATCCCCACGTAGTGCGGCGCCGCCGCGGCCAGCACGCGTTCGAGCAGCCCATGTGCGGCCAGGGCGCACAGCGTGGTTTTTTCCGACGGTTTCCACAGCACTGCGTTGCCGCACACGAGTGCGAGCGCGGCATTCCACGCCCATACGGCGACCGGAAAATTGAAGGCCGAGATCACGCCGCACAAGCCGTACGGATGCCAGGTCTCGCGCATCGCATGCTGGGGCCGCTCCGACGCAATGGTCAGCCCGTGCAGTTGCCGCGACAGCCCGACCGCGAAGTCGCAGATGTCGATCATCTCCTGCACTTCGCCCAGCCCCTCCTGCAGGATCTTTCCGGATTCCAGCGACACCAGCCGGCCCAGCGCCGTCTTGTGTTCGCGCAGCACCTCGCCGAAGCGCCGCACGATCTCGCCGCGTACCGGCGCGGGGACCAGCGCCCAGCTGCTCTGCGCCGTGTGCGCGCGGGCGATCCGCGCATCGGCCTCGGCCGGCGTGCAGGCCGGGACGTGGCCGAACGCCTCGCCATCGACCGGCGATCGCACAATGACCGTGCCCGCCGGCGTGCCGTCGCTCCATGGCCGCGGCAGACCCATCGACTGCCAGCAGGCCGCGATCTCTTGCGCTTTCATACGGTGGTCTCCTGCAGCGGATGCTGCGTGTAGTGGCAGCCGAAGCGGTTGGCCAGGAACATGGCGAGCGGCATGGCTTCCTGCCGCACGAAGCCCGCTTGCGGCAGCGCCCCGCTCGCCACCATGTCCAGCGCCGCGCAGATGCTCGCGGCCGTGGTGAGCTGGATGGCATTGACGTGTCCGGCCGGACCGTCCACGCCGCCGATGCGCGCCGAGAACGAAGCCTGCGTAAGGGGGCCGCGTCCGCGTTCGCCGCCAGCCGGGTATCCCGTCGCCGTGGCAAAGATGATGACCACGTCCTGCTCCGTCACCGGAATCGCACGGTCGAAGATCTCGCGCAGCCAGCCGCGCCGCTCGCGCAGGCGCAGGTCGTTGAGCAGCAGCTTCATCTGCGCGCAGTGGCCCGGATAGCGGATGGACTTGTAGTCGACATTGCGCGCGCGCCCCGCCAGGGTTTCCGGTAACGTGCCGAGGCCGCCTGATGTATTAAAGGCCTCATATTCGATGCCGTCCAGCGCGAAGGTCTCCAGCCCTTCGAGCGCCGGCAGCTCGATACGGCGGCCGTCGACGATGGCCTCGCACGGATTGCAGTACTCGTTGATCAGCCCCTCGGTACTCCATGTGAGGTTGTACTTCAGCGCATTGTTGGGGTAGCGCGGCAACGCGCCCACGCGCATCTGCAAGTCGAGCAGCTCGCCGCCGCCGCGCACGAAGCGCTGCGCGAGGTCGTGGCCGACCACGCCGATAAAGCCCGGCGCCAGACCGCACTGCGGCATCAGCACCGAACGCGCGTTCTGGCCCAGTTGCCGGATGGCCTGCGTCGCGGCCACGTCCTCGGTCAGGTCGAAGTAATGCACGCCGAGGCGGGCTGCCACCGTGGCCACGCTGACCGCGGCGTGAAACGGCAGCGCGTTAAGCACGGCATCGGCGCCCGCGAGCAGCGCGGCACAGGTGCCCGGCTCGGTCGGGTCGCCGGCACGCACGGTAATGGCGCGCGGCAGGCCGTCGAGCCGGCGCGCGTCGTTGTCGACCAGGCAGACACGGTAGTCGCCGCTGTCATGCAGCATGGCGGCAATGGTGCGGCCGATCTTGCCGGCGCCGAGCACCACCACTTGCAGCGGGCCGCTGGCCCGGGTCAGGTCCCGCGGCGTGCCGCGGCCGAGAGTGGATGGCTGCATGGTGTCCTCCGTGGTTCAAGCCTGATGGATATGTGCCTGATTGGAGTATGGGCAGCGCGCGCAACAGAAAGAAGGATCAAGTTCGACGAATGCCGTCCATAATCGAACGAAACGACGACGGATTTCGACGAAATGGCAGACACCGACAAACTCGACCAGACCGACCGCCACCTGCTGTCGCTGTTGCAGGCCAACGCGCGGGAAAGCGCGGCCAATCTCGCACGCCATCTCGACATCGCGCGGACCACGGTAGTGGCGCGCATCGCGCGGCTGGAACGGCTCGGCGTGATTGCCGGCTACGGTGTGCGGCTCGGCCGCGAAATGGGCGACAACGCGATCCAGGCGTTCTGCGGGCTGTCGGTGCAGCCCAAGGCCGGCCCGGCCATCGTGCGCGCGCTGCAGCGGCTGCCGGAGATCGAGGAGCTCAGCTCAGTTAGCGGCCCGGTGGACTACATGGCGGTGATCCGCTGCGACACCCACGCGCGGCTCGACCAGTTGCTCGACGAGATCGGCATGCTCGACGGTGTGAACCACACCACCACGTCGATCGTGCTCGCGCGGAAAATCGACCGCCGGCGAGCAACGGAATAGCGCGGTATCCTCCACCGACCGCAATCCACCAACGGAGAAAAAACAATGAGCAATCCGATCCGTGTCGCCGTAGGCGGCGTAACCGGCTGGGCCGGCGGCGAACTGGCGCGCGGCGTGGCGCACGCGGCCGACATGACGCTGGTGGCGGGCCTGTCGCGCGGCGCGGCGGGCCAACCGCTCGCGCAACTCACCGGCCATGCCGACACGCCCGGCGTGGCGGCGGCGAGCATCGAGGCGCTGGGCAGCACGCCCTACGACGTCTACGTCGAATACACCAAGCCGGCCATTGCCAAGCACAACATCCTGCAGGCGCTCGCGCACGGTGCGCACGTGGTGGTCGGCACCTCTGGCCTGACCGACGAGGACTATGCCGAGATCGACGCCGCCGCGCGCAAGGCCGACCGCGGCGTGCTCGCGTGCGGCAACTTCGCGATCACGGTCGTGCTGCTGCAGAAGTTCGCGGAAATGGCGGCGCGCCATCTCGACCACTGGGAGATCATCGACTACGCGAAGGCCGGCAAGGTCGACGTGCCGTCCGGCACGGTGCGCGAACTGGCGTTCCGGCTCGGCGAGATCAAGGCCGCGCAGCAAGCCGTGCCGGTGGACCAGGTCAACGGCCCGCGCGAGACGCGCGGCGCAACCATGTCCGGCACGCAGGTGCATGCCGTGCGACTGCCCGGCTACCAGCTCGGCGTCGAAGTGATCTTCGGCGCGGAGGGTCAGCGCCTGCATCTCAAGCATGAGGCCGGCGACGGCTCCAAACCCTATGTGTCCGGCGCGCTGCTGGCGATCCGCAAGGTCCACACCGTGCGCGGCGTGGTGCGCGGGCTCGACAAGGTGATGGAAGGCATCTGAGCCGGCACCGCCGGCTCCCGGCCCGGCGTTACCAGCTGCCGGGCTTGACGGGCTTGGGCGCCGGCTTCTTTTCCTTGCTTGGCGCGGCAGCGGGCGCCGATGCGGGCGTGAGTTGCTGCGCGACCTGCGCATCCTTGTCCGCCATCAGCTTGCGCGCCTGCGGCAGCAGCATTTCGATGGTGCCGGTGTTCGGGTCTTCGGGCATGGCATACAGCTCGACCGTCAGCGGCTTTTGCATCCAGCCTGCGTGGATGGTCTTGACCGTCTTGCCGCCCTTGTCGCGCATGTCTTCCTGTTCCTGGCGGAACGGCTTGCCGTAGAGCGCGTTGATGCTGTCGAGCGCGGCTTGCTGCGAGTTGGCGCCGGCGGTCGGCACGATCACGCCGACCAGCGCATTGCCGTCGACGAAGGCCACCACATGCGGGCCGTCCATGAAGGCCGGGCGCTTGTCGCGCGGCAGGCCGACCTGGCGCATGATGCCGTCCCCCTTTACCTCGACGCAGACCGCGGTCACGTCGCGGCCGTCCGGCGTGCGCTTGTCGGCACAGTCGGGCAGCGCGGGCAGCGGGTTGCCGATTTCGAGCAGTTTCAGCAGCGGCGACAGCGCACTGTTACCGGCTGGCGCGGCCTTCGATGCAGCGGCGGGAGGGACAGCAGTAGCGGCAGAAGCGGCGGCGGGAGCCGCCGGGGCGGCAAAGGCGCATGTGGCGGCGCCGATCAGGCCGGCAGCAGCCAGCCCGGCAACGGGAAATTTCAAAATCCAGACTCCTCAAAAAGGCCCCTGTTGGAGCCCGCGGCAGGCGGTATGTTCCGGCCGACGGTATCACATGCCGCCGACATGGCGAATGGCGCACACCGCGCGCGCCGCAAACCGAGTCTATCCCGCCGCGCGCAGCAACACGTTGGCGAGGGCCGCCAGGATAGCCAGCACCAGCGCCCATGCCAGCAGGTGCGGCACCCGGCTTGGCGGCAGTTGGGGGCGCGGCGTACGTTGCGCGGGCGGCAACGGCTGGCGCAGCCGCGAATGGCTCTGCAGGCCGCGCGTGGGCCACATGGTGTCGGGCCCGATATCGCGCAGGACGGTGCTTTCCTTGCTCGGGGGCCGGGCGCGGCCGGCCGGTCGTTGCGAAGCCATGGATGCTCCCCGAATGCAGACGACAGCATGCCGGCGAGATTGGTGTGCCGCCGCTACACACAGGCCGGTCCTGCGACCGGCGCGCCACAACGTTAGGGGAAAGCCGCGCGCGCCACCATGGCCTGGCGCACATAGCGCAGCGTCAGCTCGCAGGTGCCTTGCGCACCAGCGCCATCGCCTCGCGCCGGAACACATGGCCGACGTGGTGGTAGAACGGATGGGGCGAAAACTGGCGCGAGATAAACGATGCCAGCAGCGACGATGCCAGCAGGAAAAGCGTCAGGTCCTGCGTGCGCGTCATCTCCATGACGATCACGCTCGCGGTGATCGGCGCCTGCGTGGCCGCCGCCAGGAACGCTGCCATGGCCACGAGCGCGAGCACGCGTGGCTCGTGCATGCCCGGGATGAAATGCGCGACGTTCTCGCCAATGCCGGCGCCGATGGCCAGTGCCGGCGTGAAGATGCCGCCCGGGATGCCAGCGAAATACGAGACCACCGTGGCCGCGAACTTGGCCAGCCCGAACCACAGCGTCGCGTGCGATTCGCCGTTGATCAGTGCCGACGCCTGTTCGTAGCCCGTACCGAATGTCGCGCCGCTCGTCGCCCAGCCGAGCACCGCCACGACCAGGCCGCAGCCAAACGCCACCTGCACCGGATGCTCGACCGGCCAGTGGCGCCAGCGCGCCGGGAGCAGCCCCGGCACGCCGCCGATCAGCGCCTTGGCGAACAGCCCGCCGAGCACGCCGTTCACCACCGCGCACAGCAGCACCGGCCCCCAGGCGTCGCGCAGCACCAGCAGCGGCACCTTGACGGCGAAATACGGGTTGTTGCCGAGCAGAGCCAGCGACAGGAAGCCGGCCGTCAGCACGCCCGACAGCACGAGGCGGTCCCAGCGCACGGCCGTCCCACGGCCAAGCTCCTCGATCGCGAACACCACGCCGGCCAGCGGTGTGTTGAACGCTGCCGCCAGCCCGCCGGCGGCGCCCGCTGCGATCAAAGCGTTCGGATGGAAGCCGATGCGAAAGCGCATCTTCTCGTGGCACCAGCGGCCCCATGCCAGCATGGCCGCGGCGCCGACCTGCACCGACGGCCCTTCGCGTCCGACCGAAGCCCCGACCAGCAGCCCGGCAGCGGTCAGCACCACCTTCCACATCGACTGGCGGAACGACACGAGCACCGTCTGCGCCGGTCCTGCCGGCGGCAACGTGACCGCGGCGATCACCTGCGGAATGCCGCTGCCGCGCGCCTGCGGCGCGAGCCGGATGGTCAGCCAGCGCAGCGCGGCCAGCCCGAACGGCAGCATCACGAACGCGATCCACGGCGTGCTCTGGGTCAGGTGGTAGTTCCAGCGCAGCGCGACCTCGGCGATCCACGCGAACACCATCGAGAACAGCGCCACGCAGCCGGCGCCGCACATGAAGACGGCGTAGCGCAGCGTGGTGCGCGAGATGCGGCCAGCCTGGCGCGACTTGCGCCACGCCGCCATGCGCGCGCGGCGGCTGATGGCTTCCGACAGGCGCGCTTCGGCGCGCTCGGTCGCGGTGTCCGGAGAATCTGCGCGGGAAGCGTCGGCGCGGTCAGCGCCGGGGGACGGTTCGGCTGGGTCAGAGGGGGCGCGATCAGTCATGACGAGGGGGCATGGCGAAGGCATCTGGCGCCAGGCTATCGGGGGCGCCTATGCCGGTATTGTCCCGGCACTATACGCCGGTCATGCCGCCCGGCGCCGCCGCGCGCCGGCTATCGGCCACATACCGGCCACATGCTTGCCATGCGGCGACGAGCGCCCTCGTGGCTCGCCGTGCCCATCCCCCGCGGTCAGTCGAGCGTGATGTTGTTCGCGCGAATCACCTTGCCCCAGTGCTCGCGGTCCGCCTCGACATAGCGGTCGATCTCCGCCTGCGTGCGCGGCGGCTGCACCACGAGCCCGAGATCGCTGAACGTGGCGCGGAACTTCGGATCCTTCAGCACGCTGTCCGCGGCGGCGCGAAGCTTCGCCACGGCTTCCGGCGGTGTCTGCGCGGGCACGGCCAGCCCGAACCAGGTGGCGGCCTGGAAGTCGGGATAGCCGCCTTCGGCGACAGTCGGCACATTGGGCAGCACGTCCAGCCGCTTGCGGCTGGTCACGGCCAGCGCCTTGAGCTTGCCGGCCTTGATGTGCGGCAGCGAGGTGCTGACCACATCGACCATCAGCTGCGTGTCATTGGCGAGCAGCGCCGACAGCGCCGGCGCGCTGCCGTTGTAGGGCACGTGCGTGACCTGGATGCCGAGTTCGGTCTTCAGCATCTCGGTGGCGAGCTGCAGCGCGTTGCCGAGCCCGACCGACGAGTAATTGAGCTTGCCGCCACTGGCCTTCGCATAGTTCGCGAACTCGCGGATATTGCTGGCCGGCACGTGCGAGTTGGTCACGACGACCAAAGGCACCTCCGCGCCGATACTGAAGATCTTGAAATCGCGCGGCGGATCGTAGGAGATCTTCTTGTATAGCTGCGGGTTGAGCACCATGCTGCCGTTGGTGGCCAGCACCATGGTGTAGCCATCAGCCGGCGCACGCGCGACGCTGGTGGTGCCGATCATCGTGGCCGCACCGGGCCGGTTTTCCACGACCACGGTCTGGCCGAGCTGGCGCGACATGCCGTCGGCAATCGCGCGGCCAAACTGGTCGGTCGAGCCGCCGGGCGTGTATGGCACCACGAGCTTGATCGGATGGTCCGGATAGGCGGCCAGCGCGGGCACGGCGCCGCCTGCCAGTGCACCTACGACGGCGGCCGCTGCCGTGGCGATCCAGGCCCGACGGCCGAATTTACTGCCTTGCATAGTGTCTCCTGTTGATGGCGGCGCCTTCGTGGGCGCCATGCTTTCCATGCTTTTGATCTTTGCCGGCGGTGTTCCGTGCAATCTCAGACGCGCCGCTGCCGCCCTTCCCAGTACCGGTCGCGCAGCCGGCGCTTGGCCAGCTTGCCGGTCTCGTCGCGCGGCAATTGCGCTTCGATCACGATGCTGCGCGGCACCTTGAAGCCGGACAGGCGCTGGCGCAGCCAGTCGATCACGTCTTCCTCGCGGATCGCTGCGTCGGGCATCGGCTGCACCATGGCCAGCAAGCGCTCGCCATACTCGTCGTCCGGCACGCCGAACACGACGCAGTCGGCCACGCCCGGATAGCGCACGAGTTCATGCTCGATCTCGGCCGGATAGATGTTCACGCCGCCCGAGATCACCATATCGGAAGCACGGTCGCAGATGAACAGGTAGCCGTCGGCATCGACATAGCCCATGTCGCCGAGCGTCACCAGTCCGTCGCGGTCGATCGCGCGGCGTGCGGCCTCATTGTTGCGGTAAGTGAAGTCGGGGTAAGCCGGCTGGCGCACGTACACCAGGCCGATCTCGCCCGTTGCGCATGGCTTGCCGTCTTCATCGAGGATGCGGAGCTGCGCGTCGTCCACCGGCTTGCCGGCCGTGCCGGGGCGCGCCGCGGCATCGGCGGGCGTGGCCACGGTGATCATGCCGGCCTCGCTCGACGCATAGGTTTCGTGGATGACGGGACCGAACCATTCGAGCATCGCGCGCTTGACCTCGGGCGAGCACGGCGAGCCGGTCGACGCGACGAAGCGGATCGACGACAGGTCATAGCGCGCGCGCACCTCGGGCGGCAGCTTGAGCAGGCGCACGTACATGATCGGCACGAGGTAGAGCACGTCGATGCGGTGCTTCTCCACCAGTGCCAGCACCTGCTCGGCATCGAAGCGCGGCGTGAGTACGAGGCGTTCGGCCATTTGCAACGCGTTCTGGATGAACGAACCCGGGGCGCTGTGGTATAGCGGCGCCGACATCAGCGCCCGGCAGCCGGGCACGAGGCCGTAGGTCTGGCGCACCAGCGAACGCGCGCGCGCCATCTGGTCGTCGAGCTGGTCCAGCGGCACCGGTTCACGCAGCACGCCCTTCGGGCGGCCCGTGGTACCGGACGTGTAGGCCATATGGCCGCGCGGAGACACACGCGGGCCGTCGTACGGGGCCTGCTGCGCGAGCCACGCTTCGTAGTCGCTGCCACCGGACACTTCGGCGCCATCGGCCACCACCAGCACGGGGATGCTCGCAGGCACCGCCTCACGCACCGCGGCCAGCAGGCCAGCGTGCACGATCAGCGCCTTGGCGCCGCTGTCGGCCAGCAGGAAGCGCACTTCCTCGGCCGTGAAGTGCCAGTTGATGGGGCAGTAGTAGGTGCCGCCAATGCGGCAGGCGTGCACGACATCGACATAGACCGGGTCGTTGCGCAGCAGCACCGCAACGACGTCGCCTTCTTTCAGCCCCGCGGCGCGCAGGCCTCCGGCAAGGCGGGCGCCGCGGTCGAGCAGTTCGGCGCCGTCGCGGTGCATGTCTTCGAACCAGAGGTCTGTGGCCATATCGGTAGTCTCCTGTCTTGTCCTGAACTGGCAGCGTTCCACTGTAGCCGCGCGGTCTGGCATCGACAATCCGCCGCACCGGAATCACAATGTTGCGCCTGACGTGACAATCCTGCAGGGAATCCCGGATGGACCTGAACCTGATCGAAGCGTTCGTCGACATCGTCGATGCCGGCAACCTGGCCGAGGCCGGCAGGCGGCGTGGTGTGACGCGCTCGCAGGTGAGCCGTCAGCTGCGCGAGCTGGAACAGCAGGCCGGGGCGCAACTGCTGCGCCGGACCACGCGCCGGCTGGAAATGACGGAGCCCGGCCAGGCGCTGTACCAGCATGGGCTGCGCATCCTGCAGGAGGTCGCATCCGCACAGGCCGAGATCGACAGCCTCGGCAAGACGCTGCGCGGCCATGTGCGCGTCAGCATGCCCACGGGCCTTGGCGATACGTTCATCGCCCCGCTGCTGCTGCAGTTTGCCCAGCGCTATCCCGGCATCACGTTGCGCGTGTTCTTCGCGAACCGCGTGGTGGATCTGATCGCGTCGGAAATCGACGTGGCGCTGCGCGTGACGTCGGCGCCGCCGCTCGATCATGTGGCGCGCGAGATCTGTCCGATCGACTGGCGGCTGTGCGCGTCGCCGGAGTACCTCGAACGCGTGCCGACGCCACGCATACCGGCCGACCTCGCGCGCTGCCACTTCCTTTGCCCGCCCTATGGATCGCGCTTCCTGCTGGCGCTCAATCGCAATGGCCTGCGCGAGGAAGTGGAACTCGCGCCGCACCTGCAGTCGGAGCACTTCCGCTTCCTGTTGCAGGCGGTGCTGGAAGGCCACGGCATCAGCCTGCTGCCGCGCTACATGGGGTGGGAGGAGATGCGCCAGGGCCGCCTCGTGCCCGTGCTGGGCGACTGGAAGCCTGAAGGGCTGGGCAGCAGCCTCTATGTCATCACCACGCCGAGCCGGCATCCGACCATGGCCACGCGCGCGCTGATTGCGTTCCTGAAAGAGGAAATCGGCAACCTGCCCGTGTTCCGGGACTGAGCAGGGCAGCGTAGCGGCACGCCAAAGAAAAGAACCCAGATCGTCCTGGGGGGCCGATCCGGGTGGAGGAAACAGACGGCTAAGACTCCGCCTGATCGGTACTGGCGCCCGGAAAGTGGAAGACGCGATACCAATGTCCCGCAGCCTACCGATCCACCAACGGGACAATCAATCGGACAAAACGGTTTCGTGCGATGTCCGCATTCCCACCGTGCAAACTTTCAATTCGCAAGCTATGCTTCCCCAAACTTGCAAATCGAAAGCAAAGCCAGTCGCAAGCACGGAGACCTATGCCCCCTACCGATTTCACCACCATGCCCTGCCCGGTGGCCCGCTCGATGGCGGTGCTCGGGGAGCGCTGGGCCATTCTTGTGATGCGCGAAGCCTTCTACGGCAGCACGCGCTTCGACGAGTTCGAGAAGAACCTGGGCATCGCGCCCAACATCCTGAGCGCGCGGCTGAAAACGCTGGTGACGCACGAGTTGCTCGCGCGTGTCACGCCGGAAGGCGGGGGCCGCCACGTCTACCAGCTCACGGAAAAAGGGCGCGACTTCTTCCCGGCCTATGTGGCGCTCAAAGCCTGGGCGGACCGCTGGATGACCGATGAAAAGGGTCCGCTGACGGTGCTGCAGGACAAGCGCAGCGGTGCGGAAATCGCCACCCCGGCGCTGATGCGCGCCGACGGCAGCGCCATCACGCTGGATGATGTGCGCGTGTTGCCCGGCCCCGGCGCGGGCCGTTTCCTGCGGCGGCGCTTCGGCGAAGCGGCGTCCGAACAGGAACAGGAGGACGACCATGCCTGAGACGTCCGCCATGACTGTAGCCAGTACCGCTGCAACCACCAGCACGGCGCCCGTGCCCGCCACCGAACTGGCGCGGCGCATCGGCAGCCTGGCCGGCCCCACCGCCGTCATCGCCTTGCTGCAGTCCTGCGCGCAACTCGTGGAAACGTGGCTTGCGGCGCGCCAGGGCACGGCGGCGCTGGCCGGCTGGGCCGTGGTGCTGCCGTTTGCGTTGCTGCTGCAGCAGATGTCCACGGGCGCAATGGGCGGCGGCGTGGTGTCGGCCATCGCCCGCGCGCTGGGCGCCAACAAGCGTGAAGAGGCCTCGTCGCTCGTGCTGCACGCCCTGATCATTGCGGTAACCGCCGGCCTCGCATTCGCCATCGTGCTCGCGGGCTTCCCGCGCGGCGTGCTCGGCGCAGTGGCTGGCGTCACCGCGGCCGAGGCGGCGGCGACCTATGCGATCTGGCTGTTCGGCGCGGGCGCCGTGCCGGCCTGGCTGGCCAATACGCTCGCTTCCGTGCTGCGCGGGGGCGGCCGCCACGCACTGGCCGCGCGCGTGCTGGCGTTGATGTGGGTAGCCTTCCCGCTGCTGGCGTGGCTGCTGGCCGAGCCCGCGGGCATGGGCCTGGCCGGCATCGGCGCGGCGCTCGCGGCGGTGTCGTGGGCGGCGGCGCTGGGCATGGCGATCGTGGTCATGCGTGGCGGTGCGGGCTTCGTGCCGGTGCTACGCATGCGCCCGTCGCGCGCCTTGTTCGTGCGCATCCTGTCGGTCGGGCTGGTGGCCTGCGCGCTCGCTTCGGTCGCCAACCTGACCACCATCCTCGTCACCGCGCAGCTGCGTCACCATGGCACGGCGGCGGTAGCCGCTTACGGGATCTCGGCGCGGCTGGAATTCCTGATGATCCCGCTCGCATTCGGCGTGGGCTCCGCGCTGACAGCGCTGGTGGGCCGCGCGGTGGGCGCCGGCGACTGGCATACGGCGCGACGCACGGCGTGGGTCGGTGCGCTGCTGGCGCTGCTGATTGCCGGACTGGCCGGCGCGGCAGTCGGCATGATGCCGCACCGGTTCGCCGGACTGTTCACGCAGGACACGCAGGTCGCGGCCATTGCCGCGCGGGCGCTGTCGTGGGTCGGTCCGGCGTTTGGCGGCTTCGGGCTTGGCATGGCGCTGTACTTCGCGTCGATGGGCGCGGGCCGCATGCGCTGGCCGATCGCGGCCGGCCTGTGCCGGATCGGCCTGGCGGCCGGCGGCGGCTGGCTGCTGGCCAATGTCGCCGGCATGGGACTGGACGGGCATTTCCTCGGCGTGGCGATGGGGATCACCGCCTACGGCCTGGTCACGGCGCTGGGCGTGCGCGAGGGAGAGTGGTCAGCGCGCTAGCACCGGTGCATCGCCCTGCATGCCGGCGCCCTTCACCGCATCGGGCACCGACGGCCAGCCGCCACCAAGCGACTTGTACAGCGCCGCGGTGCCGTTCAGCACGTCGACCTGCCCCTGGATGGCCGCCAGCTGCGCGTCGAACAGCTTCTCGCGCGCGTTGGTGACTTCGAGGTAGCTCGAATAGCCGCCCTCATATCTTGCATAGGCCTGGTCGGCATAGATGGTCAGGCTCTTTTCCTGCTGGCGCAGGCTGCCCAGGCGGTTGCGCGTCTCGACACCATTGGCCAGCGCGCTGTTCACATCGGCCAGGGCCGCCAGCACCGTGCCCTGGTAGGCCAGCATGGCCTCGGTGCGCTGTGCCGACGCGGTCTGCACCTGCCCGCGGATCGCACCGCCCTGGAAGATCGGCTGGGTCAGTCCGGCACCAAACCCCCACACTCGCGATGCGCTGTCCCACAACCCGGCCGGTGACGCGGCGACCGCGCCAAACAAGCCGCTCAGGTTGACGGCCGGCAGGTAGAGCGCCTGGGCCGCGCCCAGTTGCGCGTTGGCCGCGACCGCGGCCTGCTCGGCCTGCAGTACGTCCGGCCGGCGCGATAGCAGCATCGCCGGCAGGTCGGCGCCTACCGCCGGCGCCTGCAGCGCATAGATATCCTTGCCTCGCTCGATCGGTCCCGGCTGGCGTCCGATCAGCACCGACAGCGCATTCTCGGTCTGCGCAATGCCGGTGCGGATCTGCGGAATGGAAGCCTCGGCGACATAGAAATCGTTCTGCGCCTGGGCCAGCTCCATCTCGGAGATGACGCCGCCTTCGTAGCGCTGCTTGAAGATATCCAGCCCGCTCGCGCGCGAATCCAGCGTCTGCTTCGCGACCTCGAGCTGCGCATCGAGCCCGCGCAGCGTGGCATAGCCCTGCACCACCGACGCCGCAAGCGACAGCACGACGCCGCGCCGAGCGTACTCGGCATTCCACAGGCTCGCTTCCGCGGCTTCGGCCTGGCGGCGGATGCGTCCCCACAGATCGAGTTCCCAGCTCGCATTGGCCAGCAGCTGGTACGAATTGCGCGGCCCGTCGAACGACGCGAACGGCGTGCCGTTGAACGTGCCCGCGCGCTGACGCGCGGCCGACGCGCTGAGGTTCACCTGCGGGAAGAAGCCCGAGCGCGCGACCATCAGCTGGCCGCGGAACTCGTCGATGCGCGCGGCGGCGATGCGCACGTCGTAGTTGTGCGCGAGCGCCTCGTCGATCAGCGCGTTGAGCACCGGATCGTTGAACTGGTTCCACCAGTCGCTGTCGGCCGCGATGGCGAGCTGGCCGGTGTCCATGCGGTACTGCGCGACATCGGGCGTTTCGGGCCGCTGGTAGTTGGGACCGATCGCACAGCCGCCCAGCGCCGCCATCGCGCAGGCACCGAACATCCAGGCACGCGCTCTCATGATGGTTCTCCCGCCGGCGGCGTGGCAGGCGGCTGGGTCTCGCCTCCGGCCTTGGCGTCGCCCTTTGGCTTGCCTTCCGACATCCGTTCCAGCCCCCAGAAGAACATGGGGATGAAGAACAGCGCGATCACCGTGGCGCCGAGCATGCCGCCGATCACGCCCGTGCCGAGCGATTGCCGGCTTGCCGCCGAAGCGCCGCTGGCAATCGCGAGCGGCACGCAGCCCAGGATGAACGCGAGCGAGGTCATGATGATCGGGCGCAGCCGCAGCTTGGCCGCATGAATGGCCGCGTCATAGGCGCTGAGGCCTTCCTTCTCGCGCATTTCCACCGCGAACTCGAAGATCAGGATCGCGTTCTTGGCGGCCAGCGCAATCAGCACCGTCAGGCCGATCTGGAAATAGACGTCGTTGAGCATGCCGCGCATCAGGATGCCCAGCAGCGCGCCGAACAATGCGAACGGCACGGCGAGCAGCACGCCGATCGGCAGCGACCATTTCTCGTACTGCGCGGCCAGGATCAGGAACACCATCAGCAAGGCGAACGCGAACACATAGACCGCGGTGGAACCTGCGGTCTTCTCTTCGTAGGCCTGGCCGCTCCATGCATACGCATAGCCCTGGCCAAGCACTTCCTGCGCCACCTCTTCCATGGCAGCGATGGCCTGCCCCGAGCTGTAGCCGGGCGCGGCATCGCCAAGGATCTTGGCCGCGGGGAAGTTGTTGAAGCGCGTGACGATATCGGCGCCGGGCACGTATTGCGTGGTGGTCACGGCCTTGATCGGCACCATGTCGCCGTTGTGGTTGCGCACGTAGACCTTGTCGAGATCTTCCGGCCGCGAACGGAAGTCCGGCTCGGCCTGCAAGATCACCTGGAACAGGCGGCTGTTCTTCGGGAACTGGCTCACATAGAGCGAACCGAACATGGTCTGCAGCGCCGAGTACACCTCCTCGACCGGCACGCCCTGCGTCTCGGACCGCTCGCGGTCCACGTCGACCAGGAGCTGGCGCGAGCGCGAGTTGATGGTGGAGTTCACGCCCGTCAGCTCGGGCCGCTGCCGTGCCTTGGCCATGAACTCGTGCACCTTGGCTTCGAGCTGCTGATAGGTGCCGTCGCCCGTGCTCTGCAGCCAGAATTCGAAGCCGCCGGTCGTGCCCAGCCCTGGAATCGAAGGCGGATTGATCGGGATGACCGCGCCGTCCTGATAGCCGAAGAACTCCTTCTTTGCCTTGAGCAGCAGGTCCTCGGCGCTCTCACCGGCGCCGCGGTCGTGAAAGCCCTTGAGCGTGATGAAGAGCGTGCCGGCGTTGGCCTTGTTCTGCGAGTCGATCAGGCTGTAGCCATCCACGCTCGACACCGACGCGACGCCTGGCTGGCTGGCGAGCCATGTCTCGGCGCGCTTCGAAACGCTGCCGGTACGGTCCAGGCTGGCGGCATCCGGCATCACCACGGCGCCGAACAAGTAGCCCTGGTCCTCCACGGGCAGGAACGAGGTCGGGATGCGCATGAACATCAGCACGGTCACCACCACCATCGCGAGGATGATGGCGATCGACATCACCGTGCGCCGGATGACGAGCTGCAGCGATCGGTCATAGCCCGATATCAGCCGGTCAAATGAATTGTTGAACCACGTGAAGAAGCGGTTCTTCTTGTGCTCGCCCGGCTTGAGCAGGATGGCCGCTAGCGCCGGCGACAGCGTCAGCGC
Source organism: Cupriavidus numazuensis (assembly GCF_905397435.1). Taxonomy (GTDB): domain Bacteria; phylum Pseudomonadota; class Gammaproteobacteria; order Burkholderiales; family Burkholderiaceae; genus Cupriavidus; species Cupriavidus numazuensis. Next base: position 36,740 of record NZ_CAJPVI010000067.1, read on the forward strand.
GACCACGCCGGACAGCACCACCGACACCGCAATGGTCACCGCGAACTGCTTGTAGAGCTGCCCCGTGATACCCGACAGGAACGCCACCGGGATGAACACCGCGAGCAGCACCAGCACGATGGCAACCACCGGCCCGCTGACCTCGTCCATCGCCTTCTTGGCCGCTTCCTTCGGCGGCAGCTTGAACTCGGTCATGTTGCGCTCGACGTTCTCGATCACCACGATGGCATCGTCCACGACGATGCCGATCGCCAGCACCATGCCGAACAAGGTCAGCATGTTGACCGAGAAGCCGAACGCGCTCATGCCAACAAACGCGCCGATGATCGACACGGGCACGGCCAGGATCGGCACCAGCGTGGCACGGAAACTCTGCAGGAACAGGAACACGACCAGGATCACGAGGATCACGGCATCGCGCAGCGTATGCACCACCTCATTGATCGACTCGTGCACGAATTCGGTCGTATCGAGCGCGACCTCATACTCCAGTCCCGGCGGAAAGCTTTTCTTCAGCTCCGCCAGCGTCGACCGCACCTGTTTGGCGACATCCAGCGCGTTGGCGCCCGGTTGCTGGTAGACGGCCAGCAGCGTCGCGGTCTTGCCCTTGTAGCGGCTGCGCAGTGAATAGTCCTTGGAGCCAAGCTCGGCATGGCCGATATCCTTCAGCCGCACCAGCGCCGCGTCGCCGGACTGCGCGCGCAGGATCATGTTGTCGAACTCGGCGGGCTCGGTCATGCGGCCCTTGGTGGCGATCGGGAACGTCATCTGCACCGCGCCGTTGGTCGGCGAGGCACCAATGCGCCCGGCCGAGAACTGCTGGTTCTGGTTCGCGACCGCGTTCTTCACGTCCTCGGTGGTGATGCCCAGCGTCGCCATCCGGTCCGGCCGCAGCCAGATGCGCATGGCGTAGTCCGGACTGCCGAAGATGGATGACTGGTTGGCGCCCGGAATGCGCTTGAGCGCATCCAGCACATAGATGTTGGCGTAATTGCCGACGAAGGTCTGGTTGTAGCTGTTGTCGGGCGAATAGACGGCAATCACCATCATGAACGCCGACGAACGCTTCTGTACCGACACGCCTTGCGAAGTCACCGCGTCCGGTAGCGTCGGCAGCGCCAGGTTGACACGGTTCTGCACGTCCACCTGCGCCAGCTCCGGATCGGTGCCGATCTCGAAGTAGGTGGTCAGCGTCAGGTCGCCGGTCGAGGAACTCGTCGAGTTCATGTACATCATGCGATCGGCGCCGTTGACCTGCTGCTCGATCGGCGCGGCCACGTTCTGCGCCACCACCTCCGCACTGGCGCCCGGGTATCGGGTCGTCACCGTGATCGACGGTGGCGTGATGTCCGGAAACTGGGCGATCGGCAGCTTGGTCAGGGCGACCAGGCCGCCCACCGTGATGACGATCGAAACGACGGACGCGAAGATCGGCCGGTCAATGAAAAAATGGGCAAGCTTCATGGCTTGCCCCCTGCGCTGGCACCAGGCGCGGCGGCCGGTCCGCTCGCTGCCGGCGCTCCGGCAGCCGGCGTGGCGCCCGGCTTCATTTCCACGGGCCTCACCGGGGCGCCCGGCACCAGCCGCAACGTGCCGGTCACGGCAACACGCTCACCGGCTTTCAGGCCGGAGCGCACCACCCAGTTGTTGCCGGTCCATTCGCCAGCGTCGATCACGCGCTGCTGCGCCTTGTTGTCGGGCCCCACCACCCATACGGTCTGCCCACGCGGGCCCTGCACGATGGCTTCCTGCGGCACGGCAATGGCCTGGGTACGCATGGCGCCGTGCACCTTGACGCGCACGAACTGTCCGGGGCGCAGCACGCCCTCGGGGTTGGCCACCTCGGCACGCACACGGTAGGTGCCGGTTTCCTGGCTGAACGCGGCATCCGCAAAGGCGATCCTGCCGCGGTTCGGGAATTCCGAGCCGTCCGCCAGCACGATGGCGACCTCGAACTTGTCCTGCTCCGGATATTTGACCGCACCGGATTCGCGATCGGAACGGATGCGCAACACCTCGTTCTCAGACAGGCTGAAATTCACCCACATCGGGTCGAGCTTGGCGACGTAGGTCAGCAGGCTGTTGGTCGTGTCGATATAGGAGCCCGGCTGGCGCTTGGCAAAGCTCGACAGGCCCGCCACCGGCGACGTGATGGTCGTGTAACCGAGGTTGAGCTTGGCGCTGATGACGTTGGCGCGCGCGCCCTCGACCGCCGCGGCGGCCGCCTGTTCCTTGCCGATGGCATCGTCCAGGTCGCGCTGGCTCAGGGCATTGCGCTCAGCCAGCGGGCGCACGCGCTTCAGGTCGGCGCGCGCCGTGGACAGCCGCGCCTGCTCCTGGCCCAGTTGCGCCTCGGCCGCCTGCAGCGTCGCTTCGAACGGCTTGCGGTCCATCAGGAACAGGGTCTGGCCTGCCTTGACCAGCGAGCCTTCGGTATAGACCCGCTTGTCGAGGAAGCCGTTGACCCGAGACCGGATCTCCACTTGCTGCGAGCTTTCGGTCTGGCCGACAAAGTCATAGACCAGGGGCACATCCTTCAGCGCCACGGTCATGACCCCGACTTCCGCTGGCGGTGGCGCGACCGCTGCCGGCTTCTCCTTGCTGCAGCCCGCTGCCAGCAAGACCGCAATCAGCCCCGCTGTATTGCGCCAGTTGAGCATTGTCCTCACGTGACCTCCTGTGCCAGCAGCCATGGCCGCCCCGTTCCTGTCGGACAGGCGGATGGAATCCCGCCGCTCCGGTGCCTGTTCAGGCAGGTTACGGCGCGCCTAATGGCGCGCCAATTCAAACTTTTTGTGGCCGTGTTTACTCATTTCGACGTGTATGCCGATGCGCATTCCGACGGACGGACCTGGCCTTGCCTGTGCGCCTCAGCGCCGGAAGCCACCGTGGAACCGGCCGCCGCCGCGGAAGCCGCCGCCACCGCCGCCGAAGCGCCCGCCGCCCTGCCATTGCTGGGCCGCGCCCTGGAATCGTTGCTGGCCGATGTCACGTGCCTGGCGCTGCTGGTCCAGCCGGCCGGTGACTTCGTTATTGGGCTGCACGGGTTCCCAGCCGCCGGGCGTGTGCTTTTGCCAGCCGCTGTCGGTGTGCTGGTACACGGAACCGTCATGGCCGGCGTACACATTGCCGTTGTTCCAGGCCACCGCATTGCCCTTGTCCGGATTGGCGACAAAACCGCGGCTGCCCGCCGTGTGCTCGCCGGTCTGGGTATTGCCGGCAATTCCGGCCTCGGCCGCGCCCACGCGGCCCGTCTGCGCGTTGTAACCCGCCACCTGCCGGCCAGCCGCGTAGTTGCCCGTGTACTCGTTGCCGACGACGCCGCCGCGTCCGGCGCCTTCGCGCCCGGTCGACGGGTTGGCGAACGAGCCTTGCCGTCCCGCTGCGTAATTGCCCGAATACGGGTTGAAGGCTGCGCCACGGCTGCCCTGGAAATGCGCGCCCGTGGCCGGGTTAAACCCGGATGCCGCGGTGCCGCGCCACTCGGTGCCCGTCCAGGCATTCCAGCCCTGCGCATGCGTGACCGTGCCCTGTCCCCAGCGGCCATAGAAGTTGGCCTGGTTCACGTTCACGTAATTCCAGTTGTACGGGCCGCCCCACCAGTACGGTCCCCAGTACGGCGACGCCGCGCCCCAGAACGCGCCGGCGGCAAAGCCAAAGGCAAAACCCTCGGCCAGGCCGATGCCGAAGCCGGCGCCATAGCCGTACGTGACCGGGTAGCCGTAGTAGACCGCGCCCACGTACGCCGGGTAGACGTAGCCGGTGCCGTACACCACGGTGCCGTCGGCGCTGACCACCACGCCCATGTAGCCGGGCGTGTAGCCGACCACGACCGTGTCGGGCGTGACCGAGTAGATGCGCACATAGGTCACGTAGTAGACCGGTGAACTCGGCGGGATGGTGTAGATGGCCGACGGTACCTCGGTCGCCACGCGCCAGGCGCCCGTCGGCGCTGGCGCCGTGAACCAGACGCCGTTGGCCACGGCGTAGTAATGGCTGCTGTCCACCTCGATCACCGGCGTGCCGGTATTGACCGCGTAGCTCAGCGAGGTACCGGTGATCGGCACGAAGCGCGGCGCGCCGTCATAGGCCACCGTCAGCGCCGCCTTCGCGCGCGACACGTTCGCGGTCTGCGGGATCGTGGCGGCGATCACGGCTTCCTTCGCCTGCGGCGTGCCGGGCACGGACACCAGCACATTGGCCTTGGCGTCGTTCGGCGAGATCTTCGCGAAGTCGGCTGGCAGCTCGCCGCCAGGCACGTATTGCCACGGGCCTGTCAGCATCGGCGCGCGGAACCAGCGGCCAGACACCAGCACGTAGTAGTTGTTGGACGCCGGATCGACGAACACGGCGTGATCGGCATTGGACATCGTCAGCAGTCCGCCGCCGCCCACCGGCGTCATTTGCGGCGCGCCGCTCGTCACCACAAGCTCGGTCGGCCGGGTCGCGAGCTGGATGGCCGGTGCACGCGCCGGGCGCTTGCCGTCCGACGGCAGCATCGCGTCCGGCTTGGAGGCGGTTGCGGCCTTGGTCGCCGCCGATTGAAGGTCCTTTGGCACGGTCGACATGACTTCCCACGCGCCGCCCGCGGACTCCGAACGGAACCAGTAGCCCGCCGCCTGCAGGTACAGCTCGCCGCCGGGCTCGCGCAGCAGCATGGCGCGGCTGTTCAGCGCGCGTTCGTAGGAGGTGCCGGGCACGTTGCGCCACGCCGGATCGCCGTCCACGTGGACCAGCAGCGTCGGCGTGGTGGCAAAGATGATCTGCGGCGCATCGTTCTTCACGGGCACCTTCGTCGCACTGGCCAGCTGGCGCGAGACGGCGTAGCTGGCCTGCAGTTCGTCGAGCGGCACCGTCAGGCCGCCCGCCGGCAGCCGGGCCAGCAGCGCGTTGCGCACCCGGTCGGCGGCTTCGGGACGCGTCGGCACCTCGACGCTTTCGATGGTGACCTGGGTCAGCTGCACGAGCGCCGAAGGCTTGTCGATATCGGCGACCGCCGAGAAGTGGACCACACCGTAGGTCGGCGTCCCGTCCTTCGCACCGACCGCGACCGCGGCACGGCCCGACATGCGGTTGCCCTCCCACTTCTCGATCTCGGGCTGGTACAGCTCCACGTGCTCGCTGGCGGCATCGAAATTGCGCGGCCAGGTCAGCGGCGACACCGCCTTGGACGGCGTTGCCGCCTCCGCCACGGCCGGCGCGATCGCGATGCAGACGGCTGCCACCAGCGCGCTGGTGTGCTTCAGGCGAAACGACATGGCAATCTCCAGGTAGGGACAGTCCGCAGCATGGCCGCGATGCCATGCCTGCACGGGGCAGGACAGACGAGCGTTGGGCACGATGCTGCACAACGGGCGCCCTTGCGTCCGAATCTAAATGAGCCGGCAAGGGCGGACAATCCGTTTCAAAAACATTCAGCACGCCGCCACAAAGGGCTCAGATCACTGGCGATCGCTCTGCCAACGAGCGCTTGCAGCGCCACATGCTGGTGTCTGTTGGATCACCGGAAGCCGCCGTAAATCCCCACCGGCGCGCGCAATAGTGCATTGCAATCACTTCATCGCAGTGACGCTCTTGAACGCGCGGCGCGCCGGCCCCACCTCATCGGGACCGTCCTCGAAGCCCGCCCCCATGCCCCCACGGACCACCATCCTCACCGCCGGCGCCATCACCGCCCTGCTCCACGCCTACATCGGCTGGCGCCTCCTGCCAGACTTGCCGGTTCCCCTGCTGATCAAGGCACTCGGCGGCATCTGGCTCGCGCTGTCGTGCGTACTGCTGCCCGCCGGCCTGCTGGCGCGCCGCATCAGCCAGCCCTGGGCCGACGCGGTGTCGTGGGTCGGCATGCTCGCCATGGGGTTCTTCTCGTCGCTGCTGATCCTGACGCTGGCGCGCGATATCGTCCTCACCGTAGCTTGGATAGCAGGCTGGCAACCTGCCGGACTGCACGCCTACAGCGCGGCTGCAGTGGTATTGCTCGCGCTGCTCGTGACGCTTGCCGGCTATGTGAATGCGCGGCGGCTCGCCCGCGTGGTCGAGGTCGACGTGCCGGTCAGCGGCCTGCCCGAGGCGCTGCACGGCTTCACGATTGCGCAGATCAGCGACATCCACGTCGGGCCGACGATCAAGCGGCCGTACCTCGACCGTATCGTCGACCGTGTCAACAGCCTGCAAGCCGATGCGGTGGCCATCACCGGCGACCTCGTCGATGGCACGGTGCGCGAGCTGTCGGCCCACACGGCGCCGCTGGCGCGGCTGCAGGCGCGGCATGGTGTGTACTTCGTTACTGGCAACCACGAGTACTACTCGGGCGCCGAACCGTGGATCGCGGAACTGCGGCGGCTCGGTTTGCGGGTGTTGATGAACGAGCACGTCGCGCTCGAGCATGGGAATGATGTGGTGGTGCTCGGTGGCGTAACCGATTACTCGGCCGGGCGATTCCACGAGACGCATCGCAGCGATCCGAAACGCGCGTTGCAAGGTGCGCCGCGCGCCGGCGTGCGCGTTCTGCTTGCACACCAGCCTCGCACGGCGGCGGCGGCAGCCGAGGCAGGCTTCGACCTCCAGTTGTCAGGTCACACCCATGGCGGACAGTTCTGGCCTTGGAACCTGTTCGTGCCGATGCAGCAGCCTTATACGGCTGGGTTGGTGCGGCATGGGGCGATGTGGGTCTACATCAGCCGGGGGACGGGATACTGGGGGCCGCCGAAGCGGTTTGGGGCACCGTCGGAGATTACCAGGGTGAGGTTGGTGCGGGGGTAGGTTGGATTCTTTGGGGGCGTTGGGGGGTGTCGTTTGGGCTGGGTTATCGCTCTTGGCAGGCGCTGCTGTTTCGCCGGCGTAGCCGGCGAGTCACTTTTGTCCGAGCGACAAAAGTAACCAAAAACGCGTTTTGGTTGCCCCAAAGGGGCGAATTTTTATCGTAGTGTGCTAGGGGTGTTGTACGGGTATTGGCTTCAGAGGGGATTTCCGCTGCCTGCCGCGTGGGGCACGACCGTGGTCAGAATTACAGCGCTGATTGAACGAGCCCTGCAAGCGTTCGTGGCCCCTGCTGCGAGCGATATCGTGTGATCGCCTTCGGCTGCGCTATGCGCAGAGCCCTAGTCTGAGCACGCAGGCCCAGGGCAAACCAGACCCGGGTGAAGATGCCGCGCTTGCATGCGCGCAGAGATAGGAAATTGGGACTCGGGCGCCGGCGACGCTGATGAGCTTGCACCCAGACGACGCCGTGCGCGCAGCGCAGCC
>NZ_CAJPVI010000068.1 GCF_905397435.1 Cupriavidus numazuensis
GCGCTCATCTTGGCGTGATCGAGGTCTTGTTCGACGGGCAGGTTCTGGATGGTGAGGGACATGATGGAACTCCTTGAGGGGGCTGGTCTGGCTTTGGTTTAGAGGGCATCGGGTGTTGCGCTCGCAGTCATATACGCATGGGGTGTGCCAGCCCAGGTGCCAGTCGCTCAGGGAATCATCAAGTCATTGAAAGCAAAGCAGAAATTTTTCTCTTGGCCGTTGTTTGCGGTTGCGGTCCATGTCCGCGCATGTCGGATGCCGACGTACATGTCCGCGGCAATCTGTTGGATTCCCGCGGACATGCGGCGGCACCGCCTTCAGGCATCGATCACAACACGCCTTGTTTGCGCAACGCTTCCATGTCACGCGGAGTCAGTCCGACGGCGGCGTAGATCTCGTCGTTGTGTTCGCCGACAGCGGGGCCGGTCCTCGGCGGCGCCGGTGTGTAGCCGGAGAAACGCGGCACCTGGCAAGGTGCGGGAACGGAGCCGAGGTCCGGGTCGGGCAGGCGCACGATCGCTTGCCGGGCCTGGAAGTGAGGATCTTCGAGGATGTCCTCGATCGAGAAGATCTTGCTGAACGGGATTTCCCGTGCTTCCAGGGCCGCGGCGACCGTCGGGTAATCGTTCGCGCCAAACCAGGCGCCGATGATGCCGTCGAGCGCTTCAAGATGCTGCACGCGCGCGGGGTTCGTGGCAAAGCGCGGATCGTCGGCAAGCTCGGGCCTGCCGATTGCCGCGCACAGGCGCCGGAAGATCGGGTTGGAAGACGCCACCATGGACACCCACTGGCCATCGGCCGTCGCGTACATGTTCGACGGCGCGGTATAGGTGGCGCGATTGCCCGCGCGCTGCCGGACCTGGCCAAGCTGCTCGTACTCGACGGCGAGTGGCTCCAGCAGCCGGAACAGCGCCTCGGTGGCGGACAGGTCGATCTCGCGGCCCGGTGCCTCCGGATCGAGCCGGCGTTCGGCGGCAGCCGTGGCAATGGCGAAGGCACCGAAGAGCCCGGCCATCACGTCCCCGGCCGGGTAATTCATGTGCAGCGGCGGCCCGTCGGCGTCGCCGGTCAGGTTGGTAAAGCCGCTCATGGCTTCGAACACACGAGCAAAGCCGGCGCGTGCGGCGTAGGGTCCGGTCTGCCCGAAGCCCGTCAGCCGCAGGATGATCAGGCGCGGGTTGGCGGCGCGCAGCGTGGCCGTGTCGAGTCCCCAGCGGTCCAGCGTGCCGGTGCGGAAATTCTCGACCAGTACGTCGAAACCGGGCAGCAGCCGCAGGAACAGGTCGCGGCCTTCCGGCTGCCGCACGTCCAGCGAGATGCCGCGCTTGCCGCGATTCGCGACCTTCCAGTAGAGCGGCAGGCCGTCCTTGACCGGCGCCAGTCCGCGCAGCGGGTCGCTGCCGTCGGGCAGTTCGAGCTTGACGACGTCGGCGCCCATGTCCGCGCACAACGTGCAGGCGAATGGTGCGGCGAGCACCGTGGCCATGTCCAGGATGCGCAGGCCGTGGAGCGGCCCATGGCTATCCTGCTGCGCGTGGGGCGGTGTGTGGGAATGCTGGCTCATGCATCCCCCTTGATGTCGCGTGCCTTGATCAGTGCCGCCAGCCGCGTCGCTTCCGACCGGATCAGGTTGTCGAACTGTTTGGCATCAAGCGCGAGGATTTCGGCGTCGAGCGCCATGAGCTTGTTGCGCACATCCGGTGTCGCCAGCGATGCTTGCAGCGCGGTACTGAGATAGTCGACGATGGCCGGCGCTGTGCGTGCATGGACCGCCAGGCCGTACCAGGATTGCACGAGTGCCTCGGGATACCCGGCTTCGGCGATGGTCGGGATGTCCGGCAGCGAGCGGGTACGGCGCGTGGCATTGACGGCAAGCGGACGCACGCGCTTCGACTGGATCAGCGGCAGCGCCAGGTTCTGCGACAGCAGCGCGAACTGCAGTTGTCCACGTCCGAGGTCCAGCACGGAAGGCGGCTGGCCCTTGTAGCCGATATTGGTGACGCGTACGCCGGTCGATTCGAAGAACAGCTCCTGTGCGAGATGGAGCGAGCTGCCCGTGCCTGGTACCGGAACGTTTACCGCACCGGGCCGGGTCTTTGCCCACGCCGTGAATTCCTTGAGCGTCTTCGCGGGCACGTCGCTGTGGACGACAAATACAGACGGCACCGCCGCCACCGCGCCGACCGCGCGGAAGTTCTGGATGCGGATGCCGGAATCGGGGTACAGGGTCGGAGCCGCCGCAAGCACCGGCGATACGCCGAGCAGCGTGTAGCCGTCCGCCGGCGCGCGCCACGCGAAGTCGATGGCGATGCGCCCGTCGGCGCCGGGCCGGTTTTCCACCACCACACGCTGGGGCAGGTCGATCGACATGCGGTCGAGCACGGCCCGCAACGTCACATCGACCACGCCACCGACGGGGTACGGCACCACGGCATGCAAGGGGCGGTCGGGAAATCCGCCGGGCCCTGCGGCGGTGGCCGCGCGGGCCAGCGCCGGCAGCCAGCCGGGAATGGTTGCCCCCAGCGCCGCCTGAAAGGCGGTCCTGGCGAATGTACGGCGGTCCATAGAGTCTCCTTCTGTTTATATCGTGTCCGGCTGGCCGTGTGCTCAGGCCGGCAGGTAAGAGCGAAGCTGGCCGAGGGACTGGCGCGTTTCCCGCACCAGCCGGTCCATGATCTGTGCCACGGGTTCGACTTCCCGCACCCAGGCGACGCTCTGTCCGGCCGCCTCGTACATCAGCGGGGCGATTTCATGCTGCTCGACGGCAGCCAGCAACCGGCCGGTCAGTGCCTGCTGGTAGGGCATGTCGAGCGGCGCCGGCGCATCGGGCGCCTCCCAGGCATCCGAGAATGCGCTGCGCACCACGCGGCATGGCTTGCCGCTGTGCGCACGGGTGATGACCGTGTCTTCGCTGGTCGCGGCCACGAGCTTGTCGGTCAGCGCAGCCGGCAGCCGATGCTCCGCGCTGCCCAGCCATACCGTGCCGAGCCACGCGCCTTGTGCGCCCATGGCCAGCGCGGCGGCAATCTGGCTGCCTGCGCCGATCCCGCCCGCGGCAAGCACGGGCCGCCCTTGTGCAGCGGCGATGATCTGCGGCACCAGCGTGAACGTGCCAACGTTGCCGGTATGCCCGCCGGCGTCGTAGCCTTGTGCTACCAGCACGTCCACGCCGGCTTCGATCGCTTTGCGCGCATGCTTGACCGCGCCCACGAGTGCGAACGTGGTCTTTCCCGCACGGCGCACCCGCGCAAGGCTTTCGGCCGGAGTGCCCACGCCGGCGGCAAAGACATCCATGCGGCTTTCCACGACGGCGGTGATCTGCTCTTCAAACAGCGCCTGCGAGCGCACGTACTGCGAAAAGAAGTTCCCCTCGGTGGCAGGCGGTACGTTGAAGCGATCGAACAGCCCATCGACAAATTGACGGTGTCCGTCCGGAATGGCCGCTGCCAGGTCTTCCGGCGTGGCGGCGCCGGGCAGCGCGGTCGGCAGCAGCAGGTCGACGCCGACCGGTGCGTCCGGGCACAGCGCGCGCAGGTCCGCCAGCTTGCGCGCCAGTTCGTTGGGGCCATCGCGCGCGGCGGCATAGACGCCGAGTCCGCCCGCGTTGGAAATGGCCGCCGCCACCTCGATGCTGTGCGCGAGTCCGAATACCGGATAGCGGATGCCAAGCTGCGCGCACAGGGGGTTGGTCAGGGAGTCGGCGGGAACGCCGTGTGCCTTCGATGCCATTACTGTGCTCCGAACAGATCCGGCTCGAAATCGAGGCACGGGTGCTGTGACATGGCCGACGCGGTCTTCATGACGTAGCGGCCGATCAGGTTCTTGTGGACTTCGCTGGTGCCCTCGCCAATCTGGTTCATCTTGGCGTCGCGCAGGAAGCGCTCGATCGGGTACGCGTTCAGGTAGCTGTTGCCGCCGAGCAGTTGTGCGCAATCGACCACGACGCGCATGCAGAGGTCCGTGCTGTGCATCTTGGCGATCGACGCGTGGATCGAGGTCTCGGCATCCTTGCGGTCGTAGCGCTGGGCGACGCTGTAGACAAGGCAGCGCGCCGCTTCGATGCGGGCGGCCATGTCGGCCATCATCCATTGAATGCCCTGGTGTTCGCCGACCGCCTTGCCGGAAACCTGCCGGTGGCCCGCGTACTGGGCGGCGATCTGCAGTGCGCCGGTCATGCGCCCGAGCGCAATGGCCGCATGGCCGACGCGCGCGCGCACCAGCGTGTCCTGCGCCAGCGCCATGCCCTGGCCCTCTTCGCCAAGCCGGTGGGAGTCCGGCACCCAGACGTCGTCGAGCCGCACTTCGGCGATCGGTACGCCATGCCAGCCGAGCTTGGGGATGATCGGCGAGACGGACAACCCTTCGGCGTCACGCGGGACGAGGAACGCCGTCAACCCCTTGCTGCCGCCAGGGCCGTCGGCGAGTGATGCCACCACCACGAACATGTCCGCCACGGTGGCACGCGTAATGAACTTCTTCACCCCTGTGAGCCGATAGCCGCCCGGATGGCGCGATGCCGTCGTGGACAGCCGTGCGAGGTCCGATCCGGCACCGGGCTCGGTCAGCGCGAATGCGGACTGCAGTTCGCCGCGGGCCAGTGCCGGAACGATCTGTGCACACAGTTCGGCGGAGCCACCGGCGACGATCGGCCGCGACGACAGGTCCGTGCCGGTGACGATCGACGCTGCGGTGCTGCACACGCGTGCAATTTCCTCGATGATCCTGACGCGCAGCAGCATGGACGCATCGGAGCCTCCGAGTTCACGCGGGAAGGCAGTGGCGATGACGCCGCTGTCGGCCAGTGTGCGGAACGTATCCCACGCGAATGCATCATCGCGGTTCACGGCATTGGCCTTGGGGCCAATGTTGTCCTGCACCAGTTGCTGCACACGGGCGAGCATTTCGGCATCCGCGGCATTCAAGGGTGCCAGCGGGTGGTCTTGTGCGGTCAGTGGCATGGGTCGTCGTCTCCTTGGTGTTGTCGGGGTAGTTGCCTCTTAAGATAAAGAGCCGATATCCTTGGATCAATGACAGATTGAGAAAGCAGGTTTCTCTTTATTGGAAAGCTGGAGTTGGCGCATGCAAGGGGAAGCGGAACACGAGCTCACGCTCAAGGCACTGGCCACATTCATTGCGGTGGCGCATGCGCGCAGCGTCTCGGGCGCTGCGGCGCAGCTGGGGCTCGCGCAGTCGGCTATCAGCCGGCAGATCAGCATGCTGGAAAAGACGTTCGGCGGCGCGCTGTTCTATCGCACGGGGCGCGGCGTGCGGCCGACCGCGCTGGCAGAGCAGGTGCTGGGCGATGCCGAGCCGTTGCTTTCGGGCGCGCGGCAACTGGTGGAATCGGCACGGGCGCAGGCTGGCAACGTGGCCGGCGTGCTGACGGTCGGCCTGGTGCCGGCGGTGGCGCCGCTGATGGCGACCCGGCTGTTCGCGACGGTGCAGGCGCGCATGCCGGCGGTGCGGCTGCGCATCGTCGAGGGCTACAGCGGTGACATCGAGGCGCGGCTGACCCAGGGGAGCATCGATCTGGCCGTGGTGAACCGCTATCGGGCCGAGGGGCGCAACAGCTATCGGCGCCTGCTCGAGACACCGCTGATGATCGTCGGCCGGCGCGATGCGATGCGTGCCCACTGGCGTGCGGCGGGTGGGGTCCCGGCGTCGGTGCAGCTGCGCCAGATTGGCGGGCTGCCGCTGGTCCTGCCGGTGCCGCCGAATGCGATCCGCAGCCTGCTGGAGGAGTTGGCCGGCGCGCAGGACATCAGCCTGGAGGTCTGCATGGAAGCGACTTCGTCGGTCGTGATCAAGCGCATGGTGATGGATCACGCGGCGTTTACCGTGCTGCCTTACCACGCGATCAGCGCCGAACTGGAAAGCGGCGCGTTTGAAGCCGTGCCGCTGGCGGACCGCGCCTTGCGCCAGACCGTCGTGCTGGCCACGAGCAGCCAGCGCCCGTTTACCGAGGCGGCTCGCCGGGTCGCGCAGATGATCCCCCGCATCGCTGATGCGCTGATCCGCGAAGGCCTCTGGCGGCGCTGAAACGCCGCCTGTCGCGGATAGCTGTCCCGGCAGCGATCAGTCGGCCGTGATGTTCTTCGCCTTGATGATCTTGCCCCAGTACTCGGTATCCTTCTTGACCAGCGCCGCCAGTGCCGGTGGATCCATGTAGCGCGCTTCGATGCCAACAGTCTCGGCGCGCTTCTTCGTCTCGGGCTGGGCCAGCACGGTCTTCAAGGTATCGGTCAGCTTGGCGATGACCTCGGGCGGCGTGCCCGCCGGCGCGAACAGGGCGACCCATGCCTCCAGTTCGAAGCCGGGCAGGCCTGCCTCGGCCGTGGTCGGCACGTTGGGCAGCATCGGGTGGCGCATCTTGCTGGTGACGGCCAGCGCCTTGAGCTTGCCGGTCTGGATATGGCCGATCACCGATGGCGGCGTGGTCATGAACACCTGCACCTGACCACTGAGCACGTCCTGGATGGCCGCACCGGAACCCTTGTACGGCACGTGCGTCATCCGCGTTTGCGTGGTCTGGCAGAACAGCTCGGTACCCACATGCGACAGAGAGCCGTTGCCCTGCGAGGCGTAGTTCACCTTTCCCGGATTCTGCTTCAGGTAGGCAATGAACTCCTTCAGGTTGTTCACTGGCAGCGAGGGATTCACCGTGATCACGTTGGTAGCCGCGGCAATCAGGCCCACCGGCACAAGGTCTTTCTGGTCCCAAGGCAGCTTGGCGAACATGGCCGGGTTGCCCACGTGGTAGGCGGAATAGGAAGCCAGCAGCGTATAGCCATCCTTCGGCGCGCGCGCGACCAGCTGGTACGCGATATTGCCGCTGCCGCCCGCACGGTTGTCGATGACGACGGCCTGCCCGAGCTGGCGCGCCAGCGCGTCGGAGACCAGGCGCGCGGAAGTATCGACGACGCCGCCCGGCGGATTGGGCACGACGATCGTCACGGGCTTGGTGGGGTAGGCAGCGCCCTGCGCCAGTGCAAACGGCGCGGCGAGCGAGGCGCCGAGGGATAGCGCGGCAGTGCAGAACTGGCGGCGGTCGGGCATGGCGGGTCTCCTTGGTCTTGTCTTGGTGTTATGAGTCCGGATTCTGCGCCGAAGACACGAGCCTTGCCATGGGGATGGTACCGAGGCGCCACCGCGCAGGCGGCGGTCGGCCGCTTGGCCCTTGCGGGGCCTTCTGCTATACCACCAGACATTGCCATGCAGGAGGAGTCCATGCCGCTTGTTTTCCGACCTGCACGCGTTGATGAACTGGCCCGTGCCGAAGCACTGGTGACCCGCAGCATCAACGACCTGACCGCCCGCCACGGGTTCGGGGCGATTGCCACGTCGCGGTCTCCGGATTTCCAGTCGTTCTGCCTTCGGGACGATCCCCGCGGCACGTGGCTGGCAGAGGACGATGGCGAGATTGCCGGCTTTGCGCAGAGCTGGGTGAGCGGGCGGCTCTGGTTTCTGGCGGAACTGTTCGTGGCACCGGGCCGGCAGGGACAGGGCATCGGCAACGAGTTGCTCGATCGCACACTCCAGCATGCTGGCCAGGCGGGGGCCACCGAGAAGAGCCTGATTACCTTTGCCTTCAACGTCGTGTCGCAGGGGCTGTACGTGCGGCACGGCATGCTGCCGCGAGTGCCGATTCATTTGTGCACTGCGGAGCGGGCGTCATTGGCAGGGTACGCAGGTGGTCCCGCGCTTCGCGCGACGCCGATCGGCACGAGTGCCGCCGACCTCGACACGCTGCAGCGGCTCGACATCGCGACACTGGGGGTTTCGCGAGAGACGCATCACAGGTATCTGCTGGCCGATCCGAGGATGCGAGGCGTCTTTCTCGAAGACGAAGGCGAGCGCGTCGGCTACGCGTACGTGGCCGCGTCGGGCCATGTAGGTCCCCTGGCGGTCATGGATGCACAGGCGATGCCCGGTGCATTCCGTGCGGCACTGGCTTTGGCCGTCGCGGGGGATGCAAGGCAGGTATCCGTGTTCGTTCCCGGGACGAGCGACGCGCTGGCGATCGCGGCCAGCCAGGGCATGCGATTCACGCTTCCGATGGTGCTGATGTCGACGGGCGATTTCGGCGACTGGACGCGCTATCTCCCACGAAACCCGGGCTTCATGTGAGACCGCCTTAACGCTCCCTCTCGTTACGGCCATTGATGCGTAACAGAAAAAAGACCGCACGAGGCGGTCTTGAAATGAGCCGGGCGGCCGGACGCCGGCTCGTAGGAACGGAGGGCGGAACCGCGACGGGTTCCGCTGCCCCGGAAGGACTTAGTGCTGGAGCGCCTGAACGATGCCGCCGACGTTGTTCAGCATGTTGCTGACGGTCTTCATGTCGACGTTGGTGCGGGTCGAGGCATCCACTTGCGTGACCGGGGCCACGATGGTGTTCGGGCTCGCGAACGAGACGCCAGCGCCGCCGGTGATGGCATTGATGCCGGAGTTCACGAAGACGCTGCCGCCGCGCACGGCGCCCATCTTGGCGCTGTCGAGGTCTTGTTCGAGCGGGAGGTTCTGGATGGTGAGGGACATGATGATCTCCTGGGTAGGCTGAGTGAGCTGAAGGGCTAGAGGCTGGATTAGTGCTGCAGGGCTGCGACCATGCCGCCCAGGTTGTTGATCGTGTTGGTCACGGTCTTGATGTCGACGTTGGTGCGGGTCGACGCATCGGCTTGCGTGACCGGAGCGAAGATCGTGTTGGGGCTGGCGAACGATACGCCGCTGCCGCCGACGATGGCGTTGGTGCCGGAGTTCACGAAGACGCTGCCGCCGCGTACGGCGCCCATCTTGGCGTGGTCAAGGTCTTGTTCGAGCGGCAGGTTCTGGATGGTGAGGGACATGATGATCTCCTGGGTAGGCTGAGTGAGCTGAAGGGCTAGGGGCTGGATTAGTGCTGCAGGGCTGCAACCACGCCGCCCAGGTTGTTGATCGTGTTCTGCACGGTCTTGATGTCGACGTTGGTGCGCATCGAAGCATCGACCTGCGTAACCGGAGCGAAGATCGTGTTGGGGCTGGCGAACGACACGCCGCTGCCGCCCACGATGGCGTTGGTGCCGGAGTTCACGAAGATGCTGCCACCGCGTACGGCGCTCATCTTGGCGTGATCGAGGTCTTGTTCGACGGGCAGGTTCTGGATGGTGAGGGACATGATGAAACTCCTTGAGGGTGCTGGGCTGACTTTGGTTTAGAGGGCATCGGGTGTTGCGCTCGCAGTCATATACGCATGGGGTGTGCCAGGCCCTGTCCCAGTCGCCAGAATATTTTTAAGTAATTGAAAATAAAGGAATAAATTTGATCTATCCGGCCGAGGTTGGGGCATCTGGCGCCGGGGCATGTTGGATCTCGGCAGACACATTTTGAGAACCCGTTCGTATCGGGCAGACAGGATCGCCAGGACATCCGCGTAGAGACTGACGAAGGCGGGTTCCGGTCGCTGGCATTGCCCGTCATCGCGCATGTGAGGACCCATACAGCCGCAGTGCATGCGCGCGGAGGGTTGGCAGCCGCAAAGCAAAAAGACCGCCGAGGGCGGTCTTTGAGGAAGCCGGCGTTGAAGGCCGGCTCGTGGCCAGGACAGCGGAACCTGAGCCGGTTCCGCTGTCCCGTCAAGGCATTCAGTGCTGCAACGCCTGAACGATGCCACCGACGTTGTTGATGGTGTTCGTCATGGTCTTCAAGTCGACATTGGTGCGTGTCGACGCATCGACCTGCGTGACCGGAGCGAAGATGGTGTTGGGGCTAGCGAATGACACGCCGCTGCCGCCGACGATGGCGTTGGTGCCGGAATTCACGAAGATGCTGCCACCGCGTACGGCGCCCATCTTGGCGTGGTCAAGGTCTTGTTCGAGCGGCAGGTTCTGGATGGTCAAGGACATGATGGTCTCCTGGGAAGGCTGGATGAACGGATCGACTGGATGGGGAATTAGTGCTGCGCGGCCTGCACGATGCCGCCGACGTTATTGAGCAGGTTGTTGACGCTCGTGAGGTCGACGTTGGTGCGGGTCGAGGCATCGACCTGGGTGACCGGGGCGACGATGATGTTGGGGCTGGCGAAGGACACGCCGGAGCCGCCCATGATCGCGTTGATGCCGCTGTTCAGGAACAGGCTGCCGCCGCGCACGGCGCTCATCTTGGCGTGATCGAGGTCTTGTTCGACGGGCAGGTTCTGGATGGTGAGGGACATGATGGAACTCCTTGAGGGTGCTGGGCTGACTTTGGTTTAGAGGGCATCGGGTGTTGCGCTCGCAGTCATATACGCATGGGGTGTGCCAGCCCAGGTGCCAGTCGCTCGGGGAATCATCAAGTCATTGAAAATAAAAGGGAAAAATCTTTTTAGTGGTGGCAAAGCCCGCCGATTCCATGCCGTCCTATGTTGGCCCCCATCAGACAGGTTCCGATACACGTGTCTGTACTGCACAGACAAACACCAGCACGAAGGCGGCGCTAGAATGTCCTCCTCTTCCTTGAGGGGAACGGTATGAAGAACACCGGGTTGCCGGACGGCAGATCTGCGTCCGAACTGATCGACGAGAGGATCCGCGAACTGGGCGACTGGCGCGGCGATATGCTGGGCCGTATCCGCGAGCTGATCCGGAAAGCCGATCCGAAAGTTGTCGAGGAGTGGAAGTGGCGCGGCGTGCCGGTGTGGGCGCACGACGGCATTCTCTGCACCGGCGAGACGTACAAGAACGTCGTGAAGATGACCTTTGCCAAGGGCGCATCATTGCCGGACCCATCGAAGCTCTTCAATTCGAGCCTGGAAGGGAATACGCGGCGCGCCATCGACATCCACGAGGGCGAGGAGATCGACCAGCCGGCGCTGAAGGCGCTGATCCAGGCGGCCGTGGCGCTGAACCAGTCGAAGAAGAAGCGCTGAGAGCGCGAGGTTCAGGCGAGTTCGCGATAGCCGTGCAACCGCGCAGTGCGTGCCATGTGCGCAATCGGTTGATAGTGGCTCACGCGGGTCGGCACGATGCCCTCCAGGCGCAGCCGCGTGCGCAGACCGGGATGGCTGCGCAACACGGCAAGCATTGCCGACCGCACGCGTTCCACCAGCGCCGCACTGGCGTGGCGTGAGGCGATGAACGGCAGGCCGGGCACCGCCGGCGTGGCTGCAATCTGCCGCAGGCCAGCCACAAGTTCCGGCTGGTGCTCGCCAGCAAAGGCCAGCGTCACGCAATCGATGGCGGCCACATCGGCCTTGCCTTCCGTGATGGCTGCCAGCGATGCGAGATGCGAGCCTGTGTGGATGACTTCCCCGAAGAATCGCTGCACACGCGCCAGCGGTGCCACGGCATGGCGCAGGGCGTTCATGCCGCTGTGCGAGTCGGGGCTGTTGCAAGCTGCACGCGCGCCGCGGCACGCGGACAACGTGGCAGGCCCATTCCCGGCTCGGACGACAATCGCGCTGCGATAGGTTTCCTGTTCACAGCCCGGCACCGCGAACTGCGGCGTGCCGATCAGACGCACGTGACGGGCGAGCCCGTGCATCAGCGGATAGCCGCAGGTCTGCGACAGCAATACGTCGTCGCGCCGCCAGAACGCGTGGAGCGCGGCCGGCCCGGTGCCAGGATCTTCGGTGGCCAGCGTGACCGGCGAGTCGCCTTGGGCCAGCGCATCGGCCACCAGACCGATCAGCGTGGCCCAGTCCTCGCGCAGCGAGGCCGATACGTTGTACATGGGCAGCGCGGCCACCCAGCGCTTGGGCTCAGCCATGGTTGCCGGACAGCGAAGCGCGCCCGTCAGCGGGACTGCGGAACAACGGATGCGCCACGGGCGCGACCGCGCGCAAGGCGTAGTTCGCCAGCCATT
Source organism: Cupriavidus numazuensis (assembly GCF_905397435.1). Classification (GTDB taxonomy): domain Bacteria; phylum Pseudomonadota; class Gammaproteobacteria; order Burkholderiales; family Burkholderiaceae; genus Cupriavidus; species Cupriavidus numazuensis. Next base: position 11,818 of record NZ_CAJPVI010000068.1, read on the forward strand.
CGCGATAGCCGCGCACCAGGAAGCCTTCGTTGCGGACAAGGTAGTCCGCGGCACGCCGGCGATAGACCCCGGCCAGCGCAAACCATGGTACCGACGGCAGATCGTGGTGAACGAGATGGTAGTTGTTGTTGAGAAACAGCAGCCGCCACGCCAGGCCCGCGTCATTGATGACGCTGCGCGCCGCGCGCGAATCGCTTGCACGGTGCTCGTAGAACGACCGGATCGCAGCGAGCGACCATGCGGGATAAGCCACTGCGGCGAGCATCAGCCAGGCCGGGATGCCGCAGGCAACCTGCAGCCAGGCGAGGAGCGTTGCCAACGCGAGCAAATGCGCGAGCCACATCGGCACATCACGCCAGTCGCCCGATCGCAGCTTCACCATTTCGGCCGTGACAATTGCGACGATCGAAAACGCAGGCTGCAAAAGGAGTCGCCCCGCAAGCGTATTGCGAAACGCGTAGAGCCGGCGCATTGCCGGCCCGGTGGCGTGCCAGTCGGTGGCGTAAAGGAAGTAGCTCTCCGGGTCGGTGTCGGGGTGGGTCAATTCGGCTTCGTGGTGCTGCAGATGCAGGCGGCGGTACAGCCCGTACGGCAGCCAGATCCCTAGCGGCGCGGCACCCAGCAGCGCATTGAGCCAGAGCAGCCGCGTCGGATGCCCGTGCAGCAACTCGTGCTGCAGGGACAGGTACCAGGTCGTGCACAGGGTCAGCAGGATGCAGGTCAGCGGCAATCCCAGCCGGTTTGCGTGGATAGCCACGCCGAACCAGGCCGCGTACACGGCGGCAATGAGAATCCATGTCGGCAGCTCGGTCCGCCACAGCCAGTGGCGGGCGGCGTCGGCAAGCTCCGTGCGCTGTCTTTCGTCGAGATAGGTTGCCATGAGAGTCGAATGCGCGGCGGGACGAGTTCGCAGCATACGAGGGCGCGACCGGTGCACGAACGAACAAATGCCGATAACGATATGAGCGTCGGGAGGCAAAGCGCACATGGGCCGGGAATGTGCTTCAGGTGGCGCTCAGGCAAAGCTAGAATGCGCGTTCCGCATCCACGTGAGGATTCGCCGTGACCCGACCCACCAAGACCGCCCTGTTCGCCGCCGCGAAACGCTGGGACAAGGCCACGGCAGGCGCCATCCTGCGCGCGGATCCCGCGCTGGTTTCGGCCATGGACCCGAAAGGCCGGACGGCCTTGCATCTCGCGTGCGCGGTCGCCCCGGGCAAGTCGCCGGACCTGGGCGAAGCCGATGGCATCGGCACCGTCACCGAGCTGCTCCGTGCGGGCGCCGGTCTCGAGCACGAGGTGCCGATGGACGAGGACGAAGGCGATTTTCGCGCCACGCCGCTCTGGTATGCGGTCGCGCGTGGCGAAAACCTGCCGCTGGTCAGATATCTGCTGAAGCAGGGCGCCGACGCGAGTTACTCGCTGTGGGCAACGGTCTGGCGCGACGACGACGAGATGATGCGCTGGCTCCTGAAGGCCAAGCCGCGCCTCGATCTGCGCGCCCACGGCGAGACGCCGGTGTTCTATGCTGCCAGGCTGCAGCGCCTGAAGACGCTGGCCCTGCTGCTGGATGCCGGTGCGGACCCGTCGATCGCCGACGACCAGGGCCGCAACGCGCTGGACATTGCCCGTGCGCGGCGCTTGCCCAAACCCGTGATTGCGCAGCTGGAGGCGCGGATCGCCTGACGCCATCCGCCATGCCGGAACCGCTACCGAGGCGCGGGCCGGTGCTTGGTTTCCTGGAGGATTTCGGTCATGGCGTCGATATCCACCGGCTTGACCAGATGCCCGTCGAAACCGGCGCGGGCCGTGTCTTCCTTGATGCCGGGATCGCCAAAGCCGGTGAGCGCGTAATAGCGGGTGTGATGCAGGTGGGCGTAGTCGCGCAGTTCGCGGACCAGCTCGAAGCCATCCATATCCGGCATGGCCAGGTCGATGAGCGCGACGTCGGGCGTGAAATCCTCGACGCTGCGTAGCGCCGTCACGCCGTCGTAGGCAACCTTGACCGAGTGCCCGGTCATCTGCAGCAGCAGCCCCATGCTGTCGGCAGCATCGCGGTTGTCGTCGACCAGCAGGATGTTGAGGCCTTCCTGCGGACGGCGCAGCAAGGGCGCCATCGATGTCCGCGGTTCGGTGATGATCGGAAGCCGGATCGAGAAGGTGCTGCCCAGGCCAATCCCCTGGCTGGCGGCACTGATCGATCCCTCATGCAATTCGATGATCGAGCGGCACAGCGACAGCCCGATACCCAGCCCGCTGGAACTGGTCTGGCCCGGTTGTCCGCCTTGCACGAAGAGGTTGAATACCTCGGACAGGTTTTCCGCGGCGATGCCGCAGCCCTGGTCGGCAATCGTCAGTTGTCCGATGCGGCCGTTCAGGCTGCAGCGCAAGGTGATCGTCGTGCTCTCGGGGGAAAACTTGGACGCGTTGATCAGCAGGTTCTGCAGCACCTGCGCCAGGCGCGTGAGATCGCCGAAGACCTGGAAATCCGAATCGTCGAGTTGCACTTCAATGCGTTGCGACCTGGCCTCGATCGCGGGCATGCTCCCTTCAATGGCAGCCGCGATCACCTCGCGGATCGGGATGACCGAGCGGCGCAGTTCGAGCTTGCCCGCGGCAATTCGGCCGACATCGAGCAAGTCGTCCACCAGCCGGGTCAGATGCCGTAGCTGGCGGCCGACGATGCCCAGATTCGCCTTGACCAGAGATAGATCATCCGGCGCGCGCTCCATGATCGACGTGGCGCTGTACATAGGTGCAAGCGGATTTCTCAGTTCGTGGGCCAGCGTCGCCAGGAACTCCTTCATCCGGCGCGCAGAAGCCTCGACCTCCTCAAGCCGCTTGCGTTCGCTCATATCCCGCGTCACTTTGGCGAAGCCGCGCAACTGGCGATGTTCGTCATAGATGGCGGTAAGCGTGACACTGGCCCAGAACAGCGAGCCGTCCTTGCGTATCCGCCAGCCCTCGTCCTGCACGCTGCCTTGCTCGCGCGCCCGCTGGATCAGTCGCTCCGGCTTGCCGGCGGCGACATCTTCGGGCAGATAAAACGTCGAGAAATGCCGGCCGACGATCTCGCTGCTCCGATAGCCCTTGATCTGCGCAGCGCCTGCGTTCCAGCTCACGACGTTGCCGCGCGGATCGAGCATGAAGATCGCGTAGTCCTTGACGTTCAGGACCAGCAGCCGGAAGGTCTCTTCGCTCTCCCTTAGCTTGGCCGCGTCCTGCATCTGGTCGGTGATGTCCCGCGTGATCTTGGCAAAACCTATGATTTCACCAGCTTCGTTGTGCAGTGCGGTGATCACGACATTGGCCCAGAATCGCGTCCCGTCCTTGCGCACGCGCCAGCCTTCGTCTTCAACGCGGCCATGGCGCCTGGCCAGTTCCAGCTCCTTCTGGGGCCAGCCGCGCGAGATGGCGTCTTCAGGGTAGAAGCGCGAGAAATGTGAGCCAATGATCTCTGAGGCCTCGTAACCCTTGATCCGTTGCGCACCGCGATTCCAGCTCGTGATCGTGCCGTCCGTATCGAGCAGGAAAATCGCGTAGTCGGAAATCGTTTCTACCAGCGTGCGAAAGATATCGTGCCGCTCAATGGCGGGGCGAGGGCTGGAAGGGCGTCCGGAGTCAGACATGAACAGGCATGGGCAGGGGCTGCCGTAATAGTCGCCGAAAGCGGCACGGGTTGCTGTCGGACGCAATCCTACAAGTTAGTGCATCGACATCGTCTGAGCAAATTGCGAACCTGCGCCGGGCGAATGCCAGGCGCCCGCCCCACGGCCCAATCAGCGCTTCACCGGTTGCCCAAGCATCGGAGGTGCTGGCGGCGGCAGTGGCGTCGCCACCGGTTCGAGGCCGGTGCTACTGACGATCGCGGCTGCTGCCCGGGAAGCCAGGAAGCTGACAAACCGCGAGGTGGCCGCTGATTGTCGGCCTGCGATCGTTCCGGCCGAGAAAAAGACCTTCTGTTGCAGCTCGTCTGGCAACGGGCCGACGTAATCCAGCTCCTTGAACGGCAACAACTCGCTGACCTGCTGGAACCCGATTTCCGCATCGCCACGGGCTACCACGGTGCCGACACGCTCACTGTAGATCTTGTGGGCCTTGTCCTTGATCTGGTCCGCGACGCCCAGCCGCGGAAACAACTCGCTGGAAAGATAGGTGCCGCTGGCACTGGCGGAGTAGGCGATTGACCTGGCCTGGAGCAGAGTCTGCTTCACCGCTTCTGTGCTGCTGATATCGGGTTTTGGCGTGCCCTTGCGCACGGACATGCCGATCAGCGAGCGCGCAAGGTCAACCCGGCTGCCCGCGGCCACTTTGCCGTCCGCTACCAGCTTGTCGAGCCCCGAGTCCGCCAGGATCACCACATCAAAGGTTTCCCCTCGCGCCAGCCGGCTGGGAATGGAATCGGCGGCATTGCCCATCGATGCACCGTAGGCGGTGATGACGTGGTCCTGCGTGGCGGCCTCGTACAGTGGCACGAGTTTCTGGTACGCGGCCGTAAAGCCGCCCGAAGTAATGACGCGGATTTCATCCGCCCATGCCGGACTGGCCAGCCAAACTAGCAGAACCAGCGCGCCATGCCTGGCCGCAGAGGTTGTGAATTTCATGTGGTCTCCTTGAGCGACGAATGCGGGCCGGGCCGCGCCTCAGTCTTCTTTCATGCTGGCCGCACGTGCGATCGGACCGAGGCGGGCCTTTTCGTCTGCCAGGAACTTGGAAAAGTCAGCGCGCGTCCCGCCCATCGGCTGGATGCCTTGCGGGATCAACCTGGCACGCAGTTCCGGCGACTTGATCGCGGCATCGATGGCCTTGTTCATCTTGTCCAGAATCGCCTCAGGCGTGCCGCGCGGGGCGAAGACCCCGGACCAATGGCCGATAAAGACGCCGGGATAGCCGAGTTCGGCCGTGGTGGGCACGTCAGGCATCGCGGCAATGCGCGTATTCCATGTCGAAGCGATGGCGCGAAGCTTGCCGCCCTTCACCTGCGGAAGCACCACCACACTGGCCTCCGACGTCGCGTCGACCTGCTTGCCGACCACGGCGACCATGCCCTCCGACCCGCTCTTGTAAGGAATGATCTCAACCTTCACGCCGGTCGCCAGCTTCAGCATCTCCCCGACAAAATGCGGCGTGCTGCCGGTGCCCGCCGTAGCGAAATTCAAGCTCTTGTTCCCCTTGCCGAGGGCGACGAGGCCCTTGAGATCCTTGATCGGCGAGTCAGCTGGCACCACGATAATGGACGGACTGACCGCCAGCAGGGAGACGGGCACCAGGTCCTGTTCCTTGTACGGCAGATGCGCCTTGATCATGGCATTGGTGATCACGCCGCCTGCCGGCGCCAGGAAGGTATAGCCGTCCGGGGCGGACTTGGCGACATAGTCGGCACCCAGCACCGAACCAGCGCCAGGCTTGTTTTCCACGATGATGGGCTGGCCCAGTTGCTTGGACGCCGCGTCGGCCACGGCGCGAGCTACCAGGTCGTTAGCGCCGCCCGGACCAAACGGTACGACAAACTTTACGGGCTTTGCCGGCCACGTTTCAGCGGTCGCGGTCGCGGTCACGGCGCATGCGGCAAGTGCCAGGGCGAGTCCCAGCTGGCGAATGGCGATTTTCAAGGTATGTCTCCGGTCGTGTTTGGTGTTTATTTCGCGGCACCGTCGACAGGTGCTACGTGGACATTGCAAGGGTATTCAGAGACGATTAATCTGTGAATTGCAATGTTCTGAAGAATCGATGCATGTCACGCATTAATTTCGGCCTGGAAGACCTGCAGGCATTTGTTGCGACCGCAGAAAAGGGCAGTTTCCGCATGGCTGCGGAGGCGCTCCACATTTCGCAGCCAGCGCTGAGCCGGCGTATAGAAAAGCTGGAAATGACCCTTGGCTCACGCCTGCTTGAGCGCACCACGCGCCGTGTGGACATGACCCATATCGGACGGCAGTTCCTGGAGGAGGCGCGCGCAGCGCTGGACATCCTCGATAGCGCGGTACTGCGACTCGGCGACGAGGTTGCGCTCCAGCGCGGACTGGTGACCGTGGCAGCCATACCCTCCGCGGCGCTGCATTTCCTGCCCCATGCCATCCGTCGGTTTGGCAGCCAGCATCCGGGCGTGCGCGTGCGCGTGATCGACGAGAGCGCGAATGCCGTACTGGCCAGCGTCTTGTCGGGAGAGTCCGATTTCGGTCTCAACTTCGTGGGTGCCCAGGAGCCCAACATCGAATTCCGCGCCATCCGCGCCGAGCCATACCGGCTGGCATTGCGGCGGGACCACCCGTGGGCCGGACGAGATTGCATTGCCTGGGAGGAACTGGCGGGCCAGAGGATGGTGAGCGTGTCGAAGCAAAGCGGCAATCGCGCCTTGATCGAAAATGCCATCGCTCACCTCAAGCGACGTCCCACTATTCACTACGAAGCCAACCACGTTGTTGGCGTGCTGGCCCTTGTCGAGGCTGGCCTGGGGATGGCCGTGCTGCCTGGCATGGTGCTGCCGCAGGATCATCCACGGCTTTGCGGCATCCTGCTGGTCGAACCTTCCGTGGATCGGGTCCTGGCGCTGATACGGCGCCGAGACAGGCCTTTGCAGCCTGCTGCAGAGGCCTTGTATGAAACGCTGACTTCGGACACGGCCGCAGCAACCTGAAGCCAGCCGATACGGGCTGTCACCCGATTTCCGGGCTTAGGCGCGATGTCGTCCCGCGCTTCTCACCACACTGCGGACCGACGCCAGGAATCGCTCGACCGTAGGGGGACAGGTATCTGCGCTGCAGACGAATTCAACATCAAGCTGGACATTCAAGTCCTTCAGCGCCACCAGGTGTACGGTCGGCGGACATACTGGCCTTACGCTGGCGGGCACGAACGCACATCCCATGCCTGCGGCTACCAGCCCGAGGATCGTCGGGATGTCGGTGCCGATCTGGGCGATATTGGGGACGAAGCCGGCCCTGGCACATGCGGCGATCAGCGCGTCGTGCTGTGGAGCAGAGCGGTCGCGACTGAACCAGATGAATGTCTCGCTGGCCACATCGGCCAGACGCTCCGGGAGCGATGCCGCCTGTGCCGACGCGCTGGGCAGGGCCAGCACAAAGCCGTCGCGCAGAAGGCGAACCCCACGCAGCGTTGCATCTTCCTTGGGACGCCAGGCCATGATGCCGCCGTCCAGTTCCCCGTTGCGAATGGATTCTGCCTGCTGCAGCGACAGCATCGGTTCGACGGACAGCATCACGTCGGCCTGATGGTCCCGGAAGTGTCCGAGGATCGCGAGCGTCTCGGGCAAGAAGAGATAGTTCGGCAGCACGCCGATCTTTAGTGTTCCGCTGAGTCCCTGACCAATCTGGCTGGCGCGCTCGCACGCATCGGCCGCGTCGCGCAGGATTTGCCTGGCGTCGAGAAGAAAACTGGCGCCGGCAGGGGTAAGTTCCACGCCCCTGGTGTGCCGGACAAACAAAGGCGTTCCCACTTGATTTTCGAGATCCCGGATCTGACGAGACAACGCGGGCTGCACGATGTTTAGCGCGCGCGATGCCGCGATGATGCTCTGCGATTCCGCGACCGCGATGAAGTAACGAAGATGGCGCATTTCGATCGTTCGCATTCCTGTTTCCGGACGAATGGATGATGAAGCGAGCACCGAGCGGCTCGATATACCAGAAAAGTATATCGGGTGATATCAAATGGTATTTGAATGCATAAAGGCGTATGCCTATCCTATGCCCTTCTAGTTGACCACGAACGGGAAGCCGGGGTACCTCCAACGTCTCGGTCTGATGAGGAAAGCGTTCTTATGAATCTGCATATTGAAACCCCCCTGGTGGAGTCGCGCCCTTTGAGCGTTCTTGCTGGCCGAAGGGTGTGGCTCAAACTTGAGGCCTTGCAGCCACCGGGCTCGTTCAAGATCAGGGGAATCGGCCACGCATGCCAAACCTATGTGGCCCGGGGTGCCAGGCGTTTTGTCTCTTCCTCCGGCGGGAATGCGGGGCTTGCCGTGGCATATACCGGGCGCCGTCTCGGCGTTCCGGTAACGGTAGTCGTGCCGGAAACCACAACGGATATGGCCAGGAAGCTTCTTTGCATGGAGGGAGCCGAGGTCGTCGTCCACGGCGGCTCCTGGCAAGAGGCTAACCAGCATGCGCAATCGCTGCTAGGCCCGAATGATGCCTTCCTGCATCCGTTTGACGATCCGCTGCTGTGGCATGGGCACGCCTCCATGATCGACGAGGTTGCTCAGGCGGGATGCAAGCCGGACGCGGTGGTGCTGTCCGTAGGCGGAGGCGGCCTGCTCTCTGGCGTCGTAGAGGGCCTGCACCGTAACAAATGGCATGACGTGCCGGTCCTGGCAGTCGAAACGGAAGGCGCTGCTTCGTTTCACGCAGCAGTCAGGGCGGGTCATTCGGTTGAACTGGAGCGATTAAGCAGCGTTGCTACGTCGCTCGGCGCCAAGCGTGTCTGTGAGCAGGCTTTGAGATGCGCCGCCGCGCATCCCGTCCAAAGTGTCGTAGTTTCGGACCGGAGTGCACTGTCTGCCTGCGAACGCTTCCTGGCGGATCACCGTATTTTGGTGGAACCTGCTTGTGGTGCAAGCCTTGCCGCAGTCTATGATCGTGCCCCGGCACTGGAAGGCCACGACAACGTCCTGGTGATTGTATGTGGAGGTGCCACCGCGACGATCGATCAAATCCGTGCGTGGGGCAGGTCGTAATATCCGCGACGCAGACCTCGCACGTACTGACATCAACGGGCAGCACCGGGGGCCGAGGCTGGACCGGGCACTTCTGTGCCGAGGTTCTCGCGCAGAAGTGCGGTGTGCGAAGGTGCCTCAGAACAGGTGGCGAACCCCCGCCATCACGCCCACCCGCGTCGTGCTGTGGATGTCGGTGACCGGCGTCCCGCCCCAGTACTCCGTTTCCCGCCCGACCGTGCCGCCGCGCGCGAAGGTGGCGTCGGCCTCCAGGAACAGGCTCGTGCGTTTGGACAGCGCATAGTCGGCCACGGCCGAGACCGCGTCGGCATTGCCGCTGCCCAGCGGGATCGGCGTGGCCTGGAACTGCGTCGTCACGTTGCCGCTCTGGTTGTAGCGGTAGTACGCGCCCGACAGGTGCAGGGCCGGCGTGACCTGGTAGCCCAGGCCGACGAAAGCGATGCCGAAGCGGGCGTCCGGCGTGGTCTCGCGCCGGCCCATGTAGCCAACGTAGCCCGTGGCGTTGCCGATCACGTACGACGCACCGACCGAGTAGTTGTGCAGCGTGTTGTCGCCGGTGCCCGGGCGTTGCTGGTCATAAGCCACGCCGAAGGACAGCGGCCCCTGCTGGTACATGACCCCGCCGCCAAACGTTGCCCCGCGCGCCGTGCTGCCGGGGCGCTCGCCGAAGCCGTAGTCGAGCTGGACACTGACCGGGCCGATCGTCTTCTTGTAAACCACGCTGTTGTTGACCCGGTAGCCCTGGAAGAAGATATCGCCGCCCGTATAGAGCGGGTCGGACCAGAAATTGCCCCAGCTCTGGTCGAGCGGATCGAAGGCCCAGCCGATATTGTTCAGCGCGTTGTACTGGCGGCCGAAGGTCAGGGCGCCCCAGTCGCCGGAGAGTCCGACGTAGGCCTGGCGGCCGAACAGTGCGTTGTAGGCGGTCTTGCCGTCGTCGGTGCCAAAGCCGTTTTCCAACAGGAAGACGGCCTTGTTGCCGCCGCCGAGATCCTCGTTGCCTTTCAGGCCCCAGCGGCTGCCGCCAATGCCGCTGGAAACGAGTTCCGTCTGGTTGTTGTGTTTTCCGTCGATATTCGACGTGTAGCGCACGGCGGTGCTGACGACGCCGTAAAGCATCACGTTCGACTGGGCATGGGTGGTGGAAGGCAAAGCGGCAGGCAGCAGGGCGCCCGCCAGCAGCCAGAGGCTGGCTGATTTCCTCATCGGGTCTCCTCGGGAGGGGTGGCGGCCGGCGTTTCGTGCGCCGGCCTTTCTTGTGTTGTGGCTTACAGGTCGAGCACCAGCTTTGCGCCCTTCGCTCGCGACACGCAGATCATCATCGTCTTCTGTGCCGCCTTTTCCTTGTCGCTCAGGTATTGGTCGAAGTGGATGGCCTCGCCTTCCAGAATGCGGGTCTCGCAGGTGCCGCACGCGCCTTCGCGGCACAGGCATTCGACCGGCACGGTGCTGTCCCGCTCGATGGCTTTCAGGATCGACTCGCCGGCGGCGACCTCCACCGTCTTGCCGGATTTCGCCAGCACCACGGTAAAGGCATCGCCGGCCTGTTCCGGCGCGGCGAACTGTTCCCAGTGCACGCGCGACGGATCCAGGCCCACGTCTTGCGCGGCCTGGCGCACGGCGTCGATCAGCGGGGCGGGGCCGCAGACATAGACATGCGCGCCGGCCGCCATGCCGCCCAGCAAGCCGGACAGGTCAAGCTTCTGCCCCTTGCTGTCGACGTAGAAGTTGACGTTGCCCCCGGAAGACTGCTGCGTGAGTGCCGCCAGTTCATCGCGGAACGCGCCGTGCTCGTCGGCACGGAACGCGTAGTGCAACTCGTGCGACGCACCGCGCTTGCGCAGTTCGTGCATCTGCGACATGAACGGCGTGATGCCGATGCCGCCCGCGATCAGCACGTGGTGGTGCGCGCCATCATCGAGCGCGAACAGGTTGTTCGGCGTCGTGATGGTCAGCGCGTCGCCCTCGGCGACCTTGTCGTGCAGGAACGCGGAGCCGCCTTTCGACTTCTCCTCGCGCCGCACGCCGATCTGGTAGCTGCCGAGCGCGTCGGGCGAGCTCATCAGCGAGTAGGCGTTGCTGTACTGGCGCTCGCCGTCGCGCATCTGCACGATGACGTGGCTGCCGCCGGTAAAGGGCGGCAGTTCGCTGCCGTCCACCGCTTCCATGGTGAAGCGCTTGATCAGCGGGGTCACGTGTTCGATGCGCGACACCCGCACCTGGAGGGTCTGGTAGGGATTGCCCATGCTGCTGTCTTCCGGATGTGCTGCCGCGCGTTACAGCGCCATGCAGAGGTATTTCATTTCGAGGTAGTCCTCGATGCCGTACTTCGAGCCCTCGCGGCCCAGGCCCGACTGCTTCACGCCGCCGAACGGTGCTACCTCGTTCGAGAACAGGCCCGTATTGATGCCGACGATGCCGTACTCGAGCTGCTCCGCCACGCGCCAGACGCGGCCGATGTCGCGGCTGAAGAAGTAGGCGGCAAGGCCATAGATGGTGTCGTTGGCCATGCGCACGACGTCAGCTTCCGAGGTAAAGCGGACGATGGGCGAGACCGGTCCGAAGATCTCCTCGTCCAGCACGCGCATGCCGGGGGTGACGTCCGCCAGCACCGTCGGCGCGAAGAACTGCGCACCGGCCTCGTGCACGCCGCCGCCGATGGCGACGCGCGCGCCCTTGCTTACGGCATCCGCTACCAGTTCACCGACCTTGGCGACCGCCTTTGTGGTGATCAGCGGGCCAATCTCGCTGCCGGACGCGAAGCCGTTGCCCACGCGCAGTTCGGCGACCTTCTTGACGTAACGCTCGACGAACTGGTCATACACGGCGTCGTGGATATAGAGGCGATTCACGCAGACGCAGGTCTGGCCGGCGTTGCGGTACTTGGCCTGGATGGCGCCCTCGACCGCCGCGTCGATGTCTGCGTCCTCGAACACGATGAACGGCGCATTGCCGCCCAGTTCCAGCGACACCTTCTTGACCGTGCCGGCGCACTGCTGCATCAGCAGGCGCCCGACCGGCGTGGAGCCGGTGAACGACAGCTTGCGCACCAGCGGATGACCAGTGAACTGGCTGCCGATGGCCGCCGCGTCGCCGGTGACGATGTTCAGCACGCCCGCCGGAATGCCGGCGCGCAGCGCCAGTTCGGCCAGCGCCAGCGCGCTGAACGGCGTCTCGTTCGCGGGCTTGACCACCATCGTGCAGCCGGCGGCAAGTGCGGGCGCAGCCTTGCGGGCGATCATCGCAGCCGGGAAGTTCCATGGCGTGATGGCGGCGCAGACGCCGATCGGCTCGCGCACCACCACCAGGCGCTTGTCGGCCGACGGGGAGGGAATCACGTCGCCGTAGAGGCGCTTGGCTTCCTCGCCGAACCACTCGATAAACGAGGCGGCGTAGCGGATCTCGCCGCGCGCTTCGGCCAGCGGCTTGCCCTGCTCGCGGGTCATGATGGCGGCGAGGTCGTCCTCGTTCTCGATGATGAGGTCGAACCACTTGCGCAGCAGCGCGGCGCGCTCCTTGGCGGTGCGGGCCTTCCAGGCGGGCAGGGCGGCATTGGCGGCCTCGATGGCGGCCACGGCACCGGCCTCGCGCATCAGCGGCACGGTGCCGACCAGCTCGCCCGTGGCGGGGTCGGACACGGTAACGGTGGCGGCGTCGGGGGCGTCGGTCCATTCGGCACCGATCAGTGCCTGCTGGCGGAAGAGGGCGTTGTCCTTCAGTTGCATTTGTCTGGTCTCCGTTTCGGGGTTGGCTTCGCTCTCCCGTGCGTGGGAGAGGGGGAGCATCGGCGCTCAGGCGCCTTCGTATTCCTTCGCCACCTTGCGGTGGAAATGCACGATGCCGTGCTCGCTGATGCCGCTGCGCTGGCGGTCGACCATGATCCGGCCCTGGCCGCGATAACCGCGCGACTTCAGGCCCTTCTGCACGCTTTCCACCAGGCGCAGGTCTTCCGGACGGAACACGTCGCGATACCACTCGACCAGCTTCTGCTGGTCCTCGGTCAGTTCCTTGTTCAGGAAGTAGATCTCGTAGTGCTGCAGCGTGACTTCGGCGCTGGCCGGGAACTCGTAGATCACCGTCATGAAGTTGGCGCCCGGCGGCACGTTGAACATCGTGCAAGGCCAGGCCCAGAAGCCGCTGAAGCTCGGGTCCTTCACGGACTCGTCCAGCTTGAAGGACTTTTCCGACGACTTGGCGTGGCCGAATTGCAGCGACCAGTTGTCGTGCAGCGTGTGGGTGTAGCGGTCGACCTGCACGGAGTCCGAGAAGCCGGGGTGTGCCGGGCCGCAGTGGTAGCACTCCATGTAGTTGTCGACGATGGACTTCCAGTTGGCCGGTGTCTCGGTCACGAAGCGGGCGCCGAGGTGGAGTTCGTCGATCACCGGGCAGGCGGCGCGCATGCGCGCTTCCAGGCCGGGCAGTTGTTCCTCGACGCTGCCGGCGTCCGGATTCATGTTGACGAACACGAAGCCGGCGTATTCCTCGACCTTGACCGGGACCAGGCTGGACTTGCTCTTGTCGAAATTGGGGACGTTGTCGCAGTTGCGGGCCAGCGCCAGTTCGCCATCGAGCTTGAAGGTCCAGGCGTGGTACGGGCAGGTGATGACGTTCTTCGCGCGGCCGCTGCCTTGCAGCAACTGGTGGCCGCGGTGCGGACACACGTTGTAAAAGGCGCGCAGCACGCCTTCGCGGTCGCGCAGCACGACGATGCTTTCGCCGATGATCTCGCGGGTCACGTAGTCGTTCGACTCGGCCAGTTCGCTGCGGTGGGCCACGCAGATCCAGCTATTGGCGAAGATCTTTTCCTTCTCGTACTCGAAGACGGCTTCCTTCGTGTAGTACGAGGCGGGCAGGGTCCAGGCGTTTTCGTCGTCAGCGCAGAAATCGGCGGGCAGCTTGACGGCGGCGTTGTCCAGGGTCTTCTCCATGATTCTGGTTCCTTTGGTTAATTTGTGGTTAAGCGTTAAATATTGTTTAACAACAAGGCGGAATAAAAGGCCCGCGGGCGGGCAAAGGGTCGATGTGTCGGAAAGGGGCGGCGATGGCGCCGCCCTGTCCATCAATTCATCATCAGATGTTGGCGACGGCAGCTTCGCGGTCGGTGGTAACTGTGGTCACGGTCTGGCTGTCGCCTTCAGGCCGGGCCGCTTCGATCAGGTGTGCCGGCGTGTCGGCGTGGTCCTGCAGCAGCCAGCGGAACAGGCCAAACAGCTTGATGCTGAGGATGACCAGGAACGGGATGGCGGTCAGCACCACTGCCGTCTTCATGGTTTCCAGCGACGCCTTGACGAACAGCATCGCCAGCGGCACCAGCGTCAGCATCACGCACCAGAACACGCGGCTGGTCGGCGACGGGTCCTGGCCTTCCTGCAGGTTGCGGGTCGTGGTGGCCGCTACGGCATAGGCCACGGCATCCACGTGGGCTGCGAGGAAGACGATCATGATCGCCAGGTACACGGCCAGGAACACCTTGCCCGCAGGCAGCGCGCTCAGCAGCATTTCCACTGCCGTCTCGCCGCCGTGCTCCTTCAGGATGCGCGGCACGTCGATGGCGCCTGACATGAACTGGTGCATGCTGTAGCTTTCCAGCGCGCCGAAGAAGAACCAGCATCCGACGCTACCGCCCAGCATCAGCGCGTAGATGACTTCCTTGATCTTGCGTCCCTTGGACACGCGCGCCACGAACATTGCCACGCCCGGCGAGTACGACACCCACCACAGCCAGTAGAACACCGTCCAGCCGCGGCTGAAGGCACCGTCGCCGGTCGGGTCGGTGAACAGGCTCATGTGGACGTAGTTCTGCAGCATCAGGCCCAGGCCGTTGACGATGTTGTTGCCGGCGAACAGGGTCGGCCCGATGGCAAACACGACCGCGGCCAGCAGCAGCGCGCCCCAGCAAACCATATGGCTCAGGCGCTGCATGCCGCCGTTGATGCCGATGTAGGCGCTCGCGGAGAACAGCACCGACACGCCGACGATCACGATCAGCTGCGTGACGAACGTATCGGGCACGCCGAAGAGCCCGGACAGGCCGCGCGTGAAGGTCGACGCGGTCAGCGCGATGGAAACCGTCAGCGCCCCGAACATCGTCAGCAGGAAGATCAGGTCCACCAGCCGGCCCACGGGCCCGGTGGCGCGGAAGCCCGTGATGGCTTCGATGATGGACGCCAGGTTCAGCCCCTTGTTCTTGCGCACGTGGAAGTGGTACGCCATGGCCAGCGAGGGCAGCGCGTACACCGCCCAGGCGCTCAGGCCCCAGTGGAAGAACGAGTAGCTGATCGAGTATTCCAGCGCCTCGCGCGTGCCGGTGGGCACGTTCAGGCCGGGCGACTGGTAGTAGTAGACCCACTCCATCACGCCCCAGTACATGGTCGACGACCCCATGCCGGCGCAGATGAACATGAAGACCCACGAGAGCGTGGAGTACTCGGGCTTGCCTTCGCCCAGGCGCACGTTGCCGTACTTGCTGAAGGCAAGCGCCAGGCAGGCGATGACGCAGCCGAAGACGAAGATCTGGACCAGCGACCCGAAGGAGCGCGTGGACCATTCGAAGAGGTGGGAGGCGGTGGCGGCCGCTTCGGCTGGCCAGCGAACCATGGCGATGACGGTGACCAGCACGGCGGTGAGCGTGCAGACGGTCAGGAATCCGTCGCGGCGGGGCGTGGACGTTTTCAAGTGAGTCTCCTCCAATGCGTCTTGGCGCATCGGTGCTTTGTGGTGGAACTTGTCTGTCCGGCGCGGGCTGTGCCCGTGTCGTTTTGATCGTCTTGCTTTTGTCTTGCTTTTTGTAAACCAGTGGTTTACAATAACTATTGGTTTACACAAACTTTAGGCAAGATTCCGGACATGCACAAGCTCCGCGCGGAAAAAAATTTCTTGTGTGACGGATGGGCGGTCTTACGTTGCGGAGAAGGACGCACAAGGCGAATCGTGCGTCACGTCCCCGCGCAAGCCGCGTCAGAGGGCTTCGGCGATGGCCTTGCCCACGTCGCTCGTGCCGGCCTTGCCGCCGGCATCCGGCGTCAGCGGGCCTTCGCGCAGCACAGTCTCGATCGAGGCAAGGATGGCGTCATGCGCCTGGCGTCCTGCTTCACCGCCGAGGAAATCCAGCATCATCGCGCCCGACCAGATCATGCCGATGGGGTTGGCGATCTGCTTGCCGAAGATGTCCGGCGCCGAGCCGTGCACCGGTTCGAACAGCGAGGGAAACTTGCGCTCCGGGTTCAGGTTGGCCGAGCCCGCCAGGCCGATGGTGCCGGTGCAGGCCGGGCCGAGGTCGGAGAGCAGGTCGCCGAACAGGTTGGAGGCGACCACCACGTCGAAACGCTCGGGCTGGAGCACGAAGCGGGCGCACAGGATGTCGATGTGCTGGCTGTCCCATTTGACCTCGGGGTATTGCGCACCCATCGCGGCGGTGCGCTCGTCCCACCAGGGCATGCTGACGGCAATGCCATTGGACTTGGTGGCCGACGTGAGCTTTTTGCGCGGACGGGATTGCGCCAGTTCGAACGCGTACTTCAGGATGCGATCGGTACCGTGGCGGCTGAAGATCGACTGCTGCATCACGAGCTCGCGCTCGGTGCCCTCGTACATGCGCCCGCCGACGGAGCTGTACTCGCCTTCGGTGTTCTCGCGGACCACGTAGAAGTCGATATCGCCGGGCTTTTTGCCGGCCAGCGGGCAGGGCACGCCAGGCAGCAGGCGCACGGGGCGCAGGTTGACGTACTGGTCGAATTCGCGGCGGAATTTGAGCAGCGAACCCCACAGCGAGATGTGGTCGGGTACCTTGTCGGGCCAGCCCACGGCGCCGAAGTAGATGGCGTCGAAGCCGTCGAGCTGCTGCTTCCAGTCGTCCGGCATCATCTTGCCGTGGCGCAGGTAGTAGTCGCAGTTGGCCCATTCGAAGTGGCGCACTTCAATGGGCAGGTTGAACTTGCGCGCGGCGGCTTCGACGACGCGCAGCCCTTCGGGCAGGACTTCGTTGCCGATACCGTCGCCTGCGATGGCGGCGATCCGGAACGAAGCTGGAGATGGTTTGGTCATGGCGGTGTCTCGCTCGGGTCTGGTGTGTCTGGTGGTCTGGACGCGATCGAGGATGCCGGGAAACTGCGCGCGGATCATCCGCGCAAGCGTGGATACAGGAAACACGAATCGTGAATAATCTGCCCCCACTGGAAGACCTGCGGGTGTTCTGCCTGGTCGCGCAGCGCGCCAGCTTCGTGGCCGCTGCGGAGGAACTGGGCAACTCGCCGGCCTATGTCAGCAAGCGCGTGAAGGCGCTCGAGCAGGCGATGGGTGCGCAACTTCTGCATCGGAGCACGCGCCAGGTATCGCTGACCGAAAGCGGCGACCGCGTGTGCCGCTGGGCGCGCCACATGCTTGACGAAATCGGCCAGTTGATGGACGACGTCTCCGCAGGCGGCGGTGCGCCGCGCGGGCTGGTGCGGATCGGCAGCAGCGTGGGCTTCGGCAGGCGCCATGTCGCGCCGCTGATCTCGACGCTGTGCGATGAATTCCCAGGGCTGGAAATCCGCTTCGACGTGTTCGACAAGCTGGTCGACCTCGTGGCCGAGGGGATCGACCTCGACATCCGCATCGGCAATGACATCGCCCCGCACCTGATTGCCCGCCGGCTGGCGCGCAACTGGCGGGTATTGTGCGCAGCCCCTTCGTATCTCGCGGCGCGCGGCGTGCCGCAGACCCCCGATGCGCTGGCGCAGCACGACTGCCTTGTGACGAAAGAGCGCGATCATCCGTTCGGCATCTGGCGCCTGACCGGGCCGGACGGCGATCGCAACGTCAAGGTCGGCGGGCGCCTGTCGTCCAATCACGGGGAGATCGTCACGGGTTGGGCGTTGGCCGGGCGCGGCATCATGCTGCGCTCGATGTGGGACGTGAAACCTGACCTCGAAGCCGGCCGCCTCGTGCAGGTGCTGCCCGATTACCGGCAAGACGCGGATATCTGGGCGGTGTATCCTTCGCGCCTTTCCGGCTCTGCACGGCTGCGCGCCTGCGTCGAGTTTTTCATGCGGCATCTTGGGGATGCCACCGGGGAATCCAGCACATGACAGAAAACAGCTTTGCATTCCGCCTCAAGGAATTGCTCGAACACAAGAAACTCACGCTGCAGACGGTGGCGAACGCGCTCGACGTATCGCGCCCGGCCGTCCACAAATGGACGAAGGGCGGCGAGATCGATTATGAAAAGCTCCGAAAACTGGCAGCGTTCCTTGGCGTTAACTGGATCTGGCTGCGATATGGCGAGCAGGCGCGGCAGGAGGCGGAAACATCGAGCGCGGTGGAAATCCCCATGACCGACATGCGCCGCCGCTACACGGCCGAGATCATGGAGAGCGAGGCGCGCATGAAGCTGGCACAGGAGGGCGCGCGCATCGTCACGTGGGAATGGAACCTGATCACGGATGGCGTGACGTACTCGTCCAACGTCGAAGCGGTGTACGGCTGGCGCATCGTCAGCAACGAGAACTTCTGGAAGCATGTGCATGCCGATGACGTTCCCATGATGAACGCCGCTTATGAGGAATCGCTGCGCACGGGCAAGGCGCACGAGTTCGACTTTCGCCTGTACCAGCCCGACGGCAGCATCCGCTGGATTTCGTCGCGCGCCACGCCGGTGCGCGAACTGGACGGGCGCATCGTCAAGATCGTCGGCATCAGCATGGACAACACCGCGCGCAAGCTCGCCGAGCAGTCGCTGCGCGACCAGCAGGCGCGCTTCCGGGCGGTCTTCGCGCTGACGTCGGAAGGCATGGCATTGCTGGACGGCGAGTTGCGCTGCGAGTCGGTCAATGCGGCGCTGGCGGAGATGATTGGCTGCGATGCCGGTGCGCTGCTGGGTGGCGGCCTCGCCGAACGCCTGGCCGACGGCGGGGCGCGTCTGCGCAAAATGACGCGCGCCAGGCCGCAGGCGAAGTTCGATACCGAGCTGCAACGCGCGGACGGAAGCGGGCTGGCGGTGATGGTCCGTGCGACGCTGGAGCGCAGCGAGGACAGCGCGTCGTACTACGCGCTGGCGATCCGCGCCGCGTGATGGGTGAGAAAGCGCGAGTTTGCCGAAGACGGGCTGCGGCCAGCAAATCGGGAGATGGGATAACGGGCAGCTAAGTCACCGCGTTTTCGCCCAGCGGTCGAAGGCAGCACAGCCCAGCAGCACCGCACTGGTGACGAAGAACACCGCGCGCATGCCGACATGCACGCCGATCTGGCCACCGATCAGCGGACCCGTCACCTGGCCGGCAAACTGCGCCGACTGCAGGTAGCCGAGCATCTTGCCTGACTGGTGTTCCTTTGTCGCCTGCCGCACAAGCTTGCCGATCGCCGGCAGCAATCCAGCTACCGTCATGCCCATGAGGCCACGCAAAATAGCGAGGGTCCACCAGTTTGTGACGAACGCCTGCGGAATCATGACGATAGCGGTGGCGACCAGGCAGCCGATGATCACGCGCCAGGCCCCGAGGCGGTCAGCCAGTGCGCCGAGCCGGGAAGCCGTCAAGACGCTGCCGAGCGCCGAGCTCGCCATGACGATGCCGGCAATGGTCGACAGTTGCGCACGGGGTACGCCGAGTTGACCGATGTAGACGGTGATAATTGGCTCGATCGACATGTTGGAAAACAGCACCATGGTCGCTGTAACGAGCAACGCGACCAGCGGAACGCGCGAACTGCGCTCGTGCCTATCCGCCATAGCCTCATGGGACGCTGTCCTTTTCGCCGGTCGCCTGAAGTCCTCGCGTACCAGAAATATGGTCAGAAGCGCAGCCACCGAGATCATCGCGCCACCCGCGAAAAAGGTGCCGCGGATGCCGATCAGGTTCGGCAGCAGGCCGCCGACAAGCGGACCCACCAGATTGCCCACCAGTGCGCCACTGGACAGCACGCCCAGCGCCCATCCCGCGCGTTCGGCCGGCGCCTGCGTGCCAATCATGACGGTGGCCGCCGAAGCATAGCCGCCGATGAGGCCTGCCGCAAAACGCAGGGCGACGAGTTCGTAGATGTTATGCGCCAGGCCGATCATCGACATGACGATGGCCATGCCCACCGCCGCGCGAACCAGCATGGGCTTGCGCCCGAAG
Source organism: Cupriavidus numazuensis (assembly GCF_905397435.1). Lineage (GTDB taxonomy): Bacteria > Pseudomonadota > Gammaproteobacteria > Burkholderiales > Burkholderiaceae > Cupriavidus > Cupriavidus numazuensis. The sequence goes on from NZ_CAJPVI010000068.1 coordinate 31,606, forward strand.
CGATCGGCCAGCCGCCCCCATAGCGGCGCGGTCACGGCCGTTGCCAGGAAGGTCACGCCGAAGGCGACGCCGGACCATTGGACGATTTCGTTCTGCGCTGTGATGCCAAGCTGCTCGACATAGAGTGGCAGGAATGGCAGCAGCATGCTGAGACTGACCAGCGTGGTAAACGACCCGAAAGTCGCCACGGCCAGGTTGCGTTTCCAGTACGAGGCGTTGCGGTCCGCGTAGTTGGCTCCCGAATGGGCTTCACGGGCAGAGATGGCGCTGATGGGATTCGGCATGGCAAAAGGTTGTGATCAGTGGACCGAGATCACGTCCTGGCCGGACATGCCACAAGTTCCGCGCGCCATCCCCGATGGCCGCCATGGCAAGGCGGATTTTGCTCAGGGCCCGAGTGAATGGCTGGAATCGTGACGAAGTAATCGATCGGTACTTGCCATTGTGGTCTCCCCGTTCCAGGAGATCATCCGGGTTGGCGGCAAATCAGTTGTTCCGCTGCATTGACAGTGCGTCTGCGCGGCGCGGATCAGGCACATGTCGTGCCTTTCACGCCGTCATGTTCCGTCGGCGACCGTTCAATGCACGATGCGGGAGGGCTCGGCTCCCGTGCATCATCGATTCCGCGCCCTTCGGACGCTGCCTGCAGCGCCAGTTCATTGTTCTTTGTTTCGACACGGAGAACGTAGCGAGGCGCGTCCGCAAGCGCAGCCACTCAGGCTTCCTGGAATTCGCTTTGCGTTCGCAGAACCTTCACCAGGTGTTCGCCATGCATGCGCGCGTAGTCATGGGCAAGTTTCTCGGCTTCCGTAACATTGCCCTCGAGGATTGCCGTGGCCATATGCTCGTGCTCGGCATAGATGGCATCGGAGTATTCCATCAGTTTCGTGGTCATGAGGATGTACAGCATGACCGGGTCGCTGATCTGTCCGTACTGGGCGATGAGGCGACGATGGCGTGACAGGGCGACGACGGTCTTGTGAAAGGCCAGGTCGGCTTCGGCAATGCGCCTGCGGTCCTTGTTTGCGATAGCAGCTTTCAGTTCCGCCAAAGTCTTGCGAAGTTGCGTGCGGCCGGCATCGTCGATATTTGCGGCTGCCAGGCTGGCGGCCATCCCTTCCAGGTTGCTGCGCAGCGTATATAGCTCCCAGGCGTCTTCTGCCGAGAGCGATACCACTTCCCATCCGGTATAGGCGTGCTGGATCAGAAGACCCTCACTGGCCAGTCGCTGCATGCCAGCACGAACCGTGGAGCGGGAAAGGCCGATCTGGGTCGCAAGCGAGATCTCTGTGAGCCTTGAGCCGGGTGCCAGATCCCCGGAAAAGATGGCGTCCCGGATCCAGTCGGCAGCCTGTCGATCCAGGCTGCGCTTGTCGATTTCAATGCGAGTATTCATAGGTGCTTGACTTGGCAGGTGAGTCGGTCGCCCTCCGTCTCGCCCAGGAAATGGCGCTTCCGCGTCCGCCCGCCGCAACGGGAAGGATCGTTGCCATGATACCGCCACCTGGGTCATGATTGTTAATTGTTGCCAATGGATAACTGACAGTACCGAAGCCGCGGGCCGCAAGCCGTGTTGCCGTCACTTGGGCGAGCACTGCCTGGATCTTTCAGAGCCTCCCCGCCTCGCGCCGGACATCGTACGCTTGCAGATGCATCCAGCAGATTCGGTGCACCGTATCGTCGAGTCCATGCGCTCTGATGCGCCCAAGCATGTAACCCACGATGTGCTCGCCCTCGATCGGTGATTTCCTTTCCAGGTCGCGCAGTATTGACGGGACGTAGGCCGATTCCTTGTTGGCGAACAGCTGGCGGTACTCCGCAAGAAATGCCTCGGTCATCGGATAACCCTCTCGCCGGGCGACTTCGGCATGGATCGAGAGCACCTGGTAAAAGAGCTCGGTGCCGCCAGGCACCCGGGCGACTTCTCCAACGCTTGCGCGGAGGAGCGTGGTGACCGTGGCAACCGTGGAAAGGTGGACCAGTTTTTCCCACAGGTTGCGCATGATGTCGGGGACCGCGCTTGCCACCACGCTGTCCTGTGGAAAGGCGCGCTGCAGTGCCTGCACGCGATCGCTCATGACGCCCGACTGTTCGCCGAACTTGATGTAGCACCAGTCGTTCAGATGCTGGATCGTTCCATCGTTGTCGAGCGTGACGATGATCTTCGCCAGGCCGCCGAGCACGCGCTCGGACCCGAATACGCCATTGAGCTTGTCGATGTGTTCCATGCCGTTCAGTAGCGGCAGGATGGCGGTATCTGGCCCGACGGCAGGGCGGATGGCTTCGATCGCGGCATCCAGGTCATAGGCCTTGCTGGTAAGCAGCACGAAATCCCAGTAACCGTCGAGTTCCTGCTGCGTGACCGTCTTCACCGGTGCATGGAAATCGCCGTACTGGCTGCGTATGTTCAAGCCATCGCGCTCAAGAATCGCACGCCGCGCGGGGCGCACGAGGAAGGTAACGTCAGCACCTTGCTGCACCAGCCGGCCACCGTAGTAGCCTCCAATTGCACCAGCACCCAAAACAAGAATTCGCATAAGGTCCTCATCAGCAGATGGGTTATAGATGGTCAGGGCACGACGGCTGCTCGTACCCTGAAACCTCGGTCGACAGCGTTCAACCGCCGATTTCCTCTCGCAGCAAGTGCTGCGGCATGGCAGCCAGCAGGAGAACTGCCCCGAGTACCAGCGCTGCCGCGAAGGTGTACAGGCCGTAATCCAGCGAACCCGTCGTGGTCTTCACCAAGCCGAGCATGGATGGGCTGGCGAACCCTCCGATCAGTCCGATACTGTTGATCACGGCAATACCACCCGCCGCACCTGAACTGGAAAGATAGGAGGTCGGGATCGTCCAGAACAGGGGCATCGCGGTCAGAACGCCCAGCGTAGTGATCGAAAGCACAGTCAACGCGACGGGCAGGCTGCTATGCACGAACGTCACGGCCACCAGACCCATGGCGGCAACGATCATGCCGAGCGCGACGTGCCAGCGGCGTTCACGCGTCTTGTCCGAATGCCTGCCGACCACCACCATGCCGACGGTGGTGATCAGATAGGGAATCATCGTGAGGATGCCGATGTGCAAGGGGTTGGTCACGTGGTAGCTGCGAACCATTTCCGGAAGCCAGAAGCTGATGATGTAAAGGCCCGCAGCAATCGTGAAATAAACCACTGACAACGCATACAGCCGCGGATCGCGCAGCGTCTTCAGGAAGGAGTGGTCATGGCCATGTGTGTCCGTGGCGCCCACTTCGCGTGCCACAAGCTCTTGTTCCCTGACGGACAGCCAGCTGGCATCGGCAGGCTTGTCGGCGAGCACAAAGAGGACGAGCACACCGAGGATGACGGACGGGACCGCTTCGATGATGAATAGCCATTGCCAGCCATGCAGTCCGGAGGTGTCGCTGAGGTTGGTCATGATCCAGCCGGACAAGGGGCCGCCGATGATGCCGGATACCGCGATCGCCGACATGAAGAGCGTAATGATCTTGCCCCGCATCGCGGGCGGATACCAGTACGTCAGGTAGAGCACGATGCCGGGAAAGAACCCGGCTTCGAAAGCGCCAAGGAAGAAGCGGGCCACATAGAACTGCGTTGGGCTCGTGATAAAGGCAAAACTTGCCGAAATGACACCCCATACGACCATGATGCGCATCATGGTCTTGCGTGCACCAATTTTCTCGAGCAGCAGGTTGCTGGGCACCTCGAACAGGAAATAGCCAATGAAGAAGATGCCGGCGCCGAGGCCATAGACAGCATCCGAGAAGCCGAGGTCATGCTTCATCTGGAGCGCGGCAAAGCCGATGTTTACCCGGTCCAGATAGGCAAACACATAGCAGATGAAAAGGAACGGAATAATGCGCCGCGTGACCTTGGCGTAGACACTTCGGACTTCGTCGCTCGGGTGTATTTCCGCAGTGCGCTGACGCGCCGCGGAGGTGGAGATTGTTGTCATGATCCTGTCATCCGTTCAGATTGTTGTGAGGTGGGTGGCTTCCGAGGGGAGTCTGGTCGCGAGCATCCACGACAGGTCTCCACCCCGCCTCGAAAGCTGACTGGAAGTAGTAGGTAGCAATCAGGCGCGACGGGGAAAAGCATTCCCGCCGTTGGCATCGATTCCCCGTGCGCCAGCGGTTGGGCTCACAGACCAAGATGGCTGCGACGAACCTGCGGCGGATGGGCGCGCAAGGCCTCTTCGATAGGGTCGCAGCCCCATCCCGGCGCGTCCGGAACTTGAATGGCACCATTCACGATCTCGGGCGTACGGGTGAACAACTGGTCGTCCCAGGCCAGCCGATCGACGTCAACTTCCATCACGCGCAGGTTTGGCACCGCCGCCGCGAAATGGACGTTCATCATGGTCGACAGGTGGCTATAGAAGTTGTGCGGAGCGATGTTGACGTCAAAGGCGTCTGCCACGCTGGCGATCTTCATGGCTTGCCACACGCCATTCCAGACTGCGTCGACGATGGCCACATCCATTGACTGCGCCTGGAAATAGGGCAGGAACTGGCGGATGCCAAAGAGCGTTTCGCACGCTGCAATCGGTGCGTGGCTCCGTTGGCGGATGTATGCCATGGCATCCGGATTGTAGATATCGAGTTCTACCCAGAAGAGGTCGAAGTCCTTGATGGCGTTGATGAGCGAGAGATAGCCCTCTGTACGCGCGTTGAAATTCAGGTCCACCAGGATGTCGACGTCCGGACCCGCACCATCGCGCAGCGCTTCGAGGTGCGCACGCAGATTGCGCAGCAATGCCTTGTCCACATTGAGCGACGGCGTGTAGGGCGAGCCGAAGCCGGCCATCCACTGTCGCGGCTTGCCGTTTTCATTGATAAAGAGATTGGTCTTGAGAGCGGAGATCCCGGATTTGCGCGCGTCCTCGCCAGCCTTCTTGACACCGTCCAGATCGACGATCGCCGGTGGGTAGAGGTTTGGGTGGCTGATTCGCCAGGTTGCGCAGTGAGACCAATAGATGGGGATGCTGCCCCGGTGCTTGCCACCCAGCAATTGATAGACCGGTACCCCGAGCGATTTGGCTTTCGCGTCGAGCAGCGCATTCTCGATTGCACCAATGGCCTCGGCGCTGAGCCCGTAGGGAGCGGGGCGCAGGGATGCCGCAAGCCGGCCATATGCCTCTTCGTGGTCATACACCGATTTCCCGACCAACCGCGCACCTAGTTGCTCGATGACCGCGGTCAGACCCGGCGGCCCGAACGATTCGTCATATTCGCTCCAGCCGACAATTCCGTCCGATGTCACCACCTTCAGGAAGTAGTAGTTTCGCCACCCTGCATCGCAGGAAATGGTCTCAAAGTGCTCAATACGCATGGTTCTCTCGTTCGTGACAACAAACAACAAACAACAAACAACAAATAATTGTTAACAATTAACGCGAAGCCTAGATGGGGGACGGCAGGGAGGCAACCAAGGTAAACCCGAGGTCGCCACGCGATTTCGCTTGGGTGGCGGCAGAGTCGTTACGGCCATCACTTCCCTGCGCGATGCATGAAAGCGCAGCGGAATCAGCCAGGCGGCAATTTCAGTGGAGCAACTGGCGCTTCGTAATCGCGCCAGGCACCCGAACACGCCTGCGCACCTCCAGCCTGAAGGCTGTATGGCTGACCGCCGGCGTCACTCGGACTGCTGCTGTTTCGTTGTAATCGATGAGCAGCCGGTGAGTTATTCCTTGATGTATCAATTCTTGTTCCCCGCGGGAGCTTCATCGAGAAAAAAGCTCAGCCTAAAGTCTGGCCGCGGACAACAACCGCATAACAACGATTCAAATCAAGGAGAAGACAAATGCTATTCACGAAACGGTCATTGGCATTTTCCACGGCCATTTTTACGCTTGCCGCAGGCGGAACCAACGCGTTTGCCCAGGCGCGAACGACACTACAGACGATTGATTTCCCGCAGGGTTACGAGACCATGGCTGTTATTGCCGAACTCGAGCCGGGCGGCTGCACGAGCCGGCACGCTCATCCGGGCATCGAAAGCGCCTATGTGCTGGAAGGGGAGGCTGTCGCGAAGTTCGATAATAAACCGGACCTGATCTTGAAAGCCGGGCGGCCGCTGCAATTCGGACCCCGGGAGATGCACACCGTGTGCAATACTGGGAGCGGGAAATTCAAGGCGCTCGCTCACTATATCGTAGAAAAAGGCAAGCCGTTGGTGTTGCATGATCACTGATATTGGTTGAATTACTTCAACAGCCATGCAATTGGTTTGCCTTGGCAGCTTTCGTTGTCATGTTTCGGCGCGGTGCAGAGCCCGGTGCGGCGATAATCCGCGAATTTTCCCAGAGGATTAATGGTCATGCTGAGACAAACAAAAGCAGTGGCGTCATCGGTGTTGATTGCCTTCTTGTTAATGATGGAAGGTGCATCGAGTGCGCACGCAGGAACTAAGCTCCCGGACCCCGTGAAGGCCGGTGTCGCCGAACAGCTCTTTCGACTGGATTGCGGCCGCTCGCTTGCGAACGATGAATCGGTATGGACGCCCGGCGAGAATGCCGGCCGCAGTATTGAATTCTCATCAACTTGCTGGCTGATAAGACATGGCAGCGACTGGTTGCTTTGGGATACGGGTGTTCCTGAATCGGCGTTCAACGATCCCAAGGGTTGGTCTACCTTACCGAAATTGATCGTCTATCACCTCGACAAGACACTGACGGATCAACTTGCCGAAATCGGGCTGAAGCCGGGTGATATCGGTCGGGTTGCCGTTTCGCATACGCACGGCGATCACATCGGCAATGTGAACCTGTTTCCTAACGCCGCAGTTCTGATGCAGCGGGCTGAGTATAGCTGGATACATTCCCCTAACGGATCGAACGAGAACGTAAATCAGTTGATGGCACTGGCGCGCAAGCTGCTGGGTACGCCGAAGAACTTGCAGCTTGTAGATGGCGATACCGATGTGTATGGCGATGGCAGTGTCGTTCTCATTTCAACGCCCGGTCATACTCCGGGCAGCCAGGCGCTGCTGGTGCATCTCAAGAATTCCGGCTTTGTCATTCTTTCCGGCGACGTTGTTCACCTGGAGGGGAATTTCGAGAGGAGCATAGTTCCATCCCTGAATACCAACAATCAAGAATCTGTCGCATCGATGAATAAAATCAGGAAACTCATCGAAACATACAAGGCGAAGCTCTTCATCAATCATGACAAGAAACAATCCGATCAGCTCAAGCTGATTCCTGCATTCTACAATTGAGGTTTGGGCGACCGGTCGCGAGGGCAATGCCGTTATGCTGAGAACTTATCGACCAGGAAATCGACGAATGCGCGGACCCGGCGTGTGACGTAGCGTGCGGAAGGGTAGAGCAGCACGAAAGGCCGGGTACTGCCGCCAAATTCTTGCAGCACTTCCACGAGCGTGCCGTCTCGCAAATCCTGTTCCACAACAAAACGGTACGTCTGGAACAGGCCTGCGCCGGCACGCACCAATGTCGCGCCACCGAGAATATCTTCCGAGGCTGCGTAAGAGCCGGCCGTCACGATATCCGTGTCCTCGTTGTTGACCTGGAACGTCCATGGGATCCTGCGGCCGCTGCTGGGGCGCTCGAACTGAATGCACTCATGCCTGGGCAGGTCGTCCGGCGACGCTGGCTTGCCGGCGCGCCGCAGATATTCGGGCGTCGCCACGACCACCAGCTCCGCATCTTCCAGTTTGCGTGCGATCAGATTCGAATCGTCCGGTGCGCGCCCGCGCACGGAGAGGTCGTAGGTGTCATCGGCAAAGTCCACGTTGCGGTTGCTGATGTGCACGTCGATTTCGACTTCAGGGTACAGCGACCGAAATTCAGGCAATACAGGCAGCACGCGATAGTGTGCATAAGGCGTTGGCAGGCTGATGCGAAGCCGTCCTGCCGGCGCGGTTTGCTGGCCGCTGATCTGCCGTTCCGCGTCGACCAACTGCGCCAATGCGGCACGGCTTTGTTCGAAATAGACCCGTCCTTCATCGGTCAAGCGAATCTGACGAGTGGTTCGCACGAACAGGCGCGCGCCGAGGCGTTCTTCCAGCCTTTGCACGGTGCGGCTGACCGCCGCCGGCGTCACGCTCGCGGCCACCGCGGCGGCGGTGAAGCTTCCGAGTTCGGCGGCAAGGCAGAACAGCTCGATGCTGCCTAGTTGGAGGTCATCGAATTGCCGTTTCATTTTCTGGTTTCTGTCGAAGGCGGGCCGGTGGTTTGTAGAGGCATGTACTGCATCCGTAATTCTCGACTGGATGTGCGTGTCACCGCAAAGGGAACACTGGGTGCAGCAGCAGTTTAGTATCGGGCGGTGAAGCTTCAGGCGGGCAATGGAACTTTGCCAAAACCGGACATTTACAACTTTGCCGCTACATGCTTTGACCGCATTCTTGGCACCTGTGGCCTGGTGTTGCGCTGGGCTTTTCCCGCCTTGTTGTATTTCAGCGGGAAGGCGGCCCGAGTTTTCGACAGGCCCCCACTTTTTTTGGCTGG
>NZ_CAJPVI010000069.1 GCF_905397435.1 Cupriavidus numazuensis
TCGTGGTGGTCGTGGTGGTGGGGGCGGGAATCACGGCGACGAATGCCGAAGACGAAGCATTGGCGGAACCCTGCACCTCAGATATCCCGTTCGTCGGAACAGGGTCCTGAAGCATGGCCGGCAATGCGGCACCTGGCTGGGCAGCCAATGCATCGATGGGCATCGTGCGCTCCCGCTCCAACAGATATTGCGCGATCCACTTGCGCAACAAACTCACGTGGACGCCACTCTGCTGGGCCTGACGGGCGATGGACACACCAGCGCTCAGGCAAGCTTCCACCAATGCTCGCTTACTTGCCTTGTCGTACCGGCGCCGGCCTCTGCGGTTGCAACTGACGACTTTCAGTTCCGGGGATTTCTCTTTCATCGGTATCCTCCTGTGGTGGGTGGACACCATCATCCTCATTCAGCGACCCGTTTGATAGACGCCGGTAAATGACTGCATACGCTTCAGCAGCGCATTGACCGTCGCGATCAGTTCGATGATGAGCGCATCCTTCTGCTCGTGTGTCATCGACTTCAGGTCGGGAACCTGCAACTCGGGTGTCTTCTTCGCCATCCCGACACTATGCCGGGTTCAGACACTGTTTACAACATCCCCGACACCACCCGCTGAATAGTTACTATTTTCTTACATCCATAGGGACGCGCCGCATTGTCAGATGCGATCCTCGCGATCTTGCGCGGTGCGCTCGGCGGTCGCGGCATCAACGGGATCGTCGCGCTGCCGCATCAGCCAGTAGACGCTGCCAAGCGCAACCAGTCCGGCCGCGAGTGCAGCGATGTGTGCCGGGTCCGCGGCTGGGTCGAGGATGATGAACTTGCGCGCTATCGCGAGCATCGCCACGAGGATCACGGTTTTGACTTGAACGATATGATCTCTTCTTAACATGACGCGGATAATCGAATGCTTGAACTCCATCGCGATCAAGAGCGTCATCACCATCCCAAAGACCGCCTGGAAGACCGCATGATCCAGAGCATCGAACGCCCCTGACAGCAACAGCGCGATGACCGCCCGAATCAACTGCCACAGCGATACGATGATGACCACCGATATCACGATGCTCAGGATATGCGCGATGATCTGCTCGAAGCGCTCATAGAAGGTCAGCACGCGCCATTGCAGCCGAAGCTTGTCAAGGTTCAAGGGAATGGTCCGCCTCATTTTCTTATTAATGCGAATGGAAACGCGGTTGACGCCACTCGGGGAAGAATGTCGATTTCAGGCAAGCTAAGCCCCTATCAGTGGCTTTCAACCTCATCGGACTCTTTTGGTTCCGGCCAACCCGCAGGCCACCATCCTCCTGCCTGCTTGATTAAAATTAGTTCTGGAATCAAGCATCCGAAATTTTGAAGAGCCCGTTCTTTGATGAGTCGCCAAAACTCGGCTTTGAAGATAGCAAGCCCCTCCTCAAAATTGATCAACGCAACGGGCGCAGCCAGGATGGCCGCTTCGTGAGCGCTCTTCGTAAAGACTGTCTTCTTGACATCATACCGGTTCGACCACGTGACAGTCGCATACAGGACGTTTTGAACTGACCTCGTGCGTAGCGCCGGCATCAAAATATGGTAGCCACAGCTTTGGTGTCTTATATACACCAGTTCATGCACCAACTTTGTTTCGTCGATAAGATTGATTGATGTTATACGGATCTTGTGTGGCTCCAAGAACTCGCAATCCCGATTTTTAACGCGAGCCAGCTCCTGCGAACGCTTAATCACGGCCAACCCCTCTGGCTCGCCTTGCTGTAACGTCACGACATTTTTCGACTCTCTTAATGGCGGAATCGCTTGAATGTATTCTTCTCCGATATAAACGAATCGGTAGCCATCATGGCCAAGATTTCGGTCCCGTTCCGGACACAACTCGGGGACTCTTGGGTGGGCATTTCCTTCGAAGACGGCATGAAGCCATTCAACCTCGTCGAACTTCTTCTGTACTCCGCGCCAAGTGAAAGTGGCATCCAGAAATAGACCGAATTCCGCGCCGTTCAGCCCCGGCGGATGATCATGGTTGAATTCGCTAAGCCGTGCCGCCAGATAGGTCAGTGCCGCGCCGTGATGAGTAGGGGAGTAGGCCAGAAATGTATCAACAATGGTCTGGCGCACGCCGGCATTAAGCGAGCCCTGAAGCCCCAGGACCGTGTTTGCGTGGGCATCCAAGGTGGTCCGCATTGGTATCAGGATGAAGCAGTCAGCGAGAGGTTGCTCGAACCGCTCAATACGGTAGTGCCGGCGTATCGCCGACACTATTTGGACCTCCCCGAGTGATCCGGGCAGAGGATGCTGTGAGCTTGTAGTGAATCCACGCGCTGACAGCCGTGATGGATCCGGTGCCAGGTTAAAAGTATCGCCATTCCTGCGCGGTTGGCAGACCCAGTCAAGTAGTTGGGGGGCGCTTAGTTGCAAAGGATCTGTGATCGCGTCCATAGTCGCCTCGTATAGTTAGCTTCAGCGGGTCTCTTCGGCATTAACGCTTCTTACCAGACCCTGTCGACTTCCGCATCCAGCCTGTGATCCGCGCCCCCAAGCTTGGCGCCAGAATCCCGCGCTCGGAAGCGAGGAACCACATGCGTGCCAAGCTCTTTGACGACCTCGGCTGCACTTCGGTGGCCGTATTTCAGATTCAAAATAATGTGGTCAACGCCAATCTCCTGCAGGACATCAAGCAAGTCAATCAGATGGCGCCTGCCAAGCTTGAATCCCAAATGAATCGGCGATGGTGTTGTCGACGGCGATGCATCGAGGTCGATGTAGAGCGACTGCATGAACGGCTTGTACTCGCTTCCGGATTGCACGATAACTTCCTGCCGCCACTTATCTACGTACAATCGTTGGAGGTGAGGCGGACGGGGATAGGTGATCCACCCGCAGCCATGTTTGGCAATCCAATCCAGTGATTGGCGACAGTGTCCGGTCACGAAAAGCGGAATCTCGCTTGTAGTGGGCTTTGGAACCAGGTCGGCACCGATTAGCTCTCCGTCACTCCAACTGACGTGCTCAAAGCTCGTGTGCTGAACCCGTCGGATCACTTCCACCCTTTCGCGGAAAATCTCGCCCCGCTTTTCCGGGTCGATGTTGAACGCTGGAAACTCAACCGGACGATCACCGGAGGCGACTCCCAACAGTAGCCGGCCATTACTCAGTTGATCGACGCTCGCCGCCGCTTTGGCGGTATGCAAGGGGTTGCGCAACGGTAGCGCGATGGAAGCCGTGCCGAGGGCGATTTTTGATGTGTGGGCGGCCATAAACCCCATGTAGACCCACGGATCGAAAACCTGGCCCACATCGCCAAAGCTTGGATCTCTAAGGGGAACATCACGGAACCATAACGCTGAAAAACCTAACTCCTCGGCGCGCTTTGCAAGTGCAACCTGGTTGCGCATCGTCGGCCGATCTCCGTCGAAAGCTTCAATTGGAAAGAACAATCCCAAGCTAAGCGATCCAGACGAGAAAGCGTGTTCAAATCCTCTATGCCGCTGGTAAGGAACAGTACTAGGTTGGTACATCTGCATACCCCGGTTCACGAAAACTTGTTTTGCGAAAGCTATGGGTGACGCGCGCGTATTGTCAACATCAGCCACGGAGTTGGAAAGACGCTGCACGCGCAGCGAGTTCCTCAGCTTCTTTATCGCTGCCTGGTTCGATCCATTCGAACGGTATGTCGCAGCGATGGAGAAAGTTGCGTATCGCGTAGCCATTAGCGCTGCGCATGCGTCCATAGATCCTGACCATGAACTTGTCCGCCCTTGAGGACGTTCAGGAGTTTCTCTCGTTTCATGCCTTCACTTGCCAGCAGCCCGCGCTCGATAACAGCGGTAGACCTATCCCAACACGGTAGATGCATCGCAGGGGTGTGTCTTTCGCGATTCTGCCGGATTTTGTTGGCGTTCTGCCGACACTTCCATAACATCGGGCGCGCGACTCGGATGCGGCGAGGAAGTCGTCGGTCGGGAGCAGGTCTTTGCGCCTGCCGGGCCATACCAACGCACGTGTTGAGCATCGAGACCAGGAGATTGTGGTACAGCCGGAAGGACCGACGCGGGAGACGCAGTGCGCAACGGCATCGAATGGGGCACGCGTCTTTGTTGACCGCCAGTCGGAACCCCCAATGGGGCGATGGACCGGATGACTGCAGGATCGTGACACATCTGAGCAGAAATCGAAAAGAAGCGCGCGCGAAGTCATGGCTAGACTGCGCGTAGCGCGGGATCCTGTCAATGTGCTTTGACGCCGACGCCTCGGGCGTCTATGGCAGCACCTTTCGGCCCGAGTCGAAAACACACGGAGCGAATATGCCTGATACGGAAATCGCCCCCGGAGAAACCCGGCAGCACGAAGCTCAAATTTCCCTACACAAACTGTTCGAACCCGTAAAGGTGGGCCCGTACAACCTTCGTCATCGAGTCGTAATGGCGCCGCTGACGCGTTCGCGCGCGACCCGACCAGGCAACATTCCGTCGCAGCTCAACGCCTGCTATTACGCGCAGCGTGCAGCGGCCGCGCTCATCATCAGCGAGGCGACGCAGGTGTCGATGCAAGGGCAGGGCTACGCATGGACCCCTGGCATACATAGCCCGGCGCAGGTCGAAGGCTGGCGGCTCGTGGCGGACGCCGTGCACGAGGCGGGCGGGTTGATGTTCATGCAACTGTGGCGCGTAGGACGCATATCACACCCCTCATTGCAGCCCGATGAAATGCTGCCAGTTGCACCCTCTGCGGTCCAGCCGAAAGCAGAGGCGTTCAGTGAGAACGAGCGGGGCGAAGGTGTCGTCGCGCCCTGCGTCAAGCCTCGTGCGCTGCAGGTAGAAGAAATGCCGTATCTCGTGCGCCAATACTTCAGGGGAGCGCGCAACGCAAAGGCTGCCGGTATGGACGGCGTCGAAGTACATGGCGCGAACGGATATCTGCTCGACCAGTTCCTGTTGTCCGGGACGAACCGCCGCACGGACGAATACGGCGGATCGACCGAGCGTCGGGCCAAGCTGCTATTCGAGGTGATCGAGACGGTTTGCGAAGTGTGGGGGCCAGAAAAGGTCGGCGTAAGGATCTCTCCTCTTGGCACCTTCAACGATATGCACGACGACGATCCCGAGGCCACCTTTTCTTACGTCATCGAAAAATTCAATCGATACGGGCTGGCTTATTTGCACATCGTCAATCCCGCGCTGGCGGCGACCGGTGAGGATGTGGCTTTCATCGAGCGCGCGAAACGCATGAGCCAGATGATACGCCGCACTTATCATGGTGTGCTGATGGTCGCCGGTGGATTCGACGGCGGCAGTGCGGAAAGTTGGCTCGAGGACGGCAACGCGGACCTGATCGCGTTCGGACGTTTGTTCATCGCCAATCCCGACCTTCCGGAACGCTTCCGGTCGCACGCTCCGCTCAATTCGCCGGATCCATCTACGTTCTACGGGGGCGGCGAGCGCGGATATACCGACTATCCGTCGCTCGCGCAGGAGCGCGGGAAAGCCCCACGGTCCGTCATCGATGGGCGCTGGAGATAGACTGTCGCTGACGGCAAGTTCGCTGGCGTCACGCGACGATTTGCGATGGCCGCCGAGCCGGCGACCGATCACGTTGAGAGGTGCACCATGGCTGACACTACCTGGGTTGTCGTCGCCGACGGCGGCCGTGCTCGAATCTTCGAGACCCCGGGACTTAAACTAGACCTGCGGGAAATCGAAGACCTCCTCAATGTCGTCCCTAGTGGACCGGCGCTGAGCGAGAAGGAACGCGAAAAATTCGCGAAGACCGTCGCCGACCGCATCGAGCAGGGACGGCTTCATCACCGGTATCAGCGATTGCGATTTGCCGTGGAGCCGAAATTTTTCGGTATGCTTCGCAAGCGTCTTAGCGAGGAGACGCGTCGGATGATTTTCGAAGAAATCAACGAAGATCTGTCGGCCCTCGATGCGCGCGAAATTCAAGCGCACCTGGGAAGGCATTGAAGGCGAACTGCGAGCGACGCGGGTTGCGGTAACGGGCCTGAGCATACAGCGCGTGGCGCGGCGGGAATCGTGTCATCGTCTCCGGCGGGGCGCTGTGCCGGGTTCATTTTGTTCCACGACATCGAAACCGCTGAGCCAACGTACAACGCCGGTAGCAGGATGCAGGGGCTCGCACCTATACTCGCCGTCGACAACCGCCAGAAGTCCGGTCGTTTCGACTCTTTTTCCTTCGACACAGATAACCTGGGACGCCATCCGCATCGCGCCTGAACTTGCTGTGTCGCTCATGGCTGGTCTCCCGTGATAGCGCTGTTGCGTGGATGACCCTGACGCCCACGGGGGACGGTCAGGTATTTGAGACTGAGGAAAGCATAACAAATCACCGTAGCGGTCAGGCCAAGCAGGATGAAACTGGTTCTGGGCAATAGCAGGGCAAGCCCGGTCAACACGAACACGATCAGGGTGTTCACGACCAACTGGCGCCGCAACTCGGGACGCTCCATGAAATAGGCGTACTGCTTGCCAATGAAAAAGCAGACCGTGCCGATGACCAACAGTATCCGGAAATCGGATACCTGCATGTCGTCCAGGATCGCATGCCGGATCAGGCTGGCCAGGATCGACAGGCCGATGAAAACAAAAAGATGCGAATACACGACCGAATGACCGGTCGTGAGCTTCTGTCTGGACAACAGGTGAAAACTGTCAAAGTAAACCCACCAGATGCTGGATATCGTCACGAAGCCGGTGGCGGCGGTCATCAGCCTCACCACAGTCCAGCTAATATTGGCCAGTCCCGCCGACAGGCTGATAACGGACTCTCCCAGTAAGATGAGCGTGAGCAGGCCCACACGCTCGATCAGGTGTTCGGTATGCACTGGGATGCCCTGGAGATGGCGCGCCAAAAAGAAGAGGAACGCAACCAGATCGAACAGTATCCCAAGGTAAAACACGACATATCGCTGTGGCGCGGGGAACACGATCGAAGCGAGGCTGATGGTGGCGCCAGCGAGGGTCACCCACCCAACTGCCGTTGTGAGATGCACGCTTTCCTTGTGCCGGTGTTTCGACACGAAATACATCATGGCGATGATGTATTTCGAACAAGCGTAGCAGACGATGATGACCTCAAAGCTGGCCAGGAATCGTTGGTCGATCAAGCCTGAGATGATAGTCATCAGGAACATGATGAACAGGGTTGCCAGCCGATGCTTGCGGTCATCCGCGTCGAACCGGTTGGCATATATCGTGTGGCTGACCCAAATCCACCACAAGGGTATGAAAGCGAGGACGAATTGCCAGAACTGGAGTGGATCGAGATGACCCTCGTGCGTGTGGTTCAGGATATGCGTTACGTCACCGATCGCTACCACAAAAATCAGGTCGAAGAACAACTCGAGCCACGTGGCACGGCGATTGAGTTCGAAATATTTTGTGTTGTGCATTTCGGGCCTAACAAGTAATGCTAACGCACCAATCGTCAGTGGTTGTTGAGGTACTGCCGCAGATACTCGACGGTGCGGCTTTCCTTCGCGCGCACGATCTCCACCGGTGTGCCGCTCGCCACGATCTTGCCGCCGGCGTCGCCGGCGCCCGGGCCGACGTCGATAACCCAGTCGCTCTGCGCGGCCACCCGCATGTCGTGTTCGACCACCACGACGGTATTGCCGGCATCCACGAGTCCCTGGAGTTGCACCATGAGTCGGTCCACGTCGGCGGGATGCAGGCCGGTGGTCGGCTCGTCGAGGATATACAGCGTGTCGCCGCGCTGCGCGCGTTGCAGTTCGGTGGCGAGTTTGATGCGCTGGGCTTCGCCGCCGGACAGTTCGGTGGCCGGCTGGCCGAGCCGCAGATAGCCCAGGCCGATGTCGCGCAGCACTTTCAACGCGCGCATCACGCTGGCTTCGTCGGCGAAGAACTCGCAGGCGGCGTCGACGGTCAGGCCGAGCACCTCGGCGATGTTTTTGTCGCGCCACGTGACTTCCAGCGTCTGCGTGTTGTAGCGCGTGCCGTGACATGTCGAGCAGGGCGCGTAGACGCTCGGCAGAAACAGCAGTTCGACGCTGACAAAGCCTTCGCCTTCACAAGTCGGGCAACGGCCTTGCGCCACGTTGAACGAAAAGCGGCCCGCGCTGTAGCGGCGCTTGCGTGCGAGCGGCGTGTCGGCGAACAGCTTGCGCACGTGGTCGAACAGGCCCGTGTAAGTGGCAAGGTTGGAGCGCGGCGTGCGGCCGATCGGCTTCTGATCGACTCGCACGAGTCGCCGCACGGCGTCCATCCCTTCGGTGATGCGGCCGCCGGTCGGCACGGCGATGGCGGCGAGCAACGGGTCCTGCTCGTCGTTGTCCGGGTCTTCGAAGGCGCGCCCAAGGTGGCTTGCGACCAGCTCGGGCAGTGCCTGGCTCACGAGGCTCGATTTGCCCGAGCCCGACACGCCTGTGACGGCAGTCAGACAGCCGAGCGGAAACGCGGCATCGAGCCCGAGCAGATTGTTGCGCGTGATGCCGGCGAGCCGCAGCCAGCCGGCAGATCTGCGCGGCATACGTTCGACCGGCGCTGGCGTCGCGAACAGATGCCGGCGCGTTTGCGACGCCTCCACCTTCGCGAGTCCGGCGGGCGGCCCGCTATAGACCACATAGCCGCCGGCTTCGCCCGCCGCGGGGCCGACGTCGACCAGCCAGTCGGCGCTCCGCATCATCTGCAGATCGTGTTCGACGACAAACAGCGAATTGCCCGCCGCCTTCAATCCCTGCAGCGCGCTGAAGAGTGCTTCGCTATCGGCGGGATGCAGACCGGCTGATGGCTCATCGAGCACGTACACGACGCCGAACAACTGCGACGATAACTGCGTGGCGAGTCGCAGGCGCTGCATTTCGCCGGATGACAGCGTGGGCGTGCTGCGCTCCAACGCGAGATAGCCCAGGCCCAGATCGACCAGCGTCGTCAGGCGCTCTAGCAGTTCGGCTGCGATGCGCTCGGCAGCGACGCGCTTCTCCTCGGACAGGTTGGGCGTGCGCCGCACGTCGGGCGAGGCTTTGTGCGCGGAACCGCCTGCCGCGACCCGCTTTTCGACGGCATCGCGCATGTCGCTCCTGCTGAGCACGCTGCCTTTGGCGGGGTCTTCTCCCGAATGAGCGGCATCCGGCTCGGGCCATTTGCCGCGCGCGATCGGTTCGAGCATCTCGGCAAGTCTGGCGAGCGGCAACTGCGCGAACGCGCCGATATCGAGCCCGGCGAATTTCACCGACAGCGCTTCCTTCTTGAGCCGCTTGCCATGGCAGGTCGGACAAACGCTGCCGACCATGAATTGCGACACGCGTTTTTTCATCAGCGCGCTTTGCGTGTTCGCGAACGTGTGCAGCACATAGCGGCGCGCACCGGTGAATGTCCCTTGATAGCTCGGTTCATCCTTGCGCTTGAGCGCGGCGCGGGTTTCTTTCGGCGTGAGGCCGGCGTAGACGGGCGCGGTCGGCTGTTCGTTGGTGAAGAGAATCCAGTCGCGGTCTTTCTTCGGCAAATCGCGCCACGGTTTATCGACGTCGTAGCCGAGCGTCACCAGAATGTCGCGCAGATTTTGTCCGTGCCAGGCGGGAGGCCATGCAGCGATCGCGCGCTCGCGAATGGTCAGCGAGTCGTCCGGCACCATGGATTTTTCCGTGACTTCGTACACGCGGCCGAGTCCATGGCAAGTCGGACAGGCGCCTTGCACCGTGTTCGGCGAGAAATCCTCTGCGAACAGCATGGGTTGCTTTGGCGGATAGTCGCCGGTGCGCGAATAGAGCATGCGCACGAGACTCGACAGCGTGGTCACGCTGCCAACCGACGAGCGCGCGCTCGGCGTGCCGCGCTGCTGCTGCAACGCGACCGCGGGCGGCAGGCCTCCGATCGCGTCCACTTCGGGCACGCCGACCTGTTCGATCAGGCGCCGGGCATACGGTGCGACCGATTCGAAATAGCGCCGCTGCGCTTCGGCGTACAACGTGCCAAATGCCAGCGACGATTTTCCCGATCCCGACACGCCGGTGAAGACGACTAGCGCATCACGCGGAATCTGCACGTCGATGTTTTTCAGATTGTGTTCGCGAGCGCCGCGCACGCGCACGAAGCCGGTGAAAGCGGGTGCGTCGGATGGTGCCGGCGTCGAGCGAGCTTTGTTGCGGATGGCGTCCATATCGATGAGTAACGAATAAGCATGGCTCGGCGCATCGGGCGAACACTAATGAAGGCGCGCGGAGCATTTTCTATGCGATGTTCGTGATATTAATTGGCATAGTAAAGAACAGCTATTACATGAATCTGGAAGGAACTCGGCGAGGCTATCTGGGCTCGAAGGCTGTTGAACAACGAGGGCGGGGATGGGCGCCGTGCCCGGCACTGTGGCGCACGCTCACCGCTTCGATCTGACCTGAAGCGCCAGCATGACAGCGGCGCATTTGCCCAGACAGTCGAGGCTGTAAAGAGCCATCCCTAAAGATTCAAGCATGATGTGCGAGACCAGCATGAGGATGCTTGCACCGAATGTCGCACTGTGTCATATCGAAGAGGATGTGTTCTTCAAGGGAAGCTTGCATGATGCGGTTCCTCGATTCTCATTAGACAATCAGGGAGATCAGCCAGCTGACACGGACAGCATCAGAAAGCCCCATGACGTGATCAAACGATCGTCGTTCGCGCTCCCGTCAGGCAGCGACGTTGGTTTTCTGAAAAGATGCCCTGCGCGATCAATGTGAAGTGCTGGGTGCGCGCGGTGCAAGTTCGGCTCGGGCACATGTATCACGTCGCTGGATTGGTTTCGGGTTTCGGATCTTCAGGCCCCGGTCGCCTTTGCCATGACTCACTCCTTCAACTCAAGCGTCGTATCAGGCCATGCTCAGCCTCGAGAGCAGCGCTTTTGCCGCTGCTTCCGACGAGGCGGGATTCTGGCCAGTAATCAGGCTTGCCGCGACGACCACATATGATTGCCAATCCGGTCCCTTCGAATACTTGCCTCCATTCTTCTTCAACATGTCCTCGACGAGGAAAGGCACCACTTCCGTAAGACCGACGGCCGCTTCTTCTGAATTGGCCAAGCCGGTTACGGGTTTATCGCGCACGAGCGGAGAGCCATCGGGCGCCTTTGCATGACGGAGCACACCGGATGCATGGCAAACGGCGGCGACCGGCTTTCCCGCCGCATACACGGTTTCGATCAATGCGATCGACTGCGGATCCTCTGCCAGATCCCATAGCGGTCCGTGTCCGCCGGGATAGAACAAGGCGTCATAGTCCGCAGCCGAGACAGTTGAGAGCTTCGCTGTATTTGCGAGGGCCGCTTGCACTTCGTTATCCTTCTTGAAACGCCGGGTCGCTTCGGTTTGCGAATCCGGATCGTCGCTCTTGGGGTCGAGAGGCGGCTGGCCGCCTTTTGGCGAAGCGAGCGTCATCTCGACGCCTGCGTCCTTGAACACGAAATAAGGCGCGGCAAACTCTTCGAGCCAGAATCCGGTTTTCCGGCCCGTATCGCCGAGCTGGTCGTGTGAAGTCAGTACCACCAGAATTTTCATGACAACCTCGCGAGTCCGTTCAATTCACGTTGCAACGAGCCGAAGAGCGGTGTCGTCGACCCAAGTCATTCTGGCAGTATAGGCGGCTGATAACTTCCGCGGCATAAGCCACCTCGGCCTTCAGTTCGGCAATGATCTCGCGCACGATCTCGGGATCGGGCCGCTTGTTGATCAGCGGCAACCGCGCGGAATGCTGCCGTACGTCCACATCTGAAAGCTGCGCAGCAGGAGGGCAGAGATCCGGCATGTTCTCGCAGGAATGAGGAAGAAGTGCAACCGGAAAAGGCCTAGTCTCGGCGTCATCGTCATCGGATCAATGGCCATCGGATCAATGGCCACGTCGACGAGATCAGCGTCATCTCTTAGCCTGCATACGTGGTCGGTATCGTGATGATCGGCAGGCTCCATACGACCGTGACGCCTTACCCAGGCCGCGATGGGAACATCGTCCACTACGCATTCAAGACACTGGCCTATGCGACGATCAACCTGCGGCACGAACAGGCAAGTCAAGGCCATATGCGTTCCTGACGACATCAGTGAGTTGAACAACCCTCTCCCGCTTTAACTGAAACTGGCATTTTTATGGAGTACCTATGAAAGCTGTTGTCTATAACGAGTCGGTTCCGCTCGGTTCGCCCGATGCCCTGACCGACACCACGTTGCCCGAGGCTGAGCCCACCGGGTATGACCTGTTGGTGGAAGTGCATTCGGTCTCGGTGAACCCGGTCGATACCAAGATCCGTGGCGGCGTGCTGCCGCCACCAGTGGTACCTAAGGTGCTGGGCTGGGATGCGTCCGGCGTGGTGCGCGCCGTGGGCGACAAAGTAACCCTGTTCAAGCCCGGCGATCGCGTCATGTACGCCGGTTCGCCGTTACGGGCGGGCACCAACAGCGAGCTGCACCTGGTCGACGAGCGCATCGTCGGTCCGATGCCGAAGAGCCTCAGCTTCGAGGAAGCGGCCGCGCTGCCGCTGACCTCGATCACGGCGTGGGAGTTGCTGTTCGACCGTTTGCAAGTGCGCGAAGGCAAAGACCCGATCGGGATGCTGCTGGTCATTGGCGGCGCCGGCGGCGTCGGCTCGATACTGATCCAGCTGTCGCGCCAGCTGACCGGCCTGACCGTGGTCGCCACCGCATCGCGGCCGGAAACACGGGAGTGGGTACGCGAGCTTGGTGCGCACCATGTGATCGACCACACGGAGCCGATGCCGAAGCAGTTGCGCGGCCTTGGCATTGACGAGGTCGATTACGGGGCGAGCCTGACCCACACTGACAAGCACCTGGTCGAAATCGCCGAGATACTGGCGCCGCAGGGCAAGCTGGGGCTCATCGATGACCCCGAGTCGCTCGACGTGCCGATCCTCAAGCCCAAGAGCATCTCGCTGCACTGGGAATTGATGTACACCCGCTCGATGTACCAGACCCGGGACATGATCGAGCAGCACAATATTTTGGTTCGGGTCGCCGAGTTGGTCGACGCCGGCGTGCTGCGCACGACGCTGGCGGACCATTTCGGCACCATCAACGCGGCCAATCTGCGCCGCGCCCATGCCTTGCTCGAGAGCGGCAAGGCGCGCGGCAAGATCGTGCTGTCCGGCTTTTGAGAGCCAAATTTTTAGACAGGCAAGGCCCATGCAGCCGACCGAGGCAAGTCGTGCCCCTCCCCTTGCCTTCACAATTGGCCAATTCCCGAAACCCGCCGGATTTCCTCGGCCACGATAGCGATCAGCGCTTCCGTGGCCGTACTCAAAGGCCGCTGTGGATGGCTGACGCAAACCAGGTGCCGCACGATGCGTGGAGCAACGATGGCATGTGATCGCAACCGGCCATCCTCCACGGCACGCTGCACGACGATGCGCGGCAGGACCGTGGCGAAGCGCGTAGCTTCCACAAACTGGACGATGGTGCCGAGAATGTCGATCTCGAACTTCGGCGCGAGGGTAACGTCTTCGATCTGGGTGGCCGTGTCCAGCACCACGCGCAAACCGTGCCGCTTGGTCGGCAGCACGAGTTCCACCCCCGGCAGCTTCGCCAATTCCACGGCCTCCGGCAGTTCGGGGCCGTGCGCAGCGCTGGTCACGAGGACCATCTCCTCGTCGTGCAACGACTGCATCTGCAACGCCAGCCGGCCCCTCTGCCGGTGCACCACCGCGGCATCGAGCTGGCCGGCGGACACGAGATCGATCAGCGCGCCGCTGAAGCCGTCCGCCACAGAGACCTCAACGTTCGGATAGCGCGCGTTGAAGCGCGCCAGCGACCCCACCAGCACGCTCTCCGTCTCCGAGGCCACCATGCCGATCGTGATGCGGCCGGCCATCTGTTCTTCCCGCTGCAACATCTGCTGCCGCGCGTTGGTGAGGTCGCGTACGATGGGCAGGAAGAGCCGGTACATCATGCGCCCGGCGGCGGTAGGCACCATGCCGTGCGGAATGCGCTCGAACAACTTCTGCCCGAATTCCTCTTCCAGCCGGGCGATCTGCATGCTGAGCGCCGGCTGCACGATGTTGAGTCGCCTGGCCGCACGGGTGACCGAGCCGTCCTCGAACAATGCGATGAAGTACTGGATTTGCTTGAGGTCCATGGGTCCAAGATATCAATAACACCAAATGCTTGCATCATTTTCTGTAATGCATCATTCCTCAGGTGAGCGCGCTGAAAGCCGCTTAAAGTGAGGGTTTTCCATCACTTTTCATGGAAGAATCGCTCATAGCGCTTAAGATTCACATCATAACTAATGATCGAGTGCATCAAAATTCAGCATTAGAAATTATAGGTAGATCTCTCTAATCTCCGTTTGACGTCGCACGGTCCTGTCCGCCTTCCGGCCCCGGTTCCGTCGCGTGAAACGGAGTCGCATATGAAAAGATTCGATGCCGGCGAAACGACCGGCACGGTACAGGAGACACAGGAGACCCGGCAGGCACCCCACGTCGGTCGCCCAATGGCGCGCGTCGAGGACGCCGCCATCCTGACCGGCCGCGGCCGCTATGCCGACGACCTCGGCGTCAGGCCCGGTACGCTGCACGCCGCCATCCTCCGCTCGCCGCACGCGCACGCCGAGCTCGGCGCCATCGACTTCGCGGCGGCACTGAAGGTACCGGGCGTGCGCGCGGTGCTGACGGCCGCTGACCTGCCCGCCTGGTCCCGGCCCTTCGTGGTCGGCGTGAAGGCGCCGATGGAGCAGTGGGCGCTGGCGATGGATCGCGTGCGCTACGTAGGCGAACCAGTGGCCGTAGTCGTGGCCGAAAGCCGCGCGCTGGCCGAGGATGCGCTCGACCTCGTGCGCGTGGACTACCGCGCGCTGCCACCGGTGGTGTCGATCGAGGCTGCCGTGGCAGGCGACGCCCCCGTGCTGCACTCCGGTCTCGGCAGCAATGTCGCCAGCGACCGCCATTTCTGCTACGGCGACCCCGAGGCCGCATTCGCCGCCGCGCCGCACCGCGTGACGCTGACCGCGCACTACCCGCGCAACACCTGCACACCTATCGAGTGTGGCGTGGTAGTTGCCGAACACTTGCCGGGCGACGAGGGCTACCAGGTCACCTCCAACTTCATGGGGCCGTTTTCGCTGCACGCCGTCATGGCGATGGCCCTGCAGGTGCCCGCCAACCGCCTGCGCCACGTCGCTCCGCGCGACTCGGGCGGCAGCTTCGGCGTCAAGCAGGCGGTGTTTCCCTACGTGGTGCTGATGTGCCTCGCTTCGCGCAAGGCCGGCGCGCCGGTGAAGTGGGTGGAGGACCGGCTCGAGCATCTGAGCGCCGCCACCTCGGCCACCGCGCGGCTCTCCACCTTGGAAGCTGCCGTCGAGGCCGATGGCCGCATCGTTGCCCTATCGTACAACCAGCTCGAGGACTGCGGCGGCTACCTGCGCGCGCCGGAGCCCGCTACCTTCTACCGCATGCATGGCCTGTTGACCGGTGCCTACGCGATCCCCAACCTGCTGGTGCGCAACCGCGTGGTGTTGACCAACAAGACGCCGACTGGCCTTGTGCGCGGCTTTGGCGGGCCGCAAGTGTACTTCGCGCTGGAGCGGCTGGTACAGCGGATCTCTGTGGAACTCGGCCTCGATCCGCTCGACGTCTACCGCCGTAACTTCGTGCCCGCCGACGCCTTTCCGTATCGCGCGACGGCCGGCGCGTTGCTCGATTCCGGCAACTACCAATTGGCGATGTCGCGTGCCCTGGAAGCGGGGGCTTACGATGAACTGAAGCGCCGTCGCGATGCCGCGCGCGCCGAGGGCCGGCTGTACGGCATTGGCTTTGCTGCCATCGTCGAGCCGTCGGTGTCGAACATGGGCTACATCACCACCGCCACACCGGCCGAGGCACGCCGCAAGGCTGGGCCAAAGAACGGCGCTATCGCCAGCGCTACAGTCAGCGTCGACCTGCTCGGCGGCGTGGTAGTGACCGTCGCCTCCACGCCAGCAGGACAAGGCCACATGACCGTATGTGCACAGGTCGTGGCCGATGTACTCGGCATCGACCCCGCGGACGTGGCAGTCAACGTCGAATTTGATACCCACAAGGACGCGTGGTCCGTCGCTGCGGGCAACTACTCCAGTCGGTTTGCCGGCGCCGTGGCCGGAACCGTGCACCTGGCCGCTACACGTGTGCGCGACAAGCTGGCGCGCATCGTGGCTTCCCACCTCCGTTGCGACCCGGCCGAACTGGTCTTCACCAACGGCCGCATTGCCCGCAAGGGCGCTTCGCCAGACACCGCACTACCCTTCGCCCGCGCCGCCAGCAACGCGCCGCACTGGTCGCCGCAACTCCTGCCAGCCGGTGAGGAACCCGGCCTGCGTGAGACCGTGTTCTGGTCACCGCCCAACCTCGACGCGCCGGACGAACAGGATCGCGTCAACACGTCCGCCTGTTACGGCTTCGCCTTTGACCTGTGCGGCGTGGAGATCGACCGTGCCACCGGCCGCGTGCGCATCGACCGCTACATCACCGCGCACGATGCCGGCAAGCTGCTCAATCCGGCACTGGCCGACGGCCAGATCCGCGGCGCCTTCGCGCAGGGACTCGGCGCGGCGCTGATGGAGGAGTTCCGCTATGGCCCCGATGGCAGCTTCCAGTCCGGCACGCTGGCCGACTACCTGCTGCCCACCACGTGCGAAGTGCCCGACCCGGTCATCGTCCATCTGGAAACGCCGAGCCCGTTCACGCCGCTCGGGGCCAAGGGGCTCGGCGAGGGCAACAGCATGAGCACACCGCCGTGCGTCGCAAACGCCGTGGCGGACGCACTCGGCGTGCGCGACATCCGCCTGCCACTTACGCCCGCCAGGGTGATGGCGATGATCGGCTATGACGATCCGCCGCCGTCGCGCCCCGAACTGGCCGAAGCGGCGAAAGAGGCAGCACCTGCAAACGGCAAAGGCGGCAAGGCCGCGAAGGCCCTGAGCGCACGCGGGACGGTCGATCTCGCCGCCACACCGGAAGCCGTCTTCGCCGTCCTGCTCGACCCGAAGGCGCTGGCCCAGGTCGTGCCCGGCTGCCACGCGCTCGAACGCATCGGCGAGAACCGTTACCGCGCGGACGTAACCGTGGGCGTGGGCATGATCAAGGCGCGCTACGAAGCCGAGATCGCGCTGTCCGACCTGGAGCCGCCGCGCCGGCTACGGCTGGCAGGCGCCGGCCTGTCCTCGCTCGGCAGCGCACGCGGCTCCGGAATGGTAGAGCTGACCCCGCACGGCGACGGCACCCGTCTCGCGTACGACTACGAGGCCGAGGTGTCCGGCAAGGTGGCGGCCGTCGGCGGCCGCATGCTCGAAGGCGCGGCCAAAGTGGTGCTGCGCCAGTTGTTCGAATCGCTCGGCCGGCAGGCAGGCGGCAAGCCGGTGCGCAGTCCCGGCTGGATCGCTCGCCTGCTGGCGCTCCTGGGAGTCCGTCGATGAAACCCGCCGCGTTCGACTACCTGCGCGCCGAATCCACACAGCACGCGCTGGAGACACTGGCCCGTGCCGGCGAGGACGCCCGCATTCTGGCCGGCGGCCAGTCGCTGATGGCCGTCCTCAACATGCGGCTCGCGCAGCCGCAACTGCTGGTCGACATCTCTCGCACCGCCGACCTCAATACCGTGCGCGTAGAAGACGGCCATCTCGTGGTGGGCGCCGCCGTGACGCAGGGCAGCGTCGAATGGCGCGCATCGCTCTCCGACGAGGTACCGCTGCTCGCGCTCGCCTTCCCGCACATCTCGCATTTCCAGATCCGCAACCGGGGCACGGTGTGCGGCTCCGTCGCGCACGCCGACCCCAGCGCAGAACTGCCGCTGGTGCTCACGGCGCTCGGTGGCCAAGTCGTGCTGCGCTCCTTGCGCCGCCGCCGCGTGCTGCCGGCCGCCGGGTTCTTCCAGGGAATGCTGATGACCGCGCGCGAGCCAGACGAACTGGTGGAAGCCGTGCGCTTCCCGCTGAGGCGGCCTGGCGCGCGCTACGGCTTCATGGAGTTCTCGGCCCGGCATGGCGACTTCGCGCTGGTCGCGTGCGCTGCGATCGTCACCGACGACGCCATCTCGCTGGCCGTGGGCGGCGTGGCCGACCGGCCAGTACTGGAGAGCTGGCCACGCCTGCAAGGCAAGGAGCTGGCCGAGGCCATCAACGATTTCAGTTGGAAGCTGGGCGCGCAGGACGACGCCCATGTTAGCGCGCAGTACCGCCGCCACCTGGTGCGGCAATTGGGCATGCGCGTAATCGAGGAGGCAAGATGAGCAAGACCCTACGTGGCGCGCCAGTCGGCACGCTCTCAGTGATGCGGCGCGACGAGCGCCATCGCGTCACCCTGACCCTGAACGGCAGCGAGCGCAGCAGCCTGTGCGCTCCGCGCGAGCTGTTATCCGACTTCCTGCGTCATGAACTCGGCGCCACCGGCACGCACGTCGGCTGCGAGCACGGCGTCTGCGGCGCCTGCACGGTGCGCGTCGACGGCGTAGCCGCGCGTTCCTGCCTGATGCTTGCCGTACAGGCCGACGGCCGCGCCATCGACACCGTCGAGGGCCTCGCGCCGCGCGAAGGCCTGGGCGACCTCCAGGAAGCCTTCCGACGCCACCACGCCTTGCAGTGCGGCTTCTGCACGGCAGGCATCCTGATGTCGTGCGCGGACTACCTGGAACGGATGCACGAGCCGACTGAGGCGCAGGTGCGCGACATGCTGTCCGGCCACCTGTGCCGCTGTACGGGCTACACGCCGATCGTCGCCGCGGTCCTTGATGTCGCGGCCAGCCGGGCGCGGGCACGCCACGTCGAAGCGACGACAGTCGGGGAGACCTGCGATGCTTGATCTCGGCCGCACTTTCCTGCAAAGCGTGGAGCGCAGCCCCAGCGCCCCCGCCATCGTCGACGGCGACCTGCTGCTGACCTACGAGCAATGGCTCGCGCGCATCCGCTGCGTGGCCACCGGCCTGCACGACCTCGGCCTGCGCCCCGGCGATCGCCTCCTGGCCATCCTGCAGAACCGCTGGGAAGCGGCCACGCTGCACTGGGCCTGCCAGTTCGCCGGTGTGGTCATCGTCCCGCTGAACTGGCGCGCCAAGCCGGACGAGCTGGACTATTGCGTGCGCGACGCCGGCGCCAAGGCGCTGGTGTTCGAGCCCGTCAGCGCCGACGCTGTGCTGGAGAGCTCCGCCGCGCAGGAGATACCCTGCATCGCACTGGACCATGCGCCAGGCGGCCCGCTGTCATTCGACACCCTGCTCGACGTCACACCCCGGCTCGACAGCACATTGGCCGCAGCCGACGACATCTCGCTGATGCTGTACACCTCCGGCACCACCGGCAGGCCGAAGGGCGTGCCGCGCCGCCACCGGCAGGAGCGCGCCGCCGCCCTGGCTCACGTCGCGCAGAACCTGTATCGGCGCGGCGAGCGCACGCTCGGCGTGATGCCGCTGTACCACACGATGGGCGTGCGCTCGCTGCTTGCCATGGCGCTGGTGGACGGCCTGTTCGTCTGCGTGCGGCGCTGGAGCCCATCGCAGGCGCAGCAGGCCATCACCGACTATCACGTGAGCTGCCTTTATCTTGTACCTACGCTGTACCACGACCTGCTGGCCGACCCGGGCTTCGACAGCATGGGTGTCCGCACGGTCACCAAGCTTGGCTTCGCCGGCGCGGCGATGAGCGACGGTTTGCTGTCACGGCTCGAACAAGCATTCCGCCCGGAGTTGTTCGTCAATCACTACGGTTCATCCGAGGTGTACACATTCAGCATCGAGCAGCGCGCGGGGCGCAAGCCGGGCAGCGCCGGTCGCGCCGGCCTCAATACACGGCTGCGCGTGGTACGGCTGGACGCCACTTCGCCTGAGGCGGTGACCGCTCCCGGCGAAGAGGGTCAGATCATCGCCGACCTGCGCGGCGATGAAGCGTTCGAAGGCTACTGGAACCGAGACGACGCCAATGCAAAGTCGCTGCACGAGGGTTGGTACTTCACGGGCGACATCGGCTACTTCGACGCCGACGGCGATCTCTTCGTAACGGGGAGAGTGGATGACATGATCATCAGCGGCGGCGAGAACATCTCGCCCGCCGACATCGAGTCGGTTCTCTCCCTGCATCCGGCCGTGGATGAGGTGGCCGTGGCCGGCCTGCCGGATCTCCGCTGGGGCCAGAAGGTAGTGGCCTTCGTCAAGCCACGCGGCTGCGTCGACGCGCAGGCGCTCGACACCTTCTGTCGCGGCTCCGACCTCGTCAATTTCAAGCGCCCGCGCGACTACGTGTTCGTGGCCGACCTCCCGAAGTCGCCGGTCGGCAAGATCCTGCGCCGCAAACTGTCGGCCGGAGAATACACCTCGCTTTCCAGCCCTTCTTCCAACGTCCCGACCAAGGAGTAATGACGTGACACAAGCCTTCGCATTGACCCATCCCGACCAGCAGCGGCTCCAGAACCTCGACGGCTTTTCCGTCGAGATCGACCCTGCGCGCGAGCGGGCCGACATCATCCTGCACCGCCCGCCCTACAACGTGATCTCGATGGCTGCCCGCGACCAGATTCGCGCCGAGTTCGAGACGCTTGACGCCGACGACCGCGTGCGCGTCATCGTCCTGCGCTCGCTAGGTGAACATTTCTCAAGCGGGGGCGATATCAAGGGATTCCTGGAGGCATCGCCCGAGCACGTATCGAAGCTGGCGTGGAACATTGCGGCGCCGGCGCGTTGCAGCAAGCCGGTGATTGCCGCCAACCGGGGCTACTGCTTCGGCGTTGGCTTCGAACTCTCGCTGGCGTGCGACTTCCGCATCGCCACCCACACCACCCAGTACGCGCTGCCGGAACAGAAGCTCGGCCAGATTCCGGGCTCGGGCGGCTCCGCGCGGCTGCAGAAGATGGTGGGCGTCGGCCGCACCAAGGACATCGTCATGCGCTCGCGCCGCATTCCCGGCCAGCAGGCGTACGACTGGGGCATCGTTGTGGACTGCGTGGCTGACGCCGAACTGGAAGCGGCCACCGACGCGCTGGCCGACGAACTGCGTGCATTCTCGCCGCTGGCCCAGCGCACCGCCAAGAAGCTGCTGAATGACACCGAGGACGCGCCGCTGTCGATCGCCATCGAACTCGAAGGGCACTGCTACAGCCGTCTGCGTAGCTCGGACGACTTTCGCGAGGGCGTGGAAGCGTTCCACGAGAAGCGCAAACCTGCATTTCGCGGTAGCTGACCGTATGCGCGGGCGGGGCTGAACTGCCCGCCCTCAAAGGTAAGAAGGACTCGCGGCGATGCCCTTTGGCGGGCATCGCGGGGAGCCGCTTGTTCAAAGAAACAAGGAGACAACGATGGAAATGCTGGCAAACGACAAGCCGAAACTGGGCGGCTCGGGGACCGTGGTGTCACCGGCTGCGAGCAACCGGCAGGTGCTGGGAGCGGTGACGGCCTCATGCATGGGATGGGCGCTCGATCTGTTCGACCTGTTCATCCTGCTGTTCGTGGCACCGGTGATCGGCAAGCTGTTCTTTCCTTCCGAGCACGCGATGCTGTCGCTGGCGGCAGTCTACGCGTCGTTCGCGGTGACGCTGCTGATGCGGCCGCTCGGCTCGGCCATCTTCGGCTCCTACGCGGACCGACATGGCCGCAAGGGGGCGATGGTGGTTGCCGTGACCGGCGTGGGCCTGTCGACGGCGGCATTCGGGCTACTGCCGACCGTCGGCCAGATCGGCCTCTTTGCGCCGGCGCTGTTCATCCTGCTGCGCCTGGTGCAGGGGGTGTTCGTCGGCGGAGTGGTGGCATCGACCCATACGATCGGTACGGAATCGGTACCGCCGTCATGGCGCGGGGCAGTGTCGGGACTGGTGGGCGGTGGGGGCGCTGGCATTGGGGCGCTACTGGCGTCGATCACGTACATGGCGATGACGGCCCTCTTTCCCGGCGACGCCTTCGAGAATTGGGGATGGCGCTGCATGTTTTTCGCCGGCATCGTCAGCTCGGTGCTCGGGCTGGTCATCTTCAATTCGCTGGAGGAGTCGCCGCTATGGAAGCAGTTACAAGCGGCAAAGGCGGCAAGCGGCCAAGCAAAGCCGCAGACGCATCCGCTGCGCACGCTGTTCTCGCGCGAATATCGCGGCGTACTGCTGGTCAACATCCTGCTCACCGTGGGAGGCGGCAGCGCCTACTACCTGACGTCCGGCTACCTGCCGACCTTCCTTAAGGTCGTGGTGAAGGCGTCCCCCGGGGAGGCTGCGGCGACCCTGATGCTGAGCAGCGTCGGCGTGATTGTGGCGTCGGTAGCAGCGGGCCACCTCAGCACGATGATCGGGCGCAAGCGCGCCTTCCTGCTGATCGGCGCGGTCAGCGTGGTACTGATGCCGCTGCTCTACCAGTGGATGCCGGCCGCACCGACCGCCGTTCTCCGCGGCGTCTACGCGGCGGCCCTCAGCATGCTCGGGTGCGCCGGCTTTGCGCCGATCCTGATCTTCCTGAACGAACGATTCCCCACCAGCATCCGCGCCTCGGGCACGGGACTCTCGTGGAACATCGGCTTCGCCATCGGCGGAATGATGCCGACCCTGGCCTCACTCGCTGCGCGCACACCAGCCGACCTTCCGGTAGTCCTTGGCATCTTCGTCGCAGTGGTCACGCTGATCTACCTGGCGGGGGCAGCAATCGTACCGGAGACGCTGGGCCGTCTCGCGGAAAAATAGACACGCCATTCGTGGAGCACATCATGGACAGCATCGACCTGCAGGTGCTGAAGGACGCAAAGCGCTGGCTCGATGCTGGATTCGGCGTGACGCTGGTTACGGTGACTCGTACCTGGGGCTCGAGTCCGCGCCCGATCGGCGCCATGCTCGCCCTGCGAGATGACGGTCGGGTTTCAGGCTCGGTCTCGGGCGGCTGTATCGAGGACGACCTGATCTGGAGTTGACAGCGGCGAAGAACGGCGTGCGGCTGCCGGAAGGGCTCGAGGTCGCTGCCAGCAAAGCGGGGCTGGGCTGACAGGTGTGCAGCGGAACCCTTCAACCCCCATCGTCACAACGCGAATTCGCCTCAAACCACGCCAACAAAGTGCTGCCATCCGACTGTATCTAACTCATGATTCGGCAACGCGCCCAAGGTATCTGCCATCGCGAGATGGCCCGACGGCAGAGTTCGCCATGAGCGCCCCTTGCGATCCGTTCGCGAGTCCGCTTACGAGGGGCGCCCGCCCTTTGATGACCGGGTAACGGCGACTCGTCGACTGAGAACACCGGCTGCCGTCGAGCGCGAACAAGCGTTAGGTTTTGAGACGATCGAACGGGGCGCGAGGGCGTCCCGATGTTCGAAGCAGTAGTAAAGGCGGTTAAAATGCGATGCCCCACGGTTTGCGCACAAGCGATGCCTTTGGGTCCGACGCGAACAGAAGGCCATAAAATGGAACGACAGACTGACTCTCGCCCTCCCCTCCCGGCAGATGCCGGCGCGCGACAGCCAGCACCGGCTCACCTTGGTGACATGATTGATAGCCTGAGCGACGGCTTCATGTCGATAGACAGATGGTGGCGCTTCACCTATCTCAACAATACGGCTGAACGATACTTGCGGCAGGAGCGGAAAAACCTGCTCGGACGCAACATATGGCAGTGTTACCCGGACCTGGTTGACTCCGGCTACTATCGCATCTACCAGCAGACGGCGGCAAGTGGACTTCCCGGCCGTCACACTGACTATTACGCTCCGCTTGGCACCTGGTTTGAGGCTCGCTCATTTCACCACGACGATGGCATTACGGTACTCTTCCGCGACGTCACGCGCGAACATGAGCACGCAGCGCAGCTGGAATTTGAAGCAAGTCACGATTATCTGACTGGATTGGCGAACCGACGCAAGTGCATGGAAGCACTAACGCTCGCGGTCGCTGAAGCTGCTTCGCCAAGCTCTACGGATGGCGCTTCCCTGGCGTTGCTGTTTATTGACCTGGACCATCTCAAGGAAGTCAACGACGCGTTCGGTCATGCTGTCGGCGATGAGCTGCTACGCGGCTTTGCGAAAAGGCTACTCGCAATTCCCGAACCTGCTTTCTTCGCCGCGCGCGTGGGGGGCGACGAGTTTGTTCTGTTGCTACGCAATACCACCGAAAGCGCGGCAGAAGCGTTCGCGCACTCGGTACTCAACGTGCTAGCAGTGCCATTCGAAGCATGCGGAAGATCCGTCTCCCTGTCCGCGAGCATTGGCATCGCGCTACTGAGAAAAGAACCGGAATCAGCCGAGGACTTGCTGAGTCATGCCGATACGGCCATGTACGCAGCGAAGTCATCCGGCGGGTTTCCAGTGCGCACATACGATGGGGCACTCGACCGGGGCATGCGCGACCGCGTTGCCTTGCGCATCGATCTCCGTGAGGCATTTGCGGCGAACCAGTTTGAGCTTCATTTCCAGCCTCAGATAGCACTCGCGGACGCCTCCCTGATCGGTGCTGAGGCGCTTCTTCGCTGGCGTCACCCTGAACGAGGCTTGCTGACGCCTGCCGCATTCCTGGATCTGTTGCTTGAGTCGCCATATGAAGGCGCTCTGGCCGAATGGCTGCTCAATGCAGTTTGCCAGCATATCGTTGCATGGCGGCGAATGGGGGTAACCGTACCGCGGATCAGCCTCAATCTGTCGGCTCGGCAACTTCTCGGTGTGGGACTAACCGATAGAATTCTCCATATCGCGAGGGCGTACGACATCTCCCCCGCCATGCTCGATATCGAAGTCACGGAGGACTCTCTTGTGAGTGATATCGAAAAGGCAACTTCGGTTCTTGCCGCGCTGAAGCAAGCCGGAGTATCCACATCGCTGGACGACTTCGGCGCTGGATACTCCAGTCTCAGCTATCTGGTCCGACTGCCTATCGACACGCTCAAGATCGACAAGGCGTTTGTTCGAGCGCTGGTGGAGTCAGAGAAGGCCTCTGCAGTCATTCGAGGCATTGTCGGTCTTGCTCGTTCGCTGGGCATGAAAACTATCGCAGAAGGCGTCGAGCACCAGAGTCAGCTCGAAGAGTTGAAGGACGCCGGATGCGACTCTGTCCAGGGTTATCTAATCAGCCGCCCGCTTAACTCAGAAGCCTTTGCTGAATTTATGCTGTGGTTGTGAAGGCGCCAAACGGAAATGACGCTCGGGCGCTGTCTGTGCGTTGGGAGTCAACAAAGTGAGTTGGCCAGCGACCTCGTCAGCCTATGGAAGGCGGCCATTCAATTCGTTGATTCGACAGGCCGTTCATGGCATACCTTTATACATAAGTCAGCGGAGTCACTCACGTAACGCGCGCAGCGTTTCAGCAGCGCAGAGTACGCGATCGGTCTCACAGCTTGCCCCCGCCAGGCAAGGTGCGATTGTGCTGCGAGCGCAGTAGCCAATCCGCCGGGTGGCCCTACTCCTTTGCCTTGACCATCAGCGCCATGATGTCCGACTCCCGGTCAGCCACATGGACGAGTCGCGTAGCAGGCAGTGTGGCCGCTTGTTCGGCGATCCGCTCATACCCTTCGGTCCAGCGGGTACTCTCCTTGATGCCGGGCCGCACGCCATCCGGACCCTTGGGCTCGCGCGCCCACATGTAGGCGTCAAACATGCCCAGCGGTTCGCGCGCTGGCGTTACCGCGTAAGTCGGGTGCAGATACCAATCGCTTCTGTCGCTTTGTGGCACTTCGACACCCCTTCGTGTCCTGTGACGTCCCCGACAATTCGCGAGTAGCGCCCGACTGGCTGGCGCATCCGTCATATACACAAAAAGTGTCAATGAATAACCAATAATATATTGGACGTGATCTAGCTGCGGCCATATTCTCCAGCAGACCCAACAACGGGCGCGGAAATGACCATGGCAAGCAATCTCATTCTTGAAACAGTCGGATTGAGGAAAGAATTCAAGGGATTTGTCGCCGTAAACGACGTCAGTCTCAAGGTCAGGCGTGGGCACATCCACGCGCTGATTGGTCCGAACGGTGCAGGCAAGACCACCTGCTTCAACCTCCTTACCAAGTTCCTGGATCCCACGCGCGGCACCATACGGTTCAACGGTGCCGAGATCACCGGCGAGAAGCCGGCGCAGGTCGCACGCAGGGGCGTGGTGCGCTCCTTCCAGATCTCGGCGGTGTTTCCGCACCTGACCGTGCTCGAGAACGTACGTATCCCGCTGCAGCGCAGGCTCGGGATTTCCTTCCAGTTCTGGCGCTCGCCGAAAGTCCTCGCATCGCTCGATGACAGGGCCATGGCATTGCTCTCCGACGTCGGACTGGAGGACTTCGCCGACATGACGACCGCCGAGATGCCGTACGGCCGCAAGCGCGCGCTGGAAATCGCCACCACGCTGGCCCTCGACCCCGAGCTGATGCTGCTCGACGAGCCCACGCAAGGCATGGGCCACGAGGACGTTGACCGCGTCATGCAACTCATCAAGAAGGTCTCGGCCAATCGCAGCATCCTGATGGTGGAGCACAACATGAAAGTGGTGTCCGGCATCTGCGACGCCATCACGGTGCTGGCGCGCGGCAGCGTGCTGGCCGAGGGCACATACGCGGAAGTCTCCGCCAACCCGCAGGTCATCGAGGCCTATATGGGCAGCGCTGATGCCGCGCTCGCTGCGCCGGGAGGGCATTGATCATGGCGACGGAATACCTGCGGGTCACCGACCTCCATGCCTTCTACGGCGAATCGCACATCCTGCACGGCATCGATTTGCTGGTGAACGAGGGAGAGTGCGTGACCCTGCTCGGCCGCAACGGGGCAGGCCGTACCACCACCCTGCGCGCGATCATGGGCCTGACGGGGCGGCGCGCCGGCTCGGTCATGATCGACGGCCGCGAGGCAATCGGCATGCCGGCCCACCGCATCGCGCGTCTCGGCGTCGGCTTTTGCCCGGAAGAGCGGGCGATTTATTCCAGCCTCTCGTGCGAGGAGAACCTCCTGCTGCCGCCGCAGGTGGGTAGCGGTGGGATGAGCCTCGACGAGATCTACGCGATGTTTCCCAACCTCCACGAGCGGCGGCATAGCCAGGGCACGCGGCTCTCGGGCGGCGAGCAACAGATGCTGGCGATGGCGCGCATCCTGCGCACTGGGGCGCGGCTGCTGCTGCTGGACGAAATCTCCGAGGGACTGGCGCCGGTGATCGTGCAGAAGCTCGCCCAGGTCATCCGCGACCTCAAGGCGAAGGGCTACACGATCGTGCTGGTGGAGCAGAACTTCCGGTTCGCCGCGCCGCTGGCCGACCGCATGTACGTGGTGGAGCACGGCCAAATCGCCGCGGAGATCCACCAGCACGAGATTCACGAGAAGCAGCACCTGCTCCAGGAACTCCTGGGTGTCTGAGACCGCTGCGGAGGAGACAACATGACAACGATTCTGGGAGTCCCACTACAGGGGCTGTTGGGGCAACTCGTGCTCGGGCTGGTGAACGGCTCGTTCTACGCGATTCTCAGCCTCGGGCTTGCCGTGATCTTCGGCATGCTCAACATCATCAACTTTGCCCACGGCGCGCTGTTTATGGTGGGCGCATTCGTCGCCTGGGCGGGCCTGGAGTATCTCGGCATCAGCTACTGGTGGTCGCTGCTGGCGGCGCCGGCGCTGGTCGGGCTAGCGGGTATCGCCATCGAACGCGGCCTGCTGCGGTGGCTGTACAAGCTCGACCACCTGTACGGGCTGCTGCTCACCTTCGGGCTGGCGCTGATTATCGAAGGCCTGTTCCGCTTCCAGTTCGGCGTCTCGGGGCAGCCCTATTCGATTCCCGACGAGGTGGCCGGCGCCTTCAACCTCGGCTTCATGAGCCTGCCGAAATACCGCGCGTGGGTCATCGGCGCCTCGCTCACAGTGTGCCTGGTGACCTGGTTCACGATCGAGAAGACCCGCCTCGGCGCCTACCTGCGCGCCGCCACCGAGAACCCAAGCATTACCCAAGCCTTCGGCATCAACGTGCCGGTGATGGTGATGCTGACCTATGCCTTCGGCGTGGGCCTGGCCGGGCTGGCCGGCGTGCTGGCAGCACCGACGGGGCAACTAAGTCCGCTGATGGGGTCGAACCTGATCATCGTCGTGTTCGCGGTGGTGGTGATCGGCGGCATGGGTTCCATCCTTGGCGCGATCGTCGCCGGGCTGGGGCTGGGCGTGGTCGAAGGACTGACAAAGGTGTTTTATCCGGAGGCGTCGGCCACGGTGGTCTTCGTGATCATGGTCATCGTGCTGATGGTTCGGCCGGCAGGCCTGTTTGGCAAGGAAAAGTGAGGTCGAGTATGAAAATGAGAAATCTTGGCTACGGTGTCCTGCTGCTGGGCGCGCTGGCGGCCCCGGCCGTGCTCTATCCGGTGATGCTGATGAAGGTGCTGTGCTTCGCCTTGTTCGCCTGCGCCTTCAACCTGCTGCTCGGCTATACCGGCCTGCTCTCGTTCGGCCATGCGGCGTTCCTCGGCACGGCGGCCTATATGTCGGGCTACGGCATGAAGACCTGGGGGCTGACCCCGGAACTCGGCCTGCTGCTCGGCACGGCCGTCTCGGCTGCCGCGGGCTTTGTCGTCGGGGCGCTCGCTATTCGCCGGCAGGGCATCTACTTCGCGATGATCACGCTTGCGTTGGCACAGATGTTCTACTTTCTGTTCCTGCAGGCGCCGTTCACCGGCGGCGAGGACGGCATGCAGGCCATTCCGCGAGGCAGGCTGTTCGGCCTGATCGACCTGGCGTCGGACCTGCGCATGTACTACTTCGTGCTGGCGATCTTCCTGTTCGCCTTCTGGCTGATCCACCGCATCATCCATTCGCCTTTCGGCCAGATCCTGAAGGCGATCCGCGAGAACGAGGCGCGCACCACCTCGCTGGGCTACGACGTCGCGCGCTACAAGCTGCTGGCCTTCGTCCTTTCGGCGGGCCTGGCCGGCCTTGCGGGGGCCACCAAGACCCTGGTCTTCCAGTTTGCCACGCTGACCGACCCGCACTGGCACACCTCCGGCGAAGTCGTGCTGATGACGCTGTTGGGCGGCCTTGGCACGGCCTTCGGCCCGGTGGTGGGCGCGGGCATCGTGGTCGCCGTCCAGAACGCCTTGGCCGACAAGGTCGGTTCCATGATCACCGTGATCATGGGGAGCATCTTCGTCGTGTGCGTGCTGGCGTTCCGCCGCGGCATCGTCGGCGAGTTGAACGCGTTGTGTCAGAACATTGTAGGCAACCGCCGCGGCCGGCCCGCACCGTGCCACGCTGCCGTGCCGGCACCAAGTCATGACGAAACGCCCGCCGGAGCAGGCGTGCCTGGCCGGCGCGTGGAAGGAAAGGCATGAAATCTGGCGCTGAACGGAACACCCCATATCTATCCCCACAGTAGAGGAGACACATGATGAACAATCGCATCAAGCTGCTTTCGCTCGCCGCGCTGCTGACGGCCTCGACGGCGCAGGCCGAGATCACGGACGGCGTGGTCCGGATCGGCGTGCTCAACGATCAGACCGGCGTTTATGCCGGGCTGGCTGGTCCCGGTTCGGTCTGGGCCGCGAAGAAGGCAGTCCAGGACTTTGCGCCCGAGAAGCATGGTCTGAAGGTGGAGATCGTGGCCGCCGACCACCAGAATAAGCCGGACGTCGGGGCGAGCATCGCCCGCCGCTGGTTCGACGTGGACAAGGTGGACGCTATCGTCGACGTGCCGACCTCGTCGGTCGTCCTGGCGGTCAACCAGGTGGCCAAGGAGAAGAACAAGGTGATGATTGTCACCGGCGGCGGCACCTCCGACCTCACCGGCAAAGCCTGCACGCCCAATGCGATCCACTGGGCCTACGACACGTGGGCACTGGCGAATGGGACTGGCAAGGCGGTTGTCAAGTCGGGTGGCAAGAGTTGGTTCTTCGTGACTGCTGACTACGCCTTCGGCCACTCGCTCGAACGCGACACCGAGGCCGTTGTCGTCAAGAACGGTGGCAAGGT
Source organism: Cupriavidus numazuensis (assembly GCF_905397435.1). Classification (GTDB taxonomy): domain Bacteria; phylum Pseudomonadota; class Gammaproteobacteria; order Burkholderiales; family Burkholderiaceae; genus Cupriavidus; species Cupriavidus numazuensis. Next base: position 29,837 of record NZ_CAJPVI010000069.1, read on the forward strand.
CCTCGGCAAGGTCCGGCATCCTTTCCCGGGCAACGATTTCTCCTCCTACCTGCTTCAGGCTCAGGCCTCCAAGGCACAGGTAGTGGGCCTGGCCAACGCCGGGGGGGACACCATCGGCGCGGTCAAGCAGGCCGCCGAGTTCGGCGTGACCGCCGGCGGTCAGAAGCTGGCAGGCCTGCTCGTCTTCAGCAGCGATGTCCAGGCGCTCGGCCTCAAAGCCGCCCAAGGCCTTTTGCTGAGCGAGACCTGGTACTGGGACATGACCGACGAGAACCGCAAGTTCGGCAAGGAATTCGCCGCCGCCAACAACGGCAAGTTTCCAACCATGGCGCAGGCGGGCACGTACTCGGCGGTGACCCACTACCTGAAGGCAGTGGCGGCGATGAAGGCGGACGGCGACGGCGCTGCCGTGGTCGCGAAGATGAAGGCGATGCCCACCGACGACAAGCTGTTCGGCAAGGGCAGCATCCGCGAAGACGGCCGGAAGATCCACCCGCTCTATCTTTTCGAGGTGAAGAAGCCGTCGGAATCGAAGTACGCGGGCGACTTCTACAAGCTCATCGCCTCCATTCCCGCCAACGAGGCGTTCCGGCCGATGGAAGAAGGTGGCTGCCCGCTCATTGGGAAGAAGGCGTCATGAGGATCACCGGACATATGCTGATCGGGCAGCGCAGCGTCAGCGGCACCGCTGGCGCGTTCAAGGCGTTTTCTCCGGCGCTTGCCGCCGACATCGAGCCCGCGTTCGGCGGCGCCGGCCCCGCCGACGTCGATCAGGCCTGCCGCCTCGCTGCGAGCAGCTTTGCGAGGTATCGCGAGACGACGCCCGAGACCCGCGCCAGCTTCCTGGAAGCAATCGCCACCGGCATCGAAGGCCTCGGCGATGCCCTCATCGATCACGCCATGGCCGAGACGGCTCTGCCGCGAGCGCGTCTGCAGGGCGAGCAGGCGCGCACGGCGGGCCAGTTGCGGCTGTTCGCAGGGGTTGTACGGGCCGGGCACTGGCATGGGGCGACGTTGGATACGCCCTTGCCCTATCGCACGCCGCTGCCGCGCCCCGACCTGCGCCGACGCAACGTCCCGCTGGGCCCGGTGGCCGTCTTCGGCGCCAGCAATTTCCCGCTGGCGTTCTCGGTGGCCGGCGGCGACACGGCGTCGGCCCTCGCGGCGGGCTGCCCGGTGGTCGTCAAGGCCCACCCAGCGCATCCCGGCACTTCCGAACTGGTCGGCCGGGTCATCCAGGCGGCGGTGGCCGAATACGGGCTGCCGGAGGGGACGTTCTCGCTGCTCTTTGGCGTTGGCAATGACGTAGGACAGGCGCTCGTCGGGCATCCCGCCATCCGGGCGGTCGGCTTCACCGGCTCCCGAGCCGGTGGCCTCGCGCTCTTGCGGCAGGCAATGGCCAGGCCGTTGCCGATTCCGGTCTACGCCGAAATGAGCAGCGTCAACCCGGTGCTCCTGCTGCCACATGCGCTGGCAGATCGTGCCGAAGGCATCGCGCGGGAATTCGTCGATTCGCTCGTGATGGGCGTCGGCCAGTTTTGCACCAACCCGGGACTGGTGATCGCGCTGGAAGGGGAAGACTGCGACCGCTTCGAGGCCGAAGCCGGGCGGACCGTACAAGGCAAGCCGGCGGGTACGATGCTGACGCCCGGCATCGGCCGCGCCTACGCCGCCGGGGTGGCGCGCCTGCGGGCGCATGAGGCAGTCCGAAGCGTGGCCACCGGCGAGAGCAGCAGCGGCGCCTGCGCGGCGACGGCCCATCTGTTCGCCACCGACGCGGCCAGCTTTCTGGCGTTTCCGGAACTGGGTGAGGAGATATTCGGTCCCTGCTCGCTGATCGTCAGGTGCCGCTCGGCGGCGGACATGGCGGCGGTGCTCGACGGGCTGGAAGGGCAACTGACCGCCACGCTGCAGATGGCGCCGGCGGACGAAGCTCTCGCGGCCGAACTGCTGCCGCGGCTGGAAGAACGGGCGGGCCGAATCCTGGTAAACGGCTTCCCGACCGGCGTGGAAGTGAGCCACGCCATGGTCCACGGCGGACCGTTCCCGGCCACGTCCGATGGGCGCAGCACGTCTGTCGGCAGTGCCGCCATCGATCGGTTCCTGCGCCCAGTGTGCTATCAGAACTTCCCATCCAGCCTGTTGCCGGCCGCGCTGGCCGACTTCAACCCACTGGCGCTCGACCGCCACGTCGACGGTAGCCTGTCGCCGACCTCCCGTCGCGGCTGAACACCCGCGCCATCCTCCACCTTGCCCATGTTGCAGCGGGCGAGGTCGGGGGAACCCTCACAGCATGCTTTTGGCCGTCTCGATGAACGCCGTCATGAGCGGCGTTGGGGTGCGCTGACTATAGCCGAGCATGATCTCGATTGTCGGCTGCCGGCCTTCGATCGGCTTGTAAACCACGTGGTCGAACTTCACCTTCCGGACTGACGCTGGCACGAAGCCGATGCCCGCACCGGAGCTGACCAGGCCGAGTAGCGTATAGACCTGCCCCACTTCCGAGATGACCTTCGGTACAAAACCCGCCGACGCGCACATGCGCATGTTCATGGCGTGGAAGTCCGGCGCCATCTCTGGTATGTACATGATGAAGGGCTCCTGCGCACATTTCTTCAGAGAAATCGACTCAGCGTTCGCCAACGGGTGTCTTGCCGGCACGGCCAGCACGAACGGCTCTTCCAGGATGGTCTCCCATGTCACTTCCTCAAGGTCTGGCACCGGCCGCATGAAGGAAATATCCGCGTCACCCCGGCGCAGCGCTTCCGCCTGTTTGACGACCGGAAACCAGCGCAACAGGATTTCCACGGAAGGAAAACGTTCTCGGTAGGCGCGCAGGATAGGCGGCAGCAGCGTGTAGGACGTGTGTTCGAAGAAGCCGACCGTCAGCCGACCCGTCTCGCCGCGATGCGCGCGTTGCGCCTGCACGACTGCCCTCTCGGTAGCTCGCAGGATCTGCCGCGCTTGCTCAAGGAAAATGCGACCCGCTTCCGTCAACTCCACGTGCCGACGCGAGCGATTTAGCAGTGTGACATCCATCTCCTCCTCGAGTTGGCGGATCTGCATGCTCAGCGGAGGCTGGGCGATGTGCAGTCGCTCGGCCGCTCTCGTGAAATTAAGTTCCTCAGCGATGGCGATGAAGTACCGCAGGTGGCGAAGGTCCATCACTATATCCATTGAGTATCAAAGATCCATTAATTATATATTGGACACTAGTTTGTGCAATCCCTAGGATTCCATGCATACCCCGCTCCGCACGCCACCCCAGTCGGTCCGCAAGGCTGGCACCGCAGACCGGACAAGCCAATGTACGCATGGAGACAAACATATGGATTCCAGACTGATCGATGATGCGCTCGATCGCATCCTGCAACGCATCGATGCGACGATCGCGCAGGACGACGTGGGCTTTCCGCACTATGGCAATCCGGCCGACGGCACCTGGACACGCACCCCGGCCGGCGACTGGACCGGCGGGTTCTGGGTCGGGATGCTGTGGCTGGCTGCCTTGCGCACTGGCGAGCAGAAGTACCGCGACAGCGCCCGCATGTGGTCCGCACGGCTGGCGCCGCGCGTGGCGTCGAAGTCGGTGTTCAAGGGATTCCTCTTCTGGTACGGCGCGCAACTCGGTGGCTCGCTGCTTGCCGATCCGCAGGCCGCGGGGCTCGCGCTCGACGGCACGCGCGGCCTGGCGGAGATGTACAGCGAAGCGGCCCGCCTGATCCCGCTCGGCACCGAGGCCGAGGAGGCCTCCAGCGTGGGGACGAGCGAGGCCAACATCGATGCGATTCCGGGCACCGTGGCGCTGCTGCTGCGGCACGACGCCGCGCTCGGCACGGGCGAGATCGGCCGCCAGCACCTGCGCCAGCACATTGCCTTATGCGTGCGGGAGGATGGCTCGGTTTGCCAGTCCGCCACATTCAATACTGCCGATGGTTCGCTCGTGAAGCGCTACACGCACAAGGGCATTCATGACAGCAGCACCTGGGCCCGCGCCCAGGCGTGGGGCATGCTCGGCCTCGCACAGGCGCTGTCGTGCGGCGAGCAGGCGTTCAAATCCGACGCGATCCGCGTGGCCGACTGGTGGGTCGCGCACCTGCCCGCCGACTGCGTGGCCTTCTGGGATTTCGACGATCCCGCCATCCCGCACACTAACCGCGACACCTCGGCCACTGCCATCGCCGCCGCCAGCCTGTTCAAACTGGCTGCGCTCATCCCGGAGCGGGCGGAAGTCTACCGCCAGGCCGCCGTCAAGAGCATCGAGCAACTCGTAATCCGCTTCCTGACCCCGGTCAGCCCAGGCGATGTACGGCAGACGGGCATCCTCACCGGCGGCTGCTTCAACAAGCGCAATGGCGTCGCCATGGATAACGAACTGGTCTGGGGCGACTACTTTCTCTTCGAATCTCTGCTCATCCTCGCGGGCAGGATTGACGCCACCCAGGTCTGAACCCAACCCACTCCCGGAGAAACCAAGTGTCCGACATCAAGATCCCGCACGAAGGCAACGTATCCACCCTTATTGGCACGCACACCAGCTACACGCGCACCCTCGGCGAGTACGACATCTATGCCTTCGCCGGCATCAGCGGTGACAACCACCCCAATCACATGGACGAAGAATACTGCAAGCGCATGGGCTTCGGCGGCCGCATCGCGCAGGGCGCCATGATGGTCGGCTTCATCGCCGGCGCCGTGACCAAGTATCTCGACATGATCAAACGCCCGGCGGTCTCCTACGGCTACGACAACGTGCGCTTCACCAAGCCTGTTCGCATCGGAGACACCCTCACCGTGAACTACCGCATTGCCCGCGCCGACGACGAGAAGAAGCGCCTGTGGGCTGAGGCAACGCTACTCAACCAGCGGGGCGAGACGGTCTGCGTCGGTACCCACATTATCCATTTCCAGGCCTGAGCCCGGGCTGCGAGCGGCGAGAAAGGTGAGAGATCGCATGAGCAAGATCTGTACTGCGGCGCAGGCCGTTTCGGATATCCGGCCCGGCCAGAGCGTGGGCAGCGTCGGCGTGATCGGCTGGCTGACGCCGGACGCGTTGTTCCAGGCGCTGGCGCAACGCTTCCATGAGACTGGCTCGCCTCGTGACCTGACCTTCTTCTTCCCGGTCAGTGTCGGCGACGGCATGGGCATCCGCGGCATGGATCACGTGGCAGTCGAAGGGCTGATGAAGCGGATCGTGTCGGGCAACTTTACCAATGCGGTGAATCCGGCCACCGGCGAGCGCCCCGAGTTCATGCGCCTGATCCGCGAGAATCGGGTGGAAGCCTACTGTTGGCCGATCGGCGCCACCATGCACTGGCTGCGCGAAGTCGCCCGGCGTAGCCCAGGCTACCTGACCCGCATCGGCCTCGGCTCCTACATCGATCCGCGCCAGCAGGGTGGCAAGTACACGGCGCGCGCCACCGACGACCTGGTGCGGATGCAGGAGCTGGACGGCAAGGAATACCTCTTCTATCCGAGCTGGCCGCTCGACGTGGCGTTCCTGCGTGCCACCAGCGCCGACGAGCACGGCAACCTGAGCTTCGAGGACGAGCCGCTCACGTCGTGCGCGCTGGCCATGGCGCTGGCGGTGAAGGCGTCAGGCGGCACCGTGATCGCACAGGTGCGCAAGCTGGTGCCGCGCCACGCCCGGCCGGCGCACGCGGTGCGGATTCCCGGCGTGCTGGTGGATCGCGTCGTGGTGGAACCCGACGCCATGATGACCACCGACATCCGGTACGACGATGCCTATCTCGGCGGCCAGCTTTTCGACGGTCGCGCCTCGGACCGCCTGACGCCCGGCGCCGACAAGGTGATCGCTCGGCGGGCGGCCCGGGAAATCAGGCCCGGCGAGGTCAGCATCTTCGGCTTCGGCGCTTCGTCCGACGTGCCCACGGTGATGATGGAAGACGGCCTGTTCGCCGACGGCGGCCTGCATCGCTACAGCTTTACCACCGAGCACGGCCCCTTCGGCGGCGTCGTGATGAGCGGTTGGCAATTCTCCGCCAACAAGTATCCGGAGGCCTTGATCGACGGCCCCTCGCAGTTCGACTTCATTGACGGCGGCAACTGCCCGATGGCAGCGCTGGCCTTTGCCCAGTTCGACCGGGCCGGGAACATCAACGTCAGCCGCTTCGGCGCGGCCAATCCGGGGCCGGGCGGCTTCATCGACATCGCCTACAACGCGCGCAAGCTGCTGTTCACCGGCACCTTCACCACCGGCGGCCTCGCCGCCGACACCACCGACGGTTTCCTGTCGGTCGGGCGTGAGGGGAGCGTGCGCAAGTTCGTCGAGCGCGTGGATGAGATCACCTATCCGCTCGGGCGCAACGTGGCCGAGCGCGGCCAGGAGGCCAAGGTCATCACCGAGCGCGCAGTCTTCTCGGTAGCGCCAGACGGACTGGTGCTGGAGGAGGTTGCGCCCGGTATTGACGTCAGGTCGCAGGTGCTAGACCTGATGGCCTTCCCGCCGGTGCGCGTGGCGGAGCCGCTTCCGCGCATGGACCCAACGCTATTCCGCGCCTGACGCATCGACATATCTACGAGGAAAACATGGCTGTCATCAACTACCTGACTACCGTTCACATCGACTTCGGCGCCATCCGGATGCTGGGGGCCGAGTTGCAGCGCCTGGGCATCCAGCGACCGCTGATCGTCACCGACCGCGGCATCCGCGCCGCCGGTATCGCCGACAAGGTGCTCGACGCCCTGGGCCCGGATTGCACGCCCACCGTCTTCGAGGACACCCCATCCAACCCGACGGAAGCCGCCGTGTCAGCCGCGACCGGCCTTTACCTCGGCAATGGCTGCGACGGCATCGTGGCCGTGGGCGGCGGGTCGCCCATCGACCTGGGCAAGGCCACCGCGCTGCTGGCGACCCACCCGGCACCGCTGCAGACCTACGCGGCGGTGGAGGGCGGCGCGAGCCGGATCACCAGCCGGGTCGCCCCGCTGGTGGCCATCCCGACGACTGCGGGTACCGGCAGCGAGGTGGGCCGGGGCGCTGTCATCGTCATGGAGTCCGGCCGCAAACTCGGCCTGCTTAGTCCGTTCCTGCTGCCGAAGCTCGCCATCTGCGACCCCGAACTGACGCTGGGATTGCCTCCGGCCCTGACCGCCGCGACCGGCATGGACGCCATCGCCCACTGCATCGAGACCTTCCTGGCGCCGGCCATCAACCCGCCCGCCGAGGCGATCGCCCTGGACGGCCTGCGCCGCGGCGTGGCCAATATCGGCAAGGCCACCGCCGACGGCTGCGACCGCGACGCGCGCTGGAACATGATGATGGCCGCCATGGAAGGCGCGCTGGCCTTCCAGAAGGGGCTGGGCGCGGTGCATGCCCTGTCGCACCCGCTGGGCGCGGTGCCCGGCGTCTCGTTGCACCACGGCACGCTGAACGCCGTGCTGCTGCCGGCCGTGCTGCGCTTCAACCAGCCGGCGACCCAAGCCAAGCAGGCCGCACTGGCACAGGCCATGGGCCTGCCCGCCGGCGGGGACCCGGTTCAGGCCATCAGCGACCTCAACGCCCGTCTCGGCTTGCCGGCCGGTCTCGGAGCCATGGGCGTGCCGCGTGACGTGTTGGAAGACATCGCTGTCGCCGCCACGAAGGACCACTGCCACGCCACCAATCCCCGCATTGCCACGGTCGACGATTACTTGGCGATGCTGCAGGAATCGTATTGAGGAGGAAGACGATGTCATACGTCGCAGAACACCACGAGATGATCCGCGAGGCGGTGCGCCGCTTCGCCGAGGAAGAGATCGCACCGGTCGCCCACCGGCTGTGGGAAGAGGAGAGTTTTCCCTACGAGATCTGGCGCCGGGCCGGCGAACTGGGCTATATCGGGCTGCCGTACCCCGAAGCCTGGGGAGGTTGCGGCGGCGACTGGCTTGGCTTCGCGATTGCGCTGGAAGAGATCGCCCGCGTCGATTGCGCCGTGGCAGTGGCCATCATGGCCAACTCGACGGCGGCCAGCCTGCTCAACAACTACGGCACCGACGGCCAGAAGGCGCGCTTCCTGCGGCCGATCCTGACCGGCACGCAGGTCGGCTGCATCGGCCTGACAGAGCCGAACGCCGGCTCCGACGCCGCCAATATCCAGACCCGCGCCGTGCTGAAGGATGGCTGCTGGGTCATCAATGGCGCCAAGACCTTCATCAGCAACTCGGGTTCCGAGATCACCGGCCCGATCGTCATTGCGGCGGTGACGGGTACCCGGCCCGACGGCCGCAAGGAGATTTCGAACTTCATCGTGCCGAACGGCACGCCCGGCTTCAGCCATGGCAAGAAGCTTCACAAGATCGGCTGGCGCGGATCGACCACATTCGAGCTGTTCTTCGAGGACTGCGCCATTCCTGCCGACCACCTGCTCGGCGAAATCGGGGCCGGCCTCAGGCAGACCCTGTCACAGGTGAGCACCGGCCGCATCCTGATCGGAACGCTGGGCCTGGGCATCCTGCAGGGCTCGCTGGAACGCTCCGTCCGCTACATGAGCGAGCGCACAGCGTTTGGCAAGACGCTCGACCAGTTCCAGTCGCTGCAGTTCAAGTTGGCCGACATGGCGACCCACGCACACGCTGCCCGCCTGATGCTCTACGACGCCGCGGTGGCCAAGGACGAGGGCCGGCCCTACGATCGGCAGGCCTCGATGGCAAAGCTCTTCGCAACCGAGAAGGCCATGGAGGCGGCCCACCAGGCCGTGCAGATCCACGGCGGCAACGGGATCATGACGGAGTACGCGGTATCGCGCGCGTTCGGGGATGCCAAGGTGCTCGAGATCGTTGAGGGGACCTCCGAGATCCAGCGGATGATCATCTCCCGCGACGTAATGCGCTGACGCACGGCTGCAGCCAGTGAGGCAATCCATGGAATACGTCGAACACAGCGCGGATGGGCTGGAGCGCAGCCCGGTCAACTTCGTGCCCCTGACGCCGATCTCCTTCCTGCGCAGGACGGCCGAGGTCTACCCTGAGCGTACCGCCATCGTCTACGGCGAGCGCCGCACGAGCTGGCGGGCAATGCTGGACCGAAGCCGCCGCCTCGCGTCGGCGCTGGTGGCGGCCGGCGTCAGGACTGGCGATACGGTGGCCGTGATGGCCGCCAACACGCCGGAGATGCTGGAAATGCATTTTGGCGTGCCCATGAGCGGCGCTATGCTGAACACGCTGAACGTGCGTCTGGACGCGGCCGCCATCGCCTTCATGCTCAGGCACGCGGATGCGAAGGTGCTGGTCACCGACACGGAGTACGCTGACGTAGTCCAAGCCGCACTGGCACTGCTCGACGACAAGCCGCTGGTGATTGACCTCATCGATCCCGCCGTCGAAGGGGGCCGCAGGCTGGCGGAGATCGAATACGAGGGCTTCCTGGCCGGGGGCGATCCGCACTGGGAGGGCGGCGAGCCCGTCGACGAATGGCAGGCCATCGCCCTCAACTATACGTCCGGCACCACGGGCAACCCAAAGGGCGTGGTCTACCACCATCGCGGCGCCTATCTGGCTGCGCTGTCGAACATGCTCGACTGGGGCATGCCCCGGCACGCCGTGTTCCTGTGGACGCTGCCGCTGTTCCACTGCAATGGCTGGTGCTTCGCCTGGACGCTGGCGGCCAACGCCGGTACCAGCGTCTGCCTGCGGCGGGTGGATGCTGCCGCCGTGCTCGATGCGATTCGCGAGCACCAGATCACGCATTACTGCGGAGCGCCGATCGTGCATGCGATGCTTGCCCACGCACCTGAAGCGTGGAAGGCGGGCATCGACCATCCGGTCCACGGCCTCATCGGCGGCGCGCCGCCGCCGATGCCGGTGATCGAGGGCCTGTTGCGCATGGGGATCAGGATCACCCAGATCTACGGGCTGACCGAGGTCTACGGCCCCGCGGCGGTTTGCGTGGAGCAGCCCGAATGGAACGACCTCGGCATCGATGCGCTGGCGGAACGGAAAGGACGGCAGGGC